>CALRVE020000004.1:0-166624 GCA_943371535.1 Asaia bogorensis | reverse complement strand
TTAAATTGAACTCCTAAACTTTCTTCTTCCCCTTTAGGGGAAAGGGACACAACTAAATAACTAGAAATTATGAAAATCAACATAAAAACAATTGTAACGCTCTGCTTCATCGCAGCCTTAATCATCCCAAGTTTAACACATGCCCAACCGATGTTTGATGATGATGTAAACGATGTACCAGTAGATGGAGGTTTAAGTCTTTTAGTAGCAGCAGGTGTAGGCTATGGTGCTAAAAAATTAAGAGATAAAAGAAAGGAAACTAACATCTAGTCCCCCCTTTAGGGACTAACAGCTGGCATTGGCTATGGAGCTAAGAAGTTGAGAGAGAATAGAAAGAAATAGCAATTTTGAAACATACTTTGTTATAAGCGATTTTAATTTTTTTTTGAATGTTAGTATTCACAATTAATAGTAGTAATGCTAAAAAATACTACTCGAAAAGAATATTACAAAAAAGAAGCAAAGTTTAGAATAATGACTAGTAAGATTTTTTAAAACTTAATATTTAATAAACTTTATAAGGGCTTGTTACTTTTGTAGCAAGCCCTTTTTATTATTTTAATACTTTATAAAGGGAACTAGGAACTCCGTGTTACCAATAAATAGTTTGAATAGGTAAAAACTTGTTTATTCACTAAACAAATAATTGTAGCTTCGAACAGTATAGTTAAACTGTTATTGATTAAAGTTTTGCCAAATGAAAAATTATTGCAAATCGGTACACTTTTGTGTCATTCTCTTCTCCAGTATTTTATTATTTAGTTGTAAAAAACAATCCAATTTAACTCCTCAACCAACGCCAACTCCAACAAGCAATTTTGTAAAAGGAGCCGATGTAAGCTGGATTACCGAAATGGAAGCTACTGGTAGAAAATTTTATACAACCGCAGGTGTTCAAAAAGATGGAATGCAAGTGTTGAAGGAGCTGGGCATGAACACCATTCGATTAAGAGTTTGGGTTAATCCATCCAATAATTGGAACAATGCAGCCGATGTTATAGCAAAAGCAACAAGAGCAAAAAATTTGGGCTTCCGTATTTTACTCAACTTTCATTATAGCGATTCTTGGGCCGACCCAGGACAACAAAATAAACCATTGTCTTGGGTTGGTCAAACTATTGCAGCATTACAAACATCTGTTTATAATCATACATTCAATATGCTCAATGCTTTAAAAGCAGCAGGCATAACTCCAGAGTGGGTACAAGTTGGTAACGAAACCAACGATGGAATGCTTTGGCCCGAAGGAAAAGCAAGTATCAATATGCAAAACTTTGCATTGCTAATAAATGCAGGTTACAATGCTGTAAAAGCAGTAGATAACAATATAAAAGTAATGGTACATATTTCTAATGGTCAAGACAACTCACTTTTTAGGTGGATATTAGGTGGCTTGCAAACAAACAATGCTCAATACGATGTGATTGGTATGTCTTTATACCCAGAAGTGTACTCATGGTCAACTTTAAACGATAAATGTTTTGCTAATATGAACGATATGGTTGCTCGTTACAATAAAGAAATAATGATAGTTGAAGTAGGCATGAGTTGGGACGAACCAATGTCTTGCTTGTCTTTTTTAAAAGATATAATGGCTAAAATAAAACAAGTAACCAATAACAAAGGTTTAGGGGTTATTTATTGGGAGCCACAATGTTATGGCAATTGGCAAGGCTATACAAAAGGTGCATTTGATAATAGTGGTAAACCAACCAGTGCTTTATCTGCATTCAACTAAAAAATTAACTTTATTGCTATGATAAAAACTATATTGTATATTTTATTTATTAGCTGTGTTGGCATTGTAAATGCACAAAATGAGAATGCAAGAAAACATATCAACTTAGATGAAGATTGGAGGTTTAGTTTTGGCCATGCTGCCAATGCTGCAAAAGATTTTAATTATTCTATTGCCACTATTTTTTCTAAATCGGGTGCAGCACCATTAACTTGTATAGACCCTAAATACAATGATAGCAGTTGGCGTAAACTAAATGTGCCACACGATTGGGCTGTAGAGTTACCATTTGTAAACGTTGATAATTTTGATGTTCAATCGCATGGGTATAAACCTGTGGGAGGATTATTTCCTGAAACGAGTATTGGTTGGTACAGAAAAAAATTTACAGTAAATAAAATTGATAGCAATCAACGATTTCAATTGCAATTTGATGGAGTATTTAGAAATGCTAGTTTTTGGCTGAATGGGTTTTATTTAGGAACTAACCAAAGTGGCTATGTTGGCGTTAATTATGATGTTACTGATTATATAAATGTACATAAAGAAAATACTTTAGTTATTAGAGTAGATGCTACTCAATATGAAGGATGGTTTTATGAAGGTGCAGGAATCTATAGACATGTATGGTTGAATGTGTTCAATCCATTACATATAACCGAGGATGTTTTTATTCATACAACTACACAAGAAAAAAATGCAACAGTATATATAAAAGTACCTGTATTAAATGCAACAAATAAAGTACAAGATTGTGTTGTTGAAACTTACATCACAACAAGAGATGGAAGAAAAATAGAAACAACTTCATCTAGAACTACCTACTTTTTACAAGGTAATGAAAAGCTGATTCAAAACAAATTAATTGTTCCTGACGCAAGTCTTTGGTCAACAGATAGTCCTTATTTATATAAAGTAGTTAATCTTTTAAAACAGAAAGGAAAAGTAATAGATAGCACTACTCATAAAATTGGCATTAGAACAATTTCAATAGAGCCCAATGGTGTTTTTGTAAACGGAAAACATGTAAAAATATTGGGTGTAAACTGCCATCAAGATCATGCTGGTGTTGGAGCTGCTTTGCCAGATTACTTGCAATATTATAGAATTGAATTGCTTAAAAAAATGGGTGTAAATACCTATAGAACAAGCCATCATGCACCAACGCCTGAGTTATTAGACGCTTGCGATAGTTTAGGAATGTTGGTAATGAATGAACAAAGACTATTAAATAGTAGTGCCGAATATTTAAATCAATTTGAAAGATTATTGAAACGAGATAGAAGTAGAGCAAGTGTTTTTATGTGGAGTATTGGCAACGAAGAGGGTATGATTCATACCAATTCAACGGGTAAAAAAATAGCTCAAACCTTAATTGCATTTCAACAAAAAATAGATCCTACAAGAACCTGTACTTATGCTGCAGATGTAGCCAATGTATTTACTGGTGTTAATGAGGTAATTCCTGTTAGAAGTTTTAATTACAGGCAGTTTGCGGTGGCCGATTATCATAAAGATCATCCAGAACAACCAATTATTGGAACCGAAATGGGCAGTACGGTTACAACTCGTGGCATTTATGAAAAGGATACTATAAAAGCCTATGTACCTGATCAAGATATTACTGCTCCTTGGTGGGCAAGCACTGCAGAAACTTGGTGGAGTTTAGCAGCAACCAATGATTTTTGGTTGGGTGGTTTTATTTGGACTGGTTTAGATTACAGAGGAGAACCCACACCTTATAAATGGCCAAACATCAATTCGCATTTTGGAGTAATGGATATGTGTGGGTTTCCTAAAAATATTTATTATTACTATAAAAGTTGGTGGAGCAAAGATGATGTGTTGCATATTTCACCACATTGGAACTGGAAAGGAAAAGAAGATAAACCAATTGAAGTTTGGGTAAATAGTAATGCCGATAATGTTGAGCTTTTTTTAAATGGGAAAAGTTTGGGTAAAAAAACTATGCCCAGAAATAGCCATTTAAAATGGACTGTTAATTATGAGCCGGGTAAGTTAGAAGCTGTTGCTTATAGAAACAATAAAAAGCTAACCACATCTGTTATAACTACAAATGAGGCTATTGAATTGGTATTAGAATCGTCTAAAAAAATAATATTGGCAAATGGGAAAGATGCTGTTGTAGTAAATATTGGTGTAAAAGATAAAAATGGTTTGTTGGTACCAACTGCAAATAATTTAATTGAGTTTTCTATTGATGGTGATGCTGAAATTATTGGTGTTGGCAATGGAGATCCTAGTAGCCATGAAGCAGATAAATGCATTCCTGGGAAATGGCAAAGAAGTTTATTTAATGGAAGAGCTCAAGTAATTTTACAATCGGGTAAAACCGAAAGTGCCATTCGGTTATCTGCAAAAACGGTTGATTTAAAATCATCGGTAATCCATATTCAACAAAAAAATTTGGTAGAATGACAAAGTTTAAACCCAATATAAAAGCAATGTTGGTCATACATACTGCTTTTTTATATGCACAAATATTGTTTGCAATCACCATCTACTTTGTAACCAACAAAAACGAAGCTCGTTTTGATGAAGCAACTTCAAGAATTATTGAAACGGTAGTTGCTTTATTTACAGTAGTAAGTGTACTTACTGCTTTTACATTATTTAAAAAGAAAGTGCAAATTTTAAAAGATGATGTAGCAATGAGTGCAGTGGAGAAAATAGAACAATACAGAGTATTTTCAATTGTAAAATTTTCTTTATTAGAAGCTCCTTGTTTGTTGGCTGTGTTAGCTTATTTTCTTACAGCTAACAGTTATTTTATGATTGTTGCAGTTTTATTAATAATTATTTTTGCAGCACAACGCCCAACTTTACCTTTAATAATTCATCATCTTGCTGTAATAAAAGAAGATTTAATGGATTAACTTTTTAAAAGCTATATAAATAAAAAATCCCGAGTAAACATTACTCGGGATTTTTGTATGAATTCAAATTGCAATTATTGTTTTACAAATTTTGTAATGGCTGTAGCACCATTTGCATCAACTATTTTAATTACATAGTTTCCTGTACTTAAATGTTGAACGTCTAAAGCAATTGTATTACTACCATTGTTAAGAGCAGTAATTTGTTGTTTTAAAATTTTTCCACTTAAGTCGGTAATGGTTAATGTTCCTTTTTGATTAGACATTGAATTAACCATAACAGTCAACTGATTTTTAACCGGATTTGGATAAATAGCTCCAATTTCTAATTGTTGAGATCTTAATGCTTTAACAACAACAACATTACTATAAGTAAACTTACCATCTCTATCAGTTTGTTTTAAGCGGTAGAAATTGTTACCACTTAAAATACGATTATCGGTAAATTGATATTGTTGTGTGGCGTTAGATGTACCACCATCAACCTTAGAAGTAACAAAACCAATATTGCTAAAGTTTACACCATCGGCACTTCTTTCAATGCCAAAACCTGCATTGTTAATTTCACTAGCTGTATTCCAAGTAAGCAATGAAACACCATTTTGTAATTCTGCTTTAAAACCTGCAAATCCAACTGGTAATGCTGCACCAGATGCACTTAACGAAAATGCACTTTCAGTACCAGCACCACCATAACCATATACTCTAAAATAATAAGTTTGTCCTGCAGTTAAATTAGTAAAAGTTAATGTTTCAGCACCGCCATTACCTGTAGCATCGGCACAAGCAATATTAACTAAAGCTCCACAATTACCAGAGTAACCAATCATTACAGCATCGAAACTGCCTGTTGGTGTAAGTGCTATTGTTGCACCACCATTTTGTAGGGCTGTAAACTTATACCATACATCATCATTTGCATTACCTGTAAAACTTGCACAAACCTCAGCTGCTATACTTTGGGTTGCACTAATGGTTGTGCCATTAACAGCTCCACTATAAGCAGAGATATTTGTTGCACTTGCACAATCATCGTTAGCAGGAGCAGCAGGAGCAGCACTACTGGTATATGAAAAAATAGATGAACTACATCCTGTAGCAGGGCCAGCAGAGTTTTTAGGAACAATGTACCAATAGTAAGTGGTACTAGGCTGTATACCATTAATGTTTACATTGGTATTTGGTGTTGTGCCCAATAATGATGGAGGATTAGCTGTGCCATGGTAAACATCGTAAGAAGTTGCAGTAGCTGCTGCATTCCAAGATAAATTTACACTAGGTAAATATGTAACATTGGTTGCTGCATTAGCAGGTGCAATATTTGATGTACAATTGGGTACACTAGCTGCTGCTTGTTGTACTAAAACATCATCTACAATAATTGCCCAACCTGAATCCAAAGCATTATAACAATGGAAACCTAAAAATAAATTTCCAGTTGTTGTTGGTGTATAAGTAATAGTTGCTTGTAAAAAATTAGTGTTCACTAAGCTTACGCCACCTGCATTATTCCAAATAGTATTGGTTTGTGCAGCAACTGTAGCAGCATTACCTAATGTAACTTTTAATTTTTCAGGCCATGTTGCCGAACGTACTCTATACCAAAATGAAATAGAATAGGTGGTTCCTGCAGTCATAGCTAAGCTTGGAGATATCATCCATGCATCAGCAGCACTTGTTAAATTATACTCAACCAACATACTTTTAGTGCCAGTATTGGCAAAAGGGTATGGGCCATCACCAAAGGTTCCTAAATCGTTTCTTTCCCAATTGTTTCCACTACCAGCATTAATTCTAGTCCAGTTGTTGGGCGGAAAAGATGAGCCTGTTTCAAATCCCTCTGATAATAAAGTTTGTGCATGTACACTACTTAGTGTTATTGCAGCAATAAGGAATAAGTAAAGTTTCTTCATATAATTTTTATTTAGGTAAAAGTAAATTAAAAAGAGAATTAAACTTAAAAAAGTTGTTGCTATTAATACAATATTTCATTATTACCTTAAAAGAAGCAGTTTAGAAAACCGAATTTTAGTATATATTGTGTAAATAATTTAAACAATTCCGCAGTTAAACTCACCCAAAAGAATGAGCAAACAGTTCAAAAGAATAAATTAATTTGTATTCATTATGACACGTTTTCTGCTAAGTAGCTTTTTCTTTTTTCTATTTGCTAATCTTGCTAATGCACAAATAGCTACAATAGATGATTACAGAAAAATTATTCAAACATCTAATTACGATAGTGTTACATTAGGTACGTTATCTAAATTGGTTGCTGAATTTGTAAGAAATAAACCAAAAGAAGTTTTAGCCATAGCCTTATTGGTAAAAGAAAAAGGCGACAACCTGAACAAAAAAAATTTACAAGCAAACGCTTGCCATTCTATTGCTCAAGCGTACACTAGTTTAAGGGGATATGATAGTGCGAAGAAATACTTCAGAATGGCACTTGATGCAAATGCTTTTACAAAAGACAATGAATTAAGAGGCATAATAAAACACGATATTGGATATTCATATTATCAGCAGAGTATTTTTGATAGCAGTCTTATTTATTATCATCAATCACTCGAATTAAAAAAGCTATACAGTAAGCCCAAACAAAGAGCTACTACTTTAAATGGTATTGGATTGGTATATAGAATGAGAAATAATATTTCAGCAGCGGCAACTTATTACCATGAAGCACTAGCAATTTACCAAGCCGAAAACGATAAGGCTGCATTGAATGTAATGTTAAACATTGCAACATTATACAACCTGCAAAAAAAGTACGATAGTGCTACAACTTTATTTAAATACATTTATACAATAGCCCAAAGCAGTAACGATGTAGCTATGATGCTGAATGCTCAGGTAAATATTGCATTGGGATTAAATTATCAGCAAAAGTTTGCTGAAGCATTACCCATTTTTGAAGAGTTAGCAAAAAATACAAGGGTAAGACAAGTGGAGGATATTCATAATGCAGTACAATATGGTTTAGGTCAATCTTACATGGGTGTTAAAGATTATGCTAATGCAATTCCTATATTGAAAAGTTGTTTGAAAATGCGATTCAGAAACACAAAGTTTCAATCTTTAGCAGCAATAACACATTTACTATATGTAGCCGAAAAGGAACAGAAAAATTACTCAGCAGCATTGGCTTATTATGAGCAGTTAAAAGAGTATAACGATTCCTTGTTAAATATCAATAGATCGGCTTTAATTGAAGAACTTGATGCCAAGTATAAGGTGGCACAAAAAGAACAACAAATTGCTTTGCTGGATAAAGAAAATAAAGTAAAAGATTTACAATTAAAACAAGAACATCAAACATTGTTATTGGCACAATCTCAAAATAAACAACGAAAACAAGAAATAGATTTACTCAATCAACAAAATGAGTTGAGCGAATTGATGCTGCAAAAAAATGAACAGTCCCTTGTACTTGCTGAAACAAAAAATGAAAAAAACAAACAACAGCTTGCATTATTAAATAAGGAGAATGAATATAAAACCCTATCTATTCAAGCAAATAAAAGAACTATTTGGCTATACACTTTGGGGTTGGCTCTTATTACAATAGTAGCAGGCAGTGTTTTTTTATTGTATAGAAATAAAGAAAAACACAATCATAAGCTGGAAGAAAAAAATGCCATCATCAGTAAATCTTTAAACGAAAAAGAAATATTGCTTAAAGAAATTCATCATAGAGTGAAAAACAATTTACAAGTTGTCAGCAGTTTACTCAATTTACAAAGCCGAAATATTAGCGATACAAAAGCACTAGCAGCCATTAAAGAAGGAAGAGACAGGGTAAAAAGTATGGCTTTAATTCATCAAAATTTATATAATGATGAAAATTTAACTGGAGTAGATGTGAAGGATTATATAGAAAAACTAACTCAATCATTATTTGCATCTTACAACATACAAGAAGGTAAAGTATTGCTTGAAACAGATATTGATCAAATGAATTTAGATGTAGATACCGTAATTCCACTAGGTTTAATTTTAACCGAATTAATTAGTAATGCACTCAAATATGCATTTGATGAAACGCAACAAAATGGAAATCTTCAAGTTCAATTAAAACAAGAAAAAGGCAATTTATTATTACGTGTAAAAGATAATGGTAAAGGCTTACCAGATAACTGGAGTTACGAAAGCACCAATTCTTTAGGCTATCAATTAATTAAATCTTTTGCAGCAAAAATGAAAGCTATGCTCACTGTAACTGGTAATAATGGTACCGATATTCAAATGATTATTACAAGGTATAAACTAAACACATGAGCGAAATAAGAGTATTAATAGTAGAAGATGATCCTCTAATTGGTATTGATATTGAACAAATATTGAACAACCTTAATTTTATTGTTTCGGGTACTGCTTATAGTGTAGAAGATGCTTTACATCAACTCAAAAACAATACACCTGATGTTGTTCTACTCGATATAAATTTAGGCGATGAAAAAGATGGAATTGATATTGCCGAAACGATTAATAGTATTTATCAATTACCTTTTATTTTTCTTACCTCTCATGCCGATAAACAAACGTTAGAACGAGCTAAAAAAACAAAACCCGCTGGTTATATTATTAAGCCTTTTGATGAGAAAGATTTATTGGTTGGGTTAGAAATTGCTTTGTACAATTACACACAACAACTTACAGCCAATCAACCCAAATTAAATCTGCATGCAATTAATAAGCATTTACAAATAGCAATCAGCGAAAGAGAGTTTGATGTTTTATGTGCAGTATACGAAGGCAAAACCAATCAACAAATGGCTCAATCATTATTTGTATCTGTGAATACTATTAAAACACACATAAGTAACATATATTATAAGTTAGATGTTACATCTCGTACTGCTGCTATAGCTAAAGTAAGAAGTTTATAAGCTAGCTATTTTTTTAGTTCATTATGGTTGTAAAGGGATGAAGTAGTTAAAAATATTTCATCCTTTTGGGTGAAGAAATATTTTTTTACAAGAAATATTTTTACACTGCAAAACAAACAACCATGAAAAAAATATGTACACTTTTAATTGTCTTAATTAGTTGTATAGCAGTTACAACAGCACAAACAATCACCAATGTTGAAGCAGTGTATGGAGGACGAGTTAATGCCATTGCATCGTCTTCAGTTATTGGTGAGGTAGATAGTTTAAACATCTTTATTACAACCGAGAGTGCCAATACTGCTTTTTATGCAAAAGCAAAAAGTGGGGCTTTAGGGTCAGCTTCAATATCTAGCTTTACAAAAATGCCTTCTCTTACTGCAGCAGCAGGTGTAGGTAGTGGAATTCAAAAAATTGCTGCTTACAGTAGTTATATGTACTTTGTAAATGCTCCTAATAATTCAATTTATAAAACAGCATTTAATGATGGAAATGCTCCTTTATTCAGATCTTTTGGTGTAGATACATCACTGAACGATTTTTTGGTGAAGGGGAATAGAATGTGGTTTTTCTTCAGGGTATTTTCATCTAATCAAGATCGATTTGGTTATTCCGATTTAGATGCTAATGGTAATATCACCAACTTTATTTCAAGCTACAGTTATAACAATCTTACCTACCCAATTAAAGAAAAAATGAGTTATAACCTCAGCGATTCTATTCTTGCATTTAAAGAAGGCAACGATCCTGAATTAACCATTCTTTCGAATATCACAAACGGAACTACTACTTTTTTACATGATGATTTATCAACTTTAAGTTCAAGTGTTTATTGGAAAACTGCTGCTGTTGCTCCTAACGGAACAATTTTTATTGGTGGTAGTAATAACACAACAAAATATGTAGCTTTTAAGGATACAACAGCCACTAGCTGGACGGTTGTAAATACAAATGTTGCCGGTGTTTCTGGTAATAATTTTTCATTTTTTGAACCAATAGTAGGTAATTACTATGTTTATTTTGGAAGTGCATATAGCAACGCAAAAGGAGCTGCAGCATCTTGGAATAATTTTGGAAATACTTCTTTTGAAACACATCCTAATGACGGAAGTGTACATACATTATCTAGAGCCTTAACAGGTGGAGTAATTTTAATTACTACAGATCAAGGTTTAGGGTGGAGTAAAAATAGTGGTTCAATAATCACAGAAATTAATGATGGTATAGAAGCTGTACAAGTAAATGATTTTGATATGCGTAATACAAAAGACTTTGGTTGGTTAGCCAGTAAAGCTGGTATACGTTATGTAAGTGATTATAATACTTCCAGTAAAAAATGGAGTAACCCAATGTTTCCAAATGGAGATGGCTCTCCTTATTATTCTGCTGAAATGGTAGGTAATGATATTATGAGTGCTTATGTGGGCAATATCAGGGTTTATAAAACAACCAATAAAGGCGTTAGCTGGAACCAAGTATTTACAGCCGAAGTAGCTCCTTATAACTTTCCTTCGGTAGGAAGCAAGATTAGTGCTATAGCAGTAAGTGACAGTGTAAACAATATTGTATTGGCTGGTTATAAATTAGATGGTGCAAATAGAGGTGGAGTTTTTTATTCGATGAATGGTGGATCTAGTTGGAGCCAGTTATTAATTCATGCATCTGTTAATGGACAAGATGTAGATGTAAATGACATTGAAATTACCAGCGATAGTGGTAAAGTAGTAGCCTATATTGGAGTTGAATATGATAATTCTGTTTCGCCAATTATTAGAGGTATGTACAAAGCCCAATGGAATGGTGTCAGTTGGAGCGTTAGAACTGAAGACATTTATTCACCATCTACTTCACTTATTTCTATTAATGATATTGTAATACATAGTCGTGATACCATACTTGCGTCAGGTGGTTTTTATAATACTACACTCTCTAGAGAGTATGGCATAAACTTTATGATTAGCCGACCAGTTTTAAATTCCTGGAGAAGCTATGTTACATCAACCAGCAGAACTTCTGGTTTTTCAGCAGCAGCATGGAATGGTGATACTTTGTTTTATGCATACCAGAATTCTATTTTTTATAGTCGTATATTCTTTTCATCAACTGGTTCTGCAACACCAGGAGAGGCAACATATACAATTGTAGATAATGGTACTGAAATAAATGTATTGTATTATGATGAACTTTTGGCTGGCAGCAGTACAGGCTTTAAATCTTTAAAGGGGGCAAGCTTTTTATTGCCTGTAAAAATTACACAGTTTACTGCTTTACAAAAACAAAAAGAAATTCTGTTAAGTTGGAATAACGAGTTAGATGAAGATGTTAGTCAATACAGGTTACAAGTAAGTTACAATGGGGGCAGTTTTACAACAATGGCTAACATTTCATCTACCAATAATAAATACTATTCATTTACTGATAGAAATACAAGCATGGAAAATGTACGTTACTATAGACTAATGATTGACAGTAAATCTGGATCAACCGAATATAGCAATACAATTAAAATAGGTACAACCACGAAAAATACTGTTTCAATTTTCCCAAATCCAGTAAATAATGGTATTATTCAAATACAAACAACCATTAGTGGAAATACAACACTTAATGTTATGGATGCTTTTGGCAAGCAAAGAATTAGTACAACTAAAAATTTGCTTGGTATAACAAGTTTAAATGTGCAGCACTTAGAAAGAGGAACTTATTTTCTTCAAATAATCAACAATAAAGATAATATACTCAAAACTTTTGTTATTCAATAGGGGTTACTTAGGTTAAGTATCAATGCATCTCATTCTTGAGATGCTTTTTTTTTATTAAAAGCAGCATTATTTATACCAATTGTGTCTTTTGCTAATACTTCCCCTATATATTTTACTATTTAAATTATATAGTTATGTACATACAAAGCTTACAACCTATACATACTAATGGCATTGGCTATTTGCATATTGTTGCTGATAAGATGGAGTATTTAACCATTAAAATATTGAATGTACAAGGAATGATTGCTACCAAGGTTACCACTTTTGTGGAGGAAGGTACACAACAATTAAACTTAAATTTAGCCGATTTAAATAACGGCAATTATATTTTAAATGCTTTTTGTGGCGATACTTTTATTAAAAGTATTCCATTTAAAAAGCAATAACTTTTTGTTTAGGGGGTGTTTTTTTTATAGTCCTGCCATTCATTTGGTGGGACTTATTTTTTCCAAAACATTTTTATTCTATTGGCCACATTTTCTCTAATACTCAGGTAGTAAAAATTATAATCGGCAATATGATAGTTTTTGGCTCTTAACAAAAAACTACCAAAAAAACGAGGATGTTTTGCCCAAATAATTCCATTGTGCACTGTTGCATTGGTAACTTTTGGTACTAGTTGATTAAAGTTTTTTAGTACCGATCCTTTATTGTCTTTTACTTCGGTAGAAGGTATGTTTACATTCCATGTAAGAGGATTGGTAACTACCACCTTATTGTTTTCTTTAGCTAAATAATTGGGTGTATAGTTTACTTTAAATGTTCGCCATGTACAAAAGCAATTGGTTTGATTTTCATTATCACAAGGTTGAATATTCTTGAAATAATCATTTTCAACTGGCATTCCCACCAAATAGGCAACTACCAATTTATTTTGTAATAATTTTCCATCAAAATATTCTTTCAACAATTTTTTTGCATGAGTTGTGCCTTGGCTATGTGCAGCAATAATGATTGGTCTGCCATTATTGTAGTGTTTTAAGTAATAATCAAAGGCTTGTTGTATATCGGCATAAGCAGTATCAAAAGCTGCTAATGCTTTTAATGTATCATCTTTTGTTATGGGTAAATATGCAAAGTAGTTGGCTTGTCTGTAACGAGGGGCAAATACTCTGCCTGCATTATTAAATACACTTGCTTGATATAAAATACTGCTGTAATCTGTTTTTGCATTGATGAGTGAATCGTCTATAGGAGCATTCCAACCTTGCGTTTTCTCTTTATCTGAATAACTAGTTGGGTGTAGAAAAAATACATCTACCGTTGAGTCGGCATTAAAATTTTTTCTCAATGGCTTTGGAATACTATCGCTAGTATCATGCTTCCAAGGATGTGCAGCCCAATAATTTAAATTGCCATAATTGGGTAATCCATTTTCACTTTTAAAAGTATAATTACTGGCATATTTTACATAGGTTGTTTTACAAGCAAAACAACAGAGTATTATCATGCAGCTGAAAAAAATTTTTATCATTTTATACTTCGAAATATAGTTAAATAAATCTTACCCATACATACACATCAATCAATACATTGTTTTTAATAGCAGCTTTTTCTTGAATGCCTTCTAAATGAAATCCTGCTTTTTGTAAAGCCTTCATACTAGCTGTATTATGGGCATATACACGAGCCATTACTCTATTGACCGAATAATTTTTTTGAATATGCTCTACAATGGTTTTAATAGCAGTTGTAGCAATGCCTTTACCCCAATATGTTTCTCCAACAAAATAGCCTAGTTCAATATTGTTGCGATATACATCTTCATTTAAAATCATTCCAATACCACCCACTACACTGCCTTGATATTCTATAGCAAATTTTGTAATTGGCTGTGCCGAACTTTCTTTATTAATCCATTGCAAAGCATCCATTACTGTATATGGGCTAGGAAAACTATCTAATACATTGCTCCAAATATTTTTATTATTGGCAATGGCGGCAAGTTGTTGAGCATCGTCTTTTTGCCAAATTCTAAGTTGTAAATTATTCATCGGTTTTAATTTCTCTGCTTAAATAATCGGTATAATCTGGTAAAGTTGCATTGTAAGTTTCGTGCATAAAAGGAGAGGTCATAATAAAATCAGCAGTAGCCCTATCGCAAGCCATAATAATATTCCATGCAACGCAAAGGCGTAATAATGCTTTTACATCGCTATCGTGTGGTTGAGCTTCCATAGCATCCCAAAAGAAAATGAGTACATCAATTTCACCCTGAGCAATCATGCTTCCAATTTGTTGATCTCCACCAAGTGGGCCACTTAAAAATTTTCTTACTGGTCTGTCTAAAGCTTCTTCTAATAGTTTTCCTGTGGTTCCTGTGGCTACTAAATTATGTTTGGCTAAAGTAGTTTTATTATAAATAGCCCATTCAATTAAATCGGGTTTTTTATTATCGTGTGCAACCAATGCAATGGTTTTACGAGCAGGAATTTTTTTAATATTACTCATGAGGTAAATGTATGAAAGAAGAATAAGAAGGAAAATTATCTATAGTTATGGTTTGTATTTACTGGTTTCAAATATTTCTTTAGCCGATGTTTTTAGTAAATCTTCCAGCTTTTTTGTGTCATTTTTTTTCATCCATTGTTTTACAATTTGCCAACCTACAAACTGACCAATATTACCAGGCGATTGTTCTCCTAAAGCTGGTGTATTGGGTGCATCGGTCATATAATCTTTTATTATAGATGGTTCGGTGGTAAAAAGTAAATCGTTGGTAACAAAAAAGTTCCAAATATTGGCTTCATTTTTTATGCAACCTTCTAGCTGAGCTTGTGTATAACCTGTTTTAATACTATCGGCTGTGTAGGGTAAAAAAGCATCTGATAAATACAATCTTTTACCAGCTTCTATCATTTGTTCTACCAAAGGCTTACCAAGGTTTCGGGAAGTATATAAATCGTCTATAATTACGTTTAAAGCATTGGTGGTAATATATTTTGGATCGAATCTTTTACTAATAAAAGCAGGATATAATGATTGTAATGCACCATCTTTATACAAAGGAAAATTGTTACCCAAACTAAGCTGTAAACCAATACCCATAATACTATCATCTCTCATAACACCGCTTCCAGAAGTATTATTACTCAACATAAACATAGCATCCCATGGACCAATATAAGTAACCAATTGAGTAGGTAACTTATAGTTGGGGAAATAATATTTTACAAACTGAAATCCTTGTTTTATCTCTTTTTCTATTGAATTAAAATTGGCAAATGTTGATTGTGTTGTTTCGTAAATTTTACTGTATGCGGTTATAAATAGCTTTACATTTTGCATGATAGTATCGGGCTGTGGGTTACTAGCTAAAATGTTTTGCAAATAATCTACCATAAAAACAGGATACTTATTAAATAGCATTTGTAACGAAGCATCTAATTGTGTAGTATCTATTGTAAAAAAATCTTGTTCAAAACGTTGCGTAGTTAGTTGTACTTGTACTTTAGAAACATCGGGAATATTTTTTTTGTTGCCACAAGCAACAATACTTAAAAGGAAAATTGCAACAATTATTTTTTTCATGTTACGAAATAAATATAAAAGCTCTAAACAGCACTAAGTTTTTTAACTAAGGTATGTGTATTTAACAAATGCTTGCTTTTATACAAATAACAAATGCTTCTTTTTACAGAAGCATTGTTGTATTTCAGGGGCTTATTAGTTAATCTTATTTATTGGCAATTTGAGCGGTAATCATTTCGCCTTGATTGTTTTGTTCTTTTAAAGTCCAACCATCGGTAATAGTAGTTTCTAACCAAATGTTTCCAGATCTTCTAAATACCTGAGTATGTAATTTATATAGACCATTAAATTCTTTTTCTAGTTCAGTTACAGTCATATCTGGGTGTATACAAATTTCTTTGTAAGGTTCTTTAGGCAACTTATAATCTAATAATTTTTTTTGAACAGAATGAATTCGCTTTTTGATAGTCACAGAATTGAATCCATTTTCTTTTTCAAAAAATTCTATTTTCAAAAAAGGAAATAGTTCATTAAACAGCTGTTGAACAGTTGCAATATTCATGTTATCATTCAATGCTACACTCATTACGTCAGTCAAAATAATTTTTATTAGACTACAAAAATATTCTGTCGCAAAAACATAATTCATGACTATTGTCATTAAATAAGTAAGATTTTTAGCAGAATTGTAATTTTTTGACCAAATGTTTTGATTTTATGCAGATAACTAAATATGAATGTATTTCAAACATAAAAAGGGTTCATCATGTGATTGATGAACCCTTTTTACAACAAAAATTAAAACAAATAATAATTATAAAAGACCTTTCCCTACTAAATATTCAGCAATTTGTACTGCATTGGTAGCAGCACCTTTGCGTAAATTATCGCTTACAATCCACATATTTAAAGTTTTAGGCTGACTTTCATCTCTACGTAATCTGCCAACAAACACTTCATCTTTTTCATGAGCCCATAAAGGCATAGGATAAAATTGTGCAGCATCATCTTGTTGCAACACAATACCAGGAGCAGCACTCAATAATGCTTTTACTTCTGCTAAATCATATTCGTTTTCAAATTCAACATTTACACTTTCGCTATGACCACCAACAACAGGAATACGCACCGTTGTAGCAGTAACTTTAATGTTATCGTCTTGCATAATCTTGCAAGTTTCTTTCACCATTTTCATTTCTTCTTTGGTGTATCCATTTTCTAAAAACACATCAATTTGTGGAATAACATTTAAGTCAATTTGATATTTATAAGCCATTGCTCCTTCAACCCCCTTTCTTTCATTGAATAATTGATCAACTGCTGCTTTACCAGTGCCAGTAACACTTTGATAAGTACTTACAACCACTCTTTTAATTTTGTATTTCTCATGCAATGGTTGTAAAGCCACTACCATTTGAATGGTGCTGCAATTTGGATTGGCAATAATTTTATCATCTGCAGTTAATACACTTGCATTTACTTCTGGTACTACTAATTTTTTTGTTGCATCCATACGCCATGCACTACTATTATCAATTACAGTAATACCTGCAGCTGCAAATTTTGGAGCCCACTCTAAACTAGTGCTACCACCAGCACTAAAAATAGCTACAGCAGGTTTTGCATCAATACCAGCTTGCATGCCAACAACTTTGTATTGTTTACCTTTAAACTCCACTTCTTTGCCAACACTTCTTTCACTTGCAACAGGAATCAATACTGTTACATTAAAATTTCTTTCAGCAAGTACTTGTAACATTTTTGTACCTACTAAGCCAGTGGCTCCAACTACGGCTACTTTCATTTTTGTTTCCCCCCAATTTTTGTTCTTTATGCGTTGCATAAAGTTTTATGATGAATAATTATTGATACCAACTTTTGTTCTTTACTGAACATTTACGGCGTCGCACCCTTCAAGGTTTAGCTCATTTTTCAGCTTTTTAAACCCACCCCAAAAATCATTGTTCTCACCTCAAGTTTATACTACCCCTCCCAAGAGGGGAAGAACTTTTTCTTTTTAATAGAACGCTGATGGCACTGATTGAATGGATAAGAACTGATTTTTTATTCCGGGTAAATCAGTTTCATCTGTTTAATCTGTGTTCCAATAATCCCTAACAAAAAAAGCCTTCCCATTTTAAGGAAGGCTTTCAAACTTTTTTATGCTGTACATACAAAGCTTACTCAACTTCCTCAACGAGGCTGTTTTTTTGTAATCTTAGTATGTTTATTGTTCATCATTGCGTTGCGAATGTAAAGTGAAAATTATTCCAACCAAAAAAAATTAAGCTATCGTTTGTTAGCTGAAATTATTCTTTAAAAACTAATTCTTTAAATAACCGCCGACGAGGCTGAAAGCCGTCGTCGGGGTTTTCAAAAATTTTATCTTGGAGGCATATTTAAAGGAATATCTCTCTTCAACATATTTTCTCTATTGGCCATTACCCATGCTGTGGTAAAAATTAATCGAACCCTTTTTTCCATTACATCAAAATTAATTTTCTCAACTGTATCGCTTTCTCTATGATAATCTTTGTGTACGCCATTAAAGTAGAAAATAATTGGAACGCCTTTTTTTGCGAAATTGTAATGATCGCTTCTGTAGTAAAAACGATTGGGATCTTTAGGGTCGTTGTATCTTCTGTCTAACTCCATTTTTGTATGCTGATTAATGCTATCAGTAATCTTCATTAAATCGCTACTGAGCTTATCTTCTCCAATTACAAAAACATAATTTAAGCTATCGCCTTTGTATGAAGGATCAATTCTTCCTACCATATCGGTATTTAAATTCACCGTTGTTTTTTCTAAAGGAAATAATGGATGATCGCCATAGTATTCACTGCCCCATAAACCTTTTTCTTCTCCACTCACTGTCATAAATACAATGGTTCTTCTTGGACCTTTTCCTTTTTTCTTAGCTTCGGCAAAAGCCTCTGCCATTTCAATTACACTTACTGTTCCACTTCCATCATCATCGGCACCATTATAAATTACATTACCTCTTTTACCCAAATGATCATAATGTGCAGTTAAAACAACATACTCATTTTTCTTATCTGTTCCTTCTACTATGCCAATAACATTTGAGCTTTCAAGTTGATTGGTGGTTTTATCAATAGCAATACTTGCATTGGTGTTGTATATGCCAGTTGGTACATTTTTTAAAGCAGTATAGTTGGCAATATCTTTACTTAAAATAGAAGCTGCTGCTTGATACGAAATAGACAAAACAGGAATTACATTGTTGGTTGTAGCTCCTTCTCTTTTCATGTACATACCGCCAATATTAGAAGTTGGCGTTCTTTTATCGCTTAAGAAAGTTTTTGAAACCGCTAGAACGCCTACTGCTCCTTTTTGCATGGCTGTACGTACTTTACCTGCTAGTGCACCTCTTGCAGATGTTGGTATATTGGCTTCTCCTTTGTCCATATCTGCAGGAGTAATGTCTAACAACACTACCCACTTACCTTTTACATCAATATTTGCATAATCATCTCTTTCTTTATCGCTTATTCCATAAGCTACATAAGCAATATTGTTGATGCTCCAACTGCCATTTACACTATTACTTAAGTTGGCAGTAAAATGCGTATTGTATTCAAAATTAAAATTGTACAGTTTTAATGTAGCCGATTTTAACTCATCTTGATACACCGGAAATAATTGCTGATAACTATTGCCATTAGCTGGTTTTAAACCTATTTTTTTAAACTGTTCTTCAATATATGCTGCAGCTTTTTTTTGCCCTGGAGTAGCAGTTTCTCTGCCTTCCATATCATCTGCAGCAACAATTGTAAGTTGATCTTTTAAATCTTTTTGAGTAATGGTAGCAGCAAACTTGTTGGCATCTTTATTTTGTTGTGCTGCTACAAATAAGGTAGCACAACAACAAGCCATTAAAAGTATTTTTTTCATGTATCAATATTTAAGTATTTGAATATAATATTTTAGTTACAGGCAATTTTATTAACTCTAGTGGCATGACGACCACCTTCAAAATCGGTAGTTATAAAATTATCTATCATTTCTAAAGCCAATGATAATGCTACAAAACGTGCAGGAATACAAATAACATTGGCATTGTTGTGTTTACGAATGAGTTTAGCAACATCATTCTCCCAACTTAAGCCTGCTCTTATGCCTTGATGTTTGTTGGCTGTTATAGCAACACCATTGGCACTGCCACAAAATAAAACTCCAAAAGCTGTTTCATTTTTTTCAACACTGGTTGCCACTGCATGAGCAAAATCTGGATAGTCTACCGATGCTGTTCCATTTGTACCAAAATCAATTACAGTATAACCTTTGTCTTCTAAATATTTCTTGGTAGCATCTTTGTAATCTGTGCCTGCATGATCGCAGCCTATGGCAATAGGTTTAGATAAATCGAATGTGAGTTGTTCCATTATAACGGTTATTAAATTTAAATTGCTGTTATGCAAATAAAGCAACTCTTTAGTATTTCAATGCTTAAATATTTGCATACTAAAATGAGATAACTTTTTTAAATAGAAAGTCTATTATTAATTATCGCTTGCTTCTAAAAAAAGTTTTCATTAGCATACTACACTCATCGGCTAACACATCTTTTACCAATTGTGTTTTAGGATGAAATGGCCATTTTTCGGGAATGATGAGCCCATCTTCATCTGTAAAAAAACGCAATCCACCACTTTTTTCATCGCTAGCTCCATACACTACTCTTCCTAATTTGCCCCAATACAAAGCCCCACAACACATTAAACAAGGTTCTACGGTTACATATAAAGTTGCTTCTGGTAAATACTTTGCACCAAGATAACTATAAGCACTAGTAAGTGCTAATATTTCTGCATGAGCGGTACTATCGTTTAATTTTTCTGTTTGGTTATATCCTCTAGCAATAATTTTATTGTTGAGTACAACCACAGCACCAATAGGTACTTCATCTTCATCAAAAGCTTGCCTAGCTTCTTTTAAAGCTTGTTGCATAAAATATTCGTCGGAGAAAGGAAGTATTTCCATGAGAAATTGTTGATTATTATGATACAAACTTCGTTGGTTTATGTTGAATAAAGTGCAGAACCTTGAAGCCGATAGCTATCGGCTGAGTGACACCGAGAACGTTGATAGTAGTACAACAGATTGCTCAATATTAAAAATTGCTGTTTTGAACGATTTTTATATTAAACCAACACAATGCTTAAATTGTGTTGTTATACTTACAAATTATGCTTGCACAACTACAACAATCTAAACAATATTTTGAAACAGGGGCTACCAAAAGTTTTGCTTTTAGAAAACAGCAATTGCAAATATTAGCTGCCACTATAAAAAAATATGAAGCCGAAATTGCAGCAGCATTATTTAAAGATTTAGGCAAAAGTTATACTGAAGCTTATGCCAGCGAAATTGCTTTGGTGCAAATGGAAATTAGCTATTTCTTAAAAAATTTAAGGCAATTGATGTTGCCAAAAAAAGTTGATACCAACTTAATGAACCTGCCTGCAAGCAGTACAATATATTATGATGCATTGGGTGTTGTATTAATAATTGCTCCATGGAATTATCCTTTTCAGTTGTTGTTTAATCCGCTAGTAGGAGCAATTGCTGGTGGTAATTGTGTGGTTTTGAAACCAAGTGAATTTACACCTGCCACCAATGCTATTGCTAGAAAAATTGTTCAAGAAATTTTTGCTGAAGAATATATACAAATTGTGGAAGGCGATGGTGCTGTAGTGATTCCTACAATGATGAATAACTTTCGTTTTGATCATGTGTTTTTTACTGGTAGTACAGCTGTAGGTAAGGCTGTGTATGGGTTGGCTGCAAAAGAACTAGTACCTGTAACATTAGAATTGGGCGGCAAAAGCCCTTGTGTTATTGAAGCAGATGCCAATTTGCAAGTTGCTGCTAATAGAATTGTGTTGGGTAAATTTATTAATGCAGGACAAACTTGTATTGCCCCAGATTATTTATTGATTCATGAATCTATAAAGGAAAAATTTGTTGAAATTTTACAATCAACTATTACTCGTTTTTATTCCAATGATGCTGCTGCAAGCGAAGATTATAGTAGAGTAATTAACGAAAAACGTTTTGATACTTTAGTTAACTATTTACAAGAAGGAACAATTGTATATGGCGGAAAATATACCAAAAGTACATTGTTTATTGAGCCAACTATTCTTGAAAATGTAAGTCTTGACGCAAAGGTGATGACAGAAGAAATTTTTGGTCCAATACTACCCATACTTACATTTTCTACACAAGAAGAAGCGTTAAAAATTATTCGTAAAAATCCAAACCCATTAGCGTTTTATGTATTTACATCTTCAACTAAAACAGAAGAAGATTGGATTAGTAAAGTAGCGTTTGGTGGTGGTTGTGTAAACAATACTATTTATCATATTACCAATCATCATTTACATTTTGGAGGAGTGGGTTATAGTGGCATTGGGGCTTATCATGGACAAAGTTCTTTTTATACTTTCACCCATGCCAAGCCTGTATTAAAAACTGCAACATGGATAGATCCTGCATTAAAATATCCACCATTTAAAGGCAAATTAAAGTGGTTAAAATGGTTTTTAAGATGAGTTTTTTTAACAACAAATGGGCAAAAAGATTAGCTATTACAACAACTATTGTAGTGATTTTTTTGTTGTGTATAAAAAGAAAAGATATGACGTTAAGACAATCGATGCTGAAAGCAGTTTACTCGGTAATTATGCTGAAAGGAAAAATATTTGGTAATGCAAGTGGCATTGTGTTGAATGATCAAAAAATTGTTCCATCTACTCCTATATATAATTTACCATTTACTGCAAATAATGGCACAACTACTAGCTTTGAACAGTTTAAAGGCAAGAAAATATTGTTGGTTAATACTGCTAGTGATTGTGGATTTACTGCTCAGTATAGTGAGTTAGAAAACCTACATCAACAATATAAAAGTAAATTGGTGGTAATTGGTTTTCCTGCAAACGATTTTAAAAATCAAGAAAGTAAAGACGATAATGCTATAGCCTCTTTTTGTAAACTCAACTATGGAGTAACTTTTCCTTTGGCCAAAAAAAGTAGTGTTATAAAAGGTAATGAACAAAATGCAATATTTAATTGGTTAAGCGATAGTACAAAAAATGGTTGGTGTAATAAACAACCAGATTGGAATTTTTCAAAGTATTTGGTAGATGAAAATGGAGTATTGATAGGATTTTTTAGTAAAGATGTTTCTCCGCTAGATGAAAAAATAGTTGCTGCTTTGCAATAACTATGCAAGTCAATCGTCATAAACTAAAACATGAAAAATTATGCTTACCAAAACCGATATTGAAAAATATTTTATAGCCGAAAAACAGGAAAGTCTTTTGTTTTTGGGTATTGGAATTGCAGCATTGATTATTGCATTATTTGGAATATTTGTTTGGAAAACACAGTTTTGGAAAGGAGCATCCATACCACTTATTTTAATTGCTGTATTGCAGATAATTGTTGGATTTACTGTGTATAATAGAAGTGATGCAGATAGAATACGAGTGATATATGCATTAACTATGAATCCTGATGATTTAAAAGAAAAAGAGTTACCAAGAATGGAAACAGTCAATAAGAATTTTGTGATTTACCGTTATGTAGAAATTGCATTGCTACTTATTGGTATTACTGTAGCGGTATTGTATAAAAGTAATATAGACAAACAATTTGTGTATGGCATAGCAGTAGCCTTAGCTATTCAAGCAGGATTAATGTTGGGTGCCGATTATTTTGCTGAAAAAAGAGCATTGGTGTACACCGCACAATTAAAGGCAACGATGCAATAAATTTCTTTTTATTACTAACAAATAATCTATTGCATCTTTGTAATGACTAGTAGATTTCACCTATCGTCGAAATGACAAAAACCATGAACTACCAATTACCATACGATTTTGTTTTGAGAAGCTTATTCCCCGTTCGCCCGAAAATTAAGAAACTTTTAGGTGGTTATGGTTTATACCTCAATAAAAAATTGATCTTATTTTTAAGAGAACGTAATGATATAACACCCGAATTTAATGGTGTATTTGTAGCAACATTGCCTGAATTTTTTAAAGAATTACAACAAGAAATTCATACTAGCCGAATGGATTTTGATTTTGATGGCAGTAAAGACAGTTGGATTTTTATCAGCGAAGATTTACCCGATTTTGAACAAAAAGTAAACCTAGCTTGTGAGCTAATTAAAGCAGGCGATGAACGCATTGGCAAATTACCCATTTAGTAGTTGGTAACAATTTTTTCATAATTACATAACCAACAAGTTGCATAGAAGTAATTCGTAGTAAAGAAATTAGCTGAATGAAAATAGCTATTGCAATTTTGTTGTTAACTGGTATAATAGTGAGTTATACCAATAATTTACAACATACAAAATATGGTTTTATACATCAACGAAAAACCATTGATACAGTAATACAACAAGCAGGAACTATTTATCAACTTGGAACAAAGCATGAGCCTATTTATATAATTAAATGCAATCGTTTATACCTCAATTTTTTGCCAGCCAACTTGCCCAAGGCTTTTCAGCAGCATGAAATAAAAGTTGTATTTAGTGGTGCAATGAAAGACATGCATCCGATGGAAGATGAATTTGGACAATTTTTTGTAGTCAATGAAATAAGAAATACGGCTCAATAATCTATTTTGTTTCATTCCATGTTTTGTAATCATTTTGTTGAACCATATAGTTTTCAGGAATGGTTCTTAAAGGTTCTACTGCCTTCCAATGTTGTATCATTTCTTTAGGTAATTGTTGATAGAGTTTTGTTCCTTCAGTTTTCCAAGCAATCATTTCATTACTTACCTCTTTAATTTTTTTTGCAGGATTGCCTACAATTAAACTTCTGCTTTCAAATTGTTCATCGGCTTTAATAAAACTTAATGCACCTACAATACATTCATCTCCTAAAACAACATTATCCATTATTACAGCATTCATTCCAACTAAACAGTTTTTGCCAATGGTTGCTCCATGTATAACAGCACCATGACCAATATGTGCTGCTTCTTTTAATAACACAGTTGTTCCAGGAAACATGTGTATGGTACAGTTTTCCTGTACATTACAACCATCTTCAATAATGATTGCACCCCAATCGCCACGTATTGCAGCACCCGGACCAACATACACATTTTTACCAATAATTACATTACCAGTTACTGCTGCTTGAGGATGAATGAAAGATGATTCATGTATTACTGGGATGTAATTGTTAAATTGATAAATCATAAAGGTGAGGTTAATGGCATTATAGAATTCCTTTTTGCGTAATACAGTTTCCCGATATTAACAATGCAATGATTAGCGTAAAGATACTTTCGTAAAAATTACAAAGGAATGACAGAAAAAAAATTTGTTGCCATTAATTACATTCATTGTACACCCGAATATAAAGAACGTTTTGAGTTTTTATTTGGCAGTAGAGCAAAAGCAATTGATACCATGCCTGGTTTTATTGATATGCATGTGTTGAAACCATCGAAAGATAGCGACCCTTACTTAATTGTTAGTTATTGGGAAAATGAAGAAGTATTTAAAGATTGGACCAAGAGTGAAGCTTTTTTAAAAGGCCATGCCCGTGGCTTTGAAGATGTTGCTAAAGCAAGAGAAGAAGGTAAACCTGCACCAATGAGCAGTGTATTTAAAACCTACGAAATTATTGCCAACTAATATGAATAATACTGTACCAACAAATAAACCATTGGTTAAATGGATAAAGAAAATTGGTGTTTGGGGATTTTTATTCTTCTTGGTAAAAGGCTTGCTATGGCTTGCGATAGGTTATTGGTTTGTGAAGTAATTAAACAAGTGTTTTATTAGTTCTAAAACAAGTGCCTTTAAATAAAGCAACTATTTGATTTTGCTGATTGGTAATGGTTATATGGTATAAGCCAGTGCTTCTTCCATTATGCAATTCTTGTGCTTCGGCAATTAACACATCGCCAACATGAACAGGTTTTGTAAAGTTGATGCTTGTATCTAAAGCAACAGATAAATTGTTTCTATTGTTACAAGCAAATGCAAATGCACTATCGGCTAGGCTAAAACAAATGCCACCATGAACAATACCAAATCCATTAATCATTTCTGTTCTTACCGTCATGGTTATTTTACTATAGCCTTCTTTTATTTCAATTACATCAATACCTAACCATTGAGAGAACAAATCGTTTTGCATCATGTGTTGTACAACTTGTTGTGGAGTGGTTTGCATACTATTTTTTTTGAATGAAATTAGTGGCAGCATTTACATTTCTACCAATACTTTATTTTGAATAATGTGATATAGTTTTATAGTTAATGCTTGAAAGAGAATTTTACCATTGGCGTTACGTTCAATATAATATGCTGCTTTATCTAATTCTTCAATCATTACTTGCATTTGACTAACGTTGGCAATTTTATTGAGGCGTTGAGCAAAGTCTTTTTCATGATCGGGCAAAGCAACATTATCAATTCCCAGTACTTTTATTCTTATGGCTTGCTCTAACATGTGGTTGAAGTAACGAAGAAATTGCTTTTGTTTTTCACGACCTAATTTACTGATTTCATCAGTCCATTTTACTTGATCTTGCAACATTCTACGAATAATAAATTTCAACCAATCGCCTAAAAGTGATTGCCAATCTTCGCCAGTATGTTGTAGTAAGTGCAATGCTTCTCTATAGTTACCTTCTGTAATAGCAGCAATTTGTCTTGCAGTTGATGGATTAACATTTGCACGGCTAATTAAAGCCTCTTCTACTTCACTATTTTCTAAAAAAGGTATTTTTACCAATTGGCATCTACTTAAAATGGTAGGTAAAATTTGTTCTTCATTTTCGGCTACCAAAATAAACAAGGTGTTGGGT
Source organism: Asaia bogorensis (assembly GCA_943371535.1). Lineage (GTDB taxonomy): Bacteria > Bacteroidota > Bacteroidia > Chitinophagales > Chitinophagaceae > UBA1930. The sequence goes on along the minus strand of CALRVE020000004.1, from coordinate 139,983 downwards.
GGCGGCTCTTCTATAAGCTTCAATAATTTATTGCCTTCTTTACCTAAATATTCGGGCATCCATAATAATAAAATTTTATGACCCGCTTCAAAACTCTTTAGGCTGAGTTTACGCATAATGTCGTTACATTCTTCAGCAGTAATATTACCTTGTTTATTTTCGGCACCAATCATTTGCAACCAATCGTACACGTTGCCATATGGAAATTGCTTTACAAACTCTCTCCATTCTGTTATATAATCTGAGCTAGTAGGTTTTTCTCCAGCTTTTTTGGTAATTACGGGAAAGGAAAAATGTAAATCGGGGTGTACTAATTGATTGGCTTTTTGGTAAGATTCAACTTCTTCTAAATGATCGGGATGAATAAATTTTGGTCCGCTAGTTAATGCACTCATTCCTCCAAATAAATCTTCTACCATAGGAGCTTCAGCAGGCTGACAAACTACAAATTGTGCAAATGCCAAAGCCAATGGCAATGCACCACTACCTTCTTTTCCTAAAAAAAGTAATGCATGTGATAAGCGGTTTTGCTCTACCATTTCGGTGAGGTGCTGTTTAACCGAATGCTGACCAATAACTTCTTTGAATAACATAAGAAAGCGAAGATAATAGCTTTGGATAATGAATTTTAAAGAATGCTATTGCCTAACGGCAATTTCATTTTACCACAGAGTTTAGGAGAACACGAAGATTCACAGAGAAGATAATTATTGACTATTTTTTCTCCGTGTAACTCCTAAACTCATTTCCTCTGTGGTAAATTATTCAGCAGATTTTTGCTTTTCTTTAAACTTAGCAATGAAGTTTTTGCTATAATCGCTTAAAATTAATTTACCGCTGATGGCTGCTCTTTCTTTAAGTAATTCATCCCAATGTTCAGTGCCTTTCCAGAAAACTTTCTTCAATTCTTTCATGGCTTCGGGGCTACTTTTTGCAAGCGTATTCGATAATCGAGCAATACTATCATCCATTCCTGCAACATCACTGTGCAGTTCAGCAAATAAGCCTTTTTTTCTTGCCCAGTCGGCTGGTCTCCATTTTGTTGCATCGATAGACAATTGAGTAAAAGCACTAAGGCCTAATTTTCTTTCAACTGCAGGCCCAACTACAAAAGGACCAATGCCAACAGCTAATTCACTTAATTTAATTTCAGCCCCTTCACAAGCAATAGCATAATCGGCAGCTGCTGCAAGTCCAACGCCACCACCCACACATTTACCTTGTATTCTTGCAATGATTATTTGTGGAGTTTTACGCATGGCATTAATTACATTGGCAAAGCCGCTGAAAAATTTTAAGCCTTGTTCTTCATTTTGTATTGATGCCAATTCATCGAAACTTGCACCACTGCAAAAAACTTTATCGCCTGCACTTTTTAGAATAATAACTTTAGTTGCAGAGTTCAATCCTTCTGAATGAATAGCGGTTGCCAACTCATTCAAGATTTTTCCAGGCAATGAATTGCTTTGTGGGTGTTGGAATTCTATTATTGTAATGCCATGTTCATGAGTGGTGTTTACATGGCCTTCGTTTGTTTGTTGTGTCATAGTGAAATATTTTGGGTAAGAGATTGAAAGAGTTAGTAAGGAGTAAAAGAGATAAAGAGGGAAGAGAAGTTGAGACTATTCCATTCCTTTATTGTTAAATACTCTATGAATTCCTTCTTTCATTAAATTGGTTTTAAAGTTTAAAAGTATACCGTGTTTTAATTTAGCAATTTCAAATATGTATTCAGTTGTTTAAAATGAACAGGATGCATATCGTACACACATTTAATTTCTACAATTACTCTTTCGTCAATCAGTAAATCTAATTTGTAGGCGTTTTCTATTCGTATTTCTTCATAAGTAATTCGCAAAATCAATTGCCTGTGTACTTCTACGTTTTTTCTATACAATTCATACACCATACATTCCTCATACACTTTTTCGTAACAACCTGGTCCAATGGTGTTATGTACTTTTATAGCTGATTCAATTATGATTCCAGTGAGTGTATTAATTTACATAGTTGAATTTAATACTATCTGTTTACCCACAAAACTATCAAATTCATTTTCTTTCACTCTTTTTCACACCTTCTATATCTTAGTTTCTCTTTTGCTTTAGTTATTCCTCCTCTCCACCATCGTTAATATTGTTGCAATACCAGTTAACTCATTTGTTTCATCAATCATTTCAACCAACCATTTTACAATGCCTTTTGGAATATCGGTTGGTTCTTTTTGTTCTTGAATAATTTTTTCTTTGCAGGTAAAACGAATATGAATTTCTGAGCCTGGATAAACAGGTTTTGTAAATCTCAATTCATCAATTCCGTAGTTAAGTAATACTGGATTTTTCTTATAACCATCTACAAACAATCCTGCTGCTACACTCATAATAAAATAACCATGGGCTACTTGTTGTTCAAACATGGTTCCTGCAAAATCTGTATCGGTTTTATGAGCATAGAAATGATCGCCACTTAAATCGGCAAATCGATTGATATCTTCAGAAGTAATAACTCTTTTTTCAGTAATGAGTTGATCACCAATTTTTAATTCCTCAAAATATTTAGTGAATGGATGAATGCCATCATGATTACCTTTTGCACCTGGTTGATAAACTTGACTAATGGCTGTAATCATATTAGGACTTCCTTGTACAGCCAATCTTTGCATATAATGTTTAATGCCACGTAATCCACCCATTTCTTCTCCACCACCTGCACGTCCAGGACCTCCATGCACCAATAATGGCAACGGACTTCCATGACCTGTACTTTCTTTAGCACAATCATTATTTAATACTAAGATTCTGCCATGATAAGCACCTGCACCCAATACATAATCTTGTGCATTTTTTGTTGATGCAGTTACAATAGAACTCACCAATGAGCCTTTACCCATTTTAGAAAGCTCAATTGCCTCATCTAAATTTTTATAAGGCATTAAAGTACTTACTGGTCCAAAAGCTTCTACTTCATGCACATCGGTTGACGTAAGTGGGTTTTCATTTAATAATAATATTGGACTTATAAATGCACCATCGATAGCATCGCCATCAATCACTTCAACACTATCTAAACTGCCATAAATAATTTGCGAAGAAGCCAATAATTTTTGCACCTGAGCTTTTACTTCTTTTCTTTGAGACAATCCAGCCAAACTACCCATTCTCACCTTTTCATTCAATGGATTACCAATAGTGGTTTGCGACAAAGCTTTGCACAAAGCAATTTGTACATTTTCCAATTTATTTTCAGGAACAAATATTCTTCGAATAGCTGTACATTTTTGACCACATTTAGTAGTCATTTCTTTTCTCACTTCTTTAATAAAAATATCCCATTCAGGTGTATTCGGAGTTACGTCATCTCCCAATACAATACAATTCAACGAATCGGCTTCCATGGTAAATGGCACATTTTCTTCGAGAATTCTTTTTTGAGATTTTAGCATTAAACCTGTTGTAGCACTTCCTGTAAATGTGATCACATCTTGACTGTTTACAAAATCTAACATGTTGCCTGCACTGCCACAAACCAATTGTAATGCACCTTCAGGTAATATTTTAGAAACAATAATTTCTGCAACAACTGCTTCTGTTAAAAAACAAGTAACTGTTGCAGGTTTAACAACAGCAGGCATGCCTGCCAATAAATTCACAGCAATTTTTTCTAACATTCCCCATACAGGAAAATTAAATGCATTGATATGAATAGCCACTCCTTCTTTGGGTACCAATAAATGATGGCCCATAAAAGTATTCATCTTTCCTAAAGGATGATGTTCACCATCTAAACAAAAAGAAGTATTAGGTAATTTTCTACGAAGCGATGCATTGGCAAATAAATTACCAATTCCACCTTCAATATCTACCCAACTATCTGCTTTTGTTGCACCTGTTTGATAGCTGATGGCATAAAATTTATCTAAGTGTTCACGCAAATGTAAAGCCAATGCCCTAAGCATTAAACCACGTTCATGAAAAGTCATTTTGCGTAATGCACCACCACTTTTTCTTGCATAATTTAGTACTTCTTCAAAATCTATTCCTTTAGTACTAGCAGTAGCAATTGCTTTACCAGTTACTGCATTGTATAATAATTGACCATCTCCATCTCCGGTAATTTGTTTACCCAAAATGTAGTTGTGTAGTTTTTGCATAAACTATAATTTGAAAAATATTAATGAAAGGAATATTCAATTTATTTCACATCAAAATCTACCACCACTTTTTCTGTAATTGGATGACTTTGACAAGTAAGTATAAAACCCTGTTCAATTTCTTCGTGTTCTAAACCCCAATGAACATCCATTTGTACTTGGCCTTCTAGCAATTTTGCTTTACAAGTACAACAAACGCCTCCTTTACAAGCATAAGGCAAATCGGCTCCTTGCTGTAATGCTGCATCTAAAATATTGGTTCCATTAAATGGTAAATCAAAGTCGAAACTTCTACCATCTACTGTTACAGAAATATTGCTTTTTGCAGTAGTATCTGTTGTTGTATTTGTTACAATTTTTGTTTTAGGAGTAGAAGCAGCAAACAACTCAAAATGAATTTTCTTTTGCTCAATTGATTGTGCAGTCAAAAATTCTTTCACACAAAAAATCATTTCTTCTGGTCCACAAATAAAAAATTCATCTATGGTTTTATAGTTGATTAAAGAACTGAGTTGTTGTAGTTTGTTTGAATCTATTCTACCAAAATTAACATCTGCATCTGTTCTTTCACGACTTAAAATATGTATTAATTGAAAGCGTTGTAAAAATTTATTTTTCAATGCTTCTAACGCTTCTTTAAAAATTATAGAATTATGATTTTTGTTTCCATATACTAAAACAAAATTACTTTTCGGCTCAACAATTAGTGTTGTTTCAATAATTGATAAAATGGGCGTTATGCCACTGCCTGCTGCAAAAGCAACATAATTTTTTTTATTCGATGCATTTAATTCTGTGTGAAATTTTCCTGCAGGAGACATTACTTCTAGAGTATCACCCACTTTTAAATGTTCATTGGCAAAAGTTGAAAACAAACCTCCGTCAACCCTTTTTATGGCTACTCTAAATTGGTTACTTAATGGCGATGAACAAAGTGAATAAGAGCGTCTTACTTCAGTACCATTTATCATGGTTTTTAAAGTAATATTTTGCCCTTGTGTAAAAGAAAAATCTGCTTTTAAATGTTCTGGAATATGAAAAGCAATTGAAACACAATCTTTGGTTTCTTGTGTTATATCTTGTATAGTTAATGTATGAAAATGTAATGACATGGTGCAATGCAATCGTTTATAGTCAACTCAAAAAACAAGGTGAATCAGTAAAAAATTAGTTGTTATTTTTTTAAACCACCAACTAAAATGGCAATCATATTCTCTTCTAATTCTTCGCCACTAATTTTTTGTTTACTTCTATGCCAACTTTCAATACCGCTGATGGCATGTAACATAATGAGAACAGCAGTAGTGGCATCAATTTTTTTGATTTCTTTTTTCTTAATACCTTCTTCTATAATTGCTGCAAAACGTTTACGGTAAGTACGACGTTGATTCTGAAAATTGGATAAGTATGGTTCTGATAAGTATTTCCATTCTCTATCGCTTACAAATACCTCTTCAAAATGATCTACCATTCCTTCAATATGAAAACGAAGTAATATTTCTACCTTTTCTAAGGAAGTAGTTTCCTTGGTTTCTAATTCTTCTAACTTTTGATTGTATCGGTTGGCTACACTAAAACAAATTTCGTGTAACAACTCGTTTTTGCTTTTGATGTGGTTGTATAAGCTTGCAGCTTCTACACCAACTACTTCTGCCAATTCTCTCATGCTGGCAGCTTTAAAACCTTTTTCTTTAAAAAGAATAGCAGCCTTTTGAACAATTACATCTTTACGGCTGGCATTGTCTGAAGTTTTTATTCGTCCCATGTTTGCAAAAATACACTAACAAACGTTAGGGAAAAAGAAAGTTTTTGTTAGTTGAAATATTTTTTGATTTATTGTTGATGGGTTTTTAGAAAATCTTTGATTCCGGCATAAATTTTTTCGGCTATTTTTTTATGAAATTTAGGATCAAGTATTTTCTGTTCATCTTCAACATTGCTTAAAAAAGCTACTTCAACAAGACAATTGGGAAAATCGGTAATGGCATTTGGAATAAAATTAAAGCTACCCACATTGCCAAATTCGTTTAAATCTAACTCTAACATTTTCTTTAAAATACTTACTGATAATGGCCTAAACCCAACATGCTTATAATACGTACTAACGCCTTGCACTTCAGTTTTACTAGAAGAATTTAAATGAATACTAATGAATAAACGAGGTTGTTGTTCTTGTAAAAAAAGAACCCTGTCTTTATTATCAATTGCCGTATCGATACTTCTGGTCATAATTACCTTGGCTCCTTTTTTAGTCAACAGTTTTTCCAATGCTTTTGCAAAAAGTAACGTGTATTCTTTTTCTTTAATTTTTGTTGTAATACCTGTTGCACCTGTGTTAGAACCACCATGACCAGCATCTATTGCAATTACCATATTTTGAATAGCGAAATCGGTTGGTGGATGTTGAACCTTAACAGTAAAAGTTTTGTTTTTATAACTAGCTGTAAAACCCCAATGTTGTTGATGCTTTAGTTCTATAGTAACTTGAACAATATCATCTTCTATTTGGTTGAAGTAAACATTTTTTACTTCTTTCACAGTTTGAAGTTGTGTAATCCAATTGGTATTGCTTTGTACACCATACAACTCTACCATGATTTTAGTAGGATTGGTTTCCATCCAAATTTTATAAGGCAACCTTTCATCCATGCCAATGCTTACAACATCAAAACTATCAGAATAGCCTTTTACGCTCCAAGAGTTGGTTAAGTAAAATGGTTTAAGTTGAATAGTAGAATCATATTTGGTATAGGATTTTTCTAAATAAGCAGTTTTATTTTTTGAAAGTTGAATGATGTAGTTTTCTTTAATAGAGTCTACCACTTTCACCAAAATATTGGTATCTATATAGTTCATTTTTGCACCACCTAATCTGTCTGCACCAAGTCCATAAGCCATCATTGGCAATTTTCCTGTGGTGCGTAAGTAACGATATTTTTCTTGAGCTGTAGATACAATACATACGCAGGTAAATAGAGCTATGCAGGCAATTTTTCTCATGCCATGAAGATAAAATGTTTTCAAATACAAAATTTAAATTGGCAAGTAAGTATTGAATACAGTTATGCTATCCCAAAAAATAATTTATCGTATTTGCACGATGAATAAACTTTTCCCCTTAGCTTTGTTTATCGTATTTAAACGATGAATATTTATGGCAATACACAAGACCGAAGAATTTGGAAAAAAGGAACAAGATTTGGCAGCATTTGCCAAAGCTATGAGCCATCCTGCAAGAATTGCTATATTAAAAGTATTGGCTCAAAAAAATGAATGTATTTGTGGCGAAATAGTAGAAATATTGCCATTGGCACAAAGTACGGTGAGTCAACATTTAAAAGCTTTGAAAGAAGCCGATTTAATTAAAGGCACTGTAGACGGACCCAAAAGTTGTTATTGTATTAATTGGAAAGCTTTTGAAAAATATAATGATGCTTTCAACAGTTTATTCAGCAAATTAAAAGAGCAACAAAAAAAATCTTGTTGCTAAATTATTCTTAATACTTAAAATAAATTTTATGCAAACCGATATTGAGTTAAAAGAAATTGTGAAACAGAAATACAGTGAAATTGCTTTACAAGATAAAGCCACCAATCAATCATCTTGTTGTGGTGCAGGAGGTTGTAGTACAGAAGTGTACAATATTATGAGTGATGATTACACCACATTAGAAGGTTATAATGCCGATGCCGATTTAGGCTTGGGCTGTGGATTACCTACTCAATTTGCCAAAATTAAAAAAGGTGATGTTGTAATAGATTTAGGCAGTGGGGCTGGCAATGATGCATTTATTGCAAGAGCAGAAACTGGTGAAACGGGTAAAGTAATTGGTATTGATTTTACACCAGCTATGATTGAAAAAGCAAGAAACAATGCAGAAGTTAGAGGCGTACATAATGTAGAATTTAGGCAAGGCGATATTGAGCAAATGCCTGTTACCTCTAACGTTGCAGATGTTGTAGTAAGTAACTGTGTATTGAATTTAGTACCCAACAAAAATGCAGTGATCAAAGAAATTTTCAGGGTATTAAAACCGGGGGGTCATTTCAGTATTTCTGATGTTGTATTGGTAGGTAATTTACCTGAAGCTTTAAAGGATGATGCTGAAATGTATGCAGGTTGCATTAGTGGTGCTATACAAAAAGATGTGTATTTAGAATTGATACATTGTAATGGTTTTACCAATGTTACCATTCAAAAAGAGAAAGTAATTACTATACCCGATGATATTTTGGTAAACTACTTAACAGCAGAACAAATTACTAGTTTTAAAAATGGTAGCACAGGTATTTTTAGTATAACTGTTTATGCCGAAAAGCCTTTGGTAGCAACTGTTTGTACACCAGGCGGTGGTTGTTGTTAAACTTAAAATCAATACTTTTTATATGAGTGCTGAAAATTGTTTTCCAGCTGCCGAAAGAAAAAAGCTGGGTTTCTTAGATAGATATTTAACCTTATGGATTTTTTTAGCCATGGCTATAGGTGTTGGTGTTGGTTATGCATTTCCTTCCTCATCTACATTTATCAATTCATTTTCTAGTGGCACAACTAATATTCCTTTAGCAGTAGGATTAATCTTAATGATGTATCCACCATTGGCTAAAGTGAAATATGAAAAAATGGGGGAGGTATTTACCAATATTAAAGTACTATCTACTTCACTTATTTTAAACTGGATTATTGGTCCTATACTCATGTTTTTTTTAGCCATTACTTTTTTAGCCGATTATCCAGAATACATGATAGGTTTGATTTTAATTGGCTTAGCCCGTTGCATTGCGATGGTTGTTGTATGGAATGAATTGGCAGAAGGTAACAGAGAATATGCAGCAGGGTTAATTGCATTGAACAGTATTTTTCAAGTTTTATTTTTTAGTGTGTATGCCTATATTTTTATCACGGTTTTGCCACCCATGTTTGGGTTGAAAGGATTGGCTGTAAACATTACCATTGCTGAAATTACAACAACTGTAGGCATTTATTTAGGCATTCCTTTTTTAGCTGGAATTATCAGTAGATATGCTTTGATACAATTAAAAGGTGAAGAATGGTTTCAAACAAAATATGTTCCTTTTATTTCTCCTATTACCTTAATAGCATTGCTTTTTACCATCTTGGTGATGTTTAGTTTAAAAGGCGAATTGATTGTTCAAATTCCACTTGATGTAGTTCGTATTGCCATTCCTTTAGTGATCTATTTTGTACTGATGTTTGTTATCAGTTTCTTTTTAGGTAAATATTTTGGAGCCGATTATTCACGTTCAACTTCAATTGCATTTACTGCAACAGGAAACAATTTTGAATTGGCTATTGCTGTTGCAATTGGTGTGTTTGGTATTAATAGTGGACAAGCATTTGCAGGTGTTATTGGTCCTTTGGTTGAAGTGCCAGCGTTAATTGCTTTAGTGAATTTGGCTTTTTGGTTTAGGAAGAAATATTTTAAACAACCGCCCCTTTAAGTGTTCATTTTTAAATAACTAATTCAACTATTACAATTGTAAAATAAATCAATCATGAAAAATGTAATCTTGATAATTGCAGTTCTTTGTTTAACCTCTTTCTCTAATGTAAACACTATAAATAGGGCTACACTTTTTCCTGCAATTTCAGCATATCTGCAACAAGCAGAAACTAACTTTATAAGTATTGATGAAGAGCGAAAAGCACAATTAAAAAAATTGGCAACTTATATAAATCAACACTTGCAAAGAGAAAAACAAGTTAGTTTAATTTTCATTTGTACACACAATAGTCGCAGAAGCCATATGAGCCAACTGTGGGCATTAGCTGCAGCAAATTATTATGGTATTAATGGTGTTTACTCATTTTCTGGCGGTACAGAATGTACTGCATTTAATCCTAGAACTGTTAAAGTGCTTGTAAACAGTGGTTTTCAAATATCCAAAATTACCGAAGGTAGCAATCCAAATTATTTAGTAAAGTTTGGCGAAGCAATGCCATCAATAACTGCATTTTCAAAAAAATATTCAGATTCTGTTAATCCAAAAAACAATTTTTGTGCAGTACTAACTTGTTCAGATGCCGATAAAAATTGTCCAATTGTATATGGTGCTAGTTTACGTTTACCTATAGCTTATAGAGACCCAAAAGAAGCAGATGATACACTCAATGAAACTGCGGTTTATACAGAACGTTGTAAACAAATTGCCACCGAAATGTTGTATGCATTTTCTTTAGTAAAGAAAAAATATAGAACCAATAAATAAAATTGATTAAAATGAAAAAGAAATTACTTTTTGTTTGTGTAGAAAACAGCAATCGTTCTCAAATGAGTCAAGCTTTTGCTACCATAATTGGTGGCTCAACTGTAGAAGCCTTTAGTGCAGGAAGTAAACCAAGTGGCATTGTAAATCCTAAAGCAATTGCAGCCATGAAAGAGTTGGGTTACGACTTAAGTACACACGATAGTAAAAGTTTAGAAGAAGTAAAAGCCTTTGCACCTTTTGATGCTGTGGTAACGATGGGTTGTGGCGATGCTTGTCCGTGGATGCCAGCCAAGCAATTTATAGATTGGCAAATACCCGATCCAAAACACATGGAGCCAAAAGAGTTTAATGAAGTAAGAGATTTTATTAAAGGAAAAGTTGAGGCGTTGATTAATAGTTTGTAGGCTATTTCACGCAACGGAGCAACGAAATGCAACGCTAGCAACGAAATTGTTTAAACAATCTCAGTTGTAAACTATTCTTCCTTGCTTCTTTGCTCTGTGTTAAAAACTTCACGCAACGAAGCAACGAAATGTTACGCTAGTAACGAAATTGTTTAAACAATCTCAGTTGTAAACTATTCTTCCTTACTTCTTTACTCTGTGTTAAAAACTTCACACAACGGAGCAATGAAAGGCAACGAAAGCAATGCAGTTGTATAAACAAACTCTATTGTATTTTGCTTCATTGCCCTGTGGTAAAACATGAACCATTAAGGTGCTAAAAAGCTTGTAACAGCACCTTTCCATTTGTTGTTTTCATTTTTACATAAACTTACATGACCACAGTTTTCGTACTTAATCCATTGTTTGTTGGAAGTAGCTAAATTATTAAACAATTCTTCTGTTTCAGTTGCAGTAACCCTTGCGTCAAGTACACCCCATTGTAATAAAGTTGGACAATTAACTTTTTGTACATAGTTGCTTGGGTTATGACTAAAAGCCCAAAAACCTTGTTGAGTTCCTCCCCAAAAACTCAATAATGTTGCAATAGGCTGTTCAGGCAAACCCATTGTTCTAACTCTGCCTTTTACTGCATCGGTTAAAGAACCAAAAGGCATTTCTAAAATAATTTTATTGGGTTGAATATTATAATCATAAATAGTTTTTGTAATGGTAGAAGCTCCCAAGGAAATGCCCCACAAAATAATATTTTTTTCGCCTTTGGTTTTAATATAATCGTACACTGCTTTTACATCTTTACTTTCGTTAAATCCAATAGTACAAACATTTCCAGCACTATTTCCGTGAGCTCTAAAATCGGTGGTGAGTACATCGTAACCTAAAGAATAAAACTCTTCTGCTTCTCTAATAATAGCACCTTTGTTGCTACCATGTCCATGAAACATTAATACAGTTCCTTTATGCATATTTACATCTCCTTCAAACTTGAGTTGCTGTAAATACCAAGCTTCTAATTGTAAAGAATCGCTAGTTGTAATTTTTATAGTTGAATGAGGAATCAATAAAGAATCTACCACTTTACTTTTTGGATAGTTCACCCCAAAAAACATAGCTTTAGCTTTTTCGCTAGCACTCATTTGTTCTGGCTTTTTTACAGGTGAAGCATCATCGTAAAAATGCGTAAACTTATAAGCATGAAATGCACTAATGATATTGAGCAATACAAACACTATTACGAAGGTTAAACCAATTCTTTTAAACCATTTTTTCATGCGATAGTATTAAATTTTCACACAAAGAAACTAAGGATACAAAGTTCACGAAGATTTTTATTTCTGAGTGTAACTCCTTTTCTCTAAAACTTTGTGGTAAATTCTTATTCTTTGCTTTTTTGCTTTGTGTTTAAAATTAATTCAAATATTTCGCTACAATAGGTACTCTTCTGCCAACACCAAATGCTTTTGGACTAATACGAATAATAGGGCAAAACTGATTACGTTTATACTCGTTGTTATTTACCATCTTCAACGTTCTATCTACCAATGCAGCATCAAAGCCTTGTGCTTTAATTTCTGCAGGCCCTTGTCTGCGTTCAATGTATTGATACAGTATTTTATCAAGAATTGAATAATCAGGTAAACTATCACTGTCTTTCTGCCCAGGACGTAACTCAGCACTTGGTGGTTTGCTAATAATATGTTGCGGAATAATTTCTTTTGCTCTATTGATATAATTGGCTAACGCATATACTTGTAGTTTGTAACAATCGCCCAATACACCTAAACCTCCAGCCATATCGCCATATAAAGTGCCATAGCCTGTAGCCAATTCACTTTTATTACTAGTGTTTAATAAAATATAGCCAAATTTATTGGCAATGGCCATCAACAAATTACCACGGCTGCGGCTTTGAATATTTTCTTCTGCCAAACTAAAAGGTAAATCTTTAAATATGGGTTGAAGTGTGGTTAAAAAAGTTTCGTACACATCGTTTATGCTAACAATATCATAAGGGTTGTTTAAATTCTTGCTCAACTCTACAGCATCGTTTACACTATGTTCTGTACTATATGGTGATGGCATTAAAATGGCTCTCACATTTTCGGCACCCAATGCTTCACAGGCCAATGCTAAAACAACTGCACTATCAATACCGCCACTGCTTCCAATAATTGCTTTGGTAAAACCCATTTTAGCAAAATAGTCTTTAATGCCTAAAATTAAAGCTGCATGTACTTGTTGAATGTTTAAGTGTTCGTCTAATGCTATTGGATTCAATTCTTTATCTGGCACTCGACTTGCAGGTTCAATAATTGTTGATTGTACAGTTCCGTCATCATTCAATACTACTCCTTCAACAGCTTCTTCAAATAGGGGTAATGCTTTTACTAAGTTGGCATCTTTATCAAAAATATAACTGCCACCATCAAATACAATTTCAGTTTGGCTGCCAACGGCATTGCAATAAAATAAAGGCAATTTGTATTTTAAAACATTGGCTTTAATGGTGGCTTTTCTATCTTCATCGTGAGTGTAATCAAAAGGACTTGCACTTAAGTTCAGCATTACATCGGGCTGTTGTTTCATTAATTCATCCATGGGACAAATTCGGTACAAGGGATTATCGCCCAAGTTCCAAATATCTTCACAAATGGTAATAGCTAATTTTTTTCCTTTAAATTCAACTGTTTGCCAACTATATGCAGGTTCAAAATATCTATATTCATCAAACACATCATAAGTAGGCAATAGGGTTTTATGAATTTCAGCTTTTACTTCACCTTCGTATAAAAAGAATGCAGCGTTAAATAAATCTTTGCCTTGTGCAATTGGGTTACGAGCTGGCGAACCAATTAACACCCCAATATTGGTTGCATGTTGTTTAATGGTATCAATAGCTGAATAACATTTATTTATAAAATCGCTGAACTCAACAAAATCTCTTGCAGGATAACCACATACACTCATTTCGCTAAATACAATTAAATCGCCTCCATGAGCTTTAGCGGTTTCAATGGCAGTAATAATTTTTGCTGTATTGTGTTCAAAGTTGCCAATATGATAATTCTGTTGAGCTAAATAAATTTTCATGTATTCAATGCTTTATCAATCATTCAAATAAATCGAGTAGTCAAATTTCACGATTTATAACGAATAAAATGGAGAAGAGTTTGTTTAATAACTATAGATTTTTTATTTATTCAATAACACTCAGTTTATACTGATTTGAATGAATTGCTTTATTCAATTTTTGATTTTAGGTATCAACTTTTTTTATTTTTTACTTCCATAAAGTTGTTGAATTTTTTTATCCTAATTCACAAAATGAGTAATCATATACAAATTGGTGATATTAATGTAGTTACCTTAATAATGGCATATTAAAAATACTCCTTAATAGGTATTGTTTTAGATAACAATCTGAATCACTTTCGTATTGTTATTTTATTCAAAATCATTATACCAATCTAAACTTTTAAAAATGAAAAAATTATTCCTTTTGTCAATGATTGCTATCCTATTCATTGGCTGTTCAAAAGATGCTGAAGATTCAGCAAACTCAACCAACTCATTTAAAGATGAAGATATAAATGGTATTTGGAAAGAATCTGGAAGTGGAGTTGCTTTTAGAATAACTGGTACAAGTAGTACAGTTTATGGAAATGGCTATTTAAATCAGGCTGGTAATGTTTTTCCAAGTTCAGCAGTTGGAGGAAGATGCTTGAGTGAAGTTGAAATGGTTAGAGGCGGATATTATGAAGCTTATAATTGGACTTATACCGGTACAACTTGGGTTAAAGGAGGTGTAATAGGTTTGGCAATGAACGATGCAAAAACGTATTTTAAAATTGGCTCTAAATTTTATTATAGGCAATAATTGTTTATAAACTAACAAAAACAAGGCAGATACGCTACTTATAAAATTATTACAGTTTTTTAAAATTCTTTCTTCTATTTAATTAAGGATAAAAAATTGCCCAACTTATTAGGTTGGGCAATTTTTGTATAAGGATTAATGATGTTTTAATAATTCACCACTTGCTCTTCAATAGTTTCAGGAATTGCTCTCCACTCATATTGTTGATTACGCAATTGAGGTTCAAAACCTGCTTCTTTAATAGCATCTTGAATGGTTTTATAAGTAAATCTATGTGGTGCACCTGCTGCACTTACTACATTTTCTTCAATCATAATACTTCCAAAATCATTAGCACCAGCATTTAAACAAATTTGTGCTGTTTGTTTACCTACTGTTAACCAACTTGCTTGAATATTTTTTACATTGGGTAACATAATTCGGCTAATGGCAATCATACGAATGTATTCTTCGGCAGTGGTTAAATTTTGCACACCTCTAATTCTTGCCAATAAAGTATCTACATCTTGAAAAGTCCATGGTATAAAAGCTAAAAATCCTTTTGCATGTTCGGGCTTCATGGCTTGTACTTCACGAATTTTTACTAAGTGTATAAAACGTTCTTCCAATGTTTCTACATGACCAAACATCATGGTTGCACTAGTAGTAATATCTAGTTTATGGGCTTCATGCATTACAGCCAACCATTCATCTGCTCCACATTTTCCTTTACTAATTAAACGGCGAACTCTATCAATTAAAATTTCGGCACCAGCACCAGGCAAACTATCTAAACCTGCTTCTTTTAAAGCTTTCAACACTTCATGATGTGTACTTTTCTCTAGTTTAGTTATATGTGCAATTTCTGGGGGTCCAAGTGCATGTAATTTAATGGTTGGATATTCTTGCTTAATCTCTCTAAATGTTTTAGTATAAAAATCTAATCCTAATGCTGGATGATGCCCACCTTGTAATAACAATTGATCACCACCATACTGAATGGTTTCTTCAATTTTCTTTCTGTAAGTAGGCATATCAGTTATGTATGCTTCTGCATGTCCAGGTATTCTATAAAAATTACAAAACTTACAATTGGCAATACAAACATTGGTGGTATTTACATTTCTATCAATTTGCCAAGTTACTTTTCCATGTGGTACATGATGCTTTTTCATTTCATTGGCAACAAACATTAATTCTGCTAATGGAGCATGTTCAAATAAAAACATACCTTCTTCTATACTTAAAAATTCAAACTTTAGTGCTTTGCTATACAAATCGGCTAACTGCATATCTAATATCTTTTAAAGAACAACAAAGTTAAGGATGTAAAGTTGGGTTCACTTTCACTATTACTTTAAAACGAACAATTACCATTGAGACATTGTTTTAACCATTGAAATAACAGTAATCAATAAATTCAAGAATTATTGTCTTTCAGTGATAGATAGCTAACTTTATTGCTATTCTTCAATTTGCTTGTACATGAAAAAAATAATTGTATTCTTTTTATTGCTAACTCAAATGCTTGCTAGCCATGCACAAGAAGAATTTGTTGCTCCACAAGCTAAACTACTTACTCGTTTTACGTTTATACAATTAACAGGCGGCATTATTATTATTAGAGCCACCATTGATACACTATCTAAAGACACGCTCAATTTTGTTTTAGATACTGGTAGTGGGGGTATTTCATTAGACTCGGCCACAGTTGCCGATTTAAAATTTACCACTGCACAAACCGAACGAACCATTCGTGGTATTGCAGGCATGAGAAAAGTAAGTTTTACTTATGGGCATTATTTAAATTTTCCCAATTTACGAACAGACACCTTCAGTTTTCATATTAACGATTACGATATTTTGACCAGTGTATATGGCTTTAAAATTGATGGTATTATTGGCTTTAGTTTTTTGCGTAAATACATTGTGAAGATAGATTACGATAGATTAGAAATTGAAGTATATACTCCCGGTACAATTAAATATCCAAGAGGTGGTTATACTTTAAAACCAAACTTCAGCACTTTGCCATTACCCCAATTTCAAATTGAAGACGAAAAAGTATTAACCAACAAATTTATTTTTGATACCGGTGCAGGATTGTGTTTTTTACTGAATCAAGATTATGTTGAAGACAGTGCTTTACTCAAAAGAAAAAAGAAAAAATACATTACACAAGCCGAGGGTTTAGGTGGAAAAAAAGAAATGGAGATGACGGTAATTAAAAGTGTAAATATTGGCCCATATAAATTTAGAAAAGTACCTATTTATATTTTTCAAGACGATTATAATGTTACCAATTACCCACAAATGGGCGGTATTATTGGTAATGATTTATTACGCCGATTTAACTTAATTATCAATTATCCAGAACAAACCATACACTTAAAACCCAATACAAAATTTATTGAACCATTTGACTACTCGTATACAGGTTTGGGAGTGTATTTGGTTGATAAAGATATTACTGTGATTGATATTATAAAAGACTCTCCAGGCGATATTGCTGGCTTTAAAAGTGGCGATATAATTATTAGTATTGATAACGACTTTACAAAAAACATTCAAACTTTTAAAGCTGCCTTACAAAATGCTGGAGCAAGATTAAAAGTTTTGGTTATTAGAGATAAAACACCCATTATACTTACACTTAATGTTAAAAGCATTTTACATTAATTCGTCTACCTTTCATTTTTAATAATTGCATAAAACAATGCATTCCATTTTTTCAATTAACTTCATCGCCTGAATTTTTTGTATGAAAAAAAATATACTTGTATTACTTGCTATAGTTGGGTTGAGTTATGCAAATGCACAACCACCTGTGGGTTACTATAATTCGGTTGGTACAAATTCTTGTGCTGCTTTAAAAACGGTTATAAAAAATATTATTACCAATGGTCATAATCCACAAGCTTATGGCTCATTATGGACTCAATACACCATTTCAGATATAAAACCAAGAGAAGTAGGCAGTGGCTCTACCAATGTTATTTGGGATATTTATTCTGATAATCCAACAGGTATCGATCCTTATAATTTTACACCAGGCACTAATCAATGTGGTGGTTATAATGGAGAAGCTGATTGTTATAATAGAGAACATAGTGTACCTCAAAGTTGGTTTAATGGCAATACTTCAGTAGCAGGCCCTGCAACAGATTATTTACATGTTTTTCCAACCGATGGTTGGGTAAATGGCAAAAGATCCAATTTTATTTATGGCGAAGTGGCAAGTGCATCTTTTACAAGTTTAAATTTAAGTAAGTTAGGCACGTCATCTGTTGCTGGTTTTACAGGTTCGGTTTTTGAACCCATTAATGAATATAAAGGAGATGTTGCAAGAGCATTTTTATATTTTGTTACACAATACGAAAGCAATATTCCGGGTTGGTCGTCTAATGCCGAAGCCACACAGGCATTTGATAACAGTACTTATCCATCGGTAAAAATTAATTATTTAAGATTAATGTTGAAATGGCATAATCAAGATCCAGTAAGTGAAAAAGAAAGGAACAGAAATAATGCTGCTTATCAATTTCAAGGCAATAGAAATCCGTTTGTTGATAGTCCTCAATATGTAAACAGAATTTGGAATAGCAATTGCCCAGGATTATCTGCCTTACCTGTTGATATTTTATTTTTTGCAGGAAAATTAGTGAACAATAAAGTAGTTTTAACTTGGAATATTGCCAATGAAATTAACTTGAATAGGTACGAGGTTGAACGTAGTTTTAATGGAACAAATTTTACTGCATTAGCAACTATAAACGCCACTAACAGCAACACTTATACATACACAGATCATGCTGAAACCAATAGAGGTAGAAGAGTATATTATAGATTGAGAAAGGTTAATAATGATGGCTCTTTTACTTATAGTGAAGTATTTACTATTCACTTACCTAACAATGTAAAGTTTACAGTATATCCCAATCCTGCAAAAGATTATATTATTATACAACTAAATTCTTTGGTAGATAAAAAAGTACAAATTCAGCTAACCGATGTTGCAGGAAAAGTAGTACTTAGTAATATGTTTAATACAGTAAATGGTACTATCAATATTGCTACTAATCAGTTAACAAAAGGAGTGTATTTGGTTAAATTAATTACTGAAGCTGAAACTTATATTCAAAAAGTAATGATTGCCCAATAATTATAGTAATGTTGTTTTATGCAAGTACTTATTTTTTTCGTAAAGGTTCTAATAAATACTTCAAGCCATTCAAATTAATTTCATACATGGTATTTAACAATATTCCAATTTTACCTTTTGGGAATCCCTTTCTTGCAAACCACTCTATATAAAACTCAGGCAAATCGCAAATTAACCGGTCTTTATATTTACCAAAAGGCATTTTGGTAACCATCAACTCTTGTAAAATAGCATGATTAAATAAGGGCTGTTCTTCCATTGAGTTATATTGTAAAAATTGACTTTAGTAGCACTCAAATATAATAGTAGTTAAGAAGTTGTTTTAAAATGATGTACTTTCTTTTTGCTTTTATTTATGAAAATAAAAAAATGTACACTATACATTTGCCAACTCTAAACAATATTAAATACTTATGAAAAAGAATTTTGTTTTTATAGCAGCTACTGCTATTGTTTTTACTTCATGCGTAAGCAGCAAAAAATTTAAAGCAGAGCAAGCCAATTATGCTCAGTTAGAAACGCGTTTTAATACTATTACCAAAAGCTTAAATGATTGTAATACCGATAAAGAAAATTTATCGAAACAAATTAATGGTTTAGAAACCGATAAAAATGCACTTGCAGCAAAAGTGAATGATTTAGACGCTCAAATTGCTTTTCTGAAACAAAATAATACGCAAGCTTTAAAGCAATTAGAAAGTATTAGTGTAATTAGCAGTCAACAAGCTGAAAGCATCAGAAAATCTATGGAAAATATTGGTGCTAAAGATGCTTATATACAAACCCTGCAACAACAAATGGCTCATAAAGACTCGTTGAATATGGCTTTGGTGATGAATTTAAAAGGAGCAATTGGTAACTTAAACGATGGCGATATTAATATTAAGGTTGATAAAGGTGTGGTATACATTGATATATCTGATAAACTATTGTTTAAAAGTGGAAGTTTTGATGTAACCGAAAATGCAAAAGCTGTTTTGGGTAAAGTAGCTCAAGTATTGAAAAATCAACCCGATATTGAATTTATGGTTGAAGGACACACGGATAGTATTCCTTATGTTGGAAAAAATATTGGCTTAATAGACAATTGGGATTTAAGTGTAAAAAGAGCTACATCGGTAGTACGTATTTTGCAAAAACAACATGGTTTAGATCCAACAAAAATTGCTGCTGCTGGCCGTGGCGAATACAAACCAATTGAAGACAATAGTAGCAAAAATGGTAGGGCTGCCAATCGTAGAACTAGAATAGTAATATTACCTCAACTAGATCAGTTCTTTCAATTATTAGAGCCTAAAAAACAATAATTATAGTTACAACTTTTTATAAAAAAGCTGTCTTAAAAGCAATCAAATTTGTCACATTGAGCCGATAGCTATCGGCTGACAATGACGGATATTGTAAATCATTGAAAACCATTTGTAAACAACTGATTTTTTTATTGCCACGGATGTACGGATTAGCACGGAGTATATAATAATCAATATCAACGAATCCGTGATTTTCCGTACATCCGTGGCAATTATGTGATTTTCAAAATGCTTTTCTGCGAAGCAGAAATTGATTACTCATCCGATAGCTATCGGATATGACAGTCAATGATACTTTTAATACAGCCTCTTTTATTTTCAACTATACTAACTCTCTTCATCAAAGTAGAGTTTATAGTATTTTTTGCCACTCATTTCATCTATTCCTCTTTCAATTAAATCTCTTCTACCATGTATATATACATGAAAGTTTTTATCGAGTTTAAGAATAGATTTAAAGTTTTTCTCTTGCTTTTTTACAGCACTTAAATGAATATCAAAACTATCGTCTATTTGTACTTGTTTAGCTTTTTCATACACTTGTTTATATTGAGTAAAAGCATCAATTACTTCATCGTGATGAATAACTTCTTTGGCAAAATCTTCTAACTCAAATTGTTCTTTGGTTTTAAAATATTCCATGCTTCTATTCAACATATCAATTTGCTCAGGCTTATTTATTTCAAACTTTTCATTCAGTTCGTTATGAATAAAAAGTTTGCACATACTCAACATATCGTTGGTATGATGATAGTTATTAGCCAATCTTTCTATTTGTAAAAAATCATCCATCCAATATTGAGCATCATTTTGTTTATTGGTATTATCTACTGCCAAAACTATATAACCCTCGGCAGCATGTTGTTTTATAATTAAGCAGCCTTTATCTAACTTATTAATGTTTATGCCATCTTCGGCAGCTACTTCTAAACTTTGCCCATGTGGAAATACTTTTAAAAAAGTTTCTTTGCTTTCGCTTTTAAATAAACCAATGGCTTCAACAGTTTCGTTATTAAAAGGAACATCGTTAAAATGTACTACATATAATTCGCCTTCTTTTACTTTAGCATGAGTACTTTTATGGTATAGGTAATTAGCCAATAGAACACTTTGTTCTACAAAACTTTTTGGTTGATGAAATAGTTGTGTTACATAAGTGTATACTTCGTTCATGTTAATATCACTCATGTGTGTAAAATGATATTGTTCATGCTCGTTAAAGGGAGATAAAAAATATTGAGCCAATAAATCACGAACCAATGTATCGTTTAACGATAATGTATTGGCTGATATTTTTAATGCTTCTCCTCTTGTAGGGTTACCAACTTTATGTACAATTGCTTGAAGTAGTTCTACGTTTTTAATACCTGTCATAAGGCGGTGAAGATAAAATGAACCAACAAAAAATCAATACAAGTAATAAATTCAGCCAACTGCTAAAAGTTAATCAATAAAATTAGCACACTAGCCTAATAGGTCTGTAGAGAGGTGTTTGAAAAAATGAAAAGTATAGTAGTTAAAGAGAGTACTTTTTGTGTACCTACTATTATTACTACTAATGCACAAAAATGGCTACAACAGACAATACAACAATTCCTACAACAACAAATGCAATTTCTGTTGCATCATCGGCGGCGGTGATATCTTTTTTCATTAGTTAGGGATTTTTGTAACTAAATAGACGATTTCTTTTCTATTAAAGTTGCAAGAACCCAACCCAATAAAGCACCAATGGCATAACAAATTAAATCACTCCATAAAAAGCCAAAACCTAAAATCATTTTTCCCAAAAAAGTTCTTCTAATATCATCTATCCAATTGGCATGATATAGTTGCGATATTTCTATACTTACAGCAAAAGCATAAGTGTAACATAAAATAGTTACTAATTTTTTAGTAGGCAAAATAATTCTGAATAAAAAGAAGAATAAACTCGTCCATAAAATATCACCTCCATATTTTGCAATGGGTTCGTAAAACCATTCAGGCTTTTTTCTAGTAGCCAAACCAATAGGAATGGTTACTAAAAACAGCAAACTATAAATCATTCTTCGTTTAAGCATTTGATGGTTTTATCATTTCAATATGGTCAATTCCATCTTCATCGTACACATCGCTGCTTTGTTCAAAACCAAAACTTTCGTAAAATTTTTTTAAATATAATTGAGCTCCAATTTTAATGGGTTGTTTCCCAAATAGGGTGTAGCACTGCTCAATAGATTGTTGCATTAATAATTTACCAGCACCTTTATTTCTATAGTTTGGGTTGGTAACAACCCTACCAATGGAAGCATAATTATATGCAATGCCTTTGTCTAAAAGTCTTGTGTAAGCAACCAGTTCATTGTTAATAAAACCCATTACATGAAAACACTGTTGATCTTTATTATCGGCATCTTGAAAAACACAATTTTGTTCAACCACAAATACTTCATTGCGTAATCGAATAATAGCATACAATTCTGTTACCAATAAATCATTGAAATATTTACATATCCACTGTATTTGCATGATTCTATTTTAGAGAAACGAAAATAATTGCTTTTGGTAATATTTAACCACAAAGCGACAGAGCAAAGGAGTTTCACTGAGATGTTTTGTTGTGAACTGGGTGCCATTGATGCGTAGTGATTTCTTTTCTCTATAAAAGAAATTCTGTGTAAATCCGTGTTATCTGTGAGCAATATTTAACCACAGAGCAAGAGAGCAAAGGAGTTTCACGGAGTTGTTTCGATGTGCAACTTTGTGCAGTTGAGTTGTTGTGTTTTTCTTTTCTAAAGTTTCTCTGTGCTACTTTGTGTACTCCTTAACTCCGTGGTAAGGGGTTACCTATTAGCAATATTTAACCACAGAGCAACAGAGCAAAGGAGTTTCACTGAGTTTTTTCCTTGTGAACTAGGTGCCATTGATGCGTTGTGATTTCTTTTCTCTGTAAAAGAAATTCTGTGTAAATCCGTGTTATCTGTGAGCAATATTTAACCACAGAGCAACAAAGCAAAGGAGTTTCACTGAGTTATTTTGTTGTGGTTTCTATTCTTTTTTGCCAAATAATTCAGGTAGTTCATAAATTAAAAAAATTTCATTTTCATAATTTCATGCGTTAGTAATATTTTCACGCCCCCAAGAAAAAGATAAATGAATACACGTGTTGCAATTATTGGTGCTGGTCCGGCTGGTTTAACTGCTGCTTATTTATTGGGCAAAGCAGGTATTGCAACTACAGTATTTGAAAAAGATGCTCATTATGTAGGAGGAATTTCTAGAACAGAAAATTATAAAGGCTTTCATTTTGACATTGGTGGACATCGGTTTTTTAGTAAAAGCAAAGAAGTAGAAGATTTTTGGACCGAAATTTTAGGCGATGATTTATTAGAGCGACCAAGAAGCAGCCGTATTTATTACAATAAAAAGTTTTTCTCTTATCCATTAGCTGCATTTGAAGCATTACAAAAATTGGGTATTGTAGAAAGTGCCTTGTGTATGTTTAGTTATTTGCAAGCTAAAATCAATCCTGTAAAAAATCCTACCAATTTTGAAGATTGGGTAAGCAATCAATTTGGTAAACGACTCTTCAATATTTTTTTTAAAACCTATACCGAAAAAGTTTGGGGCATTAGTTGCAAAGAAATTTCAGCCGATTGGGCTGCTCAACGTATCAAAGGATTATCGCTCAGTAGTGCAATAAAACATGCATTCATTAAACCCAATTCAGAGAACAAAAGTGGTGTAATTAAAACCTTGATTGATTCGTTTCGTTATCCTGCAAAAGGCCCTGGTATGATGTGGGAAACCTGTAGAGATAAATGTTTGAAAATGGGTGTTGAAATTTTAATGCATCATGACGTAAGTGGACTTTCATTTAAAAATAATCAATGGACTATTGGTTTTCATAATCAACCTGCACAAACCAATTTCGATTATGTATTATCATCGGCAGCTATAAAAGATTTGTTGCCTTTTTTACAACCAACTTTACCAGTAGTTGCTCAAAAAGCTGTATTGGCATTGAGTTATAGAGATTTTTTAACAGTAGTACTCATTACAAAAGATAAAGATTCTTTTAACGATAACTGGATTTACATTCATGACCCTAGTGTTAAAGTAGGCAGAATTCAAAATTTTAAAAGTTGGAGCCCTTTTATGGTGCCTGATGATTCTATGGCTTGTTATGGCTTAGAATATTTTTGTTTTGAAGGCGATGGCATGTGGCAAAGTAGCAACGAAACTTTAATAGAATTGGCTAAAAAAGAAATGCAACAAATTGGCTTAATTGATGCAGCTAATGTGGTAGATGGTTATGTGGTAAGGCAAGTAAAAGCTTATCCTGTCTACGATCAATTGTATAAAGAACACATCAATCAAATAAGAGCAGCATTAAAAAATTATAGTGGTTTGTATTTGGTTGGGCGAAATGGAATGCACAAATACAATAATCAAGATCATAGTATGATGACAGCTATGCTGGCTGCAAAAAATATTATTGCAGGCAATGAATTATACGATGTTTGGAACGTAAATCAAGATGCCGAATACCATGAAAGTGGCGATAGAGGTGCAAACGAAGGTGGCAGATTAATACCTACACAATTGCCTTAATTGGCTATTGTGTTAATTAAAGTAATATTGTTTACGTCTGTAATATCGTATAAATTAATCCCTGTTTTTACCAAGCACACCAATGTGTTTCCTAAACAAATTACATCGCTAAAAGAATTGCCTTTAATGTATTTCTTTACTATAGGTGTATTGGCATTTTTTATATTAATCACCGCTAATCCACTGTCTTCGCAACAAACAAATAATGTACTGTCTTTATAACCCAACCCTTTTGGGGTAGGCAGTTCTAAAGTATTTAATAGTTTAGGAGCTGTAATAGTACCAATACCATAGGTATATAAAGCATTGGTAGCAGTACCACAACGTGTACCACTTCTTAAAGTAACAAATGCAAAAGTATCTTTAGCTACTACAGGGTCACAAGCTCTTACATGTACTGCTTGCGATAGTTTTACAGGTCTTTCAGGATTTGCTAAACTATAAATGTACATGCCCTGTTGACCACCTAAAAACAAATTATTACCATAAGGATAAATGGTTTCTATCAATTCATCTACATATACAAAACCTATTAATTGTGGCGATGAAGCATTGGTTATATTGTATATATTCAACTTTCTATCATCGGCTATGTATAAAAAATTATTTACAATGGTAAATCTTGCTAAAGAACCTCCGATTCCTACACTATTACCAGCGGCGGAAGATTCGCCAGATTTTTCACAAGCAATCATTCCAATAATAAATACAAGGACTATGAATAACAATGTTTTTTTCATACGTAAGTTTTAAAATTTGTAACAACCATTATATTTTACCGAATCTTTCTCCCAGCCAATTACAACACCTTTACTTAAATCAACACATTCATAATAGCCGTTTTCAGGTGGTTCGGGTAAATAACCTTTTACTGAAAAAGCTTTTGCAATTCTTGCTGTTTCTACAGGTTGAGCCATATTGCTAATGTTTATAGTAACCATATCGTTAAAACTATTGGTGTATAAGAAATTGTTTCTAATAGAAATTTCGTTGCAACCCAATACTTTAATAAATGAAATTCTTCGGGCATTTGCAGGATTGCTATTGTCAATCACATGAATACCTTCACTTATTTCACATTGCAATAAATAATTTTGATAAGCATAAATATTTCCAGCATTTTTTACAGCATGCGGTGTATCTAAACGTACTTGTTTTAAGCTTGGATCATTACTGTAAATGGGTTTTTGTCCTAATACTTTGTAGTTTTCATCTGTGCCTCTATAAGTGCAGTATTTACCTCCAGTCATTGCTAGAGAAAGAATGAGTATGGCCAATTTCATTGCAAGTATTTTAGGAGTAAGACATAATATTGAATGTTATAGCTGCGTACACAATTGTAATCAAATTGTAAAGTTTTATATGAATGTACCATGCAGCATTATTTTTAAATGATTGTCAAAATAAATAATGGGTAAATATTTAAACATAGAAATACCACAAAGCTGCCATGAAAATTGGAATGCCATGCAACCCAATGCACAAGGCAGGCATTGTTTAAGCTGTGAAAAAACGGTGGTAGATTTTACTGCAATGACCGATGCAGAGTTGATCAATTTCTTTTCCAATAAAAAGGATAATGTGTGTGGAAGATTTACAACTGAGCAGTTAGATAGAGATATATTGATTCCTAAAAAGAAAATTCATTGGCTTAAATATTTCTTTCAATTTGCTTTACCTGCTTTTTTACTTTCTATAAAACCTAGCTCTAAACTTTTTGGTCAACAACAAAAAACGCAAGCTACAATTGAGCCTATTAAAAAGGTAAATACAAATATTTTACCTGAAAAATCTATTTCGAGAGACACATTAGTTCGTTTACAGCAAAATTCTAAAATTGCTGATGAGAATATTGTATTCAGAGTAGGAGGAGCTGTTTCTTATAAAAGCTTTAAAAGAATGAAAGGAATTATTTTATCTGGCAATGTTGTAAACGAAAGTGGACAACCAATTCCTTATGCTTCTGTATTAATTAAAGGAACAACAATAGGAACTGCTTGCGATGAAAATGGAATCTTTAATTTATATGTTCCAAATAAATCGAAAGAATTAGTTGTTTCTTCAGTTGGTATGGAACAAAAAGAGGTTGCAATAAAATCAATCAACAAATCTGAGCCAATCGTTTTAAGGTTAAGCACAGACCTTCAAGGTGAGGTTATAGTTGTAAAATCTCGTAAAAAGAAAAAAACAAATATTCTACATCAGGAAGAAAAAGTTTGTTCGGTTACCTTCTATCCTAATCCAATTCAACAATCAGGTAACTTGACTATCAACTTAAAAAATGCTGAATTGGGTTTTTATAATGTTCAAATTAGCAATCTGCAAGGTCAGTTAATGCAAACTGAAAAAATTGAATTAGCTAAAAAACAAACCTCTATTTCATTTGCACTAAAAGCTATTCCAACAGGTAATTATGTGGTTATTATAACCAATGCAAAATTGGGTAAGAAAATTTCTACTCAATTGGTTGTTCAATAAACCTCCTTCACTTTTCGAGTTCAGAAACAATCATCTTTCATATTTCATCTTTCCCCAATCAAAGGTTACTTTTGTTATTCATTTTTAAAACAAGTAAAAATTATAGTATGGCATTTACATTACCGGCTTTGCCGTATGCTCATGAAGCATTAGAACCACATATTGATACTTTGACCATGCAAATACATCATGGTAAACACCATCAAGCTTATGTAGATAATTTAAACAAAGCAATTGCTGGTACCGAGCATGAAAATAAAACCATTGAAGAATTGGTTGCAGCAGCTGGTTCAATTTCTCCTGCAGTTCGTAACAATGGTGGTGGTCATTGGAACCATACTTTCTTTTGGGAAAGTTTAGCTCCTAATGCAGGTGGTGCACCAACTGGCGAATTGGCTGAAGCAATCAATGCAGCATTTGGCAGTTTTGATGAATTTAAAACCAAATTTGCTACAGCAGGTGCTACTCGTTTTGGTAGTGGTTGGGCTTGGTTAATTGTAAAAGAGGGTAAATTAGAAGTAAGTTCTACACCCAACCAAGACAATCCTTTAATGGATGTTGCAGAAGTAAAAGGTACTCCAATTTTAGGTGTGGATGTTTGGGAACATGCTTATTATTTGAAGTATCAAAATAAACGCCCTGATTATTTAGCGGCTATTTGGAATACCGTAAACTGGACAAAAGTTGCAGAACGTTTTGCTGCTGCAAAATAATTCTATAAAAACAGTTACTTTTAGATCCTCATCAACAAAAATTGATGAGGATTTTTTAATTATCGAAAAACTTGTTTATATGAAATTGAATGTAAGTTTATTTGCCTTTGCAGTTGTTGCATTAACAGCTTGTAGCAATAACGAGAAAAAAATTATGGTTTTAAGTAAAGGTGATGCTAAAGTAGATTTAGCTGCTAAAACAGTTGTTGTAAAAAATGGTGCAGGAAGCGGAGAAACAGAAATGCTGTACAATACAGCCGACAAAGTAGTGATTAAAGTAACCGAAGTAGATAAAACGGTTGACATTGAAATTCCAGAAAATGGCTATTATCTACTCAATGCAAAAAACGATACCATTATTGGTAGTTATCAAAATTATACAGAAGTTGGTGCACCTACCGATACTTCAAAAATGATTACTCAGGAAATGATTAAAAAAAGTATCGATTCTTTAATTGCATTAACCGAAGGTAAAAATGTAAGTGCTGCCAATAGAAATTACTATGTTTTACCATTTACTGCTGTTAAAGTAACTAGTAATACACAAGCATTTATTGTAGGCCCTTATCATAATATTACTACCTTAGAAAAAGAGGGAGATAAAGTTCCAGAAGTGTATCGCTTTTTCAGCATCAAAGAAATTCGTGAAAAAATAGCCAAACAAAAAGCAATGACTGTTGCAACTCCTGTGCAATAGTTTTAAGTGGTTAAACATTAATTATTGGTATAAAATTTTTTGAAAGAAGTATTTCTTATAGAGAGCGTAATGTTCAATAATGAGTACTTTATAAGGAACAAAATCTTCAGTATTTTAAGCTTACATCAAAATCAATCAGCTTCAACTGCAAACCTTTACTTTTGCAGCCTTGAAAAAATTGTGTGTTTATGATTGATAAGTTAGATGCTATAAAAGCAAGATTTGAGCAAGTTGGTATTGCTTTAACCAATCCTGAAATCATTAATAACCAAAAAGAGTTTGGTGCAATGAGTAAGGAGTATCGTTCATTAGAAAAAATTGTTCAACCTTATGAACAATACAAAAAGGCTTTATCTAACTATGAGTTTGCCAAAGAAACCATGAATAGCAATGATGATGAGATGAAAGAATTGGCAAAAATGGAAATGCCCGAAATTGAGGCTGAAAAAGAACGATTAGAAAAAATATTAACCCAATTACTCATTCCAAAAGATCCTCAAGACGATAGAAACGCCATATTAGAAATTAGAGCAGGAACCGGTGGAGATGAAGCTAGTTTATTTGCAGGCGATTTGTTAGGCATGTACTTACGTTATTGTAATAAAAAAGGCTGGAAAACTGCCGTAGTAAGCGAAAGTGAAGGAACTGTAGGTGGCTATAAAGAGGTAATTTTAGAAGTAACTGGCGAAGATGTTTATGGTACGCTGAAATTTGAAAGTGGTGTGCATCGTGTGCAACGTGTACCCAATACTGAAACACAAGGCAGAGTTCATACAAGTGCTGCAACAGTTGCAGTAATGCCCGAAGCCGAAGAAATAGATTTTGAATTGAAAGAGAGTGATGTGAAAATGGAAACTGCAAGAAGTGGTGGTGCTGGTGGGCAGAATGTAAACAAAGTAGAAACTAAGGTTTTCTTAACCCATATTCCTACAGGTGTAGTAGTGGTTTGTCAAACAGAAAGAAGTCAGTTGGGTAATAGAGAAAAAGCCATGACTATGTTGCGTACAAAATTGTATGAAGAACAAGTACGTAAACACGAAGATGAAATTGCTAAACAAAGAAAAACATTGGTAAGCACGGGCGATAGAAGTGCAAAAATTAGAACATACAATTGGCCACAAGGCAGGGTAACCGATCACCGAATTGGATTAACATCTTACAATTTAGATGCAGTAATCAATGGTGAAATAGAAGAGTTTATAGAATCATTACAAATGGCGGAGAACAGTGCAAAAATGACTGAACAGCATTAATACATAACCGGCAGAGAAAATAAAAATTCTCTGCCGGTTTTTTAATCTATCAATTCCAATACTTTATCAAAATCGGGTTCTTTAATTAAAGTAATTGTCAATTGAGTCTAGTAGCGGAGTAATAAAACAAAATGTGATTCTAGTACCTGAATTTAATACCATAAATATTGTTTTCATTTAGGGTTCGATAATTAGTTTGAGGCTATTTTGTTTCAATCTAACCTTCAACCAATTTTCTAATTGTAAACGTTCTTTAGTAGATATTTTTGACCTAGTTTCAATGGCAACTAAAAAAGATTTTTGTGCTGAACTATCGGTATAAATGAAGGTTGGCTGAACAATAGCAGATATTATGCCATTGTTTTGTGCCTTTAGTTCTTTATACACTTGAACACTTAATTGATGGTTGATACGAATACTATCTATTTCTACCTGTAACTGCTTAATCATTAAATCTTTTTGTGCAGCTATTTGATTGGCTTTCGATACAATAACATCTTCATCATTTTCATTTAAATAAGCAAACCCTTGTTTAACTTCTAATGTGGCATTAGATAAATAATAGCTTTTTAATTTAGACTCTAGTTTTTTGATTTCTGCTTCCGAAATTTCTCTACCTCCATACACAAGGGTTATTTTACGTTGCTTGGCATCAATTTTTTTGCTCAATAAATAATCGTTGGGTAAAGTAGTTTCTTTATCAATGTAACTATTAGCATGTTGTATAAAATTATTTTGTTGAATCATGTCGTACCCAAAATAAATACTAGGCAATAAAGTAATCATTACAATAAAACCAACTATTCTTTCAGCTAGTTTTTGCGACTTTGGATTATGCAAATCTTTTAATGGAAATCTTAAAAACTTAACCACAAAAAATGTTGCTAATGCAATAAATACGGTGTTGATGATAAATAGGTAAAATGCTCCAAAAAAAAATTGAAATTGAAAAGTTGCTAAGCCATAACCTGCTGTGCATAATGGTGGCATTAAAGCTGTTGCAATTGCAACACCTGGTATTACATTGCCTTTATTTTTACTGCTAGTAGCCAACATGCCTGCTAAGCCACCAAATAAGGCAATTAAAACATCATAGATATTAGGCGATGTTCTTGCTAAAATTTCTGAATGAGCTTCGTTAATAGGCGATAATGTAAAGAATAAAGTAGAGGTGGCTAAGGCTACACCTGCTGCAACTAAAAAATTGTACAATGCTTTTTTTAGTAAAGCCACATCGTTAATACCCATACCTAAACCCAAACCCATGATTGGACCCATTAAAGGCGATATAAGCATTGCACCAATGATAACAGCTGTTGAGTTTACATTTAACCCCAACGATGCAACAAATATGGCAAATATGAGTACCCATACATTGGTACCTCTAAATACAACTCCTTTTTCTAGCTGATTAATTACTGCTACATAATCTTCTTTTTCTTCGAGCAATTTGAACTTAGCAAAAAAATTTTCCATGGCAGTAATATTTGTGTTGAAATTAGGTATTAATCTACTCCATTACTTTTTTCCATATTTCTGGAATACGTTTTATCCAAACCAATTCCCTTCTTTTGGTAGCAGCATCTTCTGCAGGATAACCAAAATAAGTTTTGCCTCCTTTTAAAGACGATGGTACACCACTTTGTGCAAGTACTGTTGCATTGGCACCAATGGTTAATGTTTTACTTACACCCACTTGACCCCAAAGTGTAACTCCATCTTCAATGATGGTTGCTCCTGCAATGCCTACTTGTGCTGCAAATAAGCAGTTTTTACCAACGACTGTATCATGACCAATGTGCACCATATTATCCATTTTTGTGCCAAAACCTATGATGGTGCTAGCTGTTACACCTCTATCAATAGTGCATCCTGCACCAATTTCTACATTGTCTTCAATAATAACACAACCACAACTTACCATTCTTTTGTACCAATTGGGTCTAGTTTTTTTGGTGTTGTAATAAAATGCATCACTGCCAATTACTGTACCTGCCTGTATAACTACATTGTCGCCAATTTGGGTATAATCTAAAATGGATGCATTGGGGTGAATAACACAGTTTTTGCCTATAGTTACATGATTGCCTATAAATGCGTTGGGCATTACAATAGTGCCTTCACCAATTAAGGCTGTAGTACTAATAGAACTTGTTTGTGGAATATAGGGCCTGAAATGAGCTACTATTTTTAAATACGCTTCAAATGGTTCATTAACTACCAACAATGTTTTGCCTTCTGGTATTGCTACTGTTTCGGTATTGATGATGATGAAACTTGCTAAGCTGTTTAAACATTTATCGTAGTACTTTGGATGATCTACAAAACAAATATCACCCACTTCAACCTTATGTATTTCGTTAATGCCTTTTGCAAAAGCATTTTCATTACCTAATAATGTAGCTTGTAAAAAATTGGCCAACCAAGTGGCAGCAATCGGAGCAGGAAATTGCATATAAAAAATTTTCCAAAGTTATAGGTGGAATGTTCAAACTCGTTAAATTTTCTTTATTTTCAATATTTATTGAAAATAAAGAAAACAAAGTAGTAAATTTGGATATGCAAATGATTATTTATGAAAAAAGAAAGCTTTAATCAGGCATTGATTTACGATGATCATTGTCCACTTTGCAAAGCCTATACAGCTGCATTTGTAAAAGGAGGATTATTACAAAATCAACATAGAATTTCATTTAGTGAAGTAAATATAAAAGCACATAAAATAGATTGGGAAAAAGCGAAGCATGAAATTTCGTTAATTAATTTAACCACCGGCGAAGTAAAGTATGGTGTAGATGCTTTGGCTGAAATTTTACAACGAAAATATTTTTTATACAACCCATTTTTAAAATTAAAGTGGTGAATTGGTGCATGAAAAAATTGTATGCTCTTATTTCATACAACAGAAAAATTATTGCTGCTAAAAGAGTTGTTGCCAACGATCATTTTGATTGCTCACCTCGTTATAATTTTTTTTGGCGTTTGATGTTTGCTTTTGTTTTATTAGGGATGAATCAATTTTTTATTGAAAAAACTATTGATCATTTGCAACTAGATATTGCCAACAACAACTTTATACTTTTTAATGTGCTTATAACCCTTGCATGTTTTGTTGTAATGATTTTTTTTAAGAAAAAATTACTCACCGATGCAATCGTTCATATTTTACTAAGTGTACTTGTTGCAAGTAGTTTTGTTTGTTTACTAAGTTTTATTCTAAAATATTTTTTAGTTGCTCCAATTATTTTTTATGTTGTAAGTGTTATTGCTTTATTCATTTTTACCCAACAAATAATTCAACGATATCATTTTATGAAACATACTAGTATGCTCTAAAACGCTTTATTCATCAATGTTTCAGCATATTGGTATTTTTTTAATGCAAATGTGGGTTGAATGTTTATTACAATTGCAACAAAAAAATAAGTGATCATTTTTTTTTGAATTCACAGTTTTAAAATAAAATGTGAATAAAATTGTTTCAATTTTTTTTTGTTTACGCTGAAAGTCTTTTTATTATTGTGATGGGAAATTTATTTCCCAGTACTTACTAACCCATCCATATATAAAGTGTCGCATCTGCGGCACTTTTTATTTTAGCATGTTTCGTTACTTTATTATATACAAACCTTTCAATACACTCTCTCAATTTACCAGTGAGGGAGATAAAAAAACATTGGCCAATTATTTTGATGTTCCTAAAGATGTATATCCTGTTGGGCGATTAGATTATGATAGCGAAGGCTTATTAATATTAACAAACGATAAAACATTGAACCATCGTTTATTGCATCCACAGTATAAACATGCAAGAGAATATTGGGTACAAGTAGATGGTGCAATTACAACAACAGCTATTGAACAATTGAATGCAGGTGTTACTATAAATATTGATGGTAAAATGTATGCAACACAAAAAACCATCAGTACTATATTTGATGATGAGCCAATTGTTGCAGCAAGAAATCCACCGATTAGAGTTAGAAAAAATATTCCTGCTCCATGGATAAAAATAATTTTACAAGAAGGAAAAAATAGACAAGTGAGAAAGATGACTGCACAAGTTGGTTACCCCACTTTACGATTGATACGATACCGAATTGAACAACTTACTTTAGAGGATTTACAACCTGGTGAAATGATAGAACTTTCCAAGAATACTTTATATAAAAAATTATTCAATGAAGATTAAATTAACCAGCCTTTTTAGTATTTGTATAACCATTCTTTAATAGCCATTGCAGAATTTTTTCTCGTTGATCTCCCTGAACAATTATTTCATGATCTTTTGCACTGCCGCCTGTGCCACAAAAGTTTTTTAGTTTTTTGCCTAAGTCTTCTAAATCTTCAACAGTTCCAATAAATCCTGTAATTAAGGTAGCTACTTTACCTGCCCTTTTTTTGGTATCTAACCAAACTCGTAGTTTTTGCTGATTAGGTGCCAATGTTTCTACAGTTTGTTCTTCTTCCTCAAACTTAAAATTAGGATCTGTGCTGAAGACAAAGCCTAGGGAATCGGGTTTATTTTTTTTGCTCATTTCTATAAAATATTTATCAACTACACAATCACAGCCTTTAAACTTAAATCCAAGCTTTTTGCTTGATGTATTAATCCACCAACGCTTACATAATCTACACCAGTTGCAGCATAAGCTTGTATGGTTGTATAATTAATACCTCCACTAGCTTCAGTTTCAAAATTGCCATCAATTATTTTTACTGCTTCAAACACTTGTTCTGGTGTAAAATTATCGAGCATTATTCTAAATACTTTTCCTTTACCAATACTGCAAACGGTTTGTACATCTTCCAAGCTCCTAGTTTCAACTTCAATTTTTAAATAGGGTTTATTTGCAACAACATATTCATGTGCCTTGTTAATGGCATTTGCTAACCCACCTGCATAATCAATATGATTGTCTTTTAACATAATCATATCGTATAAACCAAACCTATGATTAATACCACCACCAATTTTTACTGCTTCTTTTTCCAGCAATCTAAAGTTGGGCGTTGTTTTTCGAGTATCCAATAATTTGGTATGAAATCCTTTCAATAACTGCACATAACTATTGGTAAGTGTTGCAATACCACTCATGCGTTGCATACAGTTTAACACCAATCTTTCGCAAGTAAGAATAGTATGAATAGAAGCTTCTACTTCAAATGCTTTTTCACCATACACCATTGCATCGCCATCTTTTTTAAAGGCCGTAAAATGGGCATTTGGTTCAACTTGTTTAAATATTTTTTCTGCAACTGCAATGCCAGCTAGAATTCCATCTTGTTTAATTTTTAAAACAGCCTTGCCTTTTTTATTGGGTGGAATACAACTTAAAGTACTGTGATCTCCATCACCAACATCTTCTTGTAATGCTGCAATAACCAATTGTTGTAACTGTTCATCAAACTGTGTCATGTTGCAAAGTAAGTTCAATTCAATTTATCACAAGTAAAAAGGGCTTCTGTTTCCAGAAACCCTTTTTTATAAAAACTCAAAAAAAATTAATTAATTCTAATAGATACAATGCCATGATTGTCTTCACTTTTTTTCATCATAATGGTTATGTTAAAACCTTTACCATTATTTTTCAACTTTCCTGCCATGTACATCGTATTACCCATTTCTCTTTGAGAGGTTAAATCGAACCCCTTAATACCATTATCGGCGAAAAATGCTTTTAAAGCAATAGTAGCTTGCTTAGTACCCACATTTTTAATTTCTTCTTTTTCGGGTAGTTTTAAATCAATAAAACTATCAAAAAAAGTAGCCAATTGTTCAACATTTCCAGCTTTTAAAGCCTTCACAATTCCATCACTATCTACTTTCGGTCCAAATGAAAGTGCAGTAAATCCAATAAATAAAAAAAGTAGCAACTTTTTCATAATAAATTTTTCGGTAAATAACATTTTTATTCGAGCCAAAATCATACCAAAAAAACATATTTGATACAATGTGTTAAAGATAATCGAGTATTTGCCATATTTCCAAAAACTGTAGCTTTACGCCATGAGCAAAAAAGCAATTTTAATTATAATGGATGGCTGGGGACTGGGCCAATCTAAAACAGCCGATGCAATTCAGAATGCGAATGTACCTTTTGTAAGTAGTTTATATAGTAAATATCCCAATAGCATTTTGGTTACTTGTGGCGAAGCTGTTGGTTTGCCAGATGGACAAATGGGCAACAGTGAAGTTGGGCATTTAAACCTTGGTGCAGGAAGAGTGGTTTATCAAGAACTTCAAAGAATTAATGTTGCAATAAGAGATGCATCTTTTTTTAAAAATGAACAATTGATTGCAGCAATCGATTTTGCTAAACAAAACAATACTGCTTTACATTTAATTGGTTTAGTAAGTGATGGAGGTGTACACTCACACACTACTCATTTAAAAGCTATTGTGGATGCTGCTGAAAAAGCTGGTTTAACTAAGGTATTTATTCATGCTTTTACCGATGGTAGAGATTGTGATCCCAAAAGCGGATTAGGGTTTATTCAAAACCTGCAACAACATATTGCACCAACACATGCAAAAATTGCTACTATTACTGGTCGTTATTATGCAATGGATAGAGACAAACGTTGGGAACGTGTTAAACTAGCTTACGATGCAATGGTACATGGCATTGGCACAGCTAGTAATAATTTAGCATCATCATTACAACAATCGTATGAAGCAGGCGTAACCGATGAATTTATTCAGCCAATTATTAATGGTGAATTAAACACTGAAGAAGCAAAAATTAAAAATGGCGATGCTGTTATTTGCTTCAACTTTAGAACCGATCGTTGTAGAGAAATTACTGAGGTATTATCGCAAAAAGATTTTGCTGAACAAAACATGCAAGCTTTAAATGTACATTATACCACCATGACAGAGTATGATGCTACTTTTAAAAATGTACAAGTAATGTTTGAGAACGATAACCTGAATAATACTTTAGGTGAAGTATTGGCTGCTCATGGTAAAAAGCAAATTCGTTTAGCCGAAACAGAAAAATATCCGCATGTAACTTTCTTTTTTAGTGGGGGTAGAGAAACTGCATTTGAAGGAGAAACCAGAATGATTGTTCCATCGCCCAAAGTAGCTACTTACGATTTGCAACCAGAAATGAGTGCATTTGGGTTGGTAGAAAAATTAGTACCTGAAATAGAAAATGAAACTTTTGATTTTGCTTGTTTAAATTTTGCCAATGCTGATATGGTGGGGCATACAGGCGTTTTTAGTGCTGTTGTTAAAGCAGTTGAAACAGTAGATACTTGCGTAGAAAAAGTGGTTACGGCTGCATTAAAACATAACTACACTGTTTTGCTTACAGCCGATCATGGCAATGCGGATTTTATGATTAATGAAGATGGAAGCCCAAACACTCAACACTCATTAAACTTAGTACCTTTATTTGTAATTGATAACGAATTTCAAGGAACTGTAAAACCAGGTAAATTGGGAGATATTGCACCAACCATTTTATCTATTATGCAATTGTCTATTCCAAGCGAAATGACAGGAGATGTACTCATTTAAAACAAACCCAACATGAAAATATTTAAAAAAATACTCATTGGCTTATTGGTTGTATTAGTTGTAATACAGTTTTTTCAACCAACTAAAAACAAAGAAGCAACTATTACCGATGCTCATGTTTATAATGTATACAACACTTCTAATGAAGTAAAAACTATTTTAAACAAAGCTTGCAACGATTGTCATAGCAATAACACCAACTATCCTTGGTATGCTTCTATACAACCTGTTGCTTGGTGGTTGAACGATCATGTGAAAGACGGTAAAAAGCATTTGAATTTTAGTGAATATAAAAACTATAATTTAAGAAGACAATACCATAAAATGGAAGAAGTGATTGAAGAAGTAAAAGGTGGTGAAATGCCTTTGAATAGCTATACATGGATTCATGGAGATGCCAAACTTTCTATTGAAGAAAAAGCGGTATTAACAGGTTGGGCTCAAAGTATTATGGATACTATGAAAGCTAAATATCCCATTGATAGTTTAATTAAAAAGAAAAGTTAGTTTGAAAAAAAACATTCAAGTAGGTTGTGCAATAATCTTAGCTTTTATATATACAAACAGTATAGCTCAGCAAATACAAAATGATACAATAACTGCTAAAGAAAAGTTAGAAGATGTTTCTGTAACCTATAACAAATGGGAACAAAAGCTCAATGAAATTCCCAATAGAATTGTAAAGCTTTCACTTAAAAATATTCGTTTGCAAAATCCACAAACCATGGCCGATGTGCTGGGTTTAAGTGGTGAAGTGTTTATACAAAAAAGTCAACTAGGTGGTGGAAGCCCCATGATTAGGGGCTTTGCCACTAACAGAGTTTTAATTGTAGTAGATGGCGTACGTATGAACAATGCTATTTACAGAAGTGGGAATATTCAAAATGTAATTTCATTAGATCCATTAGCAGTAGAAGATGCTGAAGTAATTTTTGGTCCAGGTTCTCTTATTTATGGCAGTGATGCTATTGGTGGTGTTATGGATTTTCATACTCTACAGCCTAAGTTTGCAACAGCAAAAAAACAATTGGTTACTGGCAATACATTACTTCGTTATAGTTCGGCCAATAAAGAAAAAACTGCTCATTTTGATTTTAATATTGCCAATGATAAACTAAGCTTTTTAACAAGTTTTAGTTATAGTAATTTTAGTGATTTACAAATGGGTAAGCATGGTGGTAACGAAAGTTATTTAAGAAAAGAATATGTTGAAAGAATCAATAACAGTGATGTAATTGTTGCAAATGCTAGCCAACGAATTCAAAAATTTTCAGGTTATGCTCAAAAAAATTTATTAGCTAAAATTGCTTATCAACCTACTAAATATTGGTTACTACAGTATGGCTTTCATTATTCAACCACTTCCAATATTCCTCGTTACGATAGATTAATCGAGTATGCCAATAATGCACTAAGGTTTGCTGAGTGGAATTATGGCCCACAAACATGGTTGATGCACAATGTTCAATTGCAACACAATAAAGCCAACCAATTCTACAATAATGCTAAGCTAACTATTGGCTATCAAGATTATGAAGAAAGCCGAATGGATAGAAGAAGAAATAACAATACTCGTAGAACACAAACAGAGCAAGTAAAAGCTCTTTCTATTAATATTGATTTTGATAAAAAATTGAACGAACAACAGTCTTTATTTTATGGGTTGGAGTATATTGACAATGGAGTTACGTCAGTAGCCAATAATCAAAACATCAACACCAATGCAATAAGTGCAACTGCAACAAGATATCCAACTAATTCTACATGGAAATCTTATGCAGCCTATATAAGTTATAAAAACAATTTATCTACCAAAACTACCATTTCTACTGGTTTGCGTTATAATGCAGTTTCTTTACATGCACCTTTTGATACTAGTTTTTTCAAATTTCCTTTTACCGAAGCCAACTTGCAAACAGGAGCAATAACGGGTAATTTGGGGTTTGTTTATAAACCCAATGAACAATGGCAAATCAATGCAATTGTTTCAACCGGATTTAGAATGCCCAATATTGATGATGTAGGTAAAGTGTTTGAATCGGCTCCGGGTATTGTAGTTGTGCCAAACACTAATTTAAAATCAGAATATGCCATAAATTATGAGTTGGGCTTTATTAAACATAAAGTCGGGAAACATCAGTTTTATGCATCGATTTTTTACACAGTTTTAAATAATGCTCTCACTAGAAGACCATTTACATTTAATGGACAAGATTCTATTTTGTTTGATGGAACAAGAAGCCAAGTTGAAGCCATACAAAATGTAGCTACAGCAAGCGTTTGGGGTGTACAAACAGGCTTTGAAATAAATATGACTAAAACAGTTAGCTGGCAGACCAAATTAAATTTTATGGAAGGTAAAGAAACAGATGATGTACAAAACCTGCAAGTACCTTTACGTCATGCACCTCCATTCTTTGGTTCAAGTACAATAGACTATACCAACAATGGCATTCAATTTCAGTTGAACTTCATTTACAATAGTGAAATTAGCAATAGCAATTTAGCTCCATCTGAAGCTGCTAAAATATTTATTTATGCAAAAGATGTAAATGGAAAACCATACAGCCCAGCATGGCACACACTTAATGCTAAAGCTTCGTATAAATTCAATTGTATTAAAACTATTGTAAGCTTAGGTTGTGAAAATATTACTAATCAATTGTACAGGCCATATTCTTCTGGCATTGTAGCTGCAGGGATCAACTTTATTTTTTCTATAAAAACAGGCTTATAGTTGTATAACTAAGCAGCTAACTTTGCTGCATGATTATTAAAACAGCAAAATATATTATATCGTCGCCAACGTACGACGTATGTCCAGAACCCAATAAACCCGAATATGCATTTATTGGTAGAAGTAATGTGGGCAAATCATCTCTCATCAATATGTTGGTGAATCAAAAAAATTTAGCCAAAACTTCTGGTACGCCAGGTAAAACACAATTGATTAATCATTTTGTAATAAACGATAAATGGTACATTGTTGATTTACCAGGGTATGGTTATGCCAAACGTTCTCAAAACGATAGAAATCGTTGGGAACAAATGATTGAACACTACTTTAAAAAAAGAGCCAATCTGGTAAATGTTTTTGTGTTAATTGATGCTCGTCATTCTCCTCAAAAAAACGATTTAGAATTTGTAAATCAACTCGGTCGTTGGGAAGTTCCTTTTACATTGGTATTCACCAAAGCCGATAAAGAAAAGCCGGGTGTTGTAAAAAGAAATGAACAATTATTTTTAGATAAAATGAGAGAAACTTGGCAATTTTTACCACAAAGCTTTGTTACGAGTGCCGAGAAAAAAACAGGTAGAGACGAAGTATTACAGTTTATACACCAATGTAATGAAAGAGTACAGGAAGAAGGGATTTAAAAATCTAATTATTGTATATTTTGTATTGAATAGTTAAAGTTTGATAAACTATTTAGTCCAAAAGAAAATCATAAATTTGAAATATGAAAATTGCACTTCAATATTTAAACGATTCAAATGGTAAAACACAGGCTGTTCAATTACCATTAACTGATTGGGAGAAACTACTTAGTAAAATCAATAAATACGAGCAAGCTTTGCAATTGAAGTCTGATTTAAAAGAATCACTAGAACAAGTGTCTATTCTTAAAAAAACAAAAGATAACAAACAAACACTAAAAGAATTTCTAAATGAGATTTAGTGTTATACCAACCGATAAATTCAAAAGAGAGGCAAAAAAACTCATAAAAAAATTTCCATCTCTAAAACATGAATTGTTTGAATTAAGCAACTTGCTTGAACTAGAACCAAATACTGGCACTTCATTAGGAAATAATATACATAAAATTAGGGTTGCTATTAAAAGCAAAGGAAAGGGAAAAAGTGGAGGAGCAAGAATTATTACATACTTAGTAACTGAAAATAATGAAGTTTACTTGTTAACTATTTACGACAAATCAGAATTTGATAATGTAGACGATAAACTAATTAAATCAATTATTGAAAGTTTAAGCTAATTGTCTAGCAAATATTTATTTGAACTTTTAAGAATTAATTGCATTAATAAAATACTACTATACTATTTCTTTCCTGCTCATATTTAAAACATGAAATACATCACCCTCATTTTTCTATTCTTTGGCTTGAGTACAAAAGCTCAACAAGTAGATATCTTAATAAAAAATGGAAAGCTTATAGATGGTTCTGGCAATAGTTGGTACTATGCCGATATTGCTATTAAAGAGGGGAAGATTTTTAAAATTGGAAAACTTCAAAACTATAAAGCAGTAAAAACTATTGATGCTACAGGTTTAATGATTAGCCCTGGTTTTATAGATGTACACACACATTTGGAAGACGATGAAAAAAGAAATCCGCTGGCTACCAATTTTATTTTAGATGGTGTTACAACTTGTATTACAGGCAACTGTGGCAGCAGTAACATTAATATGCAACAATACTTTTCGTTTATTGATAGCTTACAACTTTCCATTAATGTAGCAGCACTAATTGGTCATAACGATGTACGAAAAAAAGTAATGGGCAGAGCAATGAGAGATCCTAATGAAACCGAACTATTGCAAATGGAGAGCATAGTTGAACAGGCAATGAAAGATGGAGCAATAGGTTTATCAACTGGATTAATTTATATACCTGGCACATATAGTAAAACCAATGAAATTGTACGTTTAGCAAAAATTGCTGCTATGTACAATGGTGTTTATGCAAGCCATATGAGAGATGAAGGTGATAGTGTAACACAAGCAATTGATGAAGCTTTATACATTGGTAAAACTGCCAATATACCTGTTGAAATTTCTCACTTTAAATTAAGTGGACAACAAAATTGGGGAAGAAGCAAAGAAACTATTCCAATGATTATTAAAGCTAGAGAAGCAGGCATTGATGTAACCATAGACCAATATCCTTATACTGCAAGTAGCACTTCAATTAGTACTCTTTTGCCCGATTGGGCTTTAGCCGATGGACAAGACAGCATTAATGCAAGGCTCAATAATCCTGTTTTAAGAAAAAAAATTAAAGCCGAAATGTTGGTTAAACTGCAAAAACGAAAATTAAAACATTGGAGTTATGCAGTGATAGCTTACTTCCGTCCTGATACTTCTTACAATGGTAAAAGCATAGAAGAAATAAATCTATTAAAAGGAAGAAAGCACAAAGCAAAATACGAAGCCGAAACCATTATGGATATGATGGCATTGGGTGGAGCATCTGCTGTTTTTCATGGTATGAGTGAAGATGATGTAAAAAATATTATGCGTTATCCATTTAATATGTTTGCTAGTGATGCTACTATACGTATTTTAAATAGTGGAAACCCACACCCCAGAGGTTATGGCACCAATGCAAGAGTGTTAGGTAAATATGTAAGAGAAGAAAAAGTATTAACCTTAGAAGAAGCCATTAGAAGAATGACGAGTTTGCCAGCACAAAAATTTCAATTAAATAATAGAGGTTTATTAAGAGAAGGTTTTGCTGCCGATATTTTAGTTTTTAATGAGCAGGAAGTGAAAGATTTGTCAACTTTCAGTCAGCCACATCAATATAGTACTGGTTTTAAATTTGTGTTGGTAAATGGCGTATTAACTGTTGAAAATGGTGAACACACAGGGGCAAGAGCAGGAAAAAGTTTAAGAAAAATGTAATGATTGTTTAACTGCTAGTGTTAGTTGTTTCTGCTAAAACTTTATCTAACTGCAATTCAAAAGCTTCTAATTTTTTATTGGTTTCATCTAATTGTATCATGGCTTCACCAGTTTTATTTTGCTCAGTTGCAAACCACAATAATGCCATGCTTACATAATCTTGCATGTCTTTACCAGCAAAATTTTCTTTGTATTCAAAAATTTTATCGTTAATTAATTTTACTGT
The DNA here is from genome assembly GCA_943371535.1 of Asaia bogorensis. Classification (GTDB taxonomy): domain Bacteria; phylum Bacteroidota; class Bacteroidia; order Chitinophagales; family Chitinophagaceae; genus UBA1930. Next base: position 96,736 of record CALRVE020000004.1, on the reverse strand, counting down.
TTTACGAATGAGTTCTTCTTCATGCGTTTCAATTTTTAAACGATAACTTCTATCGGCAATTACAATATTGGCAGGAATGAGTTCACTCATAAAACAGCTTTTATAAACTAATTAAGATTGGGCATTTAACAACAATAAACACTTATCTATTTCTTGTAAATATTGATCAATTCTTTTTTCAAGAGCCACTTTATCACTACTGTTTTTTTGATGCAGTACTACACTTTTTACATCTATGGTTTGTTGCAATGTTTGTGTTAGCTGTGCATTATTTTCAGCATTGGTTTTTAAAGTAGTAATCTCTTTTTTTAACTGCTCATTTTCTTTTTGCAGCAACTTATATTGCTTCAACAATTGTTGAAGTTTAAGCTGTAAACTTTTTAGCTGTATGTCTATGTTTGCATGCATGTTTAAGCAATAATACTTCGTTGATTATTTTCTAATTTCGGCTGATAATTCTTTTTCAAATTGTTGTACCAACTTACTCATCATACCATCAATTTCTTTATCGGTCAAGGTTTTTTCTTCATCTAAAAAAGTAAAATTAATAGCAATCGATTTTTTATCGGCTCCTAGTTTTTCACTTTCAAATACATCAAATAATCTAACCTGCTGTAGCTTATTTAACTTGGTTTTTTCAATGGTTGCTTCTATAGTATTAAAGGTTGTAGTATTAGTAACTACCATAGCTAAATCTCTTTGTACCGTTGGAAATTTTGAAACTTCTTTATAAGTAATTTTATTGTTGGTAACCAATTTTACTAAAGCACTAAAATCAATATCTATAAAAAATGCAGCTTGCTTAATATCAAATTTAGCTAAAGTGCCTTTATCAATTTCTTGTAGTAAACCAACTTGCTTTTTACCTACAAATATTTGTATGACTAAACCAACCTCTTCAGTTTTTTCAAATTGAATATTATTGAATCCAGCTAAAGCAATTACTGCTTGAGCAATTCCTTTGGTAGTATAAAAATTAAATGCAGTACTTTTTTCATTCCATACATCTTCATGATTGGCACCAGTAATGTACATGCACAAATGTTCTTGCTCATTATAGCTTCCAACACCTTTGGTATGATAGGTTTTACCAAATTCAAACAACTGTAAACTGGTATTTCTTCGATTGATGTTGTACGATAAACTCTCTAATCCCGTTTCTAACATGCTTGGTCTAAGTACATCTAAATCGGCACTTAAATTATTCATCATTTTAACCGATGTAGCTAATACTTCTTCACTAAAATATTTACTGTTGGTAATTGAGTTGGTGAAAATTTCACTATACCCTTGACCAACTAAATAGTTGGAAATTTTTTCTTTCAAATTTTCTTTCACGCCCATTTCATCTATAGCAGGAGAAATGGTAATACTAGTAGGAATTTCAATATTATCTAAGCCATCTATTCGTACAATTTCTTCAACAATATCGGCAGGTAAACTAATATCTGGTTTACTAAATGGTACTGCAATTCTCAACTCATCCATTCCTTCTTTAATCACTTCAAACCCCAAACTAGTCAGTATTCTTTTTACAGCATCTGGATGATAATTTTTACCACTTAACTTTTTTAAGTAATGATATTTAATGGCTACCTGAGTTTTTTCTTTGGGTGCTGTATAAACATCAACTACTTCACTCGAAATACTTCCTCCTGCTACTTCTTTAATTAATGCAGCAGCACGTTGTAAAACATATACAGTGGTAGAAATATCTACTCCCTTTTCAAATCGGGTGGCAGCATCTGTTCTTAATCCATGATGCACAGAAGTTTTTCTAATACTTGTTGCATTAAAACATGCACTCTCTAAAAATATATTGGTCGTACTTGCTTTTACCCCACTGGTTAAACCACCAAAAACACCACCAATGCACATTGGGGTGCTATCTCCATCACAAATCATTAAATCATTTTCAGTAAGTGCTCTTTCTTTTTCATCTAACGATAAAAATTTTGTCCCCTCTGCCAATGTTTTCACCAATATTTTTTGTCCTTTAATTTCATTGGCATCAAAAGCATGTAAAGGCTGACCAGTTTCGTGTAAAATATAATTGGTAATATCTACAATATTGTTAATGCTTCTAACACCAATTGCAGTTAATTTATTTTTTAACCAATCTGGGCTTTCTTTTACTGTTACACCGCTAATGCTAACACCTGCATAACGTGGGCATGCTTCTGTATTTTCTATTTGAACAGTAATGGGTAAATGGGCATTATTAGCTATTAGCTGATTGGTAAAAATATTTTTAGCTTTTGTTTCTTTGTTGTTATGATGCGTTAAATAAGCACAAACATCTTTAGCAACGCCGTAATGGCTCATTGCATCCATGCGGTTGGGTGTTAATCCAATTTCAAAAATTACATCATTGTAAGGCTTAAAATAATCGGCTGCAGCTGTGCCAACTTTTATATCAGTTGGTAAAACCATAATACCATCGTGGCTAGTACCAATACCAATTTCATCTTCGGCACAAATCATTCCAAAGCTTTCTACACCTCTAATTTTTGCAACTCTCATGGTCAATGGTTCGCCACTTGCAGGATAAATGGTTGTGCCAACAGTTGCCACCACTACTTTTTGTCCTGCTGCAACATTAGCTGCACCACAAACAATTTGTAAAGCTTCAGTAGCTCCAATATTTACAGAGGTAACTTTTAATTTATCGGCATTGGGGTGTTGTTCACAACTCAATACTTCACCAATGATTAATCCTTTTAAACCACCTTTTATATTTTCATAGGTTTCCATACTCTCTACTTCTAAACCAATAGAAGTAAGAATCTTAGATAATCTTTCAGGTTCAATTGTTTCAGGTAAATAATCGCTTAACCAGTTATAGCTTATTGTCATACTTTTTTACTTAAAATATCGGTGGCGAAGATAATGTTTTAGCCAATGGAGTGAAAAGGCAATTCTTGCGTTCTGCAGACGCTCTTTTTTACAATAAATTCAATTTTGTATACATGTAAGCTAGAAGCCATTTTTTTGTTGAAACATCTACATTAATTGGATTGGATAACTTTGATGGTTTAAAAATGAGGGCATTTTAACATGACGTAAGTGTGGTTTTTACTACAACAAAAAATCATTTTTCATAAAATGACTACTTTTTTTATGCCCTTTTAAGTACGGAAAAAAAGCCCAATTTGTTAGTTTTTTTAAAAACTTTCTTTCTACACATAATGTGTGAACAAACCTGTTGAATTGACTAATAACTTTTGTACATTGTGTACAAACTAGGTTTTTGGTGTTAGTGAACACACAAAAACTGTGAATAGAGTGGTGAATTCCTGTGTAAGAAAATTCAGCAAAAAAAATTTTTAAGTACACTTTTTCTGCTTCATATTCGCCCTCCTTTTTAGCTGGTAACAATTTCTTAATACGAAATAGAAACCTCAAAAAAGTGTACTTGAGCAATTTTTACGAACCCCACAACAAGACGATTGAATAATGGAAATTGTATCGAATATAAACCGAGATAAGAAAAGAAGAAAAGGCCCAAGCATAGATTTGAGCACTATGGTGTATGGTAAAGTGCCACCACAAGCTAGAGAATTAGAAGAAGCCGTTTTGGGTGCAATTATGCTAGAGAAAGGAGCTTTCGATTCGGCTACAGATGCTAACTTAAAAGCTGAATGTTTTTATGTAGAAGCTCATCAAATTATTTTCAAAGCCATGCAAGACATGCAGCAACGAAGTATACCTATTGATATACTTACGGTTGTTGAAGAATTGAAAAGAAAAGAACAATTAGATGTAGTTGGTGGCCCTTATTATGTTACCAAACTTACCAATGCAGTTGTTAGTACAGCCAATATTGATGCTCATGCAAGAATTATTTTGCAAAAATTTATTCAACGAGAATTAATAAGAATTAGTGGCGAAATTATTGGCGATGCTTATGAAGATAGTACAGATGTTTTTGATTTGTTAGATGATAGCGAAACAAAAATGTTCAACATTACCAACAATTATTTAAAGAAAAATTTTGAAGATATTGGTTCGGTTTTAGCAACCACCATTAATAAAATTGATGCATTAAGAACCAAGACCGATGAAATAAGTGGTATTCCAAGTGGTTTTAGTAATCTCGACAGAATAACTTATGGATGGCAACCAACCGATTTAATTATTTTGGCTGCTCGTCCGGCTGTGGGTAAAACAGCTTTTGCATTAAACCTTGCACGTAATGCAGCATTGCATCCTACAAAGCCTGTTGGTGTTGGGTTTTTTAGTTTAGAGATGAGTGCAAGCCAATTGGTAACTCGTATTTTAAGTGCCGAAAGTGAAATTATGTTAGAGAAAATTTCACGAGGTAAATTAGAAGATCATGAGTATGCACAGCTACATGCAAAAGGTATTAAACGTTTAGAAACTGCTCCTTTATACATTGATGATACAGCAGCATTAAACATTTTTGAGTTTAGAGCCAAAGCCCGCCGATTGGTAAATAAACACAATGTTGGAATTATCATCATCGACTATTTACAATTAATGAGTGGCTCTAACGATAAAGGTGGAAATCGTGAACAAGAAATCTCTTCTATTTCTCGTAATCTTAAAGCATTGGCAAAAGAATTAAGTGTACCCATTATTGCATTATCACAGTTAAGTCGTGCTGTTGAAACACGTAAAGAAAGTAAAATGCCACAGTTGAGCGATTTACGTGAATCTGGAGCCATTGAACAAGATGCTGATATGGTAATGTTCATTTACAGACCAGACTACTACGAAGTAACCGCAAATGAAAATGGAGAAAGCACCAGAGGATTAACCGAAATTAAAATTGCTAAACATCGTAATGGATCTTTAGACACTATACAATTAAGAGCCAACCTAGCTATTCAAAAATTTGAAGTTTGGGATGCCAATGACGGAGGTGGACAATTTACAACGCCTGGAAGTAATTGGAAACCTGTTGGTCCATCACCTATTGGTGGAGGTGCTGCACCTGCTACAGATGGAGGCAAGTTTTTTGTACAAGGCAGTAAAATGAATACTGGCGATTTTGATGAAGGTTTTGAAGAACAACCTTTTGAATAAATTGGTTGTAGAATTTATATATAGAAGTTGTTTAGACTTTTACTCTTTAGCGAAAATGCTGCTAAAAAGAATATATTGTCAGGTTGAGCCGATAGCTATCGGCTGCCAATGACAGATATTGTAACTCATTACAAACCATTTGTAACCAAATGATTTTTTTATTGCCACGGATGCACGGATTTGCACGGAATATATAATAATCAATATCAACGAATCTGTGATTTTCCGTGCATCGGTGGCAACAATGTCATTTTCAAAATGCTTTTCTGCAAAGCAGAAATTGTTTACTCAGGCTAACAGCTCGGGTATAATTAGAATTTGTAATTTGCCAAAAATCTATACAACTTCATCTTTTAAAAACCTGTACAATACTTGTGCAGGTTTTTTTATAAAAATTGTACTAAATACTGTAATAGCTGCTTTAACAAAAAGCTAACAAATAGTTTTATGAAAACATAAAGGCAACACACTCTCTTAGGCATCTAAAACAGCGGTATAATGAACGCTAGAATCATCACTTTTCAAAAAACCAAAGCTTTTGCTGTAGTAATTTTATTTTGGTTGCCTATCACTTTTTTTAGTTTACTACTTATTTATAACACCATACCTTATTTTGGTTTTAGCAAAAATTTTTCGTTTATACAAGAACGTGCAATCTTGTTTTTAAAACCCATATACAGCATTAGTTTTTACATACACATTTTTGCGGGTATGTTTTGTATTGGTTGTGCATTGTTACAATTTTCATCTGCTATATTAAAAAAACGCAAAGCCATACATATTTGGAGTGGTAGAATTTATGTATTGGTTGTGTTGCTTTTAGGGGCACCTACCGGTATGTATATGAGTTTTTTTGCGAAAGGAACAAATGCCGAAAAAGGGTTATTTATGTTTATGGCAATTGCTTGGTTTTTCTTTACCCTAAAAGGTTTTACTACCATACTTCAAAAAAATGTATTGGCTCATAAAAACTGGATGATACGCAGTTATGCAATGGCATTAACAGCGGTTACTTTTAGAATTTATTATTTGATTTTGTATGTGTACAATGTAGAGCTAACATTAAATTACGAAGTGAGTTTATGGATAAGTGTTGTGGGCAATTTATTGGTTGCCGAATGGCTGATTTATACAAAAGCAAAACGCTATTTACAAACCTTTTCAGTTTAATTTTTCACCATTACCAAAAACAAAATAATATGAAAGCAATTACCATTACATTGTACACTTGTGGCTCATTAATGTTAATAGCCACCATTGTTGGAGCAGTAGATTATACACAAGAAAATAGAAAAGGCACCATTCGAAATTTGTATCAAGAGCCACAACCTGTAGTAGAGAAAAATGATTTTAAATCGGTTGATTTTGATGATTATAGCAGAGGCGAAATTAATAGAACAGAGCCTGAAATTAATGAAAATAAGATAGCTGATTCTGAGGAAACAAATGAAACAACAGTAACAAAAAAATCAATAAAAAAAACAGCTAAACAACAGAAAGTTGAAAAAAGCATTTCTTACCGAAAATTTTCAAGAGCACCACTGCCAGCTGAAATGATTCCTTATGAAAATATAGATACAATGCCTGTAGCCGAGAAAAAAAACTGGGATTATTAAGCAGATGGTGTAACTGTATTCAAACAAAATCGTTACACTAAAACACTAACAAAACCGTCGGAAGTTGAAGTTGGTTTGTCTTGAATATCCTGCCTATAATTGGGTGGGATATTTTTTTGCCTACTTAAGCTTTTTGAGTTTTCCATTTCACTTCAATAGTTGGATTGATTGCTACAATATGTGTAACAAACTCTTTTTTCAATTTTGGTGAAATTAAAATGGATTGCTGTTTGTTAAATTTAATTTCCAATCTATCTAGCGATGTTGCAGCAGAACTTAAAGGATTATTGGTTTCTATTACTTTTTGAATAGCATGTATATCAATTACTTTTTTATACAAAAAGCTACAGCTAACAATTAAAGTATGGTTGTGTACTGTGTATTTTGTAGTAATAAAAAGATGTGCAATAAAAGCATAAGCAACCGTTAAGAAAATAACAGCCACCATTGTTTGCTTTTGCGTTAAACCATAAATTATAGGAATTACAAAAGCCAATGTAATGGGAATGGCTAGTTCTAATCCAATTTTAGATGTATAAATGGTTTTCATGTTTAGAGTTTTACAAATATTTTCACTGTTCAAAAATAGATTGTTAACTTAACTTTTAAATTAAGCATTTATTTAAATAACCCATAGCTAAAGGTACAACACGGTATGTTCTATTTTTTGCTAAGTTGCATTTTAAAACAATTTAATACCTATTTGTACATTACCTTTTATCTCAGTTGAAGAGATATATTTGCTAGTATTAAATACCAATATTTAATTTGGTTATAAACAGAATTAAAGAAGTACAAATTATAAAGGGTAATTAAGTAAATTGGTTTGTATAACAAGTAAGAAAAGCTAAAACATGGCAAATAGTTATGTTTAAAATTACCAACAACCAATACTTGAAGTAGTGAATGACCTAGCTATATTTTTTAAATTCTAATGTTGTTGAATTAATTGTATCAAGTAAAAAAATGAAAAGATTAGATATATGAACATTACTGAACTATTAAAAGAATTTAGTTTAATATATAGAACTGAAGTAACTAAAACACATAGTAAAAATCTAAAGAGTTATGATTTATTAGTAAATCAATTACCCGCTTTAATTAAAGATTCAATGAACTTAAATAATAATAATCTTATTATGAAAGGATCTATTGGTGCTGGTGTCAATACTTATTATCCTTGGTTGGGAATTTTTGATATTCGGGTTTCATCTGGGGCAACAAATGGCTTTTACATTGTTTTGCTTTTTAGCAACGATTTTAAAGATTTATATTTGACTTTTAATCAAGGTTCAACAATACAGAGTAAAGAATTAATCAAAAGTAACAGAGACTTTGTTTACAGCCTACATAATAATATTGAAGGATTCGAAAAAGGAGCTTTACCACCGGGAAGTCTTGTAAAGATTGAGACAGAAAGCTCAAGTAAGAATGGGAAGAAATATGAAGAAACAAACATATTTTATAAAAAATATGAAATTAAGAACTTAATTGAGGCTGAATTTATAAACAATCTTAATAGTTTACTTGAAATCTATTCTGATTGTGCATCTAAATTTTTACAGAGTGGTCTTGAAATACCTGCTTTGCCTTCAGAAAAATTTAATTTGAATGAATTTCTTATTTCTTTGCGAAATGCTGGTCTGATCTTCTCTCCTCAGCTTATACAACGTTTCGTTGCCTCTTTATGCACCAAACCTTTTGTAATTTGCAGTGGTCTATCAGGTTCGGGAAAAACAAAACTAGCACAAGCATTTGCTCAATGGATTTCAGCCGACAGATCTCAATATTTAATTGTACCTGTAGGTTCAGATTGGACGAATCGTGAACCTCTTTTGGGTTATCCAAATGCATTAAAGAATGAAGAATATGTAAGCCCTGAAAATGGCGTTTTAGATTTAATGATTAGAGCAAAGGAAAATATTGAGAATACAGAAGAGCCTACAATACCCTACTTCTTAATATTAGATGAGATGAATTTAAGTCACGTTGAACGTTATTTTGCTGATTTTTTGAGCACCATGGAATCGGGTGATAAAATCCCGCTTCATAAAATTCAAGAAGAAGTAAAAGGAATTCCACAAACAATAAATCTGCCCAAAAACCTATTCATTATTGGCACTGTAAATATTGATGAGACTACTTACATGTTTAGTCCAAAGGTGTTAGACAGAGCAAATACCATTGAATTTAGATTAACTGAAAAAGATTTAGAAGATTTTATTAAAAGCGATGTGCCGCTAAAAATGGAATTGCTAACTTCTCAAGGAGCAAATATGGGAGTAAGTTTTATGGAAATGGCGTTGCTGAAAACAGATAAGAATTTAAAATCTAACGAAGCAGATTTAATACTTTTCTTTTCTGAATTAAAAAAATCAGGGGCTGAATTTGGTTATAGAACAGCAAGTGAAATTGGAAGGTTAATGTATATGCTAAAAGAATTGGGAGAAGATGGCGATAATTTATTAGATATTGCTATAATGCAAAAATTACTTCCCAAATTGCATGGTTCAAGAAACAAGCTTACAAAAGTACTTCCCATCTTAGGTGGTTTTTGTTTGAGAAACAATTCAAAAATTAAAGAAGATTACTTGGATAAATTTGTAAGTAATAGTTTAACCGAGGATGAACTTAAAGCTGACCCAAACATCAAATACAAAATATCCTTCGAAAAAATTTGCAGAATGTATAAAAATGCAGTTGAAAATGGTTTTGCAAGTTACGCTGAAGCATAGCACCATTAATTATGATAAACCTTTCCGAAAATAACATGTTTTATGCACGAATTATTGATTTGTTGCAGGCTGCTAGAAACAACATTGTTCGTTCTGTAAACCAAACGATGGTTCTTACCTACTTTGAAATAGGCAGGATTATAATTGAAGAAGAACAGAAAGGTAAAAATAGAGCAGAATACGGGAAAAAATTGTTGAAAGGATTATCTACTAAACTAACGAAAGATTTTGGCAGAGGATATTCTGTTGATAATCTTGAAAATATGAGAAGGTTTTATTTAACTTACTCAAAATCCGAGACAGTGTCTCGGATTTCTTCAGAAAACATTTCCGAGATAATGTCTAGGAAATCAGAAAAAGCAATACAGCATACAGCGTCTGTAAAATTAACACTAAGTTGGTCACACTATTTGATATTAATCAGAGTTAAAAACGAAGAAGAACGAAGTTTTTATGAAATAGAAACAGAGAAAAACAATTGGAGCGTAAGAGAACTTGACCGGCAAATTAATACCTCTTTGTTTGAAAGATTATCTCTAAGTAAAGACAAAAAAAGTGTATTAAAGCTTGCAGAAAAAGGCCAACAAGTAGAAAAAGCAATTGACATCATTAAAGATCCCTATATTTTAGAGTTCTTAAACCTACCAGATTCTTACTCCTACAGCGAAACTGAACTAGAAGAAGAACTCATTAATAAATTGGAACACTTTTTATTGGAATTGGGTAAGGGTTTCACATTTGTAGGTCGTCAGGTTCGTTTCACTTTTGATGAAGAGCATTTTAGGGTTGATTTGGTGTTTTACAATAGAATACTTAAGTGTTTTGTTTTAATGGATTTAAAAATTGGCAAACTTAAACACCAAGACCTTGGTCAAATGCAGATGTATGTAAACTACTATGATAGATTTGTAAAACTAGAAGAGGAAAACAAAACCATTGGAATTATTTTATGTAAGGATAAAAAAGATACTATGGTAGAAATTACCTTGCCAGAAAATAACGAACAAATATTTGCAAGTAAGTATGAATTAATACTGCCAAGTAAAAAACAATTGCAACAAGTAATTGATAATAAATTCAATTAGAGTTATATGATGTCGTTACAATTCATAACCATTCCATTAGATTCTATAGAAAAGGATTTGAAATTAACAATAGATGCTAAAATACCAGATAGTTTATTTGATGTTACAAATGCAGAACAAGAAGGAGAATGCAGATATCAACTTAAAGAAGGCTGTTTTTATGATTATGAATTTTCAATTGAAAAATATACATTTAAAAAAACAGATTATATACAACCGCATAGCAGAAAACAATATTTAGGTGTTATCTCGCCTAATATTTATGTAGGAGCTTTAACCTTTGAAATTTTCCATGTAGATAAACCAAATCAATTTTATAAAACTAAATTAGAAGTACAATCGGTAAAGGCTGATTATAGAACAGATTATCGTTTTATGCTTGAGAGCATTACTGAAAGATGCACTGATTTAATCATGCAGATTGATTCACCAATTAATCAACATTTTGAAACCGATTTCAATAAGAATCCAGAAACTTTATATCAACGATTTTCTTTTGTAAAATCATTAATTGATTCGTTAGAATTTGAAGAAGCTATTCAAAAAATTGTTTCCAACCCTACTACCAAATGGGAAGAAACTTTTGAAGAAAAAGACATTCGAGGAGTAAGAAGATTTAATCAGAAAAATATAAAACAATTGGTTACCAAAAGTAGCCGCATGGAAATAAGTAGTGATCATTTTTTGAATAAGTCATACGGATTAACCTCCATTCCAACTAAAATTGATAGTACAAGGAAGGCAGAATCAATAGATACAGCCGAAAATCGTTTTATTAAACATGCATTAGAAGAATTTCTTTTCTTCTGCGAAAATTGCGAATTGAAATTCGAAAAATATTCAACTGCAAAATTTGAATCAGGATTGCTAGCAACAAAACTTTCTACTTTATTAAATCAATCATTCTTCAAACAAATTTCAAGACCAAGTTCATTAAAGTTAAATAGCCCAGTACTTCAAAGGAAAAGCGGCTATAGACAAGTTTTAAATGCATGGTTAAAATTTGATTTAGCAGCTAAGTTGATTTGGCACGGTGGTGACAATGTTTATGATGCTGGAAAAAAAGATATCGCTACACTATACGAATATTGGTTGTTTTTCGCCTTGTTAGACATATTAGATGAAGTATTTGATATTAAGCCAAAGGATATTGCTGAATTGATTCAATACGATAATGGTCAATTGTCACTAAACTTAAAACAAGGAACGGCAATAGCAATGAAAGGTGTTTACAAGTCTCCGTCAAGAAATTTGAATATTCAATTTTCTTATAATCGTTCTTTTGGTGGCGGTAAAAGATTTCCAAATGCTGGAAGTTACACGACTACTCTTCGACCAGACTACACTTTGTCCATTTGGCCCGAAGAAATAGAGGAAGCCAAAGAAGCTGAGAAAACTGAATTGATTACACACATTCACTTTGATGCAAAATATAAAGTCAAAAATTTCTATGATTTAATTTCAATACCTAAAGATGAAGAGTTAACAGAAAATGAAAACGATGATTTAATTAAAGAAGAAATTGAAGAAGTAAAGAAAGGAACATTTAAAAATCAGGATTTACTAAAAATGCATGCCTACAAAGATGCAATTAGAAGAACTGGTGGTGCATATGTTCTTTATCCAGGTGAAGGTAAAGATGAACCCTTTAGGGGCTTTCATGAGTTAATTCCTGGCTTAGGTGCTTTTGTAATTAAACCCAATAAAAACGATAAGGATAAAGAACATTTAAAAACCTTCATTAGAAAAGTAATTGCAAACTTTATTGACAGAGCATCTCAAAGAGAATATACAGCTGTTAAAATTTACGATATTCACAAAGATGAAAAGGACGATACAAATATTCTAAACGAACCAATGCCAGAATATTTAGACTCGAGAAAAAAGGAAAAATTAATTCCTGATGAAACATTTGTTTTGGTAGGGTACTGTAAGAATAAATTGAATATAGATTGGTATAAAAAAGAAGGGAAATACAATTTTAGAATGGATGACGATAAGGGCTCATTAAGCTTAGAGAATACTGTTGTTAATGCAAAATATTTGCTACTTAGAGAATCAGGAAAAGAGACAGCAAGCAGAATTTTTAAAATAAAAAGCAAAGGCCCTAAAGTTGTTCAAGGTTCAATTTTAGAAAAAAGTGGATACATGTCTGATAAAATTAAAGACTATTATTTGGTTATCGATATTGAAAATGAAGAAAATAATGATTTTAATGGAGCCAGTTTCAACTTCAAAGAATTAGAAAAATATAAAAAAATTCCAGAAGATAAATACAAAAAACCAGCAATTCCATTTGCTGTAACATTAACAGAATTAATGAAAGTGAAAGTAAAATAGAAATTGTAATTTAATAGCAAAAAATCGTATTATCCTTCTTTACGCCTTACCACTAAATACCAATTTTCGCCAAGTGGCAAGTAGCCATATTCGTAACAAAAAAAGTATACTTGATCTTTTTTGTTTTTGTAGGTATGCGTATGATATTTAAATACAAAACCTTTTTCAAGTAATTTATCGGCAGTAACTTTTGCCATTTCTTCGGTTTCGGGTAAAATAGACAACAATATTTTTCTATTCTTTAGTAAAGTATTGTTGATGTTTTTTACAAACTCATCGGGTTTGTCTTTTATTTTTAGCAAATTATTGTAATTGCTTCTACAATAATCGTCACAAAATTTTTTATCGGCTCTTCCCCTTAGTGTTTTATTGCAGGCTAAACAGTTTTTTATTTCAGTTTCCATATAAATTATTTTGAATGAAATAATGAGCTTTAAAATAGCTTATAACACAATGAAATTCTATATAGTTACGCATTAAAAGTAGGAAAAATTATCCGTATTTAATCGGATATATACGGATATCATCGAGAGTAATCGGATAAACTCCGACTAACGGTTTTTGGCAATACCATCTTTGCCCTGTCAAACAACAAATGGTAAGACGTCGCCACGAGTAGTTTGATTGAAATAAATTAAAAACCGTTCCGAAAACGTAGGAACACAAAACTCAACATCATGTACGCATTAAAAAACAAAGTTCAGTTAATTGGAAATTTAGGTAACAACCCAGAAGTAAAAACTTTAGAAAGCGGTAAAAAAATGGTCAAGTTTAGCGTAGCCACAAACGAAACGTATAGAAACGCTAAAGGAGAAAAAGTAGTAGAAACCCAATGGCATAATTTAATAGCTTGGGGTAAAGTTGCTGAAATTGCTGAAAAATTTTTACACAAAGGCAGCGAAGTTGCTTTGGAAGGAAAACTGATTAATCGTAGTTACAACGATAAAGATGGCAATAAGAAATATGTAACAGAAGTTCAAGTAAATGAATTATTGCTATTAGGCAAAGAAGCCAAAGCATAATTTATACATTCAACTTACGGATGCAACGGAAGTTCATGCAAATGAATGGAAGTTGCATCCTTTTCTATTTATAGTTGAAATACAAATTGCCACGGAGGCACGGAAATACACGGAATAAATTTTAAAAAAATATACCTACATGCCAACAGAAATTAGAGTTAGAAACTTTCCTTTATCAAAAGAAACAGACACACTAATTTTCTATGCTTTAGAAGTACACAAAAATTTGGGCAATGGATTTTTAGAAATAGTGTATAAAGATGCTTTAGAACTTGAGTTGTACAATAATGATATTTATTTTGAAAGAGAAAAAGAATATTCAATTACCTATAAAAATCATCTTTTAAAACATAAGTTTTATGCCGATTTTGTTGTATTTGATTCAGTAATTGTAGAAATAAAAGCAAAAGAAGAAATAGCCGATAAAGACTTTGCACAAACCATCAACTACCTCAAATGCTCTGGCTGTAAAGTAGGTTTAATTTTAAATTTTGGAAAGCAAAAACTAGACATGAAAAGAGTTGTATTTTAATTTCCGTGATTCTCCGTGCCTCTGTGGCAAAATTGTTGGAACATTGATTACACAGATTAAATGGATTTGTACTGATTTTTTATTTTTTTGCCACGGATACACAGAAACACACGGAGAAAGCATTTTAAAAAAATCTACATGTCACCAGAAATTCGGGTTATAAACTTTCCTTTATCAAAAGAAACTGATACATAAAACTGGGAAAGACTTGTTTATTAATTTCTGTGATTCTCCGTGCCTCTGTGGCAAAATTGTTGGAACGCTGATGACACAGATTGAATAGGATTTGCACTGTTTTTTTATTTTTTTGCCACGGATACACAGAAACACACGGAGAAAGCGTAAAAAAAAATCTACATGCCAACAGAAATTCGAGTTATAAACTTTCCTTTATCAAAAGAAACTAATACATAAAATTGGGAAAGACTTGTTTATTAATTTCTGTGCTTCTCCGTGCCTCAGTGGCAAAATTGTTGGAACATTGATTACACAGATTAAATGGATTTGTACTGATTTTTTATTTTTTTGGCACGGATACACAGAAACACACGGAGAAAGTATTTTTAAAAATCTACATGCCAACAGAAATTCGAGTTATAAACTTTCCTTTGTCAAAAGAAACTGATACATTAAATTGGGAAAGACTTGTTTATAAATTTCCGTGATTCTCCGTGCTTCAGTGGCAAATGAATGATTAAAAAACAATTACTTTACGCTATAAATTTATTTTGTTTTGCCAAAGAAGATTGTACAAAAAAAAGAACCTATACCAACCATACAGCAAGAGCCTTCGTTTTTTGAAAACGTGTACGATGTTGTACGACAAATACCAAAAGGTAGAGTTACAAGTTATGGAGCAATTGCCAATTATTTAGGTACAAAATCAAGTGCAAGAATGGTGGGTTGGGCTATGAATAATGCACATGCCATTATACCAAAAGTGCCTGCACATAGAGTAGTAAACAGAAATGGAATGTTAACTGGCAAAGCTCATTTTGGTAGCCCAACACGTATGCAAGAATTGTTAGAAAAAGAAAACATCAAAATAGAAAACGATACAATTATACATTTCAATCAATTATTTTGGAATCCTGTGGAGGAGTTGGGGTTGTAGAGCATTACATTTTTAGATTTTTGAAATGCTGCTGTTGTAAATATTAGTGATTTGATTGGGATAAAAAATTAAGGAGAGACAAAAAACATTGTCCCTCCTCTTTTTCTATGTAACCCCCGTTAAATAGAAGTTTTGGCAATGGGTGTTATGCCACTTTTTTAAATAATCTTTTTTCCATTTCTTTTTTAATGTTCTCTACATTTATTAATTCTGGATACAATTCTTTCAATAACCACATTACAGCTTCTGATCTACTATTTACGCCTAGTTTTTGGTAAATATTTTTGATGTGTTGTTTTACTGTGTTTTCAGATATATGTAGCTCGGCACAAATTTGCTTACAAACTTTGCCTTGCATTAGAAGTAGCATCAAGTTTCTTTCTCTTAGTGTAAGCATTTGAATGCTTTGCATTGATTACTTGTTTAAAAATTGAGTTACGAAAATATAGGCTACTTAAATCTTACACAATGGTGTTTTGCCCTTATTTGTATGGGAAATTTCCCGACGAAAAATGGGAATAATCACACCTTTTGTTAAATAAAAAACAAGCACCTTGCTTTATATTTTTGAACAAAAACATTTGAATGGGTACTTTTATTCATAGAGATGTAGTAGTTAGTTTAGTAAAAACTTACATTAACAACAATGCTAAAAAGAACCACACAGGTACAGAACCAACTTATTTACCAATTGATAAAGAAAATGATACAAGAGCAGTTTGGTTTAGTAAAGAAGAGGTAGACGAGTTATTTAAACGTAATGAAGAAGCAGGTAAAACAATGGGTTTAAGAATTTATTTTGGTATGCATGAAGATAACCCAATACAAAATGAAGCCTTGGGCGATATACATAGGGAACATATTGGACAAAATACGGTAGTGTTAGTTTGCACCCATAATGGCGAAGATTGTTTAAGTACGAATAGTTCTGTTGCTTTATCTTTAGAAGAAGGAAGTTTATGTCCACCGCCAAGACCATGTGGTGGTATTTTAGAATCAGAATTATAAAATGCAAAATATTTTATTAGCTTTTGAATTTATTGCTTTAGGATGCAGCTTTTTTTTGCTGCATCCTAAAAATAGTAAAGATTATCATCTTATTATTCTTGCTATGCTTTTGACTTGTGTTGCAGAATCTGTAGGATATTATTTTAAAGTATACCAGAGTCAGCCTACTACCTGGGTGTACAATATTTCAGTTCCATGTACAATTATAATTTATGCTACTTTGTTAGGTAAGTTTTTGTCGAAATTTAAAATTCATTTGTTTACAATAGCGTATAGTATTTTTTGTATTCTTAATCTATTATATTTTCAAACAAATGAACGATTCTGCACGTATAACTATATTATAGGAGCTTTATTTTTAGCTACTCTTGCAAGTATGTATTTGATTGAGTTAGTGCAAGACCCTAAATATATATCGTTGGTAAGTGTACCCATGTTTTGGATAGCTTCAGGTATTATGCTTTTATATATTCCTAAAAGTATTTTATATTCCGTTTTTGAATACTTAGTTTATAATGATATAATAAACAACGAATTTGGTGTAATATTTTTTATTATCAGCAGCGTTTTAGGCATAGTATTCTTTTCATTAATTAGTATAGCATGTACTTGCAAATTGATATTCAAAACTTAAACACTTCTATTGCAATTATTTGTGGTATTGTAGTATTTGTAATTGTATTATTATTATTTTTTGTGATTACGCATAGAAGCAGTCGTAATCTTTTTATAAAAGAAAAAGAACTTATGCAAATAGAATTCGATAAAAGTCTTTTACAAGCTCAAATAGAAACCCAAGAAGAAACACTTTCTGCATTGGGTAAAGAGTTACATGATAATATTGGGCAACTTTTAAATAGCACCAAACTATTGATTGGAATAACACAACGTAAGCTTTCTCAATCGCCAGATACATTGGCCATTGCCGATCAAACACTTGCTACAGCCATAGATGAGTTAAGGTCTTTATCAAAATCTTTAAACAAAGAATGGTTACAACAGTTTGATTTTATAGAAAACTTAACCACTGAGATTAAACGTATTAATGCTGCCGATAATTTAATAATTCACTTTGAAAATTCACATAAATTGCCTTTTAAAAGCAATGAGCAAATATTGCTTTTTAGAATTGTGCAAGAAGCATTGCAAAACGCTATTAAACATGCTACTTGTAAAAACATTTACATTGGCTGCATAGAAAATAGCCATTTATTTACCCTTTGTATAGAAGACGATGGTACTGGTTTTGCTAGCAATAAACCCACAGGTGTAGGTATGCTAAATATGCAAAGCAGAATAAAGTTATTAGGAGGTAATGTTAATTGGGAAAGTACAAACAATGGTACAAAAGTTACCATTGAATTACCTATTAAATCAATCAAAGCATGATACAAGTTGGTATTGTAGATGATCATCAATTATTTGTAAAATCTTTGGGGCTTATGTTAGCCACTTTTAATAATTATGCAGTTTTTGTAGAAGCAAGTAATGGAAAAGATTTAATTGAAAAGTTACAACATAAAAAAGGCTTGCCCGATATAATACTAATAGATGTAAACATGCCTCACATGAATGGTTTTGAAACTGCTAAATGGTTACACGAACATCATCCAAGTATAAAATTGGTTGCCTTATCTATGAATGATGGTGATTTAATTATTATTGATATGATTAAGGCTGGTTGTTGTGCTTATTTATTAAAAGATACACATCCCAATGAGTTAGAAAAAGCATTGAATGAAATTGTCACAAAAGGTTATTACAATGGCGATGCAAGTAATATAAATTTTAGACGTTTACTACAAGCCGAAGAAAGAAAATTGGCATTAAACCTCACCGATAAAGAGAAAGAATTTTTACAACATGCCTGCAGCGATATGACGTATAAGCAAATTGCACATTTAATGAACAGTACCGAAAGAAGTGTAGATAGCTTAAGAGAAAGTCTTTTCAATAAATTAAATGTACAAAGTAGAGTAGGCTTATGCTTAGAAGCTATTAGAAGAGAGTTGGTGCGTTTGTAAATGATGTTTTACTACAGGTTTATTTCAAATATTATTTCAGATAAAAAAGCAATGATTTTTTCATTGCTTTTTTATCTGAGTTTTTTTAATTTGGAATATATGTATCAATATAGGCTCCAGAACCTAATGTATACTTTAATTGAAGTTTATTGGATTCTAAAAGTAAAATTTCATCCGTATAACTTCCAGAGCTAAGCGTAACTTTTAATCCTTTACTGTCTGTAATTTGCCAAGTACCTAAAGTAGTAACTTCAGTTGGTGAACATTTGTTTGTACCTGGAAATAATGAAAAGTTTCCGTTAGTATTATACTCCCATAAATTATCTAATCTACAGGCAGGAATAGTTTGGTTAACATTTCCAGAGGTTGTAATAAGTACTGTTGTACTTAACTTCCACATTTTAGCACTTATTAATACTTTCATTTGATCAATTTCACTTGGTGCATCATCTTTCTTTGAACAGCTAGTAAATATTGACACTAGAATTGTAAAAATTAAAAAACTCTTTTTCATAAATTTTATTTTATATATTTTAATTAATCCACCAGTTAATTGCCCTTACAAACCCAAACTCTATAAAAGAGCCAGTTTTGGTTGTTTTAAAATCAGAATCTAAATTACTTGTACTAGTTTCTCCAGTAAAAATATATTCTGGATAAAAATTGGCATATAATTTAAATGTGTGTTCCTTATGCCACTGTAATGAAAACCCTGAAATTGCAGGTGTTTCATTTAGAGAAGAAAGAGTTCCAGTAAGGGGATTAATAAACCTATTATTGTCTGCTAAAGTTAATTTCTCAGACATAATGCCGAGATAAATATGACTTCTTCTTAAATCATCTTCTGGATGTGTAGTAAACCTAAGCCCGTACTCTAATTTTGAAAATTTGACATTTGATTTACCTGAACCATATTCTTCAACATCGGAGCTTGATTTATTAAATATTCTTGACCCAAATCCAAAATCGGCATATGCTTTAACCCAATTGATGCCAGCGTAAGCTCTTGCACCATAGTGCACACTAAATTGATCTCCATCAAAAATGGGACTTGAGCCTATTTTAATTCCAATATAACCAAAGCCACCAAAGTTATTATTCTCCACACCCATTTTAAATGTAGGGTCGAAATTTATTATAAATGGATTTTTAGCTTGTATTTCTTTTGTATTTCTGTAGCTTCCATTAACCATAGTAGTTTTATCACTGCTAAAAAGCATAGGGAAACTTGATAAAGAATATCCATAATCTAAACCAACTCCAAATTGAACAGGCTTTTTAGTTCTTTGAAACGAATATTCTGGATTTACTTTACCCATATTTTCGTTATAAATCCATTCTCCCATTACAACCATTAATATTCCAAATGCACCTGCCGATGCTGCATCACTGGCATTTTGTCGGCTTTGGGCGTTAGATTTCCATTGGTCGTACTCAGCTTGCTTTTTATTTAATTTTTCTTGCTCTTCTCTTTGTTTTCTTTCTTCATCTTCTTTAGCTTGTTGTTTTGCCACTCTTTCTCTTTCTGCCGCTGCACGTCTTTGTTCTGCTTGCTCCTCTGAACTGGCTTTTTTATTTGTTGTAGCTGTGCTTCCGCTACTGCTAGTTGATGTTTTTGCCGCTGTCGTAGAACTGGTTTGGCTGCTCGTTTTTGCTTTGTTTGTTTTTGCTTCTTCTTGCTTCTTCTTATCTGCATCTGCCTTTGCTTGAGCCTCTTTTTTAGCTTGCTCTTGTTTCCTTTTTTCAGCATCAGCTTTTGTTTGAGCTTCTTTTTGAGCTTTTTCTTCTTCTCGTTTTTTCTTTTCAGCTTCAAATTTTTGTTGCCTAGCTAACTCTTCTTGCTGTTTCTTTTTTTCCGTAGCTGCTTTCTCTTGTGTAACATTTACAAGGCTACTAACTTGGTATGATACTCCTTGAAAAAGTGTAAAACTATTGCCATCTTTCAATCTACAATCTTTAAAATTATCGGCACCACTATTATAAATGTGTACCCAATCGTCTTTAAATGCATCAAACTTTCCATTTGGTTTCAAGTACACAATTTTGTTTATACCTAGCGTGAATGATTTTTGCCCAACACATGCTAAATCTAAAGTAACATTAATCACCATTTTGTATTCATCGCTAGTATTGTTTTGTACGTAGAAAAAATACTCTTCATTACCTACACCCCATTTTTTTTGGGCTGAAATAGTAAATCTTGGGTCAAATTGTGAAATGTTAACACTTTTTCTTTGTGCATTTAATGTATTCATTAATAAATAAGCAATTACGAAAAAGAGTACTTTCTTTATAGTATTTTTCATATATCTAGTAAGCAACTTTTACTTGCTCAATTAAGTAATTAATTATACAAACTTGAAATAATTAATGCTTTAAAACAATACCTCTTTAGGAGTATTTTTTAAACCATAATTGTATAAGCAGTTAACTATGTTTACTTTTATGGCATGCTCCGATTTTTTTATATATGCATTGTTTTGCTCTGTTGTAATGGTGCAATACATGCCCAAATGCAAATAACTTACAACGGAGAACCTATTAATTTATATACTACCAATGTTGAATATGCTTTTACGCCGGAGAATCAATACAACAATAACCAAGTACTCAAAAAATCTGAAAAATTTTGGAAGCCGTTAAGAACTAATAAAGTTGATTTATTAAAAACGCCTAATAGTTTTTGGTTGAAAATTCCAATAAATGACATTTTACAAACGGGTGCATTTGATATAATGGATGTTGATAATCCGCATATTAACTTTTTAAAATGCTGGATTGTTTATGAAGATAGTATTGTAAAAGAGTATCCCTTAACGGGCGATAACTTACCTTTTAATACAAGATTGTTATCAACCCCCTCTTTTGTGTTTGAAATAAATGGCAAACGATATAAAGATTGCTCTATAGTTGTTGTAAGCGATAAAAAATATACTCGTTTAGATGTACCTATTCATTTTTATTCAAACAATTTTTACTTAACTTATACCCAAAAACAAAACCTCATTATGGGTTTGTTTCTAGGTTTAGGTCTGTTTTTATTTGTTTTTAATACTTACTTATTTGTAAGTTTAAAACAATCGTTGTATATGTGGTACAGTATTTATTTATTAATCATTATTGTATACAACTGTACAGATTTAGGTTTACTCTTTACGTACATTTATCCAAACTTGCCTAAAATAAACGATATTATTCGGCCATCCATTTTTGCAGTTAGTTCTTTCCCTCTCATGTTTTTCTTTAATACACTACTTAATATAAAAACCCGGTTTCCAAAGCTATACAAATTCAATAAAATTATATTGTTTTTATATTTTTGTTTATTTATAATAGCAATATCAACTTCTATTTCGGGTAACTTTAAAATTCAAGGATTTTGGGTTAGCTTAAACAGAATTGTTGGTCCAATAATGTTGGTAATTGTTGTGGTAGAATCTTTTTACTGTTTAATAAAAAAAGTACGATTTGCCATCTTCTCGGTTTTATCTTTTTCAATTTTATTCATATTTATTTTCATTTATAGTTTGCATCAAAACTCAATTATTCCTCATAATTATTTTACTTCTACTGCTAACTATACGGGCATTATTTTAGAAGCTTTCATCATTACTTTTTCATTGGCATGGAGGTATAAATTGTACAAACAAGATTCTGAAAGATTATTGCAAGAAAATATTGCTCAACAAAATTTAATTTTTAAAGAAATAGCAGCTTGGCAAGAAAAGGAAATGCAACGGATATCCTCTTTATTACATGATACTGTTGGTGCTAATCTTGGCTTTTTAAGATTAACAACAGATAATATGCCATTAACAGAAGCAGGTAAAAAACAAATTGCCGATCATATCACTCAGTTAGGTAATGAAGTACGAAATATGAGTCATTCGTTTTCTCCAATCGTGTTAGAAGATAAAGGTTTGTATCTAGCAGTTGAAGAGTTAGTAAGAAATATAAGAAACAATAGTTTAATAAACGTACAATTTGAGTGGTTAGGCAATAAAAAAGAAATTTCACTTCAATATCAAATTATTATTTATAGAATTGTACAAGAACTTATACAAAACATACTTAAACATGCCAATGCAACGAATGCTTTTGTGCAAATGTTAATTGAAGATGATTTGGTTTCAATTTATGTAGAAGATGATGGTATTGGTTTACCAGACGATATATCAAATAATGGTATTGGTTTAAAAAGCATAGAAAAATTAATTACATTGTTAAAAGGAAATATTAGAACTGAAAGCACAATAAATGAAGGTTTTAGTGTTTCAATAGAATTTAAACCAAACAAAAATGAAAATATATAAAATTGGTTTAACCGATGATCATGTTTTATTTGCAGAAGGAATCAGTAATATTCTTGCTAATAAGACCAACATGGAATTAAATTTTATTGCTTCATCGGCTAATCAGCTTTTTGAAAAACTTAAAGACTATAGAATTGATTTTTTGTTGTTAGATGTAAACTTGCCACCTCATAATGGCATAGATATTTTGCAACAGTTAAAAAAAGAACAACCGCAACTTAAAATTATGATTTTATCTATGTATCAACCAATGGATATTGGTATAACCATAGATAACTTTAAAGGCGATGCGTATGTGTTAAAGGTTTCTGGCAAAGAAATTTTAGAAGAAGCCTTAGAATGCATGAAAACTGATAAGCTTTACTTCGACCCTAATATTGTACATATAAATCCACTACAAGATGCATTTACCAATCAGCTTAAATTATCAAAAAGAGAAAAAGAAATTATTTCGTTAATAGCCATTGGAAAAACAAGCAAAGAAATTGCTAGCATGTTGTACTTAAGTGAACTAACTATTAAAACGCATCGAAAAAATATTAGTGAAAAATTAGGCACAAAAGGCATGGCCGATTTAATATCGAAGAGTTTTCAGTTGAATAAAAAATAATTGTTTTTATTTACCAAACTACCCAATCATAATTATTGGTTTCGTTTCTACTGGTGGGTTTTTGTAAACCATTGGTTAACTCAATTACTCTTTCTCCAACTTTCTTTTTAAGTTCAGATACTTTTAATGATTGGTTTTGATTGAAAGCTTCTATTAAACTATACGTAAAAACACCATTTTTTAAATCGCCACGTTCTTGAGCATATTGCATGCCACCTGCTGCACTAATAATGGTTGCTCCTGTGCCTTTACCAACATTTACAAAAAGACTTTGCATGAGTTCAAAACTATTGGCCATGCCTAATTGTTTTTCTTTCTTCACCACTTTAATGGTACTTTTTGTAATTACACCATTGTTGCTTAAAGTTGATTTTGCAGCTTCAATTTTAGCAATCTCCTCTTTATCTACTTCACCACTGTGGCAGGCATCTATCAGCATAAGTTTTTTTCTGGGTTTGATATTATCTAACAAACTTTCCAAATCATCATAAGCCAAACCTCTTTCTTCTGGTTTAGTAAAATCAATGCTGTAGGTGGAAAGAAAATAATCAAAGTCTTTACTCAACACACCATGTCCACTGTACGAAACAATTACTTTATCATCTTCTTTTAATTGCAAGAGTTTTTGTTTTAAAGCAAGAATATTTTCTTTGGTAACATTACTATCAAATAAAGTATCAATAATAATGTTTGGATATTTGGTTTTTAGTTTCAATGCTAAATCTCTTATGTCTTTTACACTCCAACTTAAATTGTATTCTGGGTTAGCAAATTGATTGATGCCAATGCCAATAAAGTGCATTTTGCTTTCATGTGGCGTTATTGGTTTATATACAATATGTAGCTGTTCTCTGATTGATTCATTCCCATTTTTATCCATACAAGAAGCCTTTATATTATTCAAGCTCTCTGATAAGGTTAATGGCAGTTCAATCTCTAATTCTTTTTTTACTGTTGTAGCATATCCATCTTTTCCAAAAACTGGATTACCATTTATTAAAACAAATACTTTTTGTACATCATTTTTTTTACCGCTTGGCGTTATTTTAACTTTTAATGTAAATAGTGAATCAGTTAATAATTCGCCATCAGTAATTCTATTTAAGATAGTTATTTGGGGTAAAGCTACCACTTGCTTAAAGGCTTCTTCTGTTAAACCATTTTTGGTAAGTCTTTTTTTATATGCCATATAATAAGCATTTGTTAATTCATTTCTTTCTACAAGTTCCATAACTTTATCAGGTCTATGGTATTGTAAGTCCCATTGATCAAAATCATAAAATTTTTGCCCTATATTCCAAGATAGATTAGTTACAGCATTAGGAGTTACTTTATAAAATCTATCGTTTCTAACTACAGCAGTTTCATTTTCATCCAATGTACTAAAGAAATAGGTTGGCTTGGTTGAATCCATTGGTAATATACCTATTCGATCATTTGATACAATTAAAAATTGCTTTTTCGTTTTAATCACTGCTACTGCCGACATACCAGTTGGTATAATCCATTTTTTGATTAATGTTCTTTGCACTAAATCCCATTCTAAAAAAACAGTTTTAGTAGCTGTGAATAGTCGATTTTTTACACTATCATACAACAAGATTTTTTGAAATTCAGGGTACCTGAGTCGAAAATCAGTAACTCCTTTTTCATAATTATAAGCCCTAATTTCATCTTCCACAGATGACTCGATATCTGCACTTATTAAAACAATTTTCTCTTTCTCCATAATTGCTATGGGATATCTTTTTGAGAAAAATTCTAATATACCCTCATCATGTATCAAATCAAGTTCATATCTTATGGTATCAACAAAATCATCATATTTTACATACTCTTCGTAGGGTAATTTGGCAATGCTCAACCATCCCGTTTCACCAGAACTAAAGAAAATGTATTTGTTATCGTTAGAAAAATGAAGAGCAGGAGTATAGTTAGATGTATAAATAACTAAATAGCCACCTTCTATATGCTGACTGGGTCTTTTAAAAGATGTAAGCAGTTTGTTTTCTTCTAAGTTCCAAACAAATACAGAATCATTATTTCTTTCATCAGAATTAATATATGCCAATAAACTATCGTTATTAGAAACAGCTATATTATTAACTGTATTTGGCATTTCCCATTCTTGTAAAATTTGACCGGTTATAACCGACCATTTTTTAACCAACTTTTTGTTAACTGTTATAAAAGTAGCATCGCCATTAAGCATGTATATTTGATCGCCTTCATTAGTATACTCTATTACTCCTTTGCTACAATCAAATAAGCTAAATGAGCTATTATATTGTAATAATACTTTGTCTGAAAAATGGGTTAAATACAGCTGTTTTACTGATTGATTATTGTATTCAGGAAAACGATTGGCTTTCATGAGATTTAGATTCCAATAGTTACTGTACTTTTCTTTTAACTCAAATAACCATTGAGCATTTTTACTTATTAATGTCTTTTTTACTGCTGCTACTTTTCCAATAAATTCATTGAGAGTTTTTCCCGTTTTCCAGTTGATTGTTTGCAAGCCGTTTTCCATTTCTACAAAGGCAATTGTTTCTGAGCTATCAATGCTTAAAACCGAAGGGATGATTCTTTGCTCTTGTGAATTATATAAAGAAGGATACTCTCTTTCAATGAATTCTCTTTCATGAATTAACTTTCCTTCAGCTGACCACTCTTGCACTGTATTATCATAACAGAGTATTATATTGGAACTTAATTCAGATAATTTTATTAATTCAAATTTTTTATCTACTGGAATGGTTGCTCTAAGCTTTTTCAATCGAGTATCCCAAATTCTGACTGAATCGTCTTTATAAACATTGGTTTTAAATGCCATCAACGTTCTATCCCGATTTAGTTTGAATCCCCTTCCTACTGTTTTCGGATAAAAAAAAGTTGGCTGTAAACTATCCGTAGAAAACCCTGCCATCATACGGCCATTAAAAGAACCAGCAACTTCATTATTTGCAGTAAAAAACAAAAAGTCAGGTTCAATTTTAGAAAGTGAGTAGTATCTTATACTATCTAAATAAATTTTTTCAATTGTGCCTATAGGTTTATAAGTGCCATCCTCCCAATTAAAAATCTTTAGTGGATGTTGTTTCTGGTGTATGGCAATTGTTTTAGCATCTGGACTAATTGCTACCCTTTTTACTTTGTCATCGCTGTAATATTCATAAATCTCATCAAAAAAAATATCCTCTAATGTGGTTCTAAAATTGCCAATTACCATTACATAATCTTTTACCAAAAGCACAGTACTATCACCAGGAAGTAAGAACATTTGGCGGATGGATGCTTTTGGCGTAGAATGAAACAATAGTTTTCCGCTTTCAACATCCCATTTAGAGTAACTACCATCGGCGGAAGCTAAAACCACAAAACTTCCATCTTTACTCAGCTCTATTCCAGTGAGATAACTAGAATGTAATTTCAAATCGTACATAAATTTACCTGTACGATAATTCCAAATTTTGCCAGTAGCATCCTCAGATGCAGTTATTAGATATTTTCCATTAGGTGTAATTTCATAGCCAATTAAATCATCTGTATGCCCTATAGGCAATACTAGTTTAGCTTCTTGTGCTTGTAAAAAACCAATTATTAGCAAAAGGAAAACTAGAGTTTGGATTTTATTTTTCATCCGTCTAAACTAAGCTATTGATTAACATAAAACTATACCCTCTTACATTATCTTTCTAATCTTTTTATTACCTCAAAGAAGAATCAGTAAGTTGCATTCTAGTTATAGTAAGACTATTTCATCCCTTCTAATTCCTTTTGCAATACAAACAGCCTCACCCTCACTCCCTCTCCAAAAGGAGAGGGAAGCTACTTCCTACTTCTATTCAACTTACTTCATACTTTCAAGTTCCTTCTGCATCCTAAACATCTCATCTCTCAAATTGGCTGCTTGTATAAAATCTAAATCTCTGGCAGCTTTCTCCATTTCTTTTTTCACTTTGGCAATCGCTTTTTCCATTTGTGGAATAGTCTTATAAGTTTCCTGTTCTTCAGCTGCTATGTTTAATGATGGTGCATCATCTACAATTGCATACGGATTTTTGGGATCGTAACCTTTGATGTCTAATACACTTCCACTTCTCATAATTTGGTCAATGGTTTTCTTCACAGTAGTGGGTGTAATGCCATTGAGTGTATTATAAGCAACTTGCTTCTCTCTTCTTCTATCTGTTTCGTCAATGGTGCGTTGCATGCTTTCTGTCATCTTATCAGCATAAAAAATTACTTTACCATCACTGTTTCTTGCTGCCCTTCCTGCTGTTTGGGTAAGGCTTCTTTCGTTACGTAAAAAGCCTTCTTTGTCTGCATCTAAAATGGCTACCAAACTTACTTCTGGCAAGTCTAATCCTTCTCTCAATAAATTCACCCCAACCAATACATCAATTTCTCCCAAACGCAGTTGACGTAATATTTCTATGCGTTCTAAAGTATCTACATCGCTGTGTACATAACGGCTTTTAATGTTTATTCTGCCTAAGTATTTATCCATTTCTTCGGCCATGCGTTTGGTTAATGTTGTAACCAAAACACGGTCCCCTTTTTTTACTGTTTTATCAATTTCATCTAACAAATCATCAATCTGGTTTACGCTTGGTCTCACTTCAATTGGAGGTTCCAATAATCCTGTTGGCCGTACAACTTGTTCTACCACAACACCACCAGTTTTTTGTAATTCATAATCGCCAGGTGTTGCACT
Organism: Asaia bogorensis; assembly: GCA_943371535.1. GTDB lineage: Bacteria > Bacteroidota > Bacteroidia > Chitinophagales > Chitinophagaceae > UBA1930. Next base: position 68,568 of record CALRVE020000004.1, on the reverse strand, counting down.
TACAAAAACAGTTTGACCAACTAGGCTTTCAAACTCATGAAAATTTAAGGGTCTGTTGTCCATGGCTGACGGAAGTCTGAAGCCATAATCTACCAATACCATTTTTCTGCTTCTATCACCTCCATACATACCTGCAACCTGTGGAATGGTTTGATGACTTTCATCTATCACACATAAAAAATCTTTAGGAAAATAATCCAATAAACAGAATGGTCTTGTACCGGGATTTCTTCTGTCAAAAAAACGAGAGTAGTTCTCAATGCCATTACAGTAGCCCAATTCACGAATCATTTCTAAATCAAACTCCACTCGTTCTTTAATACGTTGAGCTTCAATAAACTTCATTTCACGTTTAAAATATTCTACTTGAGCCATCATTTCATCCTGAATTTCATTCATCACCTGTTGAATCATGTCCTTGGGTGCCAAGTATAAATTAGCAGGAAAAATAGCTGCATTTTCTAAGGTTGAAATTCGTTTAGACGTAGCTTTTTCCAAGCTTTCAATGCTTTCAATTTCATCGCCAAAAAAAGTAATTCTGTAACCAAAATCTACATAAGGTAAATTAATATCTACCGTATCTCCTTTTACTCGAAAAGTGCCTCTGCCAAAATCTCCCTGAGTTCTGCTGTATAAACTATTTACCAATGCATGCAAAAATCCTTGACGAGAAATAACCTGCCCCTGATGAATTCTAATAATACCATTCTCAAATTCAGTTGGGTTGCCCATACCATAAATGCAACTCACACTTGCCACAACAATGATGTCACGTCGTCCACTCAAGAGTTCACTGGTTGCTTGCAAACGAAGTTTATCCAACTCTTCATTAATGCTTAAATCTTTTTCAATATACGTATCACTAGTTGGCATGTATGCTTCTGGCTGATAGTAATCGTAGTAGCTTACAAAATAACCCACTGCATTATCGGGAAAAAATTGCTTAAACTCCCCATACAATTGAGCCACCAATGTTTTATTATGGGTTAACACCAATGTTGGCCTTTGCACATTGGCAATAACATTGGCCATGGTAAAAGTTTTACCACTACCTGTAACACCCAATAAGGTTTGAAATTGTTCTCCACCATTAATGGCATCGGTCAATTGCTGAATGGCTGTTGGTTGATCACCTGCTGGTTGATAGTGAGATTGTAATTGAAAAGGCATGGGTGCAAATTATAGCAATTAACGAATTAATTGATTGGCGGATACACGAATTTATATTTTTATGGGACGAGCTGTTGAACAAATATTGGGCTGTGGTTGCGTCGCACACTTGTACTGTAATAATTTTAATGAACAAATACTAAAGTCTTTTCTTTGCCATCATTCATGGAAAATTCTGTTCTACAACATCGCTATTTTGCACTCAATAAACCTTACAAAATGGTATCACAGTTTGTAAGCAGCCATAAAGTTGGATTGCTAAGCGATTTAGATTTTGCATTTCCTGATGGCACACATGCCATTGGCAGATTAGACAATCATTCAGAAGGTTTATTGTTGCTAACAACCAATAAAAAAGTTACCAAATTATTGTTTGAAAGCGATACACCACACAAAAGAACTTATTTGGTTAAAGTAAAAAACATTGTATCGCCCGAAAGTTTACATCTACTTCAAACAGGCACCACCATTAGGGTTAAAGGTGGTGGAGATTATGTTACAATTCCAAGCGATGTACAAATTGTAGAACCACCTATTGATTTATTTAAAGGAGGTGCTAATCAAAGAGAAGGTTTACCAACCACTTGGTTAAGCATTACTTTAACCGAAGGCAAATATCATCAAGTAAGAAAAATGGTTGCATCGGTGCATCACCAATGCCAACGATTAATTAGAATGAGTATTGAAGATTTACACTTAGGTAACTTACAAGCTGGAGAAGTAAAAGAAATGGAAGAAATAGATTTTTTTGCTAAGCTTAATATTGAATATTGGAGATGATTTAAACTCCCAAAGATTTGTTGCACTTTGCTGTAAGTGGATTTCAAAAAATGTTCACAATTGTTCAAACCGCTGAAGTGTGCGACGCAACAACAGTATAATAGTAGCATTGCAGCTTACTCAATAATTTTTTATAATTTTCAATTCGCAAATTGCGAATTGAAAATTAAATAGATAGAATTACTGCTTCTTTTTTACTATTTTCTTCTTTGTCTTGGGTTTTGTACTATCTACTTTTTGTACAACTGTATCTTTTGCTTTTACAGTGGTAGATTCTTTTTTCTTTTTCATTTCGGGTGTTATGCCAAAGTTGCTATTGCCTTTTGTGGTAAAGGTTTTATTGCTTCCACTATGACTGCGATGTTCAATTCTTTTGGTTTGTGCAAAGCTGGTAATAGCTGTAAAAACAATGCAAGCACAGAGTATTATTTTTTTCATGTTCGTCAATTTCAATTCAATATAGAAAATTTATGTGGTGTTGTTTATATTTAATTTCAAATGAAACCAATTTTAACAAATATTGCCGCTAAAACTGTATTCATTTTTGTGTTGCTATTCATTGGGTCTTTTTCTTTTCCTCATTACTTTCTTCCTGACGTAGGTGCATATACACACTCTTTTTTTGAAACGATTACAGCTTGGTTTGCAAAAAATATTTTACAAGTACAACAACCGTTTACTGCCGAATTAATCTCTGATTCTACAGCATTTTACATAAATGCTTTATGGATATTTTGTTGTTCCATGATTGTTGCTACCGTTTGGCAACAATTTGATAAGAACAATCATTTTCAAAAATACTATGGTTGGTTTTTAGTTTTTGTTCGTTATTATTTAGCAGTTCAATTGTTAACCTATGGCTTAAACAAAGTATTCAAATGGCAATTTTACTTACCCGAACCCAATACACTTTTTACCACAGTTGGTAATACGTATAAAGATTTATTGTATTGGAGTAGTATGGGCGTTTCTAGAACTTATTCCATTTTCACAGGATTGTTAGAAGTAATTATTGCAGCTTTATTATTGTTTAAAAGAACCACTTTATTAGGTGCTTGTTTGGCTTTTGGTATTTTGTTAAATGTACTGTTCATCAATCTTTCGTTTGATATTTCGGTAAAGCTGTATTCACTTTTTTTGTTGCTGCTTATTGCTTTGATTTTGCTACCATACACACAAAAGTTATTTTATTTTTTCTTCGTTTCTACTAATCAAAACACTACAACTAAACCCAGAAAAAAATATCTGCTATTAATTAAGTGGTTAGTAATATTGGTTATTATAATTGATGCAATGGCTGTGTATGTTCAAAGCAATAATTATAATGATGATGCTGCACCAAGACCATTTTTACATGGTGCATACGAAGCCCAAACATTTGTTTTGAATGGTGATACTTTGTTGCCCTTAATTACAGACACCCATTATTGGAGAAGAATGTTTATACATCGCAAAGGCTACCTAATTGTTCAATATATGAATGACTCAATGCAAGATTTTGAACTTACAATAGACAGTACCAAACATTCATTAGCGTTATTGAATGTAGCAGACAGTACAACACATTATTTTAGTTATACAAAAGATAGCGATAGTACATTATCCTTGAATGGTAAATTCTACAATGACTCTATAAAAGTTCACTTCAATACAATTGACCTAAAAAAATTGCCCTTACTACAAAATGAATTTAGCTGGACAATTGACTAATGTTTTATTCTGCTAGTTGTACTTCTTTTTCAACCCTTCTTGTTCCGCTGTATAATTCATATTCTAATAATCGACAATCAATGGTACTGTTGTAAAATTCAATTCTACGTTTTGCTTTTAGTCCAATTTTTTTGGCAAGGTCTAAGTTGCCTGTAAACACATAGCCAAAATAGCCCCCACATTGTTGTTTCATAAAATCGCCAATACGGCTGTAGGTTTCTTCGAGTTCTTGTTCATCGCCTAAACGTTCTCCATACTCAGGATTCACCATCATGATGCCAGCTTTATTTTGTGGTACTTGTGTTGCAGCAAAATCGCATACTGCAAAATGAATGAGGTTTTCTACGCCTGCTGCTGCTGCATTTTTCTTGGCATTTTCAATGGCTTTATTGCTTAAATCGGTGGCAATGATTTTTAAATGAGGCACCTCTTTTATTTGCGAAGTCAGCAATGCTTTTTCTTTTTCATACACGGCTTTATTATAGCCTTCAATATGCATAAAAGCGTAATTGTTTCTAAACAAACCTGGAGCTCTGTTAGTAGCAATTAATGCAGCTTCAATAGCCAATGTTCCTGAGCCACACATGGGATTAATGAATGGATTTACTTTATCCCAATTAGTAGCATAAATGGTTGCAGCTGCCAACCCTTCTAACATAGGTGCAAGTCCTGGAATTTTTCTGTACCCATGACGAGCCAATGAATCGCCAGAAGTATCAATAAAAACTTCGGCTTCCTCATTCTTCCAAAATAAATGAATAACAGCACCTGTTAATTCTGCACCAGTGCTGGGTCGGTTACCACGAACTTCCCTCATTCTGTCAACAATCGCATCTTTTACTCTAAGGTTGGCAAACATGTTATTGTTAATCGTATCGTTTTGAACATTACTAGTGATAGAAAAATAGCCGGGATTGGGAATAATTTTTTCCCAAGCATAAGATTTTAAATGCTGATGAATGGCATCGGCATCTTTAGCAATAAAACTTTGTAAGCTGTACAATACCTGACTTGCACAACGCAAATTGAGATTGAGTTTAATGCAATCGTTGACTGTTGCATTGATTCTAAGGCCTGTAACAAAACTATCTTCAATAGTAAAACCCAATGCCTCTACTTCTTTTTGTAAATAAGGAGCAATGCGTTTGTGGCAAGTAATAATAACAGCAGCTTTTGTAGTGAATGGGTTCATAGGCTGTAAAGGTAAATCCTTGACAAAGGAGATTTACAGAAAGTTTTATTAATAGCCGAACTACGACTGATGCAAATAAGTCGAATGCTTTAAATAATTTTTATCATTGGCATACATAAATAAACAAGTTCCATTTGCTATTGAGCTAATAATGGCTGTATGTAATTTTTCTGGAACAGCAGGACAACCAAGGCTTCTGCCAATATATCCTTGTGCTTTTGCAATACGTTCATCTACATAGTTGGCAGCATGCATTACAATACCACGACTCATAGCATTGTCATTAAATCCTTTTTCTAATCCTTCTAAACGCAACGAGTAACCATGCTTTCCTTCGTAAGTAGTTTCTGTGGTATAAAAACCCAAACTACTTTTAAAACTTTCTGGTGAATTGGAGAATGAATTGGCTGTTTGTAATCCACTGTTTCTGCCATGTGCAACATAGGTATTGAATAATAATTTACCATGTACTACATCAACAATAAACAAACGTTTTGCGGTTGAAGGCATACTGAAATCTATAATAGAAAGTGCATCTGGATTTTTTAATTTTCCAGATTGTAATAATTGTAAATAACCTTCTATTGCATAGTTAAAAACTGCTTCATTTAAGCCTACATTTTTTAATTGAAGTATTGCATATAAACTAGCTGGTTTATACAAATTGGAAGCCTGACTAATCGATGAATCTTGTTTGCTTTCGTGCTTGTTTGGAAGTATAAACAATAGTAATAACAATAAACTTGAAGCAACATTCTTTTTCATAGGGGGAATTTATGTTGCTAAAGCTATTCATTATACTTTACTAAGAATATAGTTTGTACTAATATTAACGTAAGCCAACCTAGTGTATAAGTATATTTTAACAAACATCCTTACCTATTGTGTTGTATTCCTATTTACAAAATATTTTCTAACTCTTGCAAATGTTCAATAGTATAAGTTGCTGTTACTGTAGGTATAACTTTTAAATGATTTACAAAAATGGTGTCCATTCCTGCATTAATGCCTCCTTGTATATCGGCTTCTTGGTTATCGCCAATCATAATACTTGTAAAAAGTTCAGCTCCAGATTTTTGTAGTGCAAAATCAAAAATTTCTTTCTTAGGCTTTAAGCTATTACTTGCTTCAGAAGTAATTACTTCTGTAAAATACTGATCTAAATTACTATTACGTATTTTGTTGTGTTGTACTGCTTCAAAACCATTGGTAATTAAATGCATTACATAGTTTTTATTGCGTAGATAATCCAACACTTCTATGGTATGTGGAAACAAATTTTTCTTGGTAGGTAATAAATTTAAAAAATCAATAGCCATTTGTCTTGATAGTTGTTCATCGGCAATTTTATACTCTAATAATGCTAACCACATACGTTTCCAACGCAATTCATCTTGCTTAATTAATCCTTTGGTATACTTATCCCATAAACGTTCGTTATGGTAGCTATAATGGTTAAAGAAAGCATCAAAATCGTTGATTCCTCTTTCTACTAATGCATGTTGACTATATAAATCTTGTAGTGTTTCTTTAGCATTGGTTTCAAAATCCCAAATGGTATGATCTAAATCAAAAAACAAATGTTGGTATTGCTTCATAATTGCAAAATAACAGTTCTATAGTTTTATTGTTATAATTAAATACCAACACTATTTTAAAATAGAATTAAGTATTAAATGTTTTACTTCGCAAATAATTTTTTTATATGAATATTATTATAACAGGTGCTTCAAAAGGATTTGGTAAAGCTTTTGCTGAACAATTTGCAAAAGATGGCAACACATTGTTTTTATGTGCTAGAAATGAAGCAGTATTAAATGCCACTGCTAATGAATTGAACAAACAGTTTCCCAATTGCACTATTCATGTAAAAGCAGTAGATATGAGCATTAAAGAAGAAGTAGTTGCTTTTGGAAATTGGTGTTTAAGCTTTGGTACGCCACATATTTTAATTAATAATGCAGGTACTTATTTACCAGGTTCTGTTCACAATGAAGATGAAGGAATTTTAGAACAAATGATTACTACAAACTTATATAGTGCCTATCATTTAACAAGAACTGTATTGCCCCAAATGATGCAACTCACCGAAACTAACAGACATATTTTTAATATTTGTTCTATTGCTTCTTTACAAGCTTATAGCAATGGTGGCAGTTATAGCATCAGCAAATTTGCTTTATTGGGTTTTAGCAAAAACTTACGAGAAGAATTAAAACCATACCAAATTAAAGTTACTGCTGTAATGCCTGGTGCTGCTTACACAGATAGTTGGAAGGGCAGTGGTATTGATGAAAAAAGAATTATGGAAGCCAACGATGTAGCTAAAATGGTCTATACAGCTGCTCAACTATCGCCACAAGCCTGCGTAGAAGAAATTGTTTTACGACCTCAATTGGGCGATTTATAATTGAATAAATTGTTCAACTTTACAACCAAAGTTTTGTTATTGAATAGAGCAAATTATATTTCAACTTGTTGCAACAGTATCTTTGCTTTTGAAAATTGAGTGAACATGAAATTTAGAAGTGTACTTTTTATATTACTATTCATTGTGCTAAGCATGAGTATTGCTAATGCCCAATGTTCTATTTGTACTAAAACAGCACAACAATTGGGTGAAGGACCAGCTTCGGCATTGAATAACGCCATTGTATATTTAATGATGACGCCTCTTTTAATTATGGGTTATGTAGGTTTTAGATGGTGGAAAAAAGAAAAAGAGGTAATGGCCGAAGAAAGAAAACCTAGCGTATAAAAATAGCTTTCTAGCAAAAACAAAAAGCCTTTGAAAATACTTTCAAAGGCTTTTTAATCACTGAATTTTATTGGAAATTAAACTACTAAAACACTGTTGATACCACCATAAATATTTGGTTGTTCACTATCGGCTTCTGGCTCATTTAACCAAATAGTTTCATCTACTTTGTACTTAAACTCATGCTGAGTTCCTTTTGGTAAATTTACATCTGCCGAAAAACTACCATCTTTCTTTTTACTTAAAATTATTCCATTTTCCCAATCGTTATTTAAACCTACAACTTCTACAGTTTCGGCTTGCTCTGGTGTAAATGAAAATTTCACCTTACAATAATCTTTGGTTTTATAATACGTTTTTTGAATCATGATTGCCTGTTTTTAAAAATTACAATTTTTTATTAATACTTAAAATGCAAAAAAGTAACCCAACATATAGCAAAAACAAGCATTTCGAAGGAAATATGATATAAATAGATTGATTATCAATCACGACGCAAGTGTACTAACAATTGTTTGTTTATAACTTTGATGGAATTTTTATACTGTAACGCAAAAACGACTACCCTTACCCTTTGTGCTTGTGATTGTAAAATTACCACCTAAATTTTGAATGTATTCTTTTACAAACATGAGCCCTAAACCACTGCCTTTTTCATTTTCTGTACCCAATTGAGAGTATGTTTTTTCAACATTAAACAGTTTGGCAATTTCATCTTGCGTCATGCCAACACCATTATCTTCTACACATAGTTTAACTTTGCCATTTGGTTGTTTACTAGCTTCAATAACTACTTTCCCATTTTGAGGTGTAAACTTAATAGCGTTATTCACTAGATTTCTGATAATGAGTGAAATATGATTTCTATCGGCCAAAATAATCAAATCGTCTTCAATCAATGTTGTAAGCTCAATATTTTTTTGTTGTGCAGCATTCGTAGCAATGAAAATAATTTCATTGGCAATGGTTTGTACATGAATAGACTCGGATTTAGAGCTTACATCTCCTCGAATTTGAATTTGAGCCCATACCAGTAAATTTTCTAACAACATATCAATTCCACCAACACTTTGCTTTAATTCTTTTACCACCATTTCCGACTCTTGTGCTGTTAAACTTTCAGATTTCATAAATTCTATTAATCCTTTTAAGGATGCTACAGGACCTCTTAAATCGTGACTAATAATAGAAAACATTCTATCTTTTACATGATTAATTTGCTTGAGTGTACTTGCTTGATCTTGAATAGAATTATGTTGTACATACAGTTTATTTAACATTAGCTTACGCTCATTAAATCTTTTATAAATACTAAATGAAAGTAGAAGTAACAGAAGAAATGCCAAAATTAAGCCAATTACAACAATCCTGTTTTTATGATTCACCTCGTGTAAAACATCGAGTTCACTTTGCTTTTTTGCAGAACGATATTTTTCTAATAAACTATTAATAATAGTAAATTTTTTGCTGCTTAAAAGCGTATCATAAATAGTGGTATAGTTTTCTAAACTAGCAAGTGCTTGTGCAGTATTGCCAAATTTTTTACCAATAGCATATTTAACTTGTTCTGCATCCATTATCAAATCATCCATTTTCATGGTTTGTGCAGCTTTTATACAACTATCAATTAAAGTAATTGCTTTTGAATAATTGTTTAATCCGCTATAAATTTTTGCAGCCAATAATTGACTGTATGCAATACCATAATCATTACCTAGCTCTTTTGATAATTGAACAGAAGTATTTAAATGTTGTATAGCTTCCGAAAACTTTTTTTCTTCAATGAATATTGCAGCTAAATTGCCATGACTATATTCTTGAATAGCGGCAAAATTATTTTTTACACCAATTTTAAGTGCCAACTGAGTAAAATGCATTGCAGAATCTAACATTTTTTCTGAGCAATAATTATCCCCCAACGACACATAAGAATTGGCTAAATACTCTAGATCATTGAGCTGTAAAAATTGGTTAGATGCTCTAAAAAAATAATTTCTAGATATTGCATATCTTTTCAATACTCCGTATAGTTCACCTAATGCATAGTAACTATCGCCTAAACCTTGTTGATTATTTTCTTGCTCATAAATATCTCGAGCATCTAATAAATATTCAATAGCTTGAATATGTTGATTCATGTAATTATAACACTCACCTAAAGCCAAATAAGCATCGGCCTTTAATATTTTATTGTTTTCAACCTCTTTTGATTGAAGAACCTGATTGGCGTAATACAAAGCAGAATCGGTATTCACTAAAAGATAAGCTGCTGAAGTTTCTAATTGAATGGCTTGTTTATTATCAGATTTAGTAGCTTTTTGTAATTTCTCTAAACTCTGCAACACACTGCTTCTTTGAGCAATTGTCTTTATGTTAGCAAATAACAATATAATGAAGAATAATCCTAAATGTTGTTTCAATTTTATAAAGCAATTGTTTTATAGAAATTAATTCTGACGCTGTAAAGTTAACCTGAATCATACAATGAAAACTATAGGTTCTTTACCAAACCGCTTTATTTAAAAACTGCAAGCCACTAGTACCTTCTACTTTTATGGTTCTTTCTTTTCCTTTAGCTACAATAGTTAAAGTATTCTCACCTTTTTGCAATGGGATTCTTACATACTGAATATAAGCAGGCAAACTTTGCCAATTTCTAGTATCGGCTTTTTCAGTTGCAGTGTTTAATATGTTTATTAATAAACCAGCTATTTCTCCTGTGTTTTTTGCTTTCTCTTTTTTCTTTTGTTCATCTTTTTCTTTGCTGTTGTTTTTAGCAACTTCTTCTGTTGTTTTTTGCACAGCAACTTCCGCTAGTTTTTTTACAATTTGCCTAGCTAAAGCATCGGCTAATTCTTTCAACATTCTTTCTCTTAAAATACTGGTTGCAACGGTATTAATATCTTGTGCAATTTCACTTGTATAAGTACTGTTATTTACAGTAATCTTTACAGGTGTATTATTAAAATAACGTATTTCATAATAGGGTATAGCTACTCTAAAACTTCTAAAACTTTCTAATCTGCTATCGTTTCTATTAATAGAGCTATAGTTGGTATAATCAAATGGTAGGTTGGTTTGATTTCCAAACTCATCGGTAAAAAAGAATCCATTAATACCGTTGTTATTGTGAGAAATGTAAAAGTTTTTTTCTCTTTTTACTGGAGCTAATCCTTTTTCTATAAATAAAATTAAATAACCTCCGCTTGAAGTATCTGTTTGTAGTTGTGTGTTAAATAGTTTTTCAAATTGTTGTTGCTCGCCTGCAAAACCCATTTGATTTGCTGTTCTTAAAACATCTTGTTTTAGTTGTTGGGGTATTTTTACTCCGTAGTAATTGGTGCCAGCTTGCAAATACACATTGGCTGCATTTCTATAAGCAATAAATGCATTATTAATATCTCCTGCTGCTTCATAGATCATGCCTTGCAAGTTTAATGTAAATGCATCTTTACTGTAGCGATTAGTTTTGTTATTGAACTTGTCGCTTTGTGCATTGTTGGCTAGTGTTATTCTTCTGGCTTCTACAACTGCTTCACTAGTTTGATTGATGTATAAATAATTTAATCCTTTGTAATAATGCATCATAAAGCGTTCCATATCTTCACCCAAGTAGGTAGTCATCATTGGATTAATAAGATTGGCTTTCGCTATATCGCCCAAATTTTTTCTTTCAGTTTCAATAAAATGATCGGCTTTATTAAAAAAGCTATTACTACTATCGTATTGCTTTATTAGATGGTACAATTTTCCTTTCTCAAAAAAATATAATAGCTTATTTCTATCTCGTTGAATAAACTTTGTTTTATCTAAAGTACGCATAGCTTGATTGTATTGCATATTCTCAAGCTGATGATAATAGGTAGCCATTCTTTTATTATAAGTAGCACATGAAGATAATAAAACAGGCACCGATAGTAGTACCATCAATGCCTGTTTTGTATGCAACTTTAATAACATTGGTAAGGGTTTTTGTGAAACAAGCCGTACATCAATCATCAACTTTTCGACGGCAAGTTTATACTGAGTTTAAACGAAGTACTCCGTTCAAGGGTTTGTTCTTTGGGCAGCAATAATGAAAAAAAAATAGACTAATTTTTTACGTATTTGGCAATTTTTTTATCGCCAATCCAAATCACTTCATTGGTTTCTATATTGGTAAGTTCTAAATTAATTTGATAGGTAACTGTTTTCTTTCTCTTATAAGCATCTACAATTGAGTTAATGCTTCCTTGCAATATATAATCAGCACCTTTTTCAAGTCCAAATTTTTTCATAGTACTAACACTTGCATTGGTTTGCATATCGGCTTTCTCGGCTCTCATTTGTTCTCTTTTTTTACCGCTTTGTACAAGGCTTACTTTATCGCTGGTAATAAAACTTCTTTCTAAATCGTTCATGAAAGTTTCGGCTTCAATATGTTCGTGGCTTTTATTGGTTACTAAGCCAACAATTACAACAGGTTTTTTACCTTTTTCGTTTACATGACGACCTAACCATCTTTCGCTAAGGATTTGCTTAGTCAATTCTTCAGCTGTTAATCTGCTATCGGTGTTATTCCAACTACCACTAATATCTGGTGTTTCGCTTGGGTCGATACGAGTTACTTTTCTGTTGGCACAAGAAGAAATTGAAGCAACAAGTACAAATGTTGCAAATACGTAAAAAATCTTTTTCATGAAGTGTATTTTAGAGTTGAAATGTATAAAATATTAATTGGATGTTTAATTAAAACCAAAACCACCAATTGCCTGTACGATAACCAATTGTACCCGGAAAAAATCGGCTGTTGTTCCAACGGTTTCTATTCCAACCATTGTTCCAGCCATTATTGTTCCAACCGTTGTTATTCCAATTATTATTCCATCCATCGTTCCAACCATTATTAATAATTGGACGTAATGAACGGTTGATACGTACTTGTTGGCGAGTGTTAATTCTGTTTTGTTTACGTTCCATTTTAGCTTCGAACCAATCGTATGCTTTGTAAGTATTTTGTTCAGTAGTATTCATGGTGAATAATAAAGAATCTTTTACCTGCATGTATTTTTGTTGGCTTAACATGTAGTTAGGATTTTGGTCTGAAGCCAATTGTTGTTGAGCATATACATTGCTAATTGCAATCATGCTTATTAAAAGTAATTTTGTTCTCATAATTGATGGTTTTATAATTAAACGTCAATAAGTATTCCAAGTTACAGGTGTTAAATGTTAAAGTTTACCAAATGTAATAAAAGTTTTAATACACCATTTGCCACGGAAGCTCAGAAACACAGAAGTTAATATCTGTTTGTTCGAGTTCCAATTATTCAAAAATCACTTCAAATCCATTCAATCCGTGTCATCAGTGTTCCAATCTTCTTACCACTGAAGCACTAAAACACGGAATTTAAACTTTGTTATATCCATAATCCCATTATTCAAAATCGGTTCAGACCGCCCTTAGCGTTCCGACCCTAATACAATCAAAATCACTTCAAATCCATTCAATCCGTGTCATCAGTGTTCCAATCCTTACACAGGACAATTTTCATGGTAATTAATTAATTCAATGGGTTCTTTGGCAATTTCAATTCCTTGATAATGTGTATACACTTCATCCAATACTTCTAAAATTTCTTCTTGCAACATTAAGGTTACCAATTTGGCTCTAAACTCTTTTATATTGGGTAAGCCTCTTAAGTAATTAGCATAATGTCTACGCATTTCAAAGATGCCCACTTTTGGTCCTTTCCACTCAACAGATTTAATTAAATGTTTTTTACAAACTGCAATTCTTTCTTCTAAAGTTGGAGCAGCCATTTCTTCTCCTGTTTGTACAAAATGTTTTATTTCTCTAAATATCCAAGGATAACCAATGGCAGCTCTACCAATCATAATTCCATCTACTCCATAACGTTCTTTATACAACTTGGCTTTTTGTGGACTATCAATATCGCCATTACCAAAAATGGGGATGTTGATTCTAGGATTATTTTTTACTTTTTCAATCAAACTCCAATCGGCTTCGCCTTTATACATTTGGCTTCTTGTTCTTCCGTGAATAGCCAATGCTTTAATGCCTACATCTTGTAAACGTTCAGCAACTTCTTCAATGTTTTTGGAATTATCGTCCCAACCTAAACGAGTTTTTACAGTAACAGGTAAAGTGGTAGATTTTACAACAGCATCGGTTAAACGCACCATCAAATCAATATCTTTCAACACACCAGCACCAGCCCCTTTGAGAGCTACTTTTTTTACTGGGCAACCAAAATTAATGTCTAATAAATCGGGTTGTGTAACATCCACAATTTTAGCAGCCATTGCCAAACTATCTTCATCGCCACCAAAAATTTGAATACCAATGGGGCGTTCATAATCAAAAATATCTAGCTTTTTACGGCTTTTAATGGCATCACGAATTAATCCTTCACTGCTTATAAATTCAGTGTACATCAAGTCTGCTCCATTATCTTTACAAACTGCTCTAAACGGAGGATCACTTACATCTTCCATTGGAGCAAGCAACAAAGGAAAATCGGGTAACTGTATTTTATTGCCAATGGTAACCATTTGAAAAAGAAAATATGTTTAATTAATAAAGAATTGCAAATTTACAGCCTTATTTCAAGATTACTTTATGGAAGAACAAAACGAAACAACTTTACAGCTAAAAAATAAGCCTTTTAAGCCTGCCTACTCTTATTTGGGGCAATTAGGGATTTTATTAGGATTTACAGGTGTAGGATTTATTTTGGCAGCCCTTGTACAATTGGGATTTGGCTTGAGCATGATTGAAAAAAACATTGCTATGGATAAATGGGGTGAAGCCATTTTAGACGTAATGATGAAGCCCGAAAATATTCAGCTAACAAGATGGATGCAAATTATTAGTGCAGCAACTATGTTTTTATTACCTATGTTATTTACTGCTTTAATTATTAGTAAAAAGCCTCTAGCATATATGGGTTTTAATAAAGTGGGTAGTATTAACCAAGTTTTTATAGTGATAGGTATTTCTTTGTTGGCTATTGTTTTAAGTGGTGTTTTGGGCGAATTAAACAGTAAAATACCTATACCTAAAAATTGGGAAATTGCTTTTAAAAAAATGGAAGAAGCCTATAATAGCCAAGTGTTACAAATGGCAAGAATGAATAATTTTAGTGAATACCTATTTGTAATGGTAGTTATTGCATTAGCCCCTGCCATTTTTGAAGAAATTTGCTTTAGATCAGGCTTGCAGCAAACGCTTATTAATTGGACTAAACAACCCATACTTGCCATAGTTATTACGAGCATTTTATTTAGTGCTATTCATTTTAGTTACTATGGTTTTTTACCTAGAGTAGCATTAGGGCTTTTATTAGGCTTATTGTACTACTACAGTAAAAATATTTGGTTTAGCATACTCATGCATTTTTTAAATAATGGCATTAGTGTATCGGTACTGTATTTTACAAGTGTAAACGGAAAACCCAAACAAGAAGTTTTAGACAGTAATATGGGTATTGACGTTAGCTTTACAATAACAGCATTGGTTGGCTTAGCTATACTTACTGCTTTAACTTATTTAATGCAAAATTTTAAAGCAAGTAGTGAAAAACTGCCTACTATTGAGCCAATTAATTATTTAAGGAAAAATAATAACCCGTTTGAATAATGCAACAATGGTTTTTACTACATAGAACTAAAAGCATTGCTGAAGCTAGCATTTTGCAAGGTATGCTAGAAGAAAATGACATCCCTGCACAAATATTAAATAAACTAGATAGTAGTTATTTGGCCTTTGGCGATATTGAATTGTATGTGCCCACCCATTTGAAAGATTTAGCAACAACATTATTGGCTCAAGCTTTAATGAATTAATTGATAGGAACACGGATGACACGGATTAGGTAGATTTGAACGGATTTTTTACATCTTCCATATTGAAGATTTAGAACGCTAATGAAACTGATTGAATAGATGAATACTGATTTTTTTCTTCTGTGTTTCAGTGCTTCTGTGGCAATCAATCTGCAGACTTAAAATATATTTCTCACAGTCCTTATCTTCGCCTAATGGAACAAATGTTGCAACAAGTAAATAATTATAAAGCTGAAATCAGTGCTTTTGAGGCAAATACTACTGAACAAGTAGAAACTTTTCGTATAAAATATTTAGGTACAAAAGGCTTGGTTAAAAGCATTATGGGTTTAATGAAAGATGTACCTGCCGAACAAAAAAAAGAAGCCGGACAATTGTTGAATGAATTCAAATTATTTGTTGAGGAGAAATTTGAAATACTAAAAGCAGCTACAGAAAATAGAGAACAAGTAACATCAACCATTGATTGGAGTTTGCCTGGAAATCCTGTATCAGTGGGTTCTCGTCATCCTTTAAGTTTAGTTCGTAATAAAATTGTATCTATTTTTCAACGTTTGGGTTTTGCCATTGCCGAAGGTCCAGAAATTGAAGACGATTGGCATAATTTCGGTGCAATGAACTTGCCAGAAAATCATCCTGCAAGAGATATGCAAGACACGTTTTACATTAACAATCCCGATAATAAAATCGGGACCTCATGGTTATTACGTACACATACTAGTAGTGTGCAGGCAAGGGTAATGGAACATCAAAAACCTCCCATTCGTGTTATTTGCCCAGGCAGAGTATATAGAAATGAAACCATTAGTGCAAGAGCCCATTGCTTTTTTCATCAAGTAGAAGGTTTATATATTGATGAAAATGTAAGCTTTGCCGATTTAAAGCAAACCCTCTATTTCTTTGTACAAGAAATGTTTGGTAAAGACGTGAAAGTAAGATTTCGTCCTTCTTATTTTCCTTTCACCGAGCCAAGTGCCGAAATGGATATCAGCTGTTTAATTTGCGATAGTAAAGGTTGCAATGTTTGTAAACATACGGGTTGGGTAGAAATTTTAGGAAGTGGAATGGTGCATCCTAAAGTGTTGGAAAATTTTGGAATAGATAGTAATAAATACACTGGCTTTGCATTTGGTATGGGTGTAGAAAGAATTTGTCAACTTAAATATCAAGTAAACGACTTACGTTTATACAGCCAAAATGATGTACGCTTTTTAAAACAGTTTACAGGAGTAGTGTAATGCATTCAACATAATTTTTTAAATCCCTCAAGGTTATACTTTGAGGGATTTTTTTTAGGAAGTTAGAACTGATAGTATCAAATGATACTATCAGTTCTTTGAATTTTTACAACGCTCTAGCCAAATAAGCACTGCAACACTAAAGAATTCTAAAATAACCGTGAAAAATCAATACACTAGTTACTAGTTATAAAACAATCATTTTAAAGTCTCTTTGTTTTTGATATAAGGCAAAAACAAAGTCAAACTAATTTTCAAACCGTTCAATCATTTCAGCTAAAATAATAGCTACCATAAACTAAATAGCAATTCGTAAAATTAAACACCTACCTTACAAGCATTCAAAAATTCAACCCATTTACATGCTTGTAATCATCTCATTCTTTTTATTGCATTGGTTTTTATCATTATTTTTTCACTCTTTCTTTTTACATCGCTTTGCTTCACATAAAATGTATACTACCAGCAAAAATTGGGAACGATTTTTTTATTTAAGTACTTGGTTTGTGCAAGGATCTTCTTTTTTAGTACCTAGAGCATATGGTGTAATGCATAGAATGCATCATGCTTATAGCGATACTGAACATGACCCACATTCGCCTCATTTTTTTAAAGATGTATATCAAATGATGCAGAGTACTATTTTAATTTTTCGTAGCTTTTTAACTGGAAAACGTTTACCAGATGCCCAGTTTACCAAAGACTATTTACCTGTATGGAACAGGCTCGATAAATTTGGTCATCACCCAATTACTCGACTTTTATTTATGGCTGCATATGTTTGGGTGTATATAATTTTTGCCCCAAATTATTGGTGGTATTTATTGTTGCCTATTCATTTTTTAATGGGTCCTATTCAAGGAGCAATTGTAAATTGGTGTGGTCATAAATATGGTTACAGCAATTTTAATAATGGGGATCATAGCAAAAACACTAGCCCTTGGGGCATTGTTTTAATGGGAGAACTCTTTCAAAATAACCACCATTACGCAAAAGACGATGCCAATTTTGCCAAAAAATGGTTTGAATTTGACCTAACCTATGTAATTATGAAAGGCATGAATGCAGTAGGCATTATTCAAATTATTCCAGCTCCAAAAAATAAGTTGGCTTAACAATGGTTTTGTATTGTTAGCAATAATCTTCAGCCCTTTTACAAATGATTAACATGGCTCATGTTGCATTTGCTTAAATTTACGCTCTTAAAAGATTGAATTTAAGCACATGAATAAATATGTACTCTGTTGTATAGCTTGTATTTGGGCTATTTCAGGCAATAGTCAAACCACTAAAAAAGCTCCAGTTAAAAAACCTGTTACTACAACAGTTGCTAAAAAACCTGTAGTAACCAACAATTCACAAGGTCGAAATATTAGCATAACCCTTACTCCATTTAAAAATTGTTGGGTGTATTTAGGCAGTTATTATGGAACTGGAAAAACATTGGCCGATAGTGCTTACTTAGATGCAAACAGTAAAGGAGCATTTAAAGGCAATACTAAATTAACGGGTGGAATTTACTTTGTGGTTTCGCCACAATACACCATTCAGTTTGAGTTGTTGATGGACGATGTACAACAATTTAGCATTGTTGCCGATAGTGCCAAAAAAGAAGAATTTCAAATTATTGGCTCTGCCGAAAATGATTTGTTTAAAGCATATTCTAAGATTAGTGCTACTAAAGGAAAATATTTATACGATTTAAACAATCAATTGGCTAGTGCAAAAACAAAAGAAGATACTGCCAACCTTAGAAAAGAAATTATTAAAGGCAATAAAGAATTACAAAACTATCGAGAAGAAATTATTGCAAAATATCCCACTTCATTATTGTCTATGTTGTTCTCTGTAATGAAAAGACCTGAGTTTCCACCAATTCCAACAGTGAATGGAAAACCTGATTCTTTATATCCTTATCGTTTTGTAAAAGAACATTATTGGGATGATGTAAATTTTTATGATGATAGGCTTTTACGTACGCCGTTTTTTGAACCTAAAATGGATGATTATTTTAAATACCAAGTAAGCCCCGAAGCCGATTCTATTATTAATGAAGTAAAATACATGCTACTATCGGCAAGAACTGGTAAAGAAATTTTTCCTTACTTGCTTACCAAGTTTACCAATAAATATGTAAACCCAGAATATATGGGTCAAGATAAAGTGTTCTTGTACCTCTTCAACGATTTTTATAGTAAAGGCGATACTGTATTTTTAAATGCAGCATCGAGAAAAATGATTTTTGATAGAGCTTATAGTTTAATGGCCAATCAATTGGGCGAACCTGCACCCGTTTTAAATCTTACGGACACTTTAGGCAAAATTCAACCTATGTACAACTTGAATGCTAAGTTTACCATTGTTGCATTTTGGGATCCCAATTGTGGGCATTGTAAAGAACAAATTCCTAGAATTGACAGCATGTATAAAGCCAAGTGGAAAGCTTTGGGTTTAAAAGTATATTCTGTTTATGTGTACGATGATAATGTACCTGCTTGGAAAAAATTTATTAACGAAAAAGAATTATTCGATTGGACACATGTGTACCAAACCAAAGCTGCTAGGGACTTAGAAATTAAAAATAACCAACCCGGTTTTAGACAATTATACGATGCAAGAGTAACCCCAACCATTTACTTATTAGACGACAAAAAACGTATTATTGCCAAGCAACTTAGTTTAGAACAATTTGATGATGTTATAACTGCCAAACTAAAAAATCAAAACAGTAAATAATTTATGGTAAGAAAAATATTGTTTATAGCTGCTTTTGTTTCTACTAGCATCTTAGGTTTTAGTCAGCCATTATTTAGCTATGGAAAAAAACAAGTTACTAAAGCCGAGTTTTTAAAAGCCTACAATAAAAATCCATCGTTAGAAGAAACCGATAGAAAAAAGGCTTTACAAGAATATTTACAATTGTACATTAACTATAAATTAAAAGTACAATCGGCATACGACGATAAATTAAATGAACAAGAAACGTTTAAATACGAGAGCATCAACTTTAAAAAACAAATTGCCGAAAACATTATTAATAACGAAGCCAATATTAATGAATTGGTAAAAGAAGCTTTCGATAGAAGCCAAAAAGATATTGAAGTAGCACAAGTTTTTGTAGAATTAAAACCTGGTGTAGATAATATTGAAGCTACCAACCAAATTCAAAAAGCATATGCACTTTTAAAAGAAGGAAAAGACTTTGCTGAAATTGCTACTACCTATTCTAACGATGAAAGTACCAAACAAGCTAAAGGAAACTTAGGATTTATAACAGCTTTTACATTGCCTTATGAATTTGAAAATGAAATTTATAAATTGAAAAAAGGCGAATTTTCGGCACCCTATAAAAGTAGTTTTGGTTACCATATTTTTAAAATACTGAACGAACGCCCTGCTGCTGGAAAAAGAAAAGTTGCTCAAGTATTAATTACTGTGCCTAAAGATGCAACTGCCGATGCCAAACAAAAGTTTATAGCAACTGCCGATACTGTGTACAACAGAGCCATGAGAGGTATTGCTTTTGAACAATTGGTAGCAGAATTTAGTACCGATAGAGCAACAATGGGTAATAGTGGAATTATGAATGAAATTGCTGTTGGTCAATTAGATCCATATTTTGAACAACAAGCTTATGCTTTAACCACTGTTGGTAGTATTGGTAAACCTTTCATGACGCAATTCGGTTGGCATATTTTAAAACTTATTGAAACAACTCTTGTAGGAAAAGATTTTAATGATCCTGTAACTGCTGCTTTAATAAAACAACAAGTTGAACGTGCCGATAGATTGACCATTGCTAAAAAAGGATTGGTAAAAAAATGGATGAAATTGTGTAACTACAAACCTGGCATTTTCGATGAAAAAGAATTTTTGATTTTTACCGATAGTGCAGCTAAAGATGCATCATTAACCAGCTTTAAAAAAGTAACTCCAGCTACTGTTTTATTTTCGTTCACTAAACAAAAAGTAACCGGTGCCGATTGGGCAAAATTTGTAAAAGCCATTAAGCAAAGTGGTAGTCCGTTAAGTTTAAAATCTACACCCGATTTATTGAAAGAATATGAGCAAATTGTTTGTGCCGAATATTATCAAGAACATTTAGAAGATTTTAATGAAAGCTTAAAAGAACAAAGCAAAGAGTTTGATGAAGCCAATTTGTTGTTTGGGGCAATGGATAAAAATGTGTGGGCGAAAGCAGGAGAAGATACTACAGGTTTAAAAAATTATTACACCAAACATGCTTCAAAATATACATGGGCTGCTGGTATTAGTGCTATAGTATTTACCACAACTAACGAGGCTACTGCAAACCAAGTAATAGATAGTTTAAAAAATAATTTTGTGAGTTGGCGTCAGTGGATGGTTAATTTTAGTAATAATGTAATTACCGATAGCAGTAGGTTTGAAAATAATCAGTTACCAATAAATCAGACCATTGAAAATAAAGTTGGCTATATAAGTAAACCAGAAAAAAGTAATAGCGACGATTCGTACACTTTTATTTATGTAACAGCCATACACAACGATACAGCAATTAGAAGTTTTGAAGATGCAAGAGGATTGGTAACCAACGATTATCAACAAGTATTAGAACAACAATGGATTATTGAGCTAAAGAAAAAATATCCCATTAAAATAAATGATACTGTTTGGAAAACGGTTAAATAAATTATGAAAACCCACTTTAGTTAAGTGGGTTTTTTATTTCGTTTATAAATCGATGTTTATAAATTTTCTCCATCGTATGTATTTTTGTTTTACCTTGTTCTCCAACTACTTAATCCCCTAATTAATCAACTTGATTCTGCTTCGCCATATACCATTTTTACGTGCAGTTTTTATGCATAGTATTACTGCTTTTGGTGGTCCACAAGGGCATTTTGGAATGATGTTACAAACCTTTGTAAAACAAAGAAGAGATGTTACCGAAAAAGAATTATTAGACTTTGTAAGCTTTTGTAATATGCTGCCAGGTGCAAGCAGTACACAAACACTTACTTTAATTGGCTATAAACGTGGTGGAATACCTTTAGCATTACTTACTTTACTCATTTGGATTTTGCCAGCTAGTATATTAATGGCAGCTCTTTCTTTTTTATTGCATTATTTTAATGAATCATCTGTAAATACGCATGTTTTTCATTTTATACAACCTATGGCCATTGGATTTATTGCTTTTTCGGCTTATCGTTTGTATAAAGTTGCCATACACAATACTATTACTAGAGTTATTTTGGTAGTAGCTGCTGTAGCTACTTTCTTGGTATTTAAAACCCCATGGATTTTCCCTATTTTAATGATTTGTGCAGGTATTGCAACCAATTTTAGTGACAAGAGAATTCCTCAAAAAGGTGAGCCGCCCAAAAAAATAAAATGGGGCAATTTGGTTATTTTCCTTTTGTTATTTGGTATTACAGGATATTTATCTGAAACAGCTACAGTAGAAAATTGGAAGAATAGAAAAATCATTAACTTATTCGAAAATAGTTATCGTTTTGGAAGTTTAGTTTTTGGTGGAGGAGATGTGTTAATGCCCATGATGTATGAACAATATGTTGTTCGTCCGCAAACAGCAGCCATACAAGAAAGCAAAAGAGATGTATTAAAAATGAATCAACCCGATTTTTTAACAGGTTCTGGAATTGTTCGTGCCATTCCTGGTCCTGTTTTTAGTATTGGTGCATTTACAGGTGGCATGGTAATGCGTAATGAAGATAGTACAACACTGCATATAATGGGTTGCGTTTTAGGCACGATTGGCATTTTTTTACCAAGTGCTTTATTGGTGTTATTCTTTTTTCCTGTTTGGCATAATTTAAAAAAGTATGCAGTAATTTTTAGATCGTTAGAAGGAATTAATGCAGCGGTAGTAGGCATTATTGTTGGTTCGGTTATTTATTTATCGAAAGATATTATTCAAATTAACAATCAACAAAACATGCTCAGCTTTGGTGAAAATATGGCAGTGTTGGTTGTAACTTTTTTGTTACTGGCATTCACCAAAATTAGAGCTCCATTTATTGTGTTGGGTTGTTTGTTATTGGGTTGGCTGTTGTAGTAAGCTTAGGGTTTTAACGTTGCAAACGGTTTGAGCCGATTTTTTAAAATTGTTCATATTTACTTAATACAGTTCAGACCGCCTTTGGCGTTCCGACTCTTTGTTTTTCGTTACAATATTTATTTATGATGAACATAGTTTACAACCTTAAACTAAGGGTCTGAACGTTAGAAACGGCCTGAACTGGTAATAGAATAAAAAATTCTATTAGGTGTTTAAGACTTTACTTTATTCATTTTCAAAAAACATCTTTCCATTTGAAATTACATGATAACTATCTTGATAAAAAGTTGATAGTTCATAATCCGTTAATTCAAGTAATATTTTTTTATTACAAAGTTTGCCATCTCTTAAACCTGCATAATCTTTAAACGATGAGAAATTCCAATCTTCTAATTTATTAACTAATCCTGCAAAAAGTGGATTTTGATGGATATAATGCATGCAACTTACCAAGTAATGATTATTAATGCTTTTCCAATTTGTTAGCCCTTCTGAATTCAACTTTTTCGACTTTGTTTTTTGCTGAAAAAGAGATCCAGTAGTTCCGTTTTGTTTGTTTTTTATTTGAGAATAACTACTTAATAAAATTCCAATTCTATAACTCAATTCTTGCATTGAAGTATTCCCAAATGCATTTCTTTCGATACATGAAAGCGTATTTGCAGATATCAATAAATGAAGATGATTAGGCATTAAACACCAGCATAAAATATCACAATAAGGAAATATTTGTGTTTTAATTTTTTGTAAAAACAGAAGGTAATCACTCTCTAAAAAGAAGATTTGTTGTTTATTATTTCCACGATTGTAAATATGGTAAACTTGATTTAATTCAAAGTGCATAAATATCTTTATTAATTAACTCGGTTCAGACCGCCCTTGGCGTTCCGACCCTTGGATTAAGTTTTAATACGTTAGTTTTTATATAACTATTTTCCAACTCTACACTTAGGGTCGGAACGTTGCAAACGGTCTGAACCGGTTTTTAAGATTACTTATATTCATTAACTCAGTTCAGAACATCTTTGGCGTTCCGACCACTTGGATTTACTGTTTTAAACTCTTTCCAAGCCATTACCATTCTTATTGCTCCGTAAGATATTGAATCACCCAATTTTTCTTTGATAGATGTTAGTGATGTTCCTTCTTCAAATTCTTCTATAGCCAACGATATCTTGTTTACTTTTTCAGTACTTAAGAATTCGTTGATGTTGATTTCACCTGTTGAAACAAAATGAGCAAGATGGGTTTCAATAGTTGTAACTGATAAGTTTCTTTCTGTAGCAATTTCAGCAACGGTTTTCCCTGCTTTGTATAATTTAAAGGTTTCTTTTTTGGTATCTACTTTAGGTGTGGTAGATTTTTCTTTTCGTTCTCTTTTGGCAGCTTTTTCATGTATGTTGGTAGCTAAATCATGTTCGTTACAATAGCGAATAATAATATCTAAAAACTGTAAACCATACTTCTCTACTTTGGCATCGCCAAAGCCAGAAATTTTTCTTAAATCGGTTAAAGTGAGTGGTAAATAACGTGCCATTTCATCTAATGTAGATCCTGCTGCAACTAAGTAAATGGCCATTCCTGTTTTATCGCTAATGCTATCTCTTAATTTTTTTAATTGCTGATACAATTCAGGATGCGGAGAAACAATTTTTACTTCTGTAGTAGCACCTTTTGCATGAGCATTTACAAAAAAGCTAGGCATTACAAAATTATTTTTTTGCTTATGAAAAGCATCTACATTAAACCCATTGATACAACTATATATTAAGTGTTGCTGTTGTGCCAATATTTCAAACAACTCTTTTATATCTTCATTATAAGCCATTGCATATTGCTTACTATCGGTTACAGCAGGCGATTTTCTTAACTGTTCAATGAATTGTTGCAACTCATTATAAAAATATTGGGCTGCTTTTATAATTCTTTCTTGTAAAGCCATATTTGCCTCTGGCAATGCTGGTTGCATAAAAAATTGTTGCAGTTGTGCATCAAATTTTTTACTTACTTCTTGCAGTTGTAATAATTTATGCTCAATACTTATAACAAAATTTAATGCCTCTTCATTAAAAGCAGCAGTATTTTCATTTACCACTCTTAACAGCTTATTGCTTTGCTTTACTGCATTGGTACAATTGAATAAGTTTTGCAATAATTTAGATTGATAATAATGCTTCTCATTTTGCAAAGCATGGGGCAATTGTGCAGCATGTTGATTATTGCTGAAATTCAAAATACGTTCATCGCTATATAAACTACTAGCGGTGATTTTACTTAATAGCACAACTCCTTTTAAACTAGTACATCTACTTAAAGCTACATATACTTGCCCTGGGGCAAAAGCTCTGCCTGCATCTATTACAGCTTTTTCAAATGTTAATCCCTGACTTTTATGAATGGTAATTGCCCAAGCCAATCTTAATGGATATTGAGTAAAAGAACCAACTACTTCTTCTTCTACTTTTTGCGATTGTTTATTGAGTGTATAACGAATATTTTCCCATACATATTTCTTTACTTCAATGGGCTCAGGTTCACCCTTACATTGCACAAAAATTTTATCTACTTCAATTTTTTCAATCACACCAATTTTACCATTAAAATATCGTTTGGCTTTATCCAAATCGTTTTTCATAAACATTACCTGAGCTCCTTCTTTTAATTTCAACACTTCCTCGGCAGGATAACTTTTTTCAGAAAATTCCTGTTTTACTTCGGCATTAAAAAAATGAAAAGGAGTAGATAGCTTTTCTATTTCTTCGCTATTAATAGCATCGGCTTTTGCATTATGTGTGGTAAGCGTTATGTAGCCTTCAACTTCATTAGGTTGAAAATTGGGGTTATAATGTTCGTGCAATAATTCGTATGCATCTTCATCTAATTCATTATTCCGTACCTGATTTAATACATTGATAAATCGTTGATCGGTTTGACGATAAATTTTATTCAATTCAATATATGCTGGTGGCTGAACTTCTACTACTTTACTACTAAAAAAATACGGACTGGTATAAAACTTAGAAAGAATGCTCCATTCTTCATCTTTTGCTACTGGCGGCAACTGAAACATATCGCCAATAAACAAAACTTGTACACCACCAAATGGTTCGCCATGCCTATTTCTAAAATGTTTTAATACAGTATCAATGGCATCTAAAACATCGGCACGAACCATACTAATTTCATCAATAATCAATAGTTCTAGTTGTTGAAATATTTTTCTTCGTTCGGCATTAATTTTTATTCGTCCAATTAAATGATGCCTATCTACTGCATTAATATGGTTAAAATTATTTGCTGAACCTTCTGGTATGTACGGACCAAAAGGCAACTGAAAAAACGAGTGAATGGTTACACCACCTGCATTAATAGCTGCCACACCAGTTGGTGCAACAACTGCCATTTGTTTTACACTATGTTGGCGAATATGTTTTAAAAAAGTGGTTTTACCTGTACCTGCTTTACCTGTTAAAAAAACAGAACGATTGGTGTAATTTATAAAATCGGTTGCTAGTTGAAAATTAATATTTGAAGTATCGGTTGCCATGAAAGTTAAAGATAAGATGATAGAAATAAGAAAGCAATGGATATTCTTGTGCGTTATGATATTGCTTTTTACAGTAACATAAAACACAAAATAAAAATATTACATCTATCTTATTTGGCAAAATTTAAAAATAGGAACCAACAAATTGTAAAACTTGATTGATTATACTGAAGAAAAAGCACTGTGAAATTGAAATGCAATTTACCAAAGCAATGTTGAGTATAAAAAATGAATTGAGAAGAAATAGATATCAATAGAGAGTATTAAGATATAGATTTATTAGACTCTTCACTTCGCATTTCTAAAGCAATGCTTCTTTTAGGTTCGGGCACACTTTCAAAATCGTAAGGACAATGTCTGCAAGCATGGCCACAGCAAAACCCTTTGTCTATATGATATTTTTCTGTAAATACCATGTATCCATCTTCGTAGTAATAATGTACACCCTCAAGTAAGTCCATTTCCATTGATCATTGCTTTTAGCTGCTCATCTAACACCAAAGGCAGCGGATTGTTCAGCCTAAACTGTAAATAATGAATTCGGTTGCTTTTGGCAATATCTAAACCCTCGTAATGGGTTTTAATGGTTAATTCTGTTGCTAAGTTGGGTACTGAATAAACATCGTTATAATCTACCAATAACTCTAACTGATACAGTTCAATCACTGTTTTGGTAAAATGGTATAAATCTGGACTATCGGTTTTTAAGTGTACCAATCCGTTCGGTTGCAATAATTGTTGATATAATCGTAAAAACTTGGGATGTGTTAAACGCTTTTTGGCTTTACCCAATCTTAGTTGAGGATCGGGGAATGTGATCCAAATTTCACTCACTTCATTGGCTGCAAAGTAGAGGTTTATTTTATCTATTTCAGTTCTTAAAAAAGCAACATTGGTTAATCCTTTTTCAATAGCAGTTTTTGCTCCACGCCAAATACGATTGCCTTTAATATCAACCCCAATAAAATTTCTATTGGGGTACATGGCACCTAAACCAACAGAATACTCCCCTTTGCCACAAGCCAATTCTAAAGTAATTGGGTGCGTATTTTTAAAAAATGTATGCCAATTACCCTGCATGTTTTCAGGATATTCTAAAACATTATCAAACTGTTTAATTGCTTCAAAGCGGATGAGTTTTTTGTGTCCCATAAGTTGGCGAAGATAAAATGTAATTAGTGCTTGCAGTATTTTTTTGTATTTTAGCAATGAAATATTTAGCCATGACAAGAGAAGCTATTATAGAAAGAACAATTCAAGCAATTAAAAACTTACCAAACGAAAAAGTAGCTGAAATAGGTGATTTTGCTGATTTTGTTATAAAAAAGCATGAAGAACAAATATTGAATGAAAATATTCAGCAACTGGCTTCAACCAGTGAAGCATTTAGCTTCTTGAACGAAGAACCTGAGATATATTCTATAAATGATTTGAAAGAAAAGTACAATGGTTAAAGGCGATATCATTTTGGTGCCTTTTCCTTTTACAGATTTATCTGGTAATAAGCTACGCCCAGCAGTAGTTTTATTTTCTACTAATTATGATGTAACAATTAGTTTTATTACTACACAAACTAAATGGAAGGAGACTACCGATTTAGATTTAATGCCATCGAAAAGAAATGGTATTAAGCAATATTCAATTGTTCGATTATCAAAAATTGCAACTGTTGACAAATCTTTGATAGTAGGAAAATTAGGAGACTTAACAAAAAACGAAATTGAAGAACTAAATGATAAACTTAAACAACTTCTTCAATTATTGTAAGTATTATGGAGCTAGTAATTACTAATAAACTTATACAAATTATTTTCTTCATTTTTTGCTAGTTCGTTTTTCAACTGTTTCTTGTCGATATCTATCATTCGTTTTTGTTGAATTAAATGATAGGCTTTTTCGGCTAGCAGCCAATACTTTCTGTCGCTACTTTGAACAAATTGTTGGTGTTGTATAATTTTTTCCAACAAAACTTGAATACCTTCTTTTTGCGATGCAATGGTTTTTACAACAGCAATTTCGTGTTGTGTATGCATAAAAGCAGGTGCCAACATTTGCCTAAGATTTTTTACAAAAACATCTGCATCGGGTCTATCTGCTTTATTTACTACAAACACATCAGCAATTTCCATTAAACCAGCTTTCATGGTTTGTACTTCATCGCCAGCTTCTGGCACAACTACAACAACAGTAGTGTCGGCCAAGCCTGCAATTTCAATTTCACTTTGCCCAACACCAACGGTTTCAACAATTATAAAATCAAAAGCTGCGGTTTTTAAAACATCTGTAAGCTCAATAATTTTTGGATGTAAACCGCCCAAACTTCCACGAGTTGCCAATGAACGAATGAATACATTGGGATTGTTATACCATTCACTCATTCTAATTCTATCGCCCAATAAAGCACCTAAATTAAATGGAGAAGAAGGGTCTACACATAACACACCTACAGTTTTTTGTTGAGCAATGATTTCGCCAATCAATGCATCAACCAAAGTACTTTTTCCTGCTCCTGGCGGTCCTGTAATACCAATAATTTTTGTAGCCGATGAGGGTAAATTTTGCAAAAAGTCTTGGTATCCTTCAAACTCATTTTCAACCAAAGAAATCGTACGTGCCAACGATTTTATATTGCCTGCTTGTATTTCTTGTAATAATTGCTGCCACATACTTTGGTGTAGTAAAATGAATACACGAATTTAGTTGCTGAATGTTATTATTACTCAAAAATAATTTTAAGCAACACTTGCCTTTTGTATTAACAGCCATTTTAATGGTTGGATTAATATTTAGCCGAGCTGTATTATCTATTACATCAATTGGTTTAGCAATGGTTGCTATAATGCAATGGCGAAAGTTAATACCCTACAAAAAACTTTTTTTGGGTATTGCATTAATATTATTGCCTGTACTAATTTCTGGTTTGTGGAGTACCAACACAACTGCTTGGTGGCGAAGTGTAGAAGTAAAACTTTCTTTAGTTACCATAGCTGCAGGTATGTTGGCTGCACAGTTTTCTTTTAAACAAATACAACAATTGGTTTGGTGGCTAACTATGGTTATTGCAGCATCTGTACTATATAGTTTGTATCAATATTTTTTGAATGAAGAAGAAATTTTAAACAACTACTTAGTAGCCAAAGTAATGCCTGTTTTAATGGATGATGATCATATACGATATAGTTGGTTAATTGTGTTGAATATTATTTTACTAGTAAGAGTAGTATTTTTTAAGGTTGAATGTAAGGCTGAGCTTGTACAAGCCGATTTTAAAAATACGTTTCGACAAGCTCATCCTCTAGCTATCAGATTTAACAAGCAACAAAAAGTAAAAGTTGAGCAATGGATTGCTGCAATTTTCATTCTTTTCTTTATTGCTTATTTGCATTTTTTAGCAGCTAAAACAGGATTGTTGTGTTTGTATGTAAGCCTTGCTATTACTACATTGTATTTGATAGTGAAAGTAAAATGGTGGTTAGGAATATTGCTAATTGCTTTAATTACAACATTTGCTTTTATAGCATATACCAATTTGCCCTCATTAAAAAATCGTGTGCAATATGTATTGTACGATTTTAGTAATTATAGTAAAGGAATTTATACAGAAGGATCGAGTGATGGAGGAAGAATTTTATCGTTAAAAGCAGGAATAGATATTACAAAAGAGAATTTACTGAGAGGTGTGGGTTTTGGAGATGTACAAGCTGCAATCATTCAATGGCATGATTGTACACATCCGTCAAGTAAAGATTATGAACGTTTTTTGCCCACCAATCAATGGCTTATTTATAGTGCAGGTAGTGGATTGTTGGGTGTTATTTGTTTTAGTGTTGGATTGATATTGTTGTTGCAACCATTATTCTCTAAAAATATATTTTCTTTTGTGCTAATTACAGTTTTGCTTTTGCCTTTAGTAACTGATGATAGTTTTGAAGGGCAGTTTGGGGTGAGTATTGTTGGGTTAGTGGTTGGGTTGGGAGTTGGGTTTAAGAGGTTGAAGAAGGAAAAAGGAGAAGCTAAGAGATTTGAAAGCGTAAAGGATATAAAGAGAGGAAGACATTGGTTAGGAGGTTAAAGGAGTGAAGGAGATAGAAGGGAATATGGAAGAACTATTTATGATTCATTATGTGAAACATTCTTAGTGAGCTTTGTATCCTTAGTTCCTTAGTGTGAAATTATTTTGCAAATGCAGTAGTTTAGCATATTTCATTCTAGTTTGCCAAGCAATAATTTTTGCTAAGATGTATCCATCGACTCCATCTAAAAATCCAGCTTTTAAAAAATAACCACTCAAAAATGCAATGGCTGGGTTTAAAATTAAATTCAACACTGTTGCTCTTTTGCCTTGTGCATGCATGGCTTTTGCTTGTATGCTAGTAAATTTATTGGCTTGTGCAATTACTTCTTCTAAGTTGTTGTAGCTGTAATGTAGTATATCTCCTTTTAAATATGTTATGGATGTGTTGGGTACAGTTTCAATTCTGTCGTGTGGATTTACACCAGCCCACTTAGCTTTATGTTTATTAAATAACCTTATTTTTTTATCAGGATACCAGGTGCCATGTTTTATCCATTTGCCACAAAAGCTAGTGCAGCGATTCATATTATAACTATCGCTTTTTAATCCATCTTTTTTTGCCTGAAAAATAGATTGTTGTAGTGTTTCATCTAATGCTTCATCGGCATCTAAACTCAATACAAAATCGAAATTGGCTTGTTGAATGGCAAAATTCTTCTGCTCAATATATCCTAAAAATGCTTGTTCAATAAATGTAATATTTAGTTCTTGGCAAATGGCTTTTGTGTTATCTGTAGAAAGGGAATCAACTACTATAATTTCATCGGCAATACCTTGTAAACTTTCAAGGCAGCGACGAATATTTTTTTCTTCATTAAACGTAATAATAGTAGCTGAAATTTTTTGCATAACGGAATCGAAGATAAATAAAGCACTACAATTAAACAGCTTGTTCAATTTTGATATTGGCTGCTTAGATTTGTTGCCATTTATTTCATATGACCAACTTCATTCCCATATTTCCACTAGAAATTGTTGTTTACCCTGGCGAACAATTGCATTTGCACATTTTTGAACCACGTTATAAACAGCTCATTAACGATTGTTACACTGCCAATAAACCATTTGGCATACCCACCGTTTTACAAAATGGAATAGCAGAAATGGGAACTTTAGTTACTATTACTGAAGTTTCAAAAGTGTACGATGATGGCAAAATGGATATTAAAACCAAAGGACTTCAACTCTTTGCCATTTTAGAAGTAGTAAAAGAGTTACCCGATAAATTGTATCATGGAGCAATTGTAAATTATCCAGCCAACAATATATTTCAAAAAGAAAGTACCATTAAAAAACTAGTGCATCAAGTACAACAATTGCATAGTTTAATTAATGTTGAAAAAGAATTTAAAAAACCTATAACTGAATTATTGAGTTACGATATTGCTCATCACATAGGATTAACTTTAGCCGAAGAATATGCATTACTGCAATTATTACAAGAAGAACAACGCTTAGAATATTTAAAACGACATATTGAAAAAGTAATAGCTGTAGTAAATGGAATGGAGAATTTAAAAGAAAGAATTCAATTGAATGGACATTTTAAAGAATTAAAAGGCTTTAACCTATAACTTCACCACCATGCAAACAACGCTTTGTTTCGATTTTGGCAACACCCGTTTAAAGTGTGCAGTATTTAATGAAGCCAATTTAAAAGAAGTGATTGTGTTAGAGAACGATGATGTTGCTAGCATACAACAAATTATTCAGCAGCACAATGCAACCAAATCTATTCTTTCGTCTGTAATTAAGCATAATGTTGACATTGAAACAATTTTAGCAAGTTCAACAAAGTTTCATAAGCTCAATCATGCTAGTAAATTGCCTATTACTACACCTGTTGGTAAGCCAGAAACCATAGGTGCCGATAGATTAGCCATTTGTAGTGCAGCCGTGCATTTGCATCCTAATCAACACAACTTGGCCATTGGTTTAGGTACTTGTATAACATTTAATTTTATTAATAAATTTCATGAGTTTTTAGGTGGAAGCATTTCTCCGGGCATGCAAATGCGTTTTCGTGCCATGCACGAACAAACAGCACTTTTGCCTATGGTTGAAGCCACACACGATTTTCCATTAATTGGTTACGATACCAAAACCAACCTACTCAGTGGTGTTTTATTGGGCATGGCTAAAGAAATTGATGGAATAATTGAAGCATATGCCGAAAAATATAGCAACTTTAACGTGCTAATAACAGGGGGCGATATGGCTTTTTTTGTGGCTCACCTTAAAAACAAGATATTTGCCGACCCTTATTTAATTTTTAAAGGATTATATGCAATCAGTGAGCTCAACAATGTTTAAAATAGGTTCTGTGGTTTTGTGTAGTTGCATAGTTGCAACAACAACATTTGCCCAAGAAAATTCACCTTTTTCTCGTTATGCTTTAGGAAATTTTTTGAACACTCAACATGTGGCAAACAAAGGCATGGGTGGAATTGCCGTTGCTTATGCCGATGGTCAATCTATCAACTTCTCTAATCCAGCAACTTTTTCTAACGCTAGATTGGTTACTTACGATATTGGTATAATGATAGATTCAAGAACCCTACGCAATGCCAATCCTGTAGAAAAATACAATTCCGCCAATTTTACCCCAGCTTATTTGGCTGTTTCTATGCCAATTAGTGCAAAGAAAAGATTGGGTTTTGCATTTGGTTTCAGACCATTAACTCGTGTAAATTATTCAATTATTAGAAATGAAAGATTAACTAATATCGATAGTTTACAATCTTTATTTGAAGGTACAGGTGGTTTAAATCAAGTGTATTTTGGAGTGGGGAAAAGATTTCTGAAGAAAGATAAAAAAAATCCAAATGGCCCTAAAATTCCTACAGGTTTATCAGCTGGTTTATCAACTGGATATAATTTTGGAAGAAAAGAAACTTCTACCAAAAGAGCTTTAATTAACGATACAGTTGCATATTACAAATCAAATTACAGCACTACTACATCATTTGGTGGAGTATTTTTAACTGCAGGCTTACAGTACGAATTAATGTTAGATACAGCGTTTAATAAAAGAAAGGCTATGACCGATAGGTATTATTTGCGTTTTGGTGCCAATGCCGATTTAGGACAAAAACTATATGCTGGTCAAGACTTTATTAAAGAAACGTTTGATTACGATAACTCTGGTGCAACATATAAAATTGATAGCATAGCAGGTGGTACCAATTTAAGAGGTAGAATTAATATTCCTACTACTTATACAGCAGGATTGGTATTTCAAAAAACTTCAAGCGATGCATCGGGCGTTTATGATATCTGGACATTTGGAGTAGAATACACCACTGCTAAATGGAGTGAATATAGTTTTTACAATCAAAAAGATGCAACAGTAGATAATTGGCAATTTAAAGTAGGTGGTCAGTGGGTGCCCAATCCAAAAAATATAAGAAGTTATTGGAGTAGAGTAAACTATAGAGCAGGTTTTAACTTTGGAAAAGATTATATCAATGCCGATGGTAAAGAACTTAAAAACTATGGAATTACTTTTGGCTTAGGTTTGCCTGTTAGACCAGCAAGATTTAGTTATCAATTCACCACCATACATACTGCACTAGAATTTGGAAGAAGAGGTAGTGCAGTAAACAATGTTACTGAAGGCTATTTGAAATTATCGGTTGGCTTAAGCTTAAGCGATATTTGGTTTATTAAACGTAAATATGATTAATCGTTTCAACAATATATCTACCTTATTAGCAGCCATTTTTTTGGGCTGCTTTTTTGTGGTGGGTTGCGAAAACGAAATTAAAACGGTACAAGATTTAGGTAAACGAACCCTTGGAGTAGAAGAAGCCAAAAACATAGAAAGTTACATGAGCCAAGCAGGTAAAATGAGGGCTAAATTATCGGCTCCATTAATGCTGCGTTATTTGTTAGATACACCCAAAGTTGAGTTTACTAAAACCATGCATGTAGATTTTTTCGATGATACGTTGGCTGTAGAAAGTCAACTCAATTGTAAGTATGGTCGATATTTAGAAAATGATAATAAAGTCTTTTTAAGAGATAGTGTAGTGGTATTTAATAGAACAGGCGATACACTTTGGACTGAAGAACTGTATTGGGATCAATTAAAACAAGAATTTTATACCGATAAGTTTGTACGAGTAAAAAAAGGCTTCAACTCAACCTATATTTTGGGTTATGGAGGTATGCGATCTGATCAATCGCTCAATAATATTACTTTTTATTCTATAAGAGAAGGCAGTTATTTTAACGTGCCAGATAGTACGTATTAATAATAAGGTTGCTTTTAAATAATACACAGTAAAGTGCATTTATTGCACATTTTTATATTGCTTCAATAATTTCTTCTAAACAAAACAATCCTTTTTAAAGTTATAAGTACCGTAATTAACTTACATTCAAATCAATTAAAAAATAAATTATGGAATATAGAAGAATGGGTAAAACCGGCTTGCAGTTAAGTGTATTAAGTTTTGGAAGTTGGGTAACTTTTCATAAGCAAATAAACGATACTGCAGCCGATGAATTAATGAGTATTGCTTACGATAATGGCATTAACTTTTTTGATAATGCAGAAGTATATGCTTTGGGCGAAAGTGAAAAAATGATGGGCAGAATTTTAAAAGCAAAAAACTGGGAACGTAGCAGCTATGTGGTAAGCAGCAAAGCATTTTTTGGTACAAAAACGGGTAATACTGCAAAACCCAATCAAAAAGGGTTGAGCCGAAAACATTTGGTAGAAGCATGTAACGAAGCTTTACAAAGGTTACAAGTAGAGTATTTAGATGTATATTATTGCCACAGACCCGATAAGTTTACACCTATTGAAGAAGTGGTTTTTACCATGAATCATTTAATTCAGCAAGGTAAAATTTTATATTGGGGAACAAGTGAATGGAGTGGTGTAGAAATTATGGAAGCCCATGCTGTTGCTAAAGAATATAAATTAATTGGTCCTTCGGTAGAACAACCTCAATACAATTTATTTGAAAGAAATAAAATGGAAAATGAGTATCTGCAAATTTTTAAAAATGCCGGATTGGGTACAACCATTTGGAGTCCTTTAGCAGCAGGTTTATTATCGGGCAAATATAACAATGGAATTCCGGCAGATAGTAGAATGGCTATTGAAGGGTTTGATTGGCTAAAAGAAAGATGGCTTACGCAAGATAAATTAGATAAAGTACAACAATTAGCAGTTTTGGCAAACAATTTAGGCGTTAGTTTACCTGCATTAAGTATAGCTTGGTGTTTAAATAATTGTAATGTTACCAGCGTAATTTTAGGAGCAACGAAAAAAGAACAATTGCTACAAAATTTACAAGCTTTAGAAGTGTTACCATTATTAACTAAGGAAGTGGTAGATAATATTGAAGCCATTATGCAAACCAAACCTGTATTGCCTCAGTTTTAATATTAAGAATTAGAAATAACCATTTTTCTACCGGTTGGAGTCCTCACCAAAAGAAAACAATAAATTGCTTTCATTTACTAACAGTTAACATCATTTAGTGGTTGGTGAGTCACCAATCACTAAATGAAACAATAAGAGCCATCATTTTGATGGCTCTTATTGTTATAAAAAGCTTGAACTAATACGTAGGACATCTATATGAACCCAAACTAAAGCTAATACCTACTTGAACCGTCATAAAAGCATCTGCTTGTTGGCTATTGCCACGTTGCCTGCCTTTAATGCCAAATGGTGTACCCCATTCGTAGCTTCTATCTTGTAATAAAAATCCTACAGATGGATTTCCATTGGGGTTTGCAGGAAATGCATCAGGAGCATAATTGCCACTTACATCATCCAAATGATCGGTAGTGGTAAAACGAAAAACAGTTTCTCCAAAAATATTAATCTTCTCATTAATGCTATATTTCATACCAAAACCAACAGGAAAGCTAATAGCCATTGTGCTGTAAGGTTTTAAGTTAGGATAATTGGTTTTGTCTTGCTGCCCCTCGGTACCAATAGGACGTAAATAATATTTTTCGCCATACAAATAAGCGTAAGGGTCATACGCAAAAGCACCAATGCCTAATGAAACATAAGGAGTAAATCTATACTCAGGAAAGCCAGGTTGAAAGCGGAAAAAATTAAAATCGCCACTGATACTTAACTCCCAAATATTGCTATTGAAACTTAGGTTGCGTTTTTTTTGTGTAAAGTTGTCTTTATAACTAATGTATTTATCGGCATAGCCCACAAATGCATAATTAGCCGCTACTTTAATGCCCACATAATTGTTGAATTGTTTTCTAAAAAAAATACCACCAGCAAATTTGGGTTTGGTATTAAACCATTTCATTCCAGCAGTTAAATCGCCTAAATAATGTGCTGCACCAACACTTACGCCAAACTCACCTTCATGCACAAAAGCATCCATTAATTGGGCTTTACTTTGTAAGCCAATTGTTGCTGTAAGTAGTATTAGAATAATTTTTTTAAACATTGCAAACTTTAAGTATTAAAACAATTCTATTGTAAAACGTAAAAATGGGCTTTTTCTTGCTTTTTTAAGTTAATGGGTATATAAAAATAATTGAGTTTGTGTTTTTCACTTTTTTTATTCAACTTAATGATACTTTATTTGAATGAATTGCTGTTTTAATTTCTTTTATCCATACCCCAAGTTAATTTATTTCTTAAGGTAGAAAGAAAACTACCTTCATTTAAACGAATTAAATTAATATCAAACTTTTCCTTCTTTACAGCAATTTGGATGTCTTTGGGTACAATTGCTCTTCTTGCATCTAATGCACAAATAAATTGATCGGTTCTGCCTTCAATTTCAAACGAAATAATATTGTCATCAGGCACAACAATGCTTCTTACATTTAAGTTATGAGGTGCAACCGGTGTAATTACAAAACTAGAGGAATCTGGAAAAACAATGGGTCCATTACAACTCATATTATAACCTGTACTACCAGTTGGTGTAGAAACAATTAAACCATCGGCCCAATAGGTATTTAAAAATTCTCCATTTAAGTAGGTATGAATTTTAATCATGGGAGAAGTATCTCTTTTGTGTATTACAAATTCATTTAATCCAAATGGGGCTTCGGCAAACAAGGGTAAATTGGCATCTACATGTATTAAGGTTCTTTTATCTACCACAAAAGTCTGATTTACCAATGCATCTACAGCACTCGTTAATTCTTCTTTATTAATATTGGCTAAAAAACCCAATCTGCCAAAGTTTACACCTAGTAATGGAATTTCTGAATCCTTTATTAAGGTAACTGCATCTAACATTGTACCATCGCCACCAAGGCTAATTAAACAATCTACTGCAGTACCTAACTCTTCAGAAGATTCAAAAAAACTGGTATTGTTGGTAATATCATCGGTTAAATTAAACGATTCTTGTAATTGTTTATATAATAAAACCTCTATGTTTTGTTGTGCCAAAGCTTGTAATAAATAATGCAAAGGATTTTCTTGTTCGGCATCTAAACCTCTGCTATAAATGGCTACTTTCATTCACTGTTTTTTAAAAGAAAGGGTATTGAATTGATTCAATGGAGCAATAAAGATACTGTTTGCATGTAGTATTTGTGTTAAAAATCTCCCCTTGCTCGTACGCCAAAACCTCTATCACCAAATTGATTAAAACTATATTCTATTCTAAACACAAAATCGTAAATAGAAACAATGTCTAAACCAATACCTGCAGTTCTTAATAATTTATTGGGAAAGTTATTGGTAAGTGTAGGTTGTGCATTGTGTACATAGCCTAAATCGCCAAATACTTTGAGGTAAAAACTAAACGGAATCTTATCGTGACTTTTACTTTTTATGGGGCTTTTAAATACATAGGTAAACAGTTTTTGATACAGTGTAGTATTGCTTAAAAATCCAGCAGTACCATCTATTACATAATTTTCCATTCCTCTTAAATAGGTATCGCCATAGCCTAATAATCCCATATTATAAAAAGGTTGTTGTTGACCAAAACGAAAAATACCATAGTTATGAAATTGCACAAAGCTGCTTTTGTTTAAGGTAATAGCATTGGTAGTTTCTAATGATAATGAAGTAATGTTAAAGTCTTTTCTAAAACCTCGATGGTAAAAATTTATTTCGTACATGAATCCTTTTTTGGGAAAAGGAATATAATCTACCCCATAGTATTGCAACGAATTTACAAAAGCAAAATAGCCTAAGCTATTAGAGTTTGTTGATGGAAAATAATTAGGATTTAATTTTAATATAGTATCGTTTACTACATCTTTTGCATAAGTAAGTGTAGCATAAAAACGATATCTAGAATCGGGTCTGTAAGAATATGAGCCACCAATTCTTGTTGAGGTTCTTACAAATGCATTGTCTAATTTAAAAAATGCTTGTTTATTGTTCAGGGTTGCAAAGTTCATTTCTCTTTGTTGGTTATAACTAAAACCAAAAGAAAAGCCATGTTTCAACGTTTTATCAGAAAAAGGTTGACTGTAGTTTAACGCAATTTGCCTATTGTAACCACTAACAACATCTAAGCTCACTTTATCGTTACGACCACTAACATTGTTGTGAAAAAATTTCAGCCCATAATTTACCCTATCTAAACTTCTTTTTTGATCGAACCACCACTGATTAAAATTTCTATCAATTAATTTAAAATAAGGTAATGGAAAAAGGTACCAACGTTCTTTTACATCTATATTAATATTGGCTGTATTATCTTGAATATTAGTAGCATATACTGCAACATCTACAAACAAAGTAGTGTTCATTATTTGTTGTCTTGCTAGTTCTAGTTGCTCGGTTAATTGATTTGGTGTAACTGTATCGCCTTTTTTAAATGGAACCTCTCTAAATACAATATAGGATTTGGTTCGTTTATTTCCAGTAAGTACTATATTACCAATGGTGTAATGAATACTATCTTTTTTTATAGTTGAAGTTATAGTTGTACTGTCTTGCTCAACTACTTGAGCAGAAGTTGTAAAAGGATGAATAACTCCCCAAAAAAATAATATGCAAAACCAAAATTTCATAACTTCTTTGAGCACTTACGTAAATGTAGTGTAATGCGTATTGTAAAGGGCTTTAATTGGGTTGATTTTAGGGTAGAAGTAGCTATTAAATGTTTAAATAAAACATTAGTTGATTAAAGTTTTCTTTCAGTTCGTTGCCAAACTGTTCTTCACCAAAATAATAACGTACCGAGTAATCGTAACGTTGTAACGTGGCTATAATATCACTAATCTCGGGTTTATTAATTTTTATGGTTACTAGAATTAAGCCTGTTTCGGCTTCAATACTTGTATTTAGTTGGGTAATATAGGCATCGTTGGTTTCTACCAATCGGCTAATTTCACCAAAAGAAAAATGTCTTTTTTCTGTTTCTAAAACAATAATTCCTCCAGGTTCTTCGGTGCCTAAAAAATGTGCAAATTGTTTTAATAATTGTGGCAGTGTTATAATGCCTAATAACTCAGTTTGATCATTTACTACTGCAATGGCTGTTAGTTGATGTTGTGCCATATTTTTTACAGCAGTTAAAAAAAATTCTTCGGCTTTTACGAATACTTTAATGAGTTGATTTTCTATAGATGCAATGGGTGCATTTTCATCGGCTGCATCTAATAAATCATCTTTACCAATTAAGCCAACAAACTTTTCTTCGTTAATAACAGGAAGGTGCAATACATCATAATCCTCCATTAATTGAAGGGCAAAACTTATTTTATCGAACAAGTTTACTGGAGGATAATTATTTTGTATTAACTGTTGTGCAAGCATGTACTATATAACGACAACTATTATTGTATAATTGTTGCAACGTTTATGGATGTTTGGCTAAAAAATTTTGTAAAATAACATTAAACTCGTGCGGAACTTCCATCATTGGTGCATGACCACATTTATCAATAAAATGTAATTCACTATTTGGAATGAGCTTTTTAAACTCTTCTCCCACAAATGGCGGAGTAATAATATCGTTATTGCCCCAAACCAATAAAGTAGGTTGTTTTATTTGATTGAGCTCTTCTCCTAAGTTATTTCTAATAGCACTTTTTGCTAGGGCAATAATCTTAATTACTTTTAAACGATTATTGGTAATTTCAAACACTTCATTTACCAATTCATCGGTAGCCATTGCTGGATCGAAAAAAGTAACTTCTGTTTTTTTACGTATATAATCTTTATCGCCACGTTTTGGGTAGCTATCGCCCATTCCATTTTCAAATAATCCACTGCTACCTGTTAAAGTAAGTGTTTTAATTTTTTCAGGATGTTTTAATACATGCACCAATCCAACATGGCCACCCAATGAGTTACCCAATAAATGAATATTGTTATAGCCCATTGTTTCAATAAACTTATGAACGTGTTTTTCTAATCCGCCAACCGATGTATGAAAAATATCTAATTCAAAAAGAGGCAACATGGGTACAATCACTTTATGCGTTTGCCTAAAGTGTTCAATTAAATCAGCAAAGTTGCTTAGGGCTCCAAATAAACCATGCAAAAGCAATAAAGGTTCGCCTTGGCCTTCTTCTAAATACTTGAATTTGTCTTTTTGTTTTATTTCGTAGTTCATTCTTAATTTTCTTAGCTAGCGGTTATGGCTTATACAAATAAAGGGAAAAACAATTAAAAAATGCAATCGTTAACGTACTTGTTTACAATAGCATAATACGTTTGCTGCTAAGTTATTGTTTTTGCACATAAATCAAACGGTTTGTTACAAAAGAAATTAAAGTTCAGTTTTACCAACAGCCGTAAAAAAACTATCCAATTGTGTAAACATGTCTTTAAAAACTGGAATAATATAACCCATTGCATTTACTGCTTTTGGGCCAAAAGGTTGTATAAACGTATAAAAAGTAGAATCTTGAATAGTGGTTGAAGAGAATAAACCAATTTTTTGTACATAAAAAATGCAAACGCTTAAAAGTGTTGTGTACATCAATGCATACAATAAAATTCCACCTGCTTTATTTACCCAACCCATTAAAGCAAACTCAATTGTTTTTTCTACAATGTTTGCCAATAGTTTAACCAATACCATTACTACAATCATTACCAATGCAAACGATAAAAATGGTAACCATTGCATACTTAGTTTGGCATGTTCTTGTAAATAATTGCCAACTACTGCACTTAATTTAATAGCAGCTACAATACCAATAAAAATGGCTAATGAAGAAAAAATAGCTACCACTAAACCACGGCTATAGCCTTTGAATATTGCAGTTACCATTAAAATAATAAACAATGTATCTATAAACATGCAAGAAAAAATTCAGGAATGAAAAAATCCAAATTCTATTACTCAATTGAATAGAATTTGGATTTGAAAATAAATGAATAAAAAGGAATAATTAACTCAATAATTTTTTCACTACTACATTAATTGTTTTACCATCGGCTTTACCAGCTAATTGTTTGCTAGCAACACCCATTACTTTCCCTAAATCAGCTGCAGATGTAGCACCAACTTGAGCAATAATGGCTTGTAAAGCAGCTTCTAGTTCAGCTTCAGTCATTTGTTTAGGTAAAAACTTTTCAATTACCGCAATTTCTTCTTGTTCTTTTTGAGCTAAATCGGCACGATTCTGTTGATTGAAAATGTCTAAACTGTCTTTACGTTGTTTAACCAACTTTTGTAACAGTTTTAATTCGCCTTCTTCAGTAATTTGTCCACCAGCTCCTGGATCGGTTTTTGCTTTAATTATTTCTGCTTTAATGGCACGTAATCCACGTAAAGTGGCTTCATCTTTGGCTTTCATGGCATCTTTCATTAACGACATGATTTCTGTTTCTAAGCTCATATTTTTTGAGTTTAAAGTGTTAAGTCGAAGGTTTAAGGTTTAGAGAATTTAGAAAGTTGAAAAGTTTAGGTAAACAATTTCAAATCAGAAATTATAAATCTCAAATTTATTACCCTTTATTTTCTTGTAATTGTTGGTCTCTAAATTTTTTATAAAATGCTTTGGCAAATGTTTTAATATCGCTTACCAATTCTTCGTTGTGTGTTGCTCTGTTATAACTATCGGCCATGCCCATAAAAGTTTGGTAAAAAAAATCGGCCATTTCATCTACCATCATGTCTTTAGTCCATAGGTCAATACGTAAGGCACTTTTATCGGCACCGTCCCAAAAAGAAACCATCATGGCTTTAGCTCTTTGTTGTGCTTCGGCACTGCTATTATCGGCTTTCCAATTAATTTGTTCTGGTACTTTATCGTTGTCTAAATGTACATCTATAGAAATAGTAGATTGATGCATTTGAATAAGTTTATTAATTTTAAAATGGCTGCAAATGTACAACAGATTATGGTTTGGCTGATTGTTCAATTATTTGCCAAAGTTGTTTGGCCGAATGGTTCCAATTGTATTTAGCAGCTTGTACAAATCCTTTTTCTATTAAATTACTTCTCAGTTGTTCGTTTTTGTATAAAACCATCATTTGTTCGGCAATTTCTATTTCGTTATTGGGGTTAAAATAAAGTGCAGCTTCTCCACCAACTTCAGGCATGCTGCTCGTATTGCTACACGCAACTGTCACACCACATTGCATAGCCTCAATAATGGGTACACCAAAACCTTCAAAGTACGATGGATAAATTAATGCATAGGCAGCGGCAGTTATTTTGGCCAATTCTCTTTCGGGCAAATAATCTAATAATATTACTTCATCTCTGTATTTATAGGTTTTTAATTTCTCTAAAACATCATCGTAATGCCAAGCAAGTCTTCCTGCAACTACCAATTTCATACTACTCAATTGCCTTTTTTTAAATAAAGAAAATGCTTTGAGCAATTGCAATAAATTTTTTCTTGGATGTATTCCACCCACAAATAAAAAATATTCGCAGCCTTGAGCATAGTGGCGTTTGGCATATTCTTTATCGTCAAAATTGATTGGTAAAAAAGAGGTTCTTGCGGCATTGTAAACAATAGAAATTTTTTGCTCATTTATTCCATATTGTTGTATAATATCTTGTTTGCT
Organism: Asaia bogorensis; assembly: GCA_943371535.1. GTDB lineage: Bacteria > Bacteroidota > Bacteroidia > Chitinophagales > Chitinophagaceae > UBA1930. The sequence continues at coordinate 25,236 of CALRVE020000004.1, read as the reverse complement.
AAACTCACTTACAGTAACCACTTGAGTTGCTTTTTGAATAAATTTCTTTTGAAATAATTTATAATACCATAAATGCCAAAAAGGAATAAATGTTGGATGATGAATGAACGCTAAATCATGCACAGCCAATATTTGAGGAATAGTTGTAGTTAAGCTGCAAAATCCATCGAAACTCAATATTACATTGGCTTTAAACTTTTTTGCTGCTAAAGTAAATTGTATATCGTACCAAATTTTAAAAGTGAGTGCATGCCTTGCTTGTGGTCCAACTATTTTGGTAGTAACATTTTTGGCATAAATAAATGATGCATCAAATGGTCGGTCGAACACAAATAAAAATTCATGTTCTGTATGTTCTTGGGTAATGCGTTGCATGAGTTCATGAATAAAATATCCAAACCCTTCTAATTTATTTTTTTGTAAAAACCTTGTATTTACTGCAATACGCATATTTGCAAATGTAAAAGATGACGCATGATTGTGTTGATGAATTGTAAAATTGTAAGAAAATTAATACAGTGTTTACTAGTATCGAAAATGATATTTATTTTCACCACATGAGCAAGTTGTTTATTTTAAGTTTTGTTTGGGTGTTATTGGCCAATAATTTGTTTGCAGCCGACTCTCTTGCTGTTGTTTTAAATAAAAAACAATTCAATAAAAATGACACTTTAAAAGTAGATTGTTATTTTAGGTACTCAACAAAAGAAAAAGCTGCTGTTACTTTAAATGTGTGGATTGAAGATATTCAAAAAACAAGAATTTGGAAATTTAGATATCCGTTGCTAAACGGAAAATCTTCTTTCGATTTATACATAGATTCCACTTTACCAGATGGCAGATATGCCATTAACTTTTTAGTACAAACCACTTTTTTTTCTTTAAAAGGAAAGGTAAGAGACTACAATAAAAAATCGAAAGGCTTAACCGTTTTTGTATTGAGTAAAACAAAAGATACTTACATAAATACTATACAGCCCAATGTTGATGGGAGTTTTGCCATTAACAGAATGGTTTTTTCTGATACGGCACGTTTTATTTTTTCTGAAACGGGAAAAGCAAAAAGAGACTTATTTATAGATATTGAAACCCCAATAGATTCGGCATTTACACCCATTCTTTCACATACTGAAATAGTACAAGTAGGTAATCCAAAATTGATACCTGCTGATACCATTAAACCTTATTCGTTAGAGGGAAAACGATTTTCAGGAGCTTTTACTTTAGAAGAAGTGGTGGTTAAATCGAACAGAAAGAAAGCTGTAGAAAGATTTGATGATGAATATGCTTCAGGTTTATTTAAAGGAGGGAGATTGTTTGATGGATTTGATAATATTGAATTAGAAAGTGCAGCCGATATTTTTCAATTTTTAAGAGGCAGAGTGCCGGGTATGCAAATTAATGCCAATGAAGAAGGAGGTTATGATGTTACTAGAAGAGGAAGTAGGGTAGATATTTATATAGATGAGTTTAGATTAAGTGCATCGGATCCGGTTTTTGTAAATCCTGCCGATGTGGCTATGATTAAAATATTTGATCCATTAGAGGGACCAAGTTCAGCAGGTGGTGGTTCAATTGCTATTTATACCAAAAGAGGCAATTATGCTCAAAATGCCAATAGAAAAAATAATTTTCCAATTAAAGGGTATTCATCTTTAGAAGCTGTATGGAAATAGAGTTTGATTGAATTATGATGAAGGTTGATTTAGAAAATTTGAATTCAAATAATCAGTTTAAATCCATTCAATCAGTAAAATCAGCGTTCTATAAAAATCATTCAATTAATATCTCTTTCCTTCTAACATATTGGTGTAAGCCAAACTTCCCAATCTAAACCTAAACGGAATTTTAGTTTTCTTCTCTAATTGCCATTCTTTTTTACACATAAATCCAAGCCTTGTATTATAATAATTAGCAGGAATAACCGTTAATTTTTTAGTAAAAATAGTAGTTGAATCTAATTTTTTATGCATTACAAAAGCAGAATTTACTATTCTTTGAGCTCTACTGTTAAAAACAGTACATAAAAAGAAAATTGTAAATAAACAAATCTGTTTCATGTATTTCTTGCTTTAGTTTGCATGTAAATTTACAGCGTTCAAATTTCTTAATAGCAAGTTTGAAATTTCAAATAGTGTTTCATGAGTTTAAGTCAGTCGCTACAGCAAAAATTATTACAAAAATTATCTCCTCAGCAAATTCAATTAATGAAATTGCTGCAAATACCTACTGCCAATTTAGAAGAACGTATTAAAGAAGAATTAGAAGAAAATCCAGCACTAGAACAAGGCGAAGAAGGCATGGAAGACGAATATGGCGATGATATAAAAGACGAATTTGATAACAACGATGATGAGCCATTAAGTGGCAGTGAAGAAGAATATGAAAATATTGATATTGCCGATTATGTGCAAGATGGCGATGATGAAGTGGGCGATTATAAATTGAAGGATGACAATTATCCAGAAATGGATGATACTAAAGTTTTGCCTATAAAAAATGAAGTTAGTTTTTATGAGCTACTCATTAACCAATTGGGAATGTTAGATTTAGATGAACGTAAATTTAAAGTAGCCGAACAAATTGTTGGAAGTTTGGATGATGATGGTTATTTGAGAAGAGAATTGAGCAGTATTGTAGATGATTTGGCGTTTAGACAAAATGTAATTACCAACGAAAAAGAAGTAGAAGAAATTATTAAACAAATACAACAATTTGACCCTCCTGGTATTGGTGCAAGAGACTTACAAGAATGTTTATTAATACAGTTACACCGAAAAACAACCGAAGGTATTGGCGTTTCTTTAGCTATTAAAGTACTTACCAAATACTTTGATGAGTTTACTAAAAAACATTACGATAAAATACAAAGAGGATTAGATTTAAGCGATGAAGATTTAAAAGAAGTAATCACTCAAATTATTAAGCTAAACCCCAAGCCAGGTGGTAATGTTGGCGAAATTAATAAGGCCGAAAGTTATATCATCCCAGATTTTTTTATTTTAAACAATGCAGGCATTTTAGAGCTGAGTTTAAATAGTAAAAATGCACCCGATTTACGTATTAGCGAAGGGTACAGAGATATGCTGAAAGATTATGACAAAGGCAGCAAAAAAGACAAACGCCAAAAAGAAGCGGTGATGTTTATTAAGCAAAAAATAGACAGTGCCAAATGGTTTATAGAAATGATACAACAACGGCAAGCAACTTTATACAATACCATGCATGCCATTATGAAACATCAAGAGCCGTTTTTTTTAACTGGTGATGAAACGGAAATGAATCCCATGATTTTAAAAGACATAGCAGAAGTTACTGGTCAAGATATAAGCACTGTAAGTCGTGTAGCAAATAGCAAATTTGTACAAACCGAATTTGGAACCTATAGATTGAAATTCTTTTTTAGTGAAAGTTTAAGTACCGATAGTGGTGAAGAGGTAAGTACTAGAGAAGTAAAGAAAATTTTAAGCGATATGATTGAAGCCGAAGACAAATTAAAACCTTTGGCCGATGAAACCTTAACCGAAATGCTCAACGAAAAAGGCTATAATATTGCTAGAAGAACGGTAGCTAAATACAGAGAACAATTAAATATTCCTGTAGCAAGATTGAGAAAAGAACTATAAACTATTGATTATGGAAACTGGAGTACAAGAAACCTATCAACCCAATAAATTACTTGTTTTTGCAGCAAAGATTTTTTCTTATGCATTTCATCCATTATTTATTCCAACTTATATATTCTTGTTTTTGGTATATCAATTTCCAATGGAATTTGCAGGAATTACGGAGAAAGGTTTACAACTGAAAACTTTTGGTTTATTTTGGATGACTGCTTTCTTTCCTGCATTTGCAGTGTTTTTAATGTGGCGATTAAAGTTTATTGACAATATTTATTTACGTACCCAAAAAGAAAGAATCATTCCCTTTTTTGTAAGTATGTTTTTTTATTGGTGGATGTATTATTTAGGCAGAAACTTTAAAGACCAACCCGAAGTATTGAAATTTTTCTTCTTTGGTATTTTTATCTCTACTTCCATTGGTGTAGTAATTAATAACTACATAAAAATAAGTTTACATGGCATGGCAATGGGTGGTGCATTAACTGCTATTATATTGTTCTCTTTTTTTTATCAAACTAGTTTAGGCTTACCAATAATTATTGCCACTTTACTTACAGGATTTGTTTCTACAAGCAGGTTTATTGCTGGCAGCCATACCAATACAGAAATGTATATGGGTTTACTAGTTGGTTGTGCTTGTCAATTAATAGCTTATTGGGTAGTAATGTAAATTATAAAGCAGTAATAGAATTTTGGTTGTTTAAAGCACCTAAATGAATAGTTGCATTCATTATTTTAGATTTTTTTGCATAAACCTTTGAAGGATGATAAATAAAAAAACAACTACCTGCTTTTATGTTTTGAATAATAGATAAATGTTCTTTTTTAGGTATTGCAGGGCAACCTAAACTTCTGGCAATACTTCCTCTAGATGTAATGCGTTGCTCATTTACAAAATTACTTCCATGCATTACAATATCTCTTTTACGTACATTGTTGTTAATATTTTTTTCAATGCCATCTAATCGTAAGGCAGTTCCATATTTTCCAAAATACAATTCTCCAGTAATTAAAAAACCAATACTGCTTTTGTTACTGTCTTTTTCATTAGAAAAACTGTTTGCAAATTCTTGACCACTGTTTTTTCCATGCGATACATACGTGTTGTACAACAATTGCATATTTACTACATCAATTACATACAACCTTTTAGTGTTGCAGCTTTGGCTATAATCGACAATGGTTAAAACATTGGCATTGTTCAACTTATTGTTAATGAGTAAGTGTAAATAACCTTTATATGCTTGAAAAAAAATATCTCTTTCTAGCCCAAACTCTTGTAAGTGCAGGTTATCATACAAAGAATCTGTTAGTGTAATTAAAGCAGGTGCGTCAGCTGCATCTTTAGGTAAGGCAATAGTAAATTTATTACTGCTTTGTAAAGATTGAGCATAGCTGTTTACCCATAGTATAATCACAAATGGTACTATTATGAACCGCATAGGATATTGGTTTTGAGCGGACTATATAAACTGTAAACCACCTTTTTTTATTGTGCTCATCAATTGTTTTTTCACAATTCAATTGATGGGCTTTGATTGAATATTCATTTCTTTGCAACTTTTATAAGCATTCAATACAAGAGGTTATGTGGTATAAGTTGGGTCAGTTTATTTTAAAATACAGAGTTGCATTGTTGGTGGTGTTATTAGCTGCAACAGCTGTAATGGGTTATTTTGCTACAAAGGTTAAATTGAGTTATGAATTTTCCAGAGCCATACCAACCGATAATCCAAAGTATAAAGACTATCAGCAATTTAAAACCAAGTTTGGTGATGATGGAAGCACCATGGTGTTGGGTATAGAAAGTAAAGAATTCTTCACTCCTACAATATTTAATGCAGTTCATCAATTACATAAAAATTTAAAATCGGTTAATGGTGTTTTAAATGTATTGAGTGTTCCCGAAGTAGTAACATTGGTTAAAGATTCTGCTGGCGAAAAGTTATTGCCTCAAAAAGTATTCACAAGCCCCTATTCAAATGCACAACAATTATTAATTGATCAAGCTGCTTTTGAATCTTTGCCATTTTATCAATCACTTTTATATAATCCAACTACACAGGCTTACATTATTGCAGTTCAATTAAATAAAGACAGTGTAAATAGTAAAAGTCGTACTCGTTTAATAAACGATGTAATGGCACAAGCAACAATTTTTGAAAAGCAAACTGGTATTGAACTACATACTAGTGGTTTGCCTTTTATAAGAACCACTATAGGCAATAGAATTAAAGCAGAGATGAATTGGTTTTTAGCAGGTTCAATTTTATTATCGGCAATTACATTATTCTTATTTTTTAGAAGTATTAGTGCAACTGCAATTAGTTTATTTGTTGTATTGGCTGGTGTAATTTGGAGTTTAGGAACCATTGTTTTATTGGGTTATAAAATAACATTACTAACTGCTTTAATTCCACCTTTAGTAGTAGTAATTGGTGTGCCCAATTGTATTTATTTTTTAAACAAATATCATACAGCCTATAAAGACACACAGCATAAAGAAAAAGCACTAATCACTATGGTGGGTCGTATGGGCATTGTAACCCTTTTTTGCAATATTGCAGCAGCTATTGGCTTTGCAGTATTTGCATTAACAAGAAGTGAGTTGTTGAAAGAGTTTGGTGCAGTAGCTGGTTTAAATATTATGGCTTTATTTTTAATTTCATTAATCTTTATTCCTGCTACATTAAGCTTTTTGCCTGCACCAAAACCTAAGCATGTAAAATACTTAGACAATAAAATAATTGAACAAATTTTAGTAAAAGTTGAGCGTTGGTCGCTCAATAATGCAAAGTGGGTATACACCATAACTATTGCATGTGTAGCATTTGCTGTGGTTGGAATTTTTAAATTGAAAAGCGAAGGGTTTATTGTAGATGATTTACCTAAACAAGATAAAATTTATACCGATTTAAAATGGTTTGAAACCAACTTTAAAGGAGTAATGCCTTTAGAAATAATGGTAGATACCAAAAAGAAAAATGGATTGTTGCGAAGCACTAACCCAATGAATAAGATAGATGAACTTTCCACTTATATTTCTTCTAAAGGAGTAACAGCAAGACCCTTAAGTTTTGTTGAAGGATTGAAATTTGCTAAGCAAGCCTATTACGATGGAGATAGTTTAAGTTATGCTGTTCCGTATGAAGGCGATATGGCTTTTTTAGGACCATATTTAAAATCAAGCCCAACAAATAATACAACTAAAAATCAAGGTCCGTCAAGCTTACTCAATGGTTTTTTAGATAGTACAAGACAAGTAGCAAGAATAAGTGTAAACATGAAAGATATTGGTAGTGTGCAATTGCCTTTATTATTAAAAGATTTTGAGCAAAAAGCCAACGAAATATTTGATACCGCTTCTTATAATATAACATTTACAGGTACAAGTGTTACATTTTTAGAAGGTAGTAGTTTTATCATTGGTGGTTTAAAAGAAAGTATCATTTATGCATTTGCATTGATTACGTTATGTATGTTGTATTTATTCAAATCGGTTAGAATTTTGGTTTGTTCATTAATTCCAAACCTTGTTCCATTAATATTAACAGCAGGTGTAATGGGTTGGATGGGCGTTCGTTTAACACCATCAACCGTTTTGGTATTTAGTGTTGCACTAGGTATAGTAATAGATGTTACTATTCGTTTTTTGGTAAATTATAAACAAGAATTACCACACTATAATTTTCAAGTAAAACCAACACTAGTACAAACTATTAAGCATACAGGTATTAGTATTATTTATACCTCATTGGTGCTTATTGCAGGTTTTGTAATTTTTTGTTTCAGCGATTTTGGAGGTACAAAGTCTTTAGGTTGGTTAACTTCATTTACATTAGTAATTGGTACAATTACCAATTTAATTTTATTACCCGTTCTACTCATAACCACATCAAAGAAAACAAATGCTAACATTGATTAGCTTTTAAAGATTAAAATTTCATTAAAAAGATGAGCAGCTAATAGGTATAGCTGTTTAATTATGGGTGTATCCTACAAAAAATTCATGGTTTAAACTGTTGAGATTCAAAATTTTGCAGTAATTCAATACCTCAATGTTTATAATACAACTATCGGCTATTTTTTTTTAACATTTGCAGCGTATTAAACACTTGGCTGTCTATATTTGTTAAGTTACTGTTATCATTTATTAAACAAAAATTCCTAAACACATGAGAAAATTAGCTACGCTAATGGTCATGCTTGTGCTATCTATTAGCCAAGTAATGGCACAAAACAGCCGTACCATAACTGGTAAGGTTACAGATGAAATGGGAACTCCTATCCCAAGTGCTTCTGTGGTGGTAAAAGGTACAACTTTGGGTACAACTACCGACAAAGAAGGTTCATTTTCATTAAAAGTGCCTGAAACTGCCAAAACATTGGTGTTCTCTTCAGTAAATTTTGCTGCAAGAGAAGTATCGATTGGTAAATCTTCAACCGTAAACGTAAACCTAACTCCCGAAACATCTAACTTAGATGAAGTAGTGGTAGTAGGTTATGGTGTACAAAAGAAGAAAGATGTTACAGGTGCAATTGGTAAAATTGATGCAGGTCCAATTGCAACATTAGTTACACCAAGTGTCGACAAACAATTAGGTGGTCGTACAGCTGGTTTAAGAGTTACTAATTCTAGTGGTTTAGTAAATCAACCGCCAATCATTCGTATTCGTGGTGTAAACTCAATTAATGGTAGTTCATCTCCATTATTTGTATTAGATGGAATTCCAGTCGAGTCTGGCGGATTTGCAGGTTATACAAACGATAACTTGTTATCTAGTATAAACCCTGCCGACATTGAGTCAATTGAAGTATTAAAAGATGGTAGTGCTACAGCTATTTATGGTTCAAGAGCTTCTAATGGTGTAATTATGATTACCACTAAAAGAGGTAAAGCTGGTAAATTAAACGTTAATTACAATTTTGTACAAGGTTATGCAAGTCCGAGCAAACGTTTTGATTTATTAAATGCACAAGAGTTTGTAAGCATTGCTAACGAAAAGTTAAGTGCTGCTGGTTTAGCAAATGGTGCTTTCATGAATAGTGAAAACACAAATACCGATTGGCAAGATTACGTGTATAGAAAAAATGCGGCTTCTATAAATCATAATTTATCTATTGATGGTGGTACAGATAAAAGCAACTATTTTGTTTCTTTTAACTACGCTTCTCAAGAAGGGTTAGTAATTACCAACTCTGTAAAAAGATATAACATTAGAGCAAATATTGACCAACGAGTAAACAAATGGTTAAAGTTAAGCAACTATATTACTTTATCTAGAACAGAAGATGCCGATCAAAATAATGGTGGAAACTCATTATCGGGTGCAACTGCCAACGTTTTAAGAGCATTACCAAACGTAAGAATTTTTAATCCTGCATTACCTCAGTTTGATGGTTTTAATGTTACTACAGATGGTGCAGCTTTAGGTAGCGATGCTAACACTCGTTTAATTGAAAACAACTACACCAACATTGCTTATGTAATGGCAAAAAATAGGTTTAGAAGTAAAAAACACAGAATTATCAATAATTTGGGTGTAGAAATTAAACCTTTAAGCTGGTTAACTTATAATTTTAAAGCAGCTATTGATTACATTACTTTAGATGAATATTTAACCTACGATCCTAAACATGGTGATGGAAGAAACAGTATTGGTCGTGTACAAAATCAAGCAGCAAATTCTTTACGTTATGTTTTACAAAACTATTTAAACATTAATAAGTCTTTTGGTAAACATAATATGTACGCTACTTTAGGTTATGAAAACCAATTACAAAGTTCAAATAGCTTCCAAGCTATTGGAACAAACATTTCAGATCCTTTCTTCCAACAAAATAACGTAATCAGCAATAGTTATGCTGTACAGCAGTCTAGTGGTGGATACAGTGAGGGTCCAGGTTTTGTATCTTACTTTGCTCGTGTTAACTATGACTATGCTGGTAAGTATTTTTTACAAGCTACTATAAGAAGAGACGGTTTATCTCGTTTTGCTCCTGAAAATCGTTTTGGTAATTTTCCTGGTTTTTCTGCGGGTTATAGAATTTCGAATGAAGAATTCTGGAAAACAAGTGGTTTAGCAAAAACAATTAGCGATTTTAAAGTAAGAGCTTCATGGGCTAAAGTAGGTAATACCGAAATTGCTGGTGGTAACTTCCCTTACTTAAGTTTATATGGTAGTGCTCCTTATGGTGCTATTAGTGGTATTGCTGCTTCTCAAGCTGGTAATCCAAACTTACAGTGGGAAACCAATGATAAATTAGATATTGGGTTTGACTTAACTATGTTGAATAATAAGATCAATATCACTTTCGATTACTACCAAAACAACAATAACAACCTAGTATTAGCAGCACCTCAACCACCATCATTTGGTGTTCCTGGTAACCAAATTTTCCAAAACATTGGTTCAATGGAAAATAAGGGTATTGAGTTAACAGTAAATGCAAACATTATTCGCAAAAAAGATTTCAGCTGGGATTTTGGCGTAAACTTTACATCACAATCAAATACTGTTAAATCTTTATACTTAGATCAAGATGTAATTATTTCTAACGGAACTGGTAACTACAATATTTTACGTGTTGGCCAGCCAATCTCTGCTTTATTTGGTTACACATTTGCTGGTGTAAACTCATCTAATGGTAACCCAGTTTATCGTAAAGCGGATGGTAGTTTAATAATGGGTAATATTACCAACTCTTCTTACTTCTCAATTACAGAGCTAAACAGTGCTACACAAGGTGCAGCAGGAACATTAGCAGCTAGCGATAGAAGTATTTTAGGTAATAGTTTACCTACATGGTTTGGTGGTATTACTTCTAACTTAAAGTACAAGCAATTTAGCATGGAAATGTTATGGAGATTCTCTGGTGGTAATAAAATTATGAATCTTACTAAGCAAGAATCTTTAATGAATCAAGGTTTCTTAAATAATGGTCGTGCAATTTTAAATCGTTGGACTAAAGCAGGAGACATCACTGATGTGCCTCGTTTATGGTACAACCGTGATAATTTCACAAACTTGAATCAACAAGCAAGTACAAGATTTATTGAAAATGGTGATTTCTTAAGATTAGACAACCTACAAATCAATTATGATGTTAATGTAAAATCATTAACTAAGTTAACTAACTCTTATATTAAATCGGTTCGCTTCTTTGTACAAGGTCAAAACTTAATCTTAATCACTAAGTATACAGGTATCGATCCTGATAATACAGATGTAAGAGGTTTAGATTACAATAGCGTACCTCAAGCTCGTGCAATTTCTTTTGGTTTAAATGTAGGTTTCTAAAATTATTAACTGTTTAAATTTATTATATGAATAACAAAATATTTTCGGCAGTTCTAATTGCAGGAACCTTATTATTAGGTTCTTGTGAGAAAAAAACGTTGGAATTACAACCGTATACATCTTTCTCCGATCAGTCGGCGTTTTCAAGTGCTGATCGTTGCTTATTAGCATTAAATGGAGTATATGATGCAGCACAATCTGGTTTTTACTTAGGAGGAGCAGTTAGAGGCTATCCTTTTGGTGCAGCTAATATCTCTCAAGGAGATACAAGAGGAGAAGACATGCTTAATCAAGCAGCCTTTTATCAAATTACTTATGAAGCAACATACAATAATGCTTCTCCTAACAATGGCTTTATGTTTCAAACCATTTATAATATGGTGAACAAAGCTAACTTAACCATTGATGGTGTAAAAGCTGCTGGCAGTGGTGGAATAATTCCTGCTGCAACAGCAACTCAATACGAAGCAGAGTGTCGTTTTTTACGTGCATTTGCTCACCATGAATTAGTAGTTAATTTTTCTAGACCTTACAGTGAAGGTAATGGTGCACAAATGGGGATTATTTACAGAGATTTTGCCATTAACAGCGATGCAACTTCTGCTGCTGCAAGAGCAATTGTTCGTTCAACTGTAAAAGTTTCTGACACGTACACCAAGATTTTAGCAGATTTAGATTTTGCTGAAACTAATTTAGCAGCAACCAATACTGGTGCTGGTTTAAGTACGTATCGTGCAACTAAAGCAGCAGCTATTGCCATGAAAATGCGTGTTAAAATGCACATGGGTGATTGGGCTGGTGTAATCGCGGAAGGTGCAAAAATTGTTTCTGGTGCTGCTCCTAATTTTACAAGTCCAATTGGTGGCTGGAGATTAACTGCAACTCCAGATGGTCCTTTTACCAATAACATCTCTACTGAAAGCATTTTCTCAATTAAAAATGATGCTACAGATAATAGTGGGGTAAATGGAGCTTTAGCTCAAATGTATGGTGATCCTGCACTTGGAGCTCGTGGACTAGTAAGAGTTAGTCCTATTATGTGGAGTGATCCTTCATGGTTATGTACAGATTTACGTCGTACTACTTTATATCGTACAGCGGGTTCTCCTGTAAATGCTGTTTATCCAGTAAAGTACAGAGATTATGCAACTACTTCTGATGCTACTCCTCAAATACGTTATGCCGAAGTTCTTTTAACGTTAGCTGAAGCTCAAGCAAGAAATAGTGCAACAGTCTCTGCAACTGCGGTTGATTTATTAAATGCAGTACGTAACAGAGCTGTAACTGCGGTAGCAGATCAATTCACTGTAGCAAGTTTCGCAACTAAAAATGATTTAATTGCTGCAATTTTAAAAGAAAGAAGAATTGAATTCTTAGCAGAAGGAAAGCGTTGGGGTGATATTCATCGTTTATCTCAAGATGCTACTTTTGCCCCAGTAACAGGTGGTGGAATTCCTTCTAAAGTTGGTAGTGGTGGTGCAACTGCAGCTATGTTTAATTGTGCTGGTGCAACATTTAATAGAAGTGTTGCAACTATTCCGTACAGTAGCCATAGATTTATTTGGCCAATTCCAATTGAGGAAACTCAACAAAATGCCAATTACACACAAAATCCAGGTTATTAATACATTTTGGTTATAGTTCTTTTAACTATAACCTTTAAAAAAGGAGCATTTCTTCAACAGAAATGCTCCTTTTTATTTTTTTAGCTATTTTGTGCAGCGTTCTATACAACAAGTTTGTCAAACACAAAAGCAAAATGTTGTAAAAGGGGTTAAATTTTTGTTATGAAAAGAGAAAAAAAATAAATTTTTTTTCAAACTTCATCAAAAAAATATTGTTTTTTAAAACATTTGTTAAATATTTGTTGGATTGATGATTGTAAATTAAAAACTAAAATGAGACAAACTATGAGAAAACTCACTTTTTTGCTTCTGAGTTTTTGCTTTTCTTTAGGAATAGCAATGGCACAGAATAACCGAACTGTTTCGGGAACTGTGAAAGATGAAGCGGGTAAACCTGTACCCAACGCCTCTGTTGTTGTAAAAGGTACTACAATTGGTACAAATACAAACGACAAAGGTGACTTTACATTAAATGGCGTACCTGCCTCTGCAAAAAGATTGGTTATTTCTTCATTGAACTTCGAAGCTACTGAAGTTGCAATAGGAACTAGCCCAATTGCTGTTTCTTTAAAAGCTGCAACTGGAGACGATTTAGGTGAAGTTGTAGTAAGTGTACCTTATGGTACTATAAAGAAAACTAATTTTACAGGTTCATCTGGAACTGTAACTGCTGCAACCATTCAAAAACAACAAGTTACTTCTGTAACTAGAGTTTTGGAAGGTTTAATTCCAGGTGTTCAAGCTACCAATGGTGGTGGTGCTCCAGGTTCTGGTGCTGCCATTCGCTTAAGAGGTATTGGTTCTGTTAACGCATCAGCTGCACCTTTATATGTTGTAAATGGTGTTCCTTACGATGGTTCTATCTCAGCTTTAAACTCAGATGAGATTGAATCTGTAGATGTATTAAAAGATGCTGCTGCAACTAACTTATATGGTTCAAGAGCTGCTAATGGGGTAATTATGATTACTACTAAAAAAGGAAAAAAAGGAGCAGCATCTATTGTTGGATCTGTTAGACAAAGCTACCAATCTAGAGGTATTCCAGAATATGATAGAGTAAACTCAGCTGAGTACTATGAATTATTCTGGGAATCGTACAGAAATTCTTATGTTTATGGAAGTGGTCAAACAATGGCTGCTGCTGGTGTACAAGCTTCTAACGTTTTAACTAGTACATCTGGCCTAGTATATAACGCATTTAATGTGCCTGGTAACCAATTAGTAAATGCAACAACTGGTAAGTTAAATCCAAATGCACAATTATTATGGGATGAGTCTTGGAGCGATGCTTTGTTTAGAAATGCACAAAGAACAAACGCTTCAATTAACGTTTCTGGAGCTACCGACAAAATGGATTATTTTGTAAGTGGTGGTTACTTAAATGAAGAAGGTATTGCTAAATTCTCTGGCTATCAACGTTATAACTTTAGAACTACAGTAAACGTTCAAGCTACCGATTGGTTAAAAATTGGTTTAAACTTTGATGGAGCTTCTGATAGAAGAGATGGTTTGTTTGCAGGCGGTACTGCTACATCAAATCCATTTTTTTACAGCCGTCAAATGGGTCCAATTTATCCAGTATATCAAAAAAATACCACTACAGGTGCTAACATCTTAGATGCTAATGGTCAACCTGTATTAGATTTTGGTATTCCTACTCAAATGGGTGCTCGTCCTTACGCTGCTAATTCTAATTTATTAGGAACACTAGCATTAGATGTAAGAGGTCAAAAAAGATTTAATGGAAATATTAATCCTTATGCTGAAATTAGGTTTTTAAAAGACTTTACTTTCAAAACTACGCTTGGATTGAACTATTTTGAAGTTGATCAATTAACTTACCAAAATAGTCAATTTGGAGATGCTGCAAACGTACGTGGTAGAGCTACTCAAAGTTTCGATAAGCAAACTTCTTTAACTGGTAACCAAGTATTGAGTTGGAATAAGAATATTAAAAAACATAGTATTCGTGCTTTAGTTGGTCATGAAAACTATGAGTTCAGAACTAAGTCTCTATCGGCAACTAAAACAGGGTTTTCTTATCCTGGACAAACAGCATTAAACAATGCTGCAGTTGTAGAATCTCCGCCATCATCTTCTGAAGATTTTCAAAGAATTGAGAGTTATTTTGGTAGTGTAAACTATACTTTAGATAATAAGTACCTTGCTTCTGCAAGTCTAAGAACGGATGGTTCTTCTCGTTTTGCTGCTCCTGTACGTTGGGGTAACTTCTACTCTTTTGGTGTAGGTTGGAGATTATCTCAAGAAAACTTCATGAAAAATGTTAAGTGGATTGATGACTTGAAATTAAAAGCAAGTTATGGTGAAGCTGGTAACGATAATATTGGTTTATTCTATCAGTATAGAGATTATTATTATGCAGATGGATTTGGAAACTTTGCTCCTCCAGCAAGAGTTGCAAATCCAGATTTAAAATGGGAAAGTAATGCTGCTCTAAACTATGGTGTTGAATTTACCATGTTTAAAAGAAGATTACAAGGTAGTATTGAATTATACGATAGAAGATCTAACGATTTATTATTCTTAGTTCCTCTTCCTCCAGCTTTAGGTTTCAGTGGTGGTGTTTACCAAAATATTGGTCAATCTAAAAACACTGGTATTGAAATTCAATTAGGATACAATGCAATTAGAAAGAAAAATTTTGACTGGAGAATTGATTTCAACATATCATCTTTCAAAAATACAATCACACAATTACCACCTGCTCAAAAAGAAACTGGTATTGTTAGAGGTTCTCAAAAATTATCAGAAGGTAGAAATATCTACGACTTTTGGTTAAGAGAATATGCAGGTGTTGATGCTGCAACTGGTTTAGCTACATATTATCAGGATGTTTTAGGATCTGATGGTAAACCAACAGGTGAAAGACTATTAACTAGTGATATCACAAGAGCTTCTTTTTACTATGTTGGTGCGAGTGCAATACCTAAGTTTCAAGGTGGTTTAACAAATGCATTTAGATACAAGAACTTTGACTTGAGCATTTTAACTACTTTCTCTTATGGTGGCCACTTTTATGATGGTAACTACCAAAGCATTATGCATTCAGGAAATGCCGGTACACATTGGCATACAGATATCAAAAACCGTTGGCAGAAGCCAGGTGATATCACCAACGTACCACGTTTGCAAAATGCAACCAACCAAGACGGAGCTTCTTCTCGTTTCTTGTTTGATGCATCTTACTTAAACATCAAAAACGTAACTTTAGGTTATAATTTAACCCCAGCAGCTGCTAGAAAATTGCATTTAAAAGACCTACAATTCTTCGTGAATGTTGATAACGCCTTTATTTTTACAGCAAAAAGAGGTGGCGATCCACAACAATCTTTCGATGGAACTGTTGGTGCAGGATACCCACCCTTTAGAACAATCACATTGGGAACAACTATCAAATTATAATCAATAAAAAAAGAAAACAATGAAAAACAAATCTTTAAATCTGCTCCTTGTAGTTGCCGCAGTTTCTGCAACTATTGGTTGTAAAAAAGGTTATTTAGACGTTGCTCCGTCTGATGCAATTACGCTAGAACAAGCTTATGCATCAATTGCTGCGGTAAACTCGTCATTAACTAGCACGTACTTTTCTACTTTTGCTTTTGCAGGTGGAAATGGTCAAACTGGTCATGATAACTATGGTCATAAAGCTATTGATTTAGCCAATGACTTAATGGGTAATGACATGATTGTTCATACTCAAGGATATGGTTGGTTTAATAGAGATTATCAATACACTGAGTGGACTTTACCAAACGGAACAAATACTCGTTCTGATAAAGCTTGGTCTTTTTACTATGATGTTATTAAGCAAGTAAACTTATTACTTGATAATACTGCAAATGCTACACCAAGTGCTGCTGTTGAGCAAGCAAGAGGGGAGGCTTTAGGTATTAGAGCATGGGCTTACTTTAACTTAATTAATAACTTCCAGCAAACTTACAAAGGCAACGAAACTAAACCTGGTGTTCCTTTATATACTAAGATTTCAGGTGAAATTAAAGGCCGTGGAACAGTGCAAGAAGTTTATACGCAAATTATTGCAGATTTAACAACTGCTGAAACCTTGCTAAATGGTAAAACTCGTGCAGCTAAAATTAATATGGATGTAAGTGTAGTTAGAGGTTTACGTGCAAGAGTAGCATTGGTAATGGAAGACTGGGCTACAGCTGCTACCTACGCAAATTTGGCTAGACAACCGTACACTTTAATGTCTAATACTGTGTACACTTCTAGAACTGGGTTCTCTAATATTGCTACTAGTGAGTGGATGTGGGGTTCTTTAATTACTACTGCTCAAGCAACAATTTACGCTTCTTTCTTCTCTCACATCGATCCTTCTCAATTAAGCTATGCACAATTGGGTGGACAGAAGAAGATGCCGAAAACATTGTATGATGCAATTCCTGTAACAGATGTTAGAAAGCAAGTTTTCCAAGCTCCAGGAACAGGTAATGCAAATTTTCCTGATTATTGTCAAAGAAAGCATTTAGTGCCAGTTGTTGGTAGTTGGGCTGCAGATTATTTATACATGAGAGCGTCTGAAATGTTCTTAATTCAAGCTGAAGCATTGGCACGTCAAGGTCAAGATGCACAAGCTAGAACAGTATTAGAGCAATTGGTTACTTTAAGAAACCCTGCTTTCAGTGCTGCTTCATTATCAGGTACTGCTTTAGTTAATGAAATTTTGTTACAAAGAAGAATAGAACTTTGGGGTGAAGGTTTTTCTTTATTTGATATTAAGAGAACTGGTGCTGGTTTAAATCGTACAACTGGTGCTGGCAACCATGGTGCTCCTAACTTCAATCCAATTGTGTATACTCAACCAGCTGCAAGTCCATTGTATTTGATGAGAATTCCACAAAGAGAAATTGATAACAATCCATTAATTGGTCCTGGTGGTCAAAACCCTTAATTAAGAAACAACTAAAATTTAAACATGAAAATGAATAATAGATTAAGCAGATTTCTTTCTGTGGCATCTTTAGCTTTCGTTGTTTTTTTTACATCTTGTAAAAAGAATAACTTTACTGTAGATGTTGACCCATTACAAACGCCTTCTAGAGCTCAATTTGTACCAGCAAATGGTATTAATAGAGTTAGTTACTTTGTTCTAAGTTCTGGTGCACCATATAAAATACCAGTAGGTATGACAGATGTTGCAACTGTTGATAGAACTATTAATTTAACTTATAGCTCTAGAACTGCTGTTGCTGGTCAACAGTTTAACGCACCTGCAACAATGACTATTAAAGCTGGTCAAGCAGTAGATTCTTTAAACTTTGTTGGATTATTTGCAGGATATGCAACTCCTGGCAGATTCGATACCGTAAAAGTTAAGTTCTCTGGTATTGGAGGTGTTGTTTTGAAAGATTCTTTTGAGTTAATTATGAGAAAATACTGCGATGTTGTATTAACCAACTTAGCGGGAAATTATCCTAATACAAGAGAATTCTCAAGTGCTGGTGCATTAAGTTGGGGTCCTTATTTAACTGTATTAAAAAATGTAGTTTCTACAGGAGCCACTACTGCAACTGCACAAATTGAAAATATGTATGATGATGGTTGGGGAGATATTAACTGTACTTTAAGTTGGGCTAGTCCTACAAGCTTTACAGTTGCAATTCCTCTTCAAGCTACTGGTTCGCCAAATAGAAGCGTTAGAACTTCTACTGCTGCTGGAGCTGTGAGTACATTTTCTTCTTGCGATAATACACTTACATTAGATATCGATTTAGTTAACACCACTACTGGTGCTGTTACAACTAGTAGATATAGAATTTCTATGGCAAGATAGTTGACAAAAATTATTGATTATATATAGTTTCATTGGGCTGAATTTTTATTCAGCCCAATTTTTTTGTACTATCTACAGTGCTTAATATTATACACTTGTAGTTTGTTTTACTTTTAGGGCTTATTTTGCGTAAGTTGAATAATTAATTACATGCTAGAAGCCATTATTACAGGATTAACGCTTGGATTTTTATTAGCCATTTCTGTTGGTCCAATTATTTTTGCTATTATTAAACAAAGCCTCACTCATGGGCATAAAGGTGGCTATGCTTTTGTAGCAGGTGTTTCTATTAGCGATATTGGATTGGTATTGGTATGTAATTTATTAAGTACTTTATTTCAAAAAGCTATCGATAATCAAGTAGCAATCGGCGTAACTGGTAGTGTTTTTTTAATTGTTATTGGCATTTATACCTTATTTTTTAAAAAAGTAGCTTTTGCCGATGATAAAACCTTACCCGATAAAAAATTTAAAAAAAGAGAATTGGCAGGTATTTTTCTTTCGGGCTTTTTCATGAATATTCTTAATCCCGGTGTATTTATTTTTTGGTTAGCAGCTACTGCTAAAATTCAAACACAATCACTCACACAAGAACATCCTTTGAGATACTTAGTTACTGTATTTTTTATTTGTTTAGCTTTTGTACTGGCTACAGATATTGCCAAAGTGCTGTTAGCCGGAAAAATTAGGGCAAAACTTACACCACATAATATTCATTACATTAATAAAATATCGGGTATTATTCTTATTGGTTTTGGTGCAGTACTCATTTATTCATTGGTTACCAATACTACAATTGCTCATTAGCTATGTTTATAATTTCTTTCTCTAATTTTTTCGGCTATAGTATATTTAACCATGAAATGGTTTTTGTTAGGCATATTAATTCTACTCTTTACTCAATTGAATGCACAAACCAATTATGTAGTATTAAAGAAAAGAGGATTGCCAATAAAACGATACTACAACAATAGTTACATTCAATTTTATTCTGCCGAAAATTACTTCATTGAAGGATTTATTCGCTACTGTAAAAATGATTCTATTTTTATACGGCTAGGTGCTATAAGTCTTGTTGGTAGTGGTTTTGGAACCAAAATAGATACATTGCTGTATGGCTTCTATCAAATACATGTAAACGATGTAAAGCTTATTCCTAATAATCATATTTCGGCTGCTAGTATTGGAAATTTTTTTATAAAGTTGAGCGTTTTAGGTGGTGCAATTGTTGCTGTAAATAACATTGATTTGCAACCAAACATTAGAAATGTAGTTCAGTATATTTCAGTTGGTTTAATTAATATTTTAGTAGCTAAAGCCACTCTATTTAAACGAAAAAGACCCGAAGGTTACTTATTAGGTAAGAAATACAAGTTAGAATACATTTCAATTTCTGATCCATTACCCTAAATTTTATACTTTAAAATTGTTAGCTTTTTTTGCTATCCTTGTAAATAAACACACTTTAATAAATGGCTTTTGAACCAAGAATATTTTTTAAAAAATGCTGGCGAATACTGAAAAAAACATTGCTCATTATGTTTGTTTTATCTACTATTTATGTAATTCTTTGTAAATGGATAATGCCGCCAATAACTATTACTCAAGTAAGTAACTCGTTTAGTTATGGCTTAAAAAGAGATTATGTAAGTTGGAAAGAAATTAGTTACAATGTAAAATTAGCTGCAATTGCTAGCGAAGACCAACTTTTCCCCGATCATAATGGTTTTGATTGGGATGCCATAGAAAAAAGTTTCAAACCCAAAAAATCGAAACGAAACAAAAAATCTAAAATTCCTTTAGGTGGTGGTGCAAGTACCATTTCTCAACAAACTGCAAAAAATATTTTTTTATGGCAGGGTGGTGGTTATGTAAGAAAGCTTCCAGAGTTTTATTTTACGCAATTAATTGAATGGACTTGGGGCAAAAAAAGAATATTAGAAGTGTACTTAAACACCATAGAAATGGGGTCAGGCATTTTTGGAATTGAAGCAGCAGCACAACAATATTTTAAAAAATCGGCCAAAAATTTATCTCGAAAAGAAGCTGCAATGATTATTGCTTGTTTGCCAAACCCTAAAAAGTTTACAGTAGTGCCTATGAGCAAAAGGGTAGCTTGGCGTTACCCTCAAATTGTGCATCAAATGGCTATGATTGAAGATGACGAAGACATTTTAGACATTATCAAATAAACTAGATTGCTTATTGGCCGTAATTTTAGCTCGTTTGGTTTTGGCATTTCTGCCAACTGTATACAGTGCCACCAATTCATCAGTGATTGCTTTTGCATCATTTAAACCTAACGTAGAGGCGTTTTTGGTTTGGTGATAAAACATTTTAGACAAGAGCAATGCTTGATTACCTGCTTGTAGTTTAGTATTTTCTACTTGTTCTTCTAGTTTTTGTAATTCGCTACTTACTTCTTGCAGTTGATTGTATAAATGCAATAATTTAATTGCAGCCGATACATCTAAATAACTTGGAATAAGCGATGGATTGGTTTTCATTTTTTGAATGGCTTTTTCTACAAATTCCATTCTATTTTCACTTAACTTAAAAATGGATCTTCTGTCTTTTGCGTTTAAAAGCTTTGTTGAAGGAATCATTTGCCTTATTTGAGCAAAGCATTGTGCAAGAACTGCCATATCTGATGCAGAAAGAATTCGTACGTTGTTATTGTCCATAATAACCTTTTTTGGAGTATTAAATAGCTTTTTTCTATTTATAAAATCTCATAGGACAATTTACAAAACGTATAATTGAGTAATAAATTGTTGATTACTATTTTTTAGGTTCAATTAGTTTAAAGTAGGTGGCTACAAATTTTCCATTTTTTACTTTTCCTTGCACTCTGGCTTTTTTAGCAGCATTGCAAAATCCATCTGTTGCATGAGCATCGCCATGATCATCAATTGAAGTGCCTTGAACAAAATAGTAGTTGTTGTTAAATTGAATAGCCAACTCACAGTTTTTACCTTTCATTTTAAAAATACAAGTGCCACAAGCAGCATTTACTGTGTAAGTTTTTTGTGCTTTATTGATTACCATTTTAGTGGTGGTAGAATCTTGGCCTAATGAATGATAATGTAGCAATATTACTGCTACTACAATTGAGACTATTTTCATGATAATGAGTTTTTTAATCTATTGAATCCCACCCAACAAAAGCAGCTTCGTAACCATGTTCAATTTTGCCCAAGCTATTTTCTACACCAATTGCTTCAGCTGCATAAAGGCTGCACATGTTAAATGCTTCTTCTAATGATATATTGCAGTATTGCACTAAATTATTTACAGCTTGCTTCATAGTGAGTGCACTGCCACTTAATGTGCCATTGCTAGTATATTTATTTCCTTCTAATTGATGTTGGTAATAACCATTTGAAGTAGTAGTAACTGCATCGGTAATTACAAATAATCTATTGCCCATTATTTTTTGGGCTATTGCAATAGCTGCAAAATGTACATGATGTCCGTCTGGAATAATACTTGCTTTAACAGTTGAATGATGTAAGGTTGCACCTACCAATCCTGGAGCTCTATGTTCTAAGCCACTCATAGCATTGTATAAATGGGTTACTGTACTTACTTTTCCATCATTTAAAAATTGAGTAGCTTCTTCAAAACTAGCATTGCTATGTCCTGCACTGATAATAATTCCATAACTATGAATTAAATCAATCATTGCAGGTGTACAAACTTCAGGTGCTAACGTAATTACTTTAATAATTCCTTTTCCATAGTTTAATAAATTTTCTACTTCTTTTACTGTTGGACTATGAATTAGGCTTTGTAAATGAGCTCCTTTTTTTGCCGGGTTAATCCATGGACCTTCAATATGTAATCCTAAACAACCCTGCCCACCTTGTATCCAATAATTCATAACAGCATCTATACAACTATAAATCACCTCATAGGTATTGGTTGCAATAGTTGGTAAAAAGTAAACAGTTTTGTTATTTAAACAATGTTGGTACATTGCATTTAATGTATTAATAGTTGGATGAACACTAAACAACTTTTCTTGAGCTCCATAAATTTGAATATCAATAAAACCAGGAATTAAACAATTAAAATGTTTTGTTGCTGGTACTAATAATTGCTCAATGGGTAATATTTTATCTATACAATTATTGCTCACTACAATTGCATGGTTGTGTAGCCAATCTTCGCCAGTAAAAATTTTTGTAGCTGTATAAACTCCGTTATTGTACATGTTTATTGAATAATACCAAATTGATCGGCATCTTTTAAAAATGGAAATTTATTTCTATTTTCTATGAGTGATTCTTTCTGTAAGGAAATGGTAAAAATATCTTCATCATGTGCTTTGGTATACAATGTTTCTCCTAAAGCATTTATAACCATACTATCGCCACTATGATAAATATTGTTACCATCGTTGCCCACTCTATTTACTCCAATTACATAAGCTTGATTTTCTATGGCTCTTGCTGTAAGCAAGGTTTTCCAAGGATGATTTCTTCTTTCTGGCCAATTGGCTACATAAATTAAAACATCGTATTCAGGTTCATTATTTTCTACGGTAGAGGCTTGCCTTGCCCAAACTGGAAAACGCAAATCGTAACAAATTTGTACATTAATTTTCCATCCTTTTACACTTGCAATAAGCCTTTTATTGCCTGCAGTATAATGTTTGTCTTCTCCTGCAAAACCAAAGCAGTGGCGTTTATTATAAAAGCCCAATTCTCCATTGGGTAACATCCAAATTAACCGATTGTAATAGTTGCCATCTTCTTCAATAATAATACTGCCGGTTAAAATTATTTTTTTTGTTGCTGCCATTTTTTTCATCCAATGAATGGTTGCCCCATCCATTTTTTCAGCAAATAATTTGGGTTGCATACTAAAGCCAGTGGTAAACATTTCGGGCAAAATAATTACTTCGGTTTTGGTATCAATGCTATTAATTTTTTGTTCAAGCATTGTAAGGTTGGCTGCTTTATCTTCCCAATGTAATGCAGTTTGAATTAAAGTAAATGTTAGTGTGTTACTCATGCAATAAAAGTAAATTTAAAATCTATAAGCAGCTTGTAAACTTATGTATCTATGATTTTGAATTTGGCTAGTTGCTTCTTTGGTTTGATAAACTGCTTCAATTTTACCAGCCCATTTTTTTTGAGCATACATAAAGCCAAAACTATGCTGATAAATAATAGATTGAATTTTTGACAAATACGATTCGGGTTGCTGCTTCAAAATATTACCTTGAATGGTGCCATTGAATGCCTGATAAATGAGTTGTGGGTAAAAGAAGAAAACCCATTCTTTCTTACTTTTATTTAATGTGTTGTTAGATGAAATTTGATTGTTGAACAATGCACTATTTTCTACCTTTTCAACATTGCCAATACAAAAGTAACTACCTAGCTTAAGGTTGTTGAAATAGCTGCCAATATTGGCTTCTGAAGTGGTGATTATTTTAAATAAATTGTGTTCATTTTTAAGAGCATTAATTGGGGCAATATATTTTGCTCCAAAGTTTACACCAACACTATTGCCTATTTGCGTATCCCAATAAGGGTAATCAAATAACCCTAATACACTATGGTACCATTCATGAAATGGTTTGGCTAAAGATAAATCACCGGTTACACCAACTTCTCCCTTAAAACTTAAAAATGCATCTTTTTTTAAAAAATAATCTTTTACCATTCTGCCATATAAATAACCACAATATTGGCGGTCTAGTATTTCTGTTCCTGACCAAACCAATCTTCTTTCTCTTGTAGTAAACATGGTTTGCCCTAGTTCAAATCGGGTAATTCTTTTTTGATTGTTTTTTTGTTTGGCTTTACTGAGTTGAAAAAAAAATCCATTGGTATAATAAGAATCGGTATAGTTCAATAAAAAAAAATCATTATCAACCGTAAATGAAAAAAGTTGATCGTTGGTGTTTTTATTTTGAGCATGCATATTGAACTGAAGTAGGTTCAGAACTATAATTACAAGCACTATTTTTTTGCTACAAATCCTTTTAATCATTTTTCTTTTAATTGTTGAATGGCTTCTTTTATAAAACTGTGTTCGTACCCTTTTTGTAAAAGATAGTGTGTTGTTTTTACTTCCCTATTTATGTATTGTTCATTTTTTAGGTTATTCCATTTAGTTGTGGCAAGTTTAAGCAAAGTTTTTTTGTAATCGTCTATTGGTATTAATGCAAGTGCTTTTTTTATATTGTATTCACTCACTTTTTTCTGTTTAAGTTCATATACAATTTTTATTTTGCCCCATTGTTTTTGTCTAAATTTTCCTCCTGTAAATTGTTCGGCAAAGCGTTGTTCGTTCAAATAATCTTCTTCAATTAATTGACTAATAAGTGTTTCTACTTCTAATTTATTTAATCCAAAACCATATAATTTTTCTTTCACTTCATAGTGACTTCTTTCCTGATAACTGCAGAAATGTTTGATTTTAGGAACTGCTAATAATGGAGTTAGTCTTTGTTTAAACAAGTTGATTGGCTTTAGTGCAGTGGAATAGTAATGTAAAATACGTTCATTTTTATAAGTGTAAAGGTTCTACATAATTGTTATTTACTCAATGAATAACTTAATTTGCACAATTAAGTTGTAAAATTGTTCAATTTATATTTAAATTTGAATATCTTATAAAAACCAATTCTCTAATGGATATTACTCAATACAATATTTGCCTTATTGATGATGATAGAATTTATCAATTCACTGCAAAAAAAATTATTGAATCAACCGGGTTTACTCAGGGTTTGCTTTCTTTTTATAATGGTGTTGAGGCCATTGAATATTTCAACAATTATGCTAACGATTTAAGTAAACTTCCTGATATTATTTTCTTAGATATTAATATGCCAATTAAAGATGGATGGCAGT
>CALRVE020000003.1:0-179884 GCA_943371535.1 Asaia bogorensis | reverse complement strand
AAATTATTGAAAAAAATTTAAAAGGGTCTAATTGGGGTTAACCCCAATTAGACCCTTTTAAAACTTACACAGTTTATGAGATAGTGCTGTAAATACAAACACACAATCCCATATCCCTAATTCCTTATTACTTCTATCTCTTACATTCTTACTGCTACCTTCTGTAATTGTAATTCGCAAAAGAATACAAACCCTAATACCTTATCCCTAATTCCTTTCTCACTCTACCCTCTACCCTCTACCCTCTACCTTAAACCCTATACCTTTCACCTTCTACCCTCTACCTTCTATCTTCCACCTTAAACTGCCCCATAATTTGCTCACTCAACATTTTATATAGTTCTTGTAAATTGGGATAAGCTTGTAGTAGTTCAAGATGTTTGTTGATGGTATTTACATCTCCTCTAACTGCTGGACCAGTAAATACTTCTGTTGGATGGTTGAGTTGTAACCGATTGGCAGTTTCTTCTATTAAAGATTGTAATACTGTAAAATCTAGATTTTCACTTGCACAAAAACTTGCACTTTGTACATACATATAGTTTACAAAATTGCAAGCAAAAATAGCTGCAACATGAAGCTTCAATCTTTGTTCATCATTATAATGAACTACATTGGGATGCAATGTTTTAGCCAATGCTGTTAATTGTTCAATTACTGTAACAGAACTTCCGTCTACTGCAAAAGGAATGGGCGTTGATAAACTCATTTCTTTTCTCATACTTTGAATAGGATACAATACACCATAATTATTACTTACTTGTTGTAATACATTGATTGAAACCGAACCTGCAGTATGAACTACCAATTGGTTATTCAATTTTAATTGGCTAGCAATTGACTCTATAGCTTTATCAGCTAAAGCCAAAATGTATATATCAGCAGAATGATTAATTAGTGCTACATCATCAATTGCAGTAGCATCAACCATTTCAGCCAACTGTTGTGCATGCAATAATTGTTTGCTATACACTTGCACAATTTTGTGTTGCTGCAAATGAAGCAACTTTGCAAACACGGTTGCTACATTTCCCGAACCAATGATAACTACCTTCATCATATATTTGACTAGTTATGAAATTAAAATTAACGCAAAGAATAGCAATTGGATATTATAAAACAAAAATTAAAACAATTGGGCTTTTATCTAAACGAAAAGCTGCTGAAAAAGCCTTTCAATTATTTTGTACACCTTATAGTGGAAAGCCCAATAGAAAAGCTCCTGCTGTGTTTCATCATGCAGAAAAATTAACTGTTCAATTAGATGAATTAACGATCAGAGGTTGGCAATGGCACTCTAATCATAGCAACGGAAAACGTGTTTTAATTGTACATGGGTTTGATAGCTGTAGCTACAAATTTGATAAATACATTAAACAACTTACACACGAAGGATATACTGTTTTAGCATTTGATGCTCCAGGTCATGGCATTAGTGATGGCAAAATAGCCAATGCTTTGATGCTTAAAAATACCATACTTGAAATTGCGAAAAAATATGGTTCGTTGTATGCAATCATGGCTCATTCAATGGGTGGAATTGCTGCAGCATTAGCAGTAGAAGAATTAACAGATGTACAAAAATTAATATTGATAGCACCTGCCACTGAAACACAAAGAGCTGTAGATAATTTTTTCAAGTTTGTGCCTTTAGGTAATGCTATTAAAGAAGAATTATTGGAATATATTGTTGAGTTAGGGCAAAAACCATTGAGTTATTTTTCTGTTGCAAGAAGTGTGCAAGAACACAGCATACCAACACTTTGGTTGCATGATGAAGACGATTGGATTTGCCCTTATGAAGATGTTTTACCTGTAAAAAAAATTACACCACCACATGTTCAATTTTATATTACTAAAGGGTTAGGACATAGTAGGATTTATAGAGACACGAAAGTGAATAAACAAATCATTGATTTTATAAATCAATAAAGGTTCAATAAATGTATTAACAACTCACTACCCTTTTCTCTTCATTACTTTTATAAGCTGCTTCAATAACTTTTACTACCAACAAAGCTTCTGAAGCACTTACTGGCAATGGTTTTTGCAATGTAATAGCTTGATAAATGCCTTCATAATAATTCATATACTGACCAGCCAACGAAGATATTTTTTTACGAATTATTTCACCATCAATTGCTGTATGTAATAAGCCCCACTCCTCTTCAGGTTCAACGCCCCAATTAGCTGCATTGGGTTGTTGATGGTTTACTAAAGCTAACTCTTGTACATTGGTTTTTGGTTTAATAAACGAACCTTTTGTACCATGAAAAATATAGCCAATACTTGCTTCTCTTGCTAAATAAGTACTATGAATACGAACTCGTAAATTGTTTTTATAGAAAAGAATTAGTTCAAAATAATCGTCTACTTTACTAATGGCTCTTATAGCAGTAATATCGGCAAATACCGATTCGGGATAACCAAATAACTGTATTGCTTGATCAATTGAGTGTGAGCCCAAATCGTATAAATTGCCTGTACCTTTTCCTGGTGTTTCTTTATGTACTTTATAACTCAACACTTCACTGTATCTATCAAAATGAAATTCGGCTTCTACAATTTCACCCAATAATTTTTTATTTAACACATCTTGAATAGTTAAATAATCACTATCAAAACGCCTATTTTGATAAACCGATAATTGTTTGTTTTTTGCTTTGGCTAATTGTATGAGTTCTTCACCTTCTTCTACAGTTATGGTAAAAGGTTTTTCAACTACCACATGCTTATTGGCTTCTAATGCTTGTTTAGCTAAACTAAAATGAGTAACATTAGGTGTGTTAACAATTACCAACTCAATTGAATCATCGGCTAATAATTCTTCATACGTTCTATAAGTAATAATGTTGGGGTATTTTTCTTGAGCTAAATTCTTCGTTCTTTCCAACACTGCATACAATTCAAAGCCTTCATGTAAATGAATAAAAGGTGCATGAAAAACCCATCCACTCATTCCAAAACTGCACAATGCTGTTTTAATCTTATGCATTAAAATTATTTTAATGAATCAATATTTGAATACTTCAAATGTAAGGTATGTACCAATAGCAAGAGGGTTCCTAGACAAGAACCCTCTTTTTTATTGCTTGCAAAAACTATAAACACGAAACTTTTATTGTACTACAACCGTTTTATTCATTTTAATAGAACCGTTGGTAATTTGTAATTGATAAATTCCTTTAGAAACTGTGTTAGGTAACTGCAATGTTTGAGCAGATGAACCTGACTCAATATTCATTTTTTTAGTAAATGCAATTTTACCACTTGCATCAAATAATGAAACTGAATAATCAGACTTAGTAAAATTGTTCAATTGTAAATTAACTGTACCGTTCTTAATTGGATTAGGTGTTACAATAACATCGGCAGCAGTATTTCTTGAAGTTAATCGAATAATATTACTATAAGACAGTTTACCATCTTTATCTACAGCTTTCAATCTATAAAAACTAGTAGCACTATTTAAAGGAGCAGCATCTACAAAAGAATATGATTTAGCACTTATAGCAGATAAGCTTCCAATAGAAGCAAATTCAACACCATTCACAGAACGTTCAATGTAGTACTTTTCTGTATTTACTTCTAATAATACATTCCAATTTAGTTTAACTAAACCATTATTTCTAGATACATTAACATCACCAAATTTTACTGGTACAATGGCGTTAACACTTGTGAGCCAAACGCTATCAATATCAGAATCTGTTCCTGGGCGACCAACAATTTTAAGTCTTCTAGCAGTAGCATCATTAACAATTAAAGTAGTATCAACACAAGTTACAGTTCCTGCGAAAAAAGGAGAAACTACAGCAACAGTCCAGTTGGTGGTAGTTGCAGATGTATCACTTGTTTTCCAAATCGTAAAACTTCTGCTAGCTCTAGAACGTGTAAAGTGAAATTCTTTTATACCAAAATCTACAACAGGTGTAACTATATAACCAGAATCAGTTACACCAGCAATATTTCTGTACCTAACATGAGGGGCACCATAAGGGGCTGAACAGCCAGTTCCAGTGGTTCTATAAACATTAACCCCATACCAAGATGTTGCAGTTCCATAAGTGCCAGGAACTCCATTAAAAAAATATGCTACAGCACCTGTAGGGTTTGTGGTAGATAAATCAGAGCCATTGGTTGGTTCAAAACCTTCTCTAAAGTAAACCTGATTTTGAGCAGTTAAACTGTTAAAGCACAAAGCTAACAGTGTTACGAACGTAAGTTTGTAGAAGTTTCTTTTCATAATTCAAACATTTTAGCAAGTGAAAATATTTTTATTTATTTTGGTTTTAAACTCTGTTTACGCAAACGATACCATTGAAAAATACCCGAAATACGTATGCAACGATGTTAAAAATACAAAAAACATTTAAATATTATGCACTACAAGTATTTCAATGATTCAATATTTGAATACTTCAAGTGTAAGGCATGTACCAATAGCAAGAGGGTTCCTAGACAAGAACCCTCTTTTTTTATTGCTTGCAAAAACTATAAACACGAAACTTTTATTGTACCACAACCGTTTTATTCATTTTAATAGAACCGTTGGTAATTTGTAATTGATAGATGCCTTTAGAAACTGTATTAGGTAACTGCAATATTTGAGCAGATGAACCAGACTCAATATTCATTTTTTTAGTAAATGCAATTTTACCACTTGCATCGAATAATGAAACTGAATAATCAGACTTAGTAAAATTGTTCAATTGTAAATTAACTGTACCATTAATAATTGGATTTGGTGTTACAACAACCGATGCTTCAGATCTTTTTGAATTTAATCTTAATACATTGCTGTAAGTAATTTTACCATCTTTATCAACTGCTTTCAATCGATAAAACCCTGTTGCAACATTTAATGGAGCAGCATCTACATAGGCATAAGATTTTGCATTGGTTGCAGATAAACTTCCAATAGAAGCAAATTCAACTCCGTTTACAGAACGTTCAACATAATATTTTTCAGTATTTACTTCTAGTAATACATTCCAATTTAGTTTTACTAAACCATTGGCTTGAGATAAGTTAATATCGCCAAATTTTACAGGAACAATAGCACTTGTGCTAGTCATTACTAAACTGTCAATATCAGAATCTGTTCCAGCTCTGCCAACAATCATTAATCTTCTAGCAGTTGCGTCATTTACGCTAACTGTAAATTGGTCACAGGCCACAAAACCAGTAGTAGGAAAATGTCGTACTAAAGTCCAAGTACTAAAATCTGGACTAGCAACAGTATCAGATCTTTTGTATACCGTTACTCTTCGGCTAATTCTACCCATGTAAAAAGTGAGTGTGTTTATACCAAAGTTGGCAACAGGAGTAACAATAAAACCAGAGTCGAGACCTCCATTGTTTCCAAATCTTAAATGATTAGGTCCACCTGTAACAGCTGTACAACTGCCAGTTGGCCCAGCAGATCTATAAGCTGTTTTTAAAAACCAAGAACCAAATTGATTACTGTAATAGTAAGCCGTTGTTGATTCTGCTAGTATACTTGGCCAAGGTTCATCGTCTTGAAAACCTTCTCTAAAATACACATTTTGAGCATTACTAACATTGGTAAAAACAGACAATAGCAAAGCCAGAGAAAATAATTTGTAAATTTTTCTTTTCATATTTAAAGCATTTTTGTTAAAGTAAAAATATTTTTATTCATGTAGGTTTTCAACTCTATTTACGCAAACGATGCCAATAAAAAATGATTATAAAATAGTAAATCTAGAACACAAAAAAGGCTACTTTTTGAGTAGCCTTTTTTGTGTTTTTTGGGGGAGTATTAAAATTAGTATCCAAAATTCTGTGTAAGCCTAAAATTGGCATCTCTTGCTGGTTGTGGCAAAGGCAACAATTCAGATTTTCCTGCTGTATAACCAGTTGCGTATCTTGCTAATACAGTTGCATTAATATTGTTTGAACCAGTGTTTAAAAACCAGTTTACTCTTGTTGTAACACCAGTAACTGCTGCAGCAGGTGCTGATGCACCATCATAAAAAGAGTTGACCCAAATATTACCAATATTGTTATCATCGGATGTGGTGGTAGTATTAAAATACATGTATGTTGGATAGTTATCGTACGGTGCAACACGATTAAACATTCTAGTAAGCTCTGCTCTTGTTTCAGCAATTTTTGCTCCTAATAAATTCCATCTAATTAGATCGTATTTTCTTACTCCTTCTCCACCCAATTCTAATGAACGTTCTTTTACAATTCTTTCAAAAAACGGTATTTTACCTAAACCACCTGGTAAATCAACAGTTGCATCAACAGTGGTAATTGGTTTACCATAACCACGACGACGAACTTGATTAATGGCATTATAAGCAATGGCTGTTGGCCCGTTAATTTCATTTTCAGCTTCTGCCAACATTAATAATACATCGCTATAACGAATAATTTGCCATTTGGTACTAAAGTATTGAACCGCATCTGTAGGAGAAACTGGTGGGTTAGAAATCCAATCTCTTCTATACTTACCATCGTTCATGGCTGTAATTGCCAAGCCAATTTTAGTAGTTCCATTAGCTGCTACATTATATGGAGCAATGGTTACATCCCTTCTTAAATCGGTAGAATCAAAAGCATAGAAATACGTTGGTAATGGGTTTACACTTGAGTTACCCAAGTTATTTACACGTGGTCCGTTATAGTAACCTAATTTAGTATCAGCAGTTGCATTTCTACCAATTCCAGATGCTTGAAACATCAATTCACCTTGAGGATCATTCACTACTCTACCACCCACTTTGTTTTTCCATAAATCTTTGAAATTAGGGTTTAATGCATGTTGACCAGAAGCTATAATTTCTTCACATTCTTTTTTTGCAATAGCATAAAAATCTAGATAATTAGCAGAGCGTTGCATTACACCTGTTTGACTTAATTTAAATCCACCACGATACAATGCAATTCTTGCTCTTAAAGCTTTTATGGATCCTTTAGTAATTCTTTCATCTAATGGATCTCCAATTGAAGCTAAGTCATTTCTCCAAGGAACCAAAGTGGTAGCTAATTCTAAATCTTTTAATAATTGATCATACAAGGTATCGGCACTAACTCTTACAGGGAAAGGGTTTGCAGCAGCTATAGCATATGCTGGCTGAAACTGAGCAGGCAAATCGCCCCAATTTCTAATAGCTTCTAAATAGTATTGAGCCCTTAATGTTAAAGCTTCTCCATACATTCTTTGTAGCTTCTTTTTTTCTTGCTCTGTTCCACTTGCATACAAAGACATTTTAGGAATATTATCTATACAAATATTGGCATATTCAATGCCTGTAAATAATTGATTGAATGGACGCTCTAATTGAGCGTTACTTGGTGTTGCTTGATAACGAGCTATATCTCTTCTATCGTTATCTGCAGCCCCTGTTGGGCCTTGCATTTCATCGGTATCTAAAGGATAGTATAAACTTAAACGAATGCCGTAACCCATATCTCCAACCATTCTACTATACACACCTGCAATGGCTTGATAAGTTGTACTTACATCTTTAAATACAAACTCTGGACCTACAGCTGTAATGGGTTGTTGATCTAAGAATTTTTTACAACTGCTTATACTTACAATAGCTATTGTAGCTAAAAGTATAGATGTAATATTTTTAAATTGAAATTTCATATTGCAAGAATTTTATTTTTTAGAAAGTTACGTTTGCTCCAAATACAAATGAACGGCTGCGAGGATAAGCTGAATAATCTAATCCAGGTGTTAATGGATTTCTACGAACACTTACTTCTGGATCGTAACCAGTATAACTAGTAATTACAGCCAAGTTGTTAGCAGTTGCATACAAACGCAAACGACTAATACCCATTTTAATCATTGTTTTTACTGGAAATGTGTAACCCAATGTAATGTTATTTAATCTAATAAAAGATCCATCTTCAATTGCCCATGAACTAGGATAAAATGCACCTGCACCAACAATTGGCTGCCAAATTTTTGCATTGGCATTTGCACTAGCTAATTGTTCAGGTGCAATACCATATACCAAATTATTGTTAACCCACTGCATTCTTGAACCATTTGCATCTACCGTTCTCCAACGATCTTTCATTATTTCTAACATGTTAGAACGATTGGTATAACCATTGGTAAATTCTACTTTATTGGCATTATAAATATCGTTGCCATAAGAGAAGTTAATAAACGCATTCAAGTCCCAATTTTTATAAGTAATAGTATTATTAAATCCACCTGTAAACTTAGGAACGGGGTTACCAATTATAGTTCTATCATTGTTTACATCTATTATACCGTCATTATTTAAATCTTTAAACTTAATTGAACCAGGTTGAACAACACCAATAATGCCACTTGCATTTGGTACACCTGATTTTAAAGTGTATTGTCCTGTAGTAGTATTATAATTAAAATCATTTACCGTATAAAAACCATCATTCACTAACCCCCACATTGTACCAACAGGATCGCCAATTCTAACAATATAATCTGTTGGCTGACCAGAAACGCCCCAACTTGGTGCTGGGAAGAACTGTGTTTGATTAATACCTAAAGCTTTTATTTCATTTCTATTGAAACTCATGTTTAAGCTAGTAGTCCAATTGAAAATATTCTTGTGTTTCAATACATTTACATTCAACTGAAATTCAATACCTCTATTTTGGGTTTTACCAATATTTTGTAGTTGAGTTGAATAGCCATAAGTAGATGCAACAGGAACATCTAACAATAAATCTCTACTATTATTTACATAATAGTCTACACTTAAATCTACTTTATTACGGAATAAGGTTAAATCAAATCCTAAGTTGGTATTTTCTAAAGATTCCCAACGTAAGGCTTGATTCACTAAGCTTGTAGAAGTGTAAGCAGGAACCAATTGATTATTAATTCCGTAGTATAACAAATCGTTTCTAAAGGTGGTTAAATATAAATAATCATTGATTCTATTATTACCAACCGAACCAAAACCTGCTCTAAACTTAATGTCGTTAATCCAATTTACATCTTTCAAGAATTTTTCATTTTTCATTCTCCATGCAAAAGATGCAGATGGAAAATAACCCCATCTTTCTTCTGGTGCAAATTTTGAAGAACCATCGGCTCTTACATTAAATGTAAAAAAGTATTTCTTAGCATAGGTATAACTAATACGACTAAAAAAACTTAAACTAGTATATCTTGATTTAACAAAACGAGGATAACTAGCAATGTATGTTCCTAATGCAGCATTACCAAAAGCTTCGTCTTTATCAATTCCATTAGGCAATAAGTTGTAATAGCTTTGATTTAAAGATGTAGTTAAATCGTAGGTTTCTTGACCAATTAAAAAATCAATATCATGTTTCTTTTTATAGTTCTTTAAAGAATAACTCAACACATTTGAGTTGGTTATGGTTTTTGTTTTGGTAGTATCTAAGTTAACAATTGGTTTACGACTACCAAAGTTGATAGAATAACCACTTGATGAATCACTAAATTGACGATCTACTAAATTACGAGTATCATAACCAAAGGTTGTTTTAAACGACCAATGTTTACTTATTTGATAGCTTGCGTTGAAAGTAAAGTTTACTTGCTCTGTACTTTTTCTTCTGAACTCAGCATCTACTAATTGATAGGGATTGATTAACGACAATCCATTTCCTGGATTTTCTATTGCTGCTGGATCATCATCATCTATATCTTGCCCCTCAGCTAAAAATGGACGATATTTTACTGCATTTCTTAAACGACTGAAAGAAGAACCTCTATCATCCGAAACGCCTGCTCCAAATACATTTTGATTGGTATACCGCGTTGAAACACCAATTTTAAAATTTTTAGTAAACTTATGCTCTGCCTTTAAGTTTAATTGATGTCTTTTGAAAAGAGAATTTAAAATGATTGCTTTATCATCGGTAAACGTGTAACTAAAATTATAAGTTGTTTTTTTACTACCACCCGATACACCTAAGTTATGTGTTTGAGCAACACCCGTTTGCCCCATGATTTCTCCCTGCCAATCTATAGCATTTACATTTTTATATACATTCAACGTATCCCAAGTACTTCCAAAGAAATTGGCAAATGATGAACTATCAATACTACTACCTCTACTTCTTTCATAGTTGTACATTACAAATTCATAAGGATCTAAAACTTTTAATCTGTTGGCTAAAGTTCTTACCCCTACAAACATGTTATAAGTAACTTTTGGTTTACCAGTTTTACCACTTTTAGTAGTAATAATTACCACACCATTTGCACCACGAGCACCATAAATAGCAGTTGCTGCAGCATCTTTCAACACATCTATACTTTGAATATCTTGAAGTACAACGCTGTTTAACCCATTTTCTACTTGCACTCCATCTACAATGTATAACGGATTATTATCACCAGTAATACTCATACCTCCACGAACACGAACCCTAATTTCGGCATCAGGAGAACCTTCAGATGCTGTTGCAGTTACACCAGCTAAACGTCCATTTAATGCTTCGGCAACATTATTAATTGGCACATCTTTTAAATCTTTTGCACCAACACTTGCTACAGAAGATAATACATCTTTTCTGCGTACTGTTTGGTAACCAATTACTACTACATCTTCCATATCGGTTACGTTACGCTTCAATCTTAAGTTGGGAGTTTCAGTAGCTTTAACGGTGAAAGTTTCAGTAGAATAACCTGAGTAACTTACAGTCAATTGTACAGTGGTTGCTGCAACAGGAATGAGTACTGAAAAATTACCATTGTCATCGGCTTTAATGGTTTTTTTGAAACCAGTTGTGGCTACAGCAATAGTTGCATCAGATAACCCTGATTTACTACTGTCGTCTACAATTTTTCCTTTGAACTGTTTGGTAGTTTGTGCATTAAGTACTGAAAAAGCACTTAAAAATGCAATCAAGAGAAAGATACATTTTTTCATATAGCAAAGTAAGTGTTAAGGTAAACAGAAATATTCTTAGAAAGACAATTATTTCTTTGATTTCGTGGCGTAAAGTACACTCATTTTTACCCTTTTTGGGTGTGCAGAAACTGTTTTTCAACGCAAACGTTCCCGATAACGATTCCTTGTAAACGATATGAGTATATATATTTTTTACTACTTGTATTTTGTATCGAAAACAAGACAATATGTAAGTCTTAAACTGTTTTAAGCCAACCCAATTGTTTAAATGCAGCATAGATTGCACCTATTTGTACACCATGAGCTATTTGACTATTTTCTATCATATTTAATACTTCTTCTTTTGAAAAGAGCAATACCTCTAAATCTTCAAATGCATCAAAATGTTGCTGTGCAATCTCTTTACTTGCTTTAGCTAAAAAAAAGTAAGCAAAATTATTGTTGGTTGCAGGATTAGGAGCTGTTTTATATAAGAGTTGAATGTTGGTTATATCATATCCAGTTTCTTCTTTCACTTCTCTAATAGCAGCAATTTCGGCAGTTTCATTTCCATCAATTACCCCACCAGGTAATTCTATAGTTGCTTGTTGTATTGCATGACGATATTGTTGCACCATTACAATTTTGTCATCTTCTGTAACCAACACCACATTACACCAATTAGGAAACTCTAACACATAATAAGGCTCTATAATTCTCCCATCAGGAAAAGCACATTTATCGGCTCGGGCAATAAACCAACGATCTTTATATACGTATTCCGATTTTAAAACTTTCCAAGATAAATCTCTCATTGCTTCGTTTTGTTATTTTCAAATACCTTCTTTTTCTCTCATCATTTTTATGTGAGCTACATGGTGTTTACCATGCCAAACATACATGCCTAATAAAAACCAGAGACTCATTGTTCTGTTATGTTCAGGGT
The DNA here is from genome assembly GCA_943371535.1 of Asaia bogorensis. Classification (GTDB taxonomy): domain Bacteria; phylum Bacteroidota; class Bacteroidia; order Chitinophagales; family Chitinophagaceae; genus UBA1930. Next base: position 168,085 of record CALRVE020000003.1, on the reverse strand, counting down.
GTATTACTTTTTTCTCCCACTGTTCTTCACTTAGATTTTTTATAGTTGCATATAAACGTTGATGTATACCATGCAAAATTGTTGTTGAGACATTGATTGGAACAGTTTCAATATCGTCTAACAATACCCATGCATCTTGATCATATGGTTTAATAATTGGATTATCTTCTGTGAGCCCTAACTTAAAACGTATATAAGCATTCATATGGCTATCGGCGATGTGATGGACAAGTTGTTTTATTGTCCAACCACCTTCTCTGTAAGGCATATTTAAATAATATTCATCTAAATTCAGCAATGCATGTTCAACATCGTTAGGTAAGAATTGAATCTCTAATAGCCATTTTTCTTTTAGTTCATTTGAAAAAGGTTGAGGTTCGTATTTTCCTATGGGATAACGAGGATCCATAATTATGCTTTTAGAATAAACAATTAATACATTTAATTAGTGTTGTTTACAACTCTTCTCTTATGGAATGACCAGTTAAACTAATAAAAACATCTTCTAAGTTGGCTTGCTTTACTTCTTTTGGTTTCTCAAAACCAGTTGCCACTAAATTATCAATCAATTGGTCGGGCGATGACAATGCTATAATTTTTCCATTATCTATAATAGCCACTCTATCGCATAAAATTTCTGCTTCATCCATGTAATGGGTGGTAATTATAACAGTTGTACCAGCATTACGAATATTGATAATTAAATCCCACAAATTCCTTCTTGCTTGTGGATCTAATCCTGTAGTAGGTTCATCCAAAAAAATTACTCTAGGTTGATTGATTAAAGTAGTTGCAATTGAAAAACGTTGCTTTTGTCCGCCACTTAATTCTTTAAACTTAGCTTTTGCTTTATCTTGTAAATTCACTTTTTCTAACAACGCCATTGCATCAACCTGTTCATTGTACAATCCAGCAAATAAGTGAATCAGTTCTACTAAATTTAATCCAGGGTAATAACCACTTGCTTGTAGTTGTACACCAATACGTTTTTTAATTTCATTGGGTTGTTTATCTAAATCAATGCCATCTACCCAAACCTTTCCACTTGTTTTTGGTCGTAAGGTTTCTATAATTTCTAAAGTAGTTGATTTGCCGGCACCATTAGGGCCTAATAAACCAAAAATTTCTCCTTCCACTACTTCAAAACTTATCCCTTTTACAGCGTGAAATTCGCCATACTTTTTATGTAAATCTTCTACAGTTATAATTGCTTTACTCATAAATTTTATTCTACAATAAATGTACTTTTTAATTCAAGATTTACTTTTTTATTAAACCTAAAATCAAAATAATTGGCACTATCTTTTTTAGCTTTTACCATTAAACTTGTTCTACCATATTCAACTCCTTTTTCATCTAATGCTTTTATTGAAAGAATCTTAGCAAAATCTTGTTGAAAAATGAAATATACGCTCAATACGTTTTCATTTCCCTCTAATCCTTTATCAAAATATAATTTACCAGTTTGTACGCCTGCTTTTTGTAGAGGCTCACTTAATTGCACTTTACATTCAAGCGATTTTTCAACACCTTCTCCAACTTTAGTAACAATATCACTGCCTACTTTTCCAGCAGTTTCTGCAGTTTGATCAATGGCATTCTTGGTACTGTTTTTTACTTTATCGCAAGCACTAAAAATAGTAGCAACAATCAACATACTTAAAATTGTGTAACGCATAAATTGAATTATTTATTTACTTAATGGAATAGTAAAGCCAATGCTTTGCTGTTGAGGTACAAAACTATTGGCAAATCCTTTTTTTTGATCGTAATAACCTGCTGCTAATAACAAGTTTTTTTGTGCATGCATATTTAAAATATTGCCTGTAACATTTAATGCAGCACTTGTGCCTATTAGATACCAATTTACTTTACCTTGTTGGGTTGATATAAATACATTTACCAATGGCAATGCAAATCCACCAACAAACGTAAGTATATCGGCAGTAGTTTTATTGGCTTTATACTTTTTGAAATAAATGTTTAACTGCTCATCATTTAGTTGAGTAAACAATGTTTGCAATTTATTTTTTCCAATGTATAATTTGCCATTGTACACTAAACCTGGGCGTGTTAATGGCGGAATAAATGTTAAGCCTTTTGCACTATGATAATACAATCTTTCTGTAAGTGTATTTTGTGCAATAGTTTCTAATGAAATGAATATTAACAATACCAATAACCATTTTTTCATGCTCTATTATTTGTACTGATTTAAGAAAATTTGGGTATAATATAAACTTCCGTTTTTGGCTTTAAATACACCAATGCCCGTAAGATTGGCTTTACTTAAAATATTGTTTTTATGATTGGTGCTTCTAATCCATCCTTCTACAATTTCTTTTGGAGTAATGTTTCCAAAGGCAATATTTTCAGAAATACTGGTTACATTTTTTAGATTTTTTTTCAATGATTTACTTCTTACAGAAAACCCATCATGACCAATAGATACTTGCTTTAAAGCCATTCTTTTGCTATGCAATCTTGCCTGTTCACTTGCAACAGATGATTGCGTAAGTTTAGTGAATCCTTTCTTGGCTCTATAAGCATTGATTAGCTCTAATACTTGCTTTTCGGCTTTACTAGTAGATATTGTTTCAACATCTTCTATAACATTATCACCATTTAAATAAATGGTTGAATCATATTCATTGAAGCTGAAAAAAAATAAGCATCCTAATACCAATAAAACAGGTAGAAGAGATGCTTGTACAAATGATTTTATAGTTGAAACCGTTTTGAAAAAAATCATTTATTTGGTTGATTGGTTTACTAAATAAGTATCTAATTCGTCCATCATGTTTTTACTACCAATAAACAATGGTGTTCGTTGATGCAATTCGGTAGGCTGAATATCTAATATTCTTTGTTTACCATCGGTTGCTCTGCCTCCTGCAATTTCTACTATAAATGCAAAAGGATTGCACTCATACATTAACCTCAGTTTTCCTTTAGGCTTATCAGTTGTACCGGGATAAGCAAAAATACCTCCTTTAATTAAGTTTCTGTGTACATCAGCTACCATACTTGCTATATAACGCTGTGTATAGGGTCCACCATCTTCTTTTGTTTTTTTCTGACAGCAGGTCATATAAGCTTGTACCCCACTTTCGTACTTAAAAAAATTGCCATGATTAATGGAATAAATTTTTCCATCTTCAGGGCATTTAATATCGGGGTGGCTTAATGTAAACTCTCCAATTTGTGGGTCTAAGGTAAAACCATTCACGCCACGACGTGTGGCATAAACCATCATAGTACTGCTACCATAAACAATATATCCTGCTGCAATTTGTTTGGTACCGGGCTGTAAAAAATCTTCTTTGGTAACTGGAGTTCCTAAAGGTGTAATTCTTCTATAAATTCCAAATATGGTACCTATTGTAACGTTTACATCTATATTGGCACTTCCATCTAAAGGATCAAACATTACCACATATTTGCTATTGTTGCTGAGCTCATCATTAAATACAACATAATCTTCTAACTCTTCACTACCAATACCTGCACAACTAATTCCATGCTTTAATACGCCCACCATTTGATTATTGGCATGAATATCTAATTTCTTTACATCTTCTCCTTGTACATTGGTTGTTCCATGATCGCCTAGAATATCTACCAACCCTGCTTTATTTACTTCAACATTGATTCTCTTTGCAGCTAATGCAATATCTCGTAATAATGTACTCAATTCACCTGTTGCATTTGGATATGCTCTCATTTGCTGAATCGTGAATTCGTCGAGGGTCAATACTTTTCTATCAATCATAGTCACTGAAATTTGTTTAATTAAATTATATCAAAATTAAAGAATAGCTAAACTGCTAATTTGCTTTTTTTATAACCATATAAAAAATAAATAGCTAAACCTAAACCCATCCAAACAAAAAACCACAACCAACTAATAGGTGGAATTTCAATCATTAAGTACATGCAACACATTGCACCTGCAACAGGAATAAAGGAATAACTATGCATAAAGCTAAGCACTGCAATTATTAAAGCAATCACAATAAAAATAATGAATAACAATTCTTGATATCCTTCGTTACCCATATTTGTAAAAGCAGCAAGTAATCGATCTTTAAATAGCCAAATAAATGCAGCAACCAAAATGGGGATTATAAATTTACCATTGATATAAGGCAACTTAAATCTTCCTCCACCTTTTACAGGTGTAATTTTTGGTAAAACCAATACACCTAAACAAACCAATACAAATGCAAACAAAGTTCCAATACTAGTTAAATCTGTAACAATACTACCGGGTAAAAACAAAGCAGGAATACCCACTAAAAATCCTGTTACAATTGTAGCAAATGAAGGTGTTTGAAATTTAGGATGCACTTTACCAAAACGTTTAGGCAATAAGCCATCTCGGCTCATACTCATCCAAATTCTTGGTTGTCCTAATTGAAACACCAACAATACACTGGTTGTTGCAACTACGGCACTAATAGAAATAATGTAACCTGTTGTTTTCATACCTAATCTATCAAAAACAAAAGCCAACGGATCGCTTACATTTAACTCAGTATAATTAACCATACCTGTTAAAACCAAAGCAATTAATATGTATAAAACAGTACAAATAATTAATGAATAAATCATGCCTCTAGGTAAATCTCTTTGCGGATTTTTACATTCTTCAGCTGTAGTACTAATAGCATCAAAACCAATATAGGCATAGAATACAGCTGACACACCAGCCAATACTCCACCAAAGCCATTGGGCAAAAATGGAGTCCAGTTATTGGTATCTACATAAAAAAATCCCATTACAATAATGAGTACAATTACTGCTATTTTAAAAATCACCATTAGATTGGTGGTTTTCTTACTTTCTTTAATACCGATATAAGCAAGAAAAGTAATAAAAGCTACAATCAATGCAGCAGGTAAATTGATAAAAATGTGTTTGCCCGCAATAATAGGTGCACTTGCATAAGCAGCTATAGCAGATTGCATACTTGCAGTTAAAGGTTCTCCTGCTGTTTGTGCAGCCATTGCTTTTGCATAGGTAGAAGATACAGTAAAGGGATCGGTTAATAACCAACTTGGTAAATGAACACCTAAGCCTCTTAATAAATTATCAAAATAACCACTCCAACTAATGGCTACAACAATATTTCCAATAGCATATTCTAGTATTAAAGCCCAGCCAATAATCCATGCTACCAACTCTCCAAAACTTACATAAGCATAGGTATATGCACTTCCTGAAATAGGCACTCTACTTGCAAACTCGGCATAACATAAAGCACTAAAACCACAAGTAATTGCAGTGATGATGAATAAAAAAACAACACCTGGACCACCATCGAAACTTGCTTTACCAATAGTTGAAAAAATACCTGCACCAATTACAGCTGCAATGCCCATAAAAGTTAAATCTTTTACGGTAAGTATTTTATTGAGCTTTTCTCCATGACCATCTGAATTACCTGCGGCAGCTTCGGCAACAATTTTATCAATTGATTTTTTTCGAAATAACGACATGTAGAGTTAGTTTTTAATTGAAGGATTCAATAATAGTTGCTAATATAAGTAGTTATAATGCAAGAATAATTTTTTATGAACTAAACTATTGTGCTACTATACAACAACACTTTTCTTACCATTAGCATTGCAAAGCCAGTAACTATTGGCGTTAATTGTAAAAGCTTACTTGAACTAAATAACCAAGACTTATATATCGCGTTGAATTAAATATTCAGCCAATTCTTTCAAAGGCTGTTTTCTTATCGATGTTACAGCAATATCTTCTAAATGCCTGTAAGCAGTTTGTACATATTTTTCTTTCAATTCATTCGCCCAAGCATCTAAATTACAATCTTTAAAAATTTGGAGCATTTGTTGCACTTTATCAGCAGGATTTTCGTTCATTAACTGAAGCATTTTTGCTTTTTGTTGTGCCGAAGCAACTTCTAGTGCATGTAACAATAAAAAGGTTTTTTTATTTTGACGAATATCGCCACCTACATCTTTACCAAACTTTTCTGGATTGCCAAAAGCATCTAAATAATCGTCTTGAATTTGAAATGCAATACCTAAGTTTTTGCCAAACTCGTACAAATGATTACAATTACCTTCACTAGCACCACCTAACACTGCACCAATTTGTAAACTTGCTGCAATTAATACAGAAGTTTTTAAAGCAATCATATTGATGTATTCTTCTAAAGAAACATGATGTTGTTTTTCAAAATCCATATCTATTTGCTGCCCTTCACAAACCTCTCTTGCAGTTTTATTAAACAAATACAATACTTTATGTAGGTGTTCGCTACCAATTTTATTGAGGTAATCGTAGCAACGAATCATCATTACATCGCCTGTTAAAATGGCTGTACTTTCTCCATACTTTTTATGAACGGTTTCCATACCTCTGCGTAAAGGAGCAGCATCCATAATATCGTCGTGAATCAACGTAAAATTATGAAAGAGTTCAATGGCTGTTGCAGCATTGTAAGCATTATCGCCAATAGCATCAAATAACTCATTACCCATTAAACACATTACTGGACGAATTCTTTTACCACCTATGCTTAAAAAATAATCTCCTGGCTCATATAAAGTTGCTGGAGTTGCAGGGAAATGTGCAGTATTAAAACGTTCGGCAAATAGCTGAACCAAATCTTTAAATGAATACATGTATGCTACAATTAAAAGCTAAGCTTTATTCAAAAATATTTTTTTGTGGATTTTGTCTGGTGTCAAATATAATTACTTTAGACCAACGCATACATCCAACAAACTACAGTTATTTTTGTAGTATGCTTAAAGTACTACTTAAAAACGAACTCACTATTGCAGCATTGGCTGCATTGCTTTTTATACCATTTTTAGGTAATGTACATCTATTCGATTGGGACGAAATCAACTTTGCCGAAAGTGCCAGAGAAATGATTGCCACAGGCAACTATTTTAATGTGCAAATAAACTATGCAAGGTTTACCGAAAAGCCTCCTTTATTTTTTTGGATGCAAGTATTAAGTATGAAAGTCTTTGGTATTAACGAATTTGCAGCTCGTTTTCCCAATGCAATATGTGGTATTATAACATTGGTAGTGTTATTTAGAATTGGAAAAAAAATTTACAACGAAAACTTAGCAAGAATTTGGGTAATGATTTACTTAGGTACGCTTGTAACGTTCCTATATTTTAAAAGTGGCATTATAGATCCTTGGTTTAATTTATTTATTTTTTTGGCTATTTATCATTTTTATTTTTTAACGATTGATCAAACAATAAACCGCTTTAAATCCGCTGTTTTTGTAGGTGCATTTTTAGGTTTAGCAGTGTTAACCAAGGGGCCTGTTGCTATATTATTGGCATTACTTTCTTATATAGTTTTTGTACTCATTAATCGGTTTAAATTCTTCATAAATATTAAAGAATTTGGTACTATCGTGGCAGCAGCTTTTGTAGTTTGCTTTATGTGGTTTGGAGTAGATTTTATACAAAACGGCCCTACATTTATTATAGAATTTACCCAACGTCAAATTGCTATTTTTAGTACGAGTGATGCCGATCATGGAGAACCTTTTTTTTACCATTGGTGGGTTTTATTGGTTGGCTGTTTTCCTGCTTCTATATTTTTTATGAAAGGTCAATTTATACAATCGGGTAATGTACAACAAAGAACATTTAAAGTATGGATGACTGTTTTATTTTGGGTAACGCTTCTATTGTTTTCTATTGTTAAAACAAAAATTGTTCACTACTCTTCATTATGTTGGTTTCCATTGACATTTTTGGCGGCTTTATGTGTGTATGAAATCTGGGAGAAAAGAATAATTAAACTTCATGTGGGCTTAAATATTTTGTTGGGTTTTGTTGGCATTTTACTAGGCACTTTAATTACTGCTATTCCTTTTGTACTCATGCAAAAAGATACATGGGTAAATAAAGTAGAAGATGTTTTTGCAAGAGGCAATTTAGAAGCCAATGTTCATTGGGTTTGGACCGATGGCATTGGAGGCTTAATACTTTTAGCAGGTGTTATTTATTATTTAGTAGGCAAAAATAAAGTGCAAAAAATCACTTTCTTATTTGCTAGCTTAACTATCAGTTGTTTATTAACTACAGTGATTATTACCCCTAAAATTGAAGCCATTTCTCAACGAGCAAATATTGAATTTTTTAAAGCAAGGCAAGGTGAAGATTGTTATGTAGAAACTTGGGGATACAAAAGCTATGCTCATTTCTTTTATACCAATAAGCCTCCTTTTAAAAATGATAGTACCAAAACTGCTGAATGGATGATTAGAGGCAATATTGATAAACCTGCCTATATATCTACCAAAATACAACATAAAGAAAATCTAGATACTATTCCAGGGCTACAAAAGTTGTACGAAAAAAATGGTTTTGTGTTTTATAAGAGAAATGCAGTTCAATAAAAAGCTATAAAAGTTTCAACAATATTATTCAGTATATTTGAGAGATATATTTTATTGCTTGAAATTATAGTTTATGATTAAACACTTGTCTATTTTAGCCGTTGCAACCATTGCTGTATTTACTTTCTTTAATAATTTCACTAACCCTACATTCATCAAAGTTCAATCGGAAGATACCATCAACTTTGTAAATCATCCACCATTTAGAGCTGTTCAAAAAAATGATCATTGGGCATTATTCAAAGGCACTAAACAATTAACCGATTTTAAATATCAATACATACATCCAATGAATAAATTTGGATTATCTTATGTAAGGGTAAGACACGATTCATGTGGTTTTATAAATAGAGTTGGTAAAGAAGTTATTCCACCACATTTTTATTTTTATGAGTACGAAGAATTTAATACTAGTGGAGCTATGCTAGTATTTAACTACTCCACACGTTCGAACCATTTTATTTATACCAACGGGAATATTGAAAAATTTAGTTTTAATGAGGATGCAGCTTTGCAAAAAATAATGAACCCCACCAGCTTTCCTCCATCCTTAAAAAAATATGCTTCACTTACAGACTCCATTGAATTTAAAGAACGAAATTGTTTTAGATGCACAGGCATTACCACTTGGAACACCCAAACTATTTTAAGCCGAGCATTAAGGGCTTTTGTTAGTGAACCTAACAGTTATGGACTTAATAAAGAAATAATGGCTAGCTATGGTTTACCTGGCGGTGGTGGCAATTATTTAACTGCCATAACTTATAGCAAAGGCTGGGAAACATTTAAAGAAAAAGCAGTTTTTGAAATATTGAAAGATGAACAAAAAAGAAAGCTAGTTTGGCCTTGGTTAAAAGAAAACTACAAAGCTTCTTATATGTTGCTGCATCCTAATTATAGAAAGGAATACAAAGACATTGCAATAAGTGTAAAAAAATATTTTGGTGTTAATTATAATAGCCAAAAAGCACAACTGTATTTGAAAAATAATTCAAACAGTTTTGCTTATCAAAACCCAATGAATCCCAATAAATCAACAACGGCACGTAAACCAGCAGCTTTTGTTGAACGGCTTGTTTATGTTCATAAATTAATGAAAATACAAGATGCTCAACGTTGGGTAAATATTGTTTGTAACGAAGTAATCAGTTGGCCTTAAACTAAATAAAATAATTTATAATACATTTTGTATGCCTACCTATCAACTCAACATTAATAACGAAACTAAAACCGTGAATGTTCCTAGTGATATTCCATTGCTATGGATATTAAGAGATGAATTGAATTTAACTGGTACAAAATATGGTTGTGGTGTAGGCACTTGTGGTGCATGTACTGTGCATATTGACGATACTGCACAAAAGAGTTGTATGTTACCTGTAATTGCTTGTGTAGGTAAAAAAATAGTTACCATAGAAGGTTTAAGCGAAGATGCTTCTCATCCTGTACAAAAAGCTTGGATGGATGTGAATGTTCCGCAATGTGGTTATTGTCAATGTGGGCAAATTATGACTGCCGTTGATTTGCTAAAACAAAGCCCTAACCCAACCGATGAAGAAATTGATGATGCAATGAGCCAAGTAGTTTGCAGATGTGGCACTTATTACAGAATTAAAAAAGCCATTAAACAAGCTGCAACTGCAATGAAATAATGATTCATTGTTTGTGTACATTTATCAATCTAGCATTCGCTAAAAATATTTTTTATGCAAAGAAGAAACTTCTTAAAAATAGCTTCACTTACATCGGGTGGATGGTTATTGGCTCAAATGATTCCATTAAAAGGTTTAGCCAATACTGTTGATCCAACTTGTTTTCAACCATCACCATTAATAAAATTATGCGATGATGGTAAAATCTATATTTATGTATTGAAGCAAGAAAGTGGACAAGGTGTACAAACGAGTTTACCAATGATTTTGGCAGAAGAACTAGAAGCTAATCCCAATGATATTATTATTGAAGCACTACCCTTTGATGCAGCTAAAGGTGGTCAATATGGAACTGGTGGAAGTACAAGTGTGATGACACAATACAACACATTGAGAAAAGCAGGTGCAACCGCAAGAGAAATGCTCATTACTGCTGCTGCAAATGAATGGGGAGTTCCGTCAAGTCAATGTAGAGCAGAAAGAAGTAAAGTAACCGACACTGTTAGTGGCAAAGAACTTAGTTATGCTCAATTGTATGCAAAAGCTGCTAAGTTAGAAGTGCCTAAAAATCCTACACTTAAAAATTATAAAGACTTTAAAATAATTGGCAAACCTGGACAAAAGAAAACCAACATAAAAAACATTGTAACTGGTAAATACAATTTTAGTATTGATATAAAGTTGCCAGGCATGGTATATGGTGCTGTTGTTAGATGCCCAGTACTAGAAGGAAAAGTAAAAAACTGGGATGCCAATTCAATTAAAAATATTGATGGCATTATAAAGTTGGTTGAAATGAAAGAAATGGGCATGAACAACAGAAATGGTGTAGGTATAATTGCCACCAATCGTTGGAGTGCCATGAAAGCAGCTCAACAATTAAAAGTAAATTGGGATTTAGGAAAATTTGCAACTGCCAATAGTAAAGCCTACTCAACATCATTAAAAAAAATGCTTGCTACTAAACCAGATTTAGTGGTTGACGCGAGTGGGCAATCAGCTGAAATGTTTGCAGTAAATTCAACTAAAAAAATTACTGCCGAATATGAATTGCCATTTTTAGCACATGCAACCATGGAGCCTGTGAATTGTATTGCTCAATTTAAAGATGGCAAATTTGAAATTTGGGGAGGGTTTCAAAGTCCTGGTGGTGTCAGTAACAACGGAAGTAAATTTTTTGGCTTGAAGAATACCGACGTATTTATTAATCTACAACCAATGGGTGGAGGTTTTGGAAGAAAACTATCAGCCGATTATGGTGGAGAAGCCATGCAACTAGCTACACATGCCGATGGCAAACCTGTACAATTGTTATTTAGCAGAGCAGAAGACATGAAGTTTGGTGTTTTTAGACCTGCGTCAGTTCATCGTTTACAAAGTGAGTTAGATGAGAAAGGATTACCAATCAATTGGCAACATCAAATTGCCATTGCACCTGTAATGGATTCGCAAGGCAAAAAAGGCAATGCCAATAATTTAAAAGGAGAATTAGGTGGTGGTGCTGACAATGATATGTATTACAATATTCCAATGCTAAGAGGTACAGTACACAGAGCAGAAGCTCCATTAGCAGAAGGTTGGTGGAGAGCCGTAAACTTTACTTATAATAATTTTGTGATTGAATGTTTTGTAGATGAATTGGCTACTGCTCAAAAGAAAGATCCACTAGCTTATCGTTTAGAATTATTGGCTAGTAAATCTATTACTACCATTAGTGGAGCAAAATATACACCACAACGTTTGGCAACTGTTTTACAAGAAGCCGCTAACCTAATTGAATGGAATAAAAAAAGACCTGCAGGAACGGCAGTTGGTATTGCTTGTTGTTTTTACAATCATGCAATGGCATATACTGCACATGCTTTTGAAGTTTCCGTAAAAAATAAAACAGTAACTATTCTTAAAGCAGTTTGTGTAACTGATGTAGGAACTGTAATAGATCCAGATGGATTAGAAAATCAAATTCAAGGTGGATTTGTTTGGGGGATGAGTGAAGTACTAAAAAGTGAAATCACCATTGATAAAGGTACTGTACAACAAAACCATTTTAGAGATTTTGAAGTAACTCGTATGGGTGAATTACCTCCTCTACAAATTAAAATCATCAATAGCACAGAAGCTCCAGGTGGTGCAGGTGAAACAAGTGTGCCAAGTGTAAAACCTGCATTGTGTAATGCTATAGCTGCTGCAAGTGGTTTACGAGTAAGAAAATTACCATTAAAAAATGCAGGGCTGATTTTTAAAGTTTAATAAATATGACGGAAGTCAACTATCATTAAACAATTAAAAAAGAAATACCTAAATAAAAAACGCTGCAACTTGTATTGCAGCGTTTTTAGTTATAATAAGTTGATTTTATGAATTTACTGCTGCAATACCTGGCAGTTCTTTACCTTCAAAATATTCTAGCATGGCACCTCCACCTGTGCTAACATAACTTACTTTATCGTTAAATCCAAACTGATTCACAGCACTTACGCTATCGCCTCCACCTACTAAACTAAATGCACCATTTTGAGTACTTTCAGCTATAGCAACAGCTACTGCTTTTGTTCCTGCTTGAAATTTCTCTATTTCAAAAACCCCCATTGGACCATTCCATAAAATAGTTTTTGATTTTCTAATTACTTCACTAAATATACCAGCAGCTTTAGGACCAATATCTAAACCCATCCAACCATCAGGAATGGCATCGCTTGGCGAAACTTGTGTATTGGCATCAGCTGAAAATTTATCAGCAATTAATGAATCTTCGGGCAAGTGAATACTCACGTTTTTGGCTTTTGCTTTTTCTAAAATTTCTAATGCCGTTGCCAATCTATCTTCTTCACATAAAGAGCTACCAATTTTACCACCTCTTGCTTTCATAAAAGTATAAGCCATACCACCACCAATAATTATATCAGTTGCACGTTCTAATAAATTTTCAATGATTAAAATTTTATCAGATACTTTGGCTCCACCTATAATTGCTGTAAACGGCTTCTCAGCTTTATGTAATACTTTTTCTGCACTTTCAACTTCACCTTCCATTAACAATCCAAAAAAGCGATTTTCTGGTGCAAAGAATTTTGCAATCACTGCTGTACTTGCATGAGCTCTATGTGCTGTACCAAATGCATCGTTTACCCAAACTGTTCCAAGCTTAGAAAGTTTTTCTGCAAATGCTTCATTCCCTTTTTCTTCTTCCTTATAAAAACGTAAATTTTCTAATAACAAAACTTCGCCGGGTTGAATACTTGCTGACAATGCAGTTGCATCATCCCCTATACAATCTGTTGCAAACAACACTTTTTTACCACCCAATAAATTACTTAAATGTGCAGTGATATGTTTTAAAGAATATTTTTCTTCTGGTCCATCTTTTGGTCGGCCTAAATGACTCATTAAAATAACACTACCACCATCGTTTAAAATTTTTTCAATGGTTGGTATTGCTGCTGTCATTCTTGTATCATCGGTAATTGCAAATGTTGCCTTATCTAATGGCACATTAAAATCTACCCTGATTAATGCTTTTTCGTTGGCAAAATTGTGTTGTGAAAACTTGCTCATATTATTTTATAGTTTTTGCTGATTGCTTCAAAGATAACCAAATGAATTGTAGCAAAAAATGAGAGTTATCAAGCTTATTCAATTACCTCAAGGAGTTGATTTACCATATCTAAATTTCTCTCGGCTACCGACTCTTTATGGTGTAATTTCACTTTATATATTACCCCACTAAAAATTTTATACCCTTCTATAGCTTGTTCTTCATTAAAAAAACATTTATTCCAATCGTTTAACTCATTGCTGTAAGCCATTCTTGCAGTATTGGCAAAATGTAATTGAAATGGTTGAGGATACCAACCATGTGTAAGATTTTCAATTTTATTATCAACCAAATAACTAAAATAAACTTTTAAAAAATTGAGATAATCAAGCGTTCGTTTGCGTATTTGTTCCTTCGTTTCAGAGGATGCTGGTTTAATTCGCCAGGTATTAAAATCGGCTATAAATGGATTAAACTTCGTAGTGTTTTTATTGCCAAACCAAACATCAACATTTTTCTTTCTAATAGTTGTATTTCCTTTTTTGATGATTCGTTTTACCTGTAACTGTTCAGGTTTATAGTCGGCTAACTCAAAAATAAATGTTCCATTCAAAGGATAGCCACTAGATGGATTTAGTACTATTTTAGAGTCTCGTTCTCTCCACTCCCATTTCCCATAATTATAAAAATGAACTGCAAAATGAGTGTAGGTTCCATCTTCATTTAAACTCAATGCCATGTTTTCGTAGCCAGAACTATCATTGTCATTAAACCCCGGCTGAATGATAAACCAATCTTTAGTTAAATCAAACTTTTTTTCTTCTTGCTTACAAGAGAGTAGGAATACTAAGACAAATAAAATGATATATTGGAAGAATTTCATGCATGAATATATTAGCGAATTTGATATTTTGCTTATTAAAAACAATAACAGCAAAATTAATATCACAAATCATCAAGTGATAGAAATTTTATGCTCAAGCCGCAAGGCTTCGTAAGCTCAACAGCACTCCATTTGCTTCTTTGAAAAAATATCCTTCGGATTTTTTCAATCCCTACATAAATGTAGGGACCGAACCAAATGATGTGCCTTATGAGCTTACTAGTGATAAAAATTAACTATTCTTTTTTTTAAAAAGCATAATTTATTTTAAACTAAAACAATCATTTTATACTATAAAAAAAGTGTTTTATACTCAATTTATTTCCTAAGCATAGTTTGAAATAATTCTTTTCACTTTGGTAAAACTCTTGGCATCTTTTTCTAATTTGTAAATATGTCTATAATCCATTGCATTGGTTTCTGTTGGCGAACCATTGATGAGTAAAATATTTCTATCATTGGCAAATTGTAAAATTCCTTTTACGTTATTAGGATGCAGTTTACCAATTTCATCCATCATACAATGTAAACGAAAATCTTTAAATCGTTTAGAAGCCCCTTCTTTAAACACATTCAATAACATAATATTAATCATGGCTTTAACCAAAACATCAGTTCCTTCAGAACCAACATTGGCCAACTTTTCTACCCAACCAGTATCATTTTGATTTTCTTCAATTCTAAACTTCAATTCAAATGAATCTGATAAAGAAATAAACTCTTTTTTATACTCTGTGATTGATTTACTTAACTGTTTTAATAAATCAACAGCCTTCTTATTTTTTGTTTCAGAATCTTGCGAAGAAAACAAATTCAACCCACCAATATCAAAAGCATGTTCATCGTTAAAGGCTTTAATTAGTTGCAACAAATGCACAACCTTATTGGCACTTGCATCTAGCTTGAGCTCAATTTTTTTAATAGCTCCAACAAAATTTTTACGGTCAAAGTCTTTATTAATATTGGTGATTACTTTCTGTATTTCATCGCCTTTACTCAACAAATTGGTGGTTTCTTTTCCTACCGAATGTATAATGGTAGCAAAACGTTCATTGATTCTTTTCTCGTATTCTTCAATTTTATGGTCGGTCATAAAATCGTTCAACTGTTCTGCAAAGTCTAAATACTGTTGTTTAGCTATTAAACCAGTTGAAAAATTAAAAATATTTTGAGAAGAGAAATTGCTCAAATATTTGTTTACGGCTTCTTTTAGCTCATCTAATCGTTTAATGCCATTATAATAACTTCTGTAAAATTCTTCAATGATTTGCTTGGTACGTTTATCGGTTTTATGCTCTTCTTTTACTTCTTTATGAGCAATGGCAATAGTTGCATAACTATCTGATTGCTGAAACTTTTTAAACTCTGCAATATCATCTTGTGCTTTTTGCAAATCAGCAGCAATAACTGCTATATTTTCTTCAACACTTTTTAACTCTGTTTGTTGTTTTTGTTTTTGCTGTTGATGCTTGAGTTCTTCATTTTCGTTGCGTTGTTCTAAAACTGATTTTTCGTTTTTAAAAGTATCTGCCTTATCTAATAATTCACGTTTGTCTTTTTTATATTCAGTAACTAAGTCTCTGTTTTTCTCTATAAAATTTAATTCCTTTTGTAGTTGAGTAATATCGTTTTCAAGTGCAGTTAGTTGCTCTGTATTGGCACCTTCTCCAGCCAATTCAGCTTGCTGTTGCTTTCTCAATTTTTGTATTTGCTTCTCATAATTTTTATGATAAGTTGCTACATCATTTTCTATAAACTGTAAACGTGTTTTTAAAGTTTCTTCTTCAATATTTAATTTTTTATCGTGTTCTTTATCTTTGGCTTTTAATTGCTTTTGTAACCCATCTTCAATAGATTGCAAAAACTGTTTTGCTTCTAAATGTTTTTCAGTTGCTGCATCTATTAAATCACTAATTTGCTGTAACGCCTGTTGTTGCTCAGTTTGAGCTTTAATTTCAATATCTTTTATCAACAGTTTTGCATGAGCCAATTTAGTTTCACTTTGCTCAACTATATAAGTGTGTTCATTGATACCTTCTTTATATTCTTTTATTTTAGGTTGATATTTTCTTTTTAATTTATCTAACTCATCATTCATTTTTTGTTGATGAGATTGAATTTGCTGTTGCTTTTTTTCTACATCGGCCAATAAAACAGTTTTCTCTTTTGTATAATCTGCTACTGTTTTTACTTTAGAAGAAAGCTCATTTAAATTAATTTGAATGCCATATAAAGTGTTTGTTTTTTCTGTAGTTTTTTGTGGTGACAAATCATTTAAAAACAATACTTCTTCTTGTATTACTTTTCCAATGGTATTTTCCCAGCCCGGCTCATGTTGATTTAACCAACCATACAAAGAATCTTTACTGTTATTAATTTTCGCCTCAATAAATTGTACTTGCTGTTGCTGCTGTACAATAGCTTCATTTAATTTTTCAATAGATCTTTCTGTTTGCTGTTGCAAAGTGCCTTCATCAAAAGACAATTGTTTTAATAATGTATCGTATTTGTTTTTAAAAGCCTGTACTTCATTACTGCTTTGCTGAATAGATATTTGCAGACTACTTAAACTGTCTTTAGCAGCAATTAATTCGTCTTCAAAAAAGCGTTGGTGCTTTATAGCTTCTTTTTTAATGTAACAATGATGAACTTCTTTTTGAGCATCTTCAATTGCTTGTTGTGCCTGAACAATAGATTGCTTATTGTTGTCTTTTATATCTTCTTTTAATTGTTCTAACTGCTCTTTTAATTCGTTTTTGTGTTGATAAAAAGTTTCTTTTAACTGTAGCTTTTCTGTGTTTTTTGCTTGCTCAAAATCTTTTAAACTTCTTTCTTCATGTTGAAATAAGAGTTCGAACTTCTGATTCAATTCTTTAAACTGAAACGATAAAACTTCTTTCTCTTTTTTCAATTTATTGAATGCTGCTTCAACATCTAATTTCTTGGCAACCCGTTGCTCGGTTTCCTCAATTTTTTTATTCTCGTAATATTCTTTTTTCTCTTTGATAGTTTTTAACTTATCGTCCAATACAGTAATCTCGCCTCTCAGCTTTTGAATTTTATTTTGAGATCTTTTTTCCGACTCTTCAATTTTTTGTAGT
Organism: Asaia bogorensis; assembly: GCA_943371535.1. Lineage (GTDB taxonomy): Bacteria > Bacteroidota > Bacteroidia > Chitinophagales > Chitinophagaceae > UBA1930. The sequence continues at coordinate 150,506 of CALRVE020000003.1, read as the reverse complement.
AACGTTTCTTTATTATTTTCTTCACGTTCTTTTTTATCGAACAGCTTTGGCTCTAAACGTTGTACTTGTTGCACACTATAAGCCAATTGTAATGAATATTGAATTTTTTCTCTTTCAAGATGACGTATAGCCGTATGCAACTTTATTACATTCTCTGCTTGTTTTAAAACATGCGATTCTTTAAAAAGCTGAATGTCTTTTAACTGTGATTCAAAATCTTTTAAGTGATGCGTATAACTATTTAAATCTATTTCTATGTCTTCCTCATTTAACGACATAATAATCGTTTGCTTAATAAACTCAGCGTCTAGCTTACTATTCAAAAAAACATTTTGAATGGTTCTTGGAATATTCTGGTATTGCTTACTTTCTAATAAAGCATATTTTTTAAAGTCTTTTTTGGTATCGTTATTTCCATATAAGATATCTCTATACTCTTCGTATCGATCTATTTTTTTGGTATAATAAATTTTGGCTGCATCTAATAAACTTCTGGTAGCATCCCAAGTTTCAAAAGCTTTACCATCGTTGGCAATAAAGTATTTCTTATCGTAAGCAGTATCAATAAATCTAAAACACACTTTGCCTTGCGACTTAAAAGCAACAATGCTATAATTACCAGTTTCGGTAGTTACTTCATAAACTAAATAAGAGTTTTGAAAAGGAAAATAATACTCGGCAAAACTTTTCTTTTCTTTTGATATGCCCAACTTTAAACTATCGGCATTATAGAAATATAAAATAGAACGCAGCAAAGTGCTTTTACCCACACCTTGCGTACCAATAAAATGCACGTTACCATCAATATGCACTTCTGCATATTTTATGGTAGCACTATTAATGAATGTAATTTTATTAAGAAACCTCATATTGTACTTCTTCGGATATTGAAATGCTTAAAATTAATTGTTCAATGTATTTGAAAGAGGCAACTACTTTATACTGTTGCAAAATTTCGTTCTCTAATTCGGCATAGCCATAACTACATAATTCGTTAATTAGTTTTTTAATACGTTCGGTATAATTACCATCGCCAACCAAACGTTTCATGGTATCTAATTTATCTTTTAAACTTACATCTACTCTAAGTTGTTGATCTATTTGCGATGGAGTAAATCTAAAACCAGCACCAAATGCGTTATCGAAAGTTTTACAAAAATCAACAATATCAATCCAACGATACGCTTGTTCAATTTTGCGTTCTAAATCGGCTTTGTTTTCTTTTCGGGAGAAATAAAAAAACTCATCTCCTTTTTCTAATACAAAATCAATTGCACTAAAATATTCATATAAATCGTCAAAATTTTGTTCTACTAGATTATACAATTTCCTGTTGGCATCTTCGGCACTATCGGAGCATAAAAAATTGCCTTTGCTAAGCAATTCAAAAATTTCGGCAGTTTGCTTTGGAATTTTCATATCGGGCAAACATAAAGTATTTGAGGGTTGAAAAAACAGTGAATTGTGTCAGAATATTCACATAGTATGTGTGTAAATTGTTTTGTTGTGTATTTCAAGAAAAACAAAATAACTGATAGTGATATTTATGTTTTAAGTGTAGCAAAAAAAGAAGGATTCTGCATGAATAATATCCAAATGATTACAGTGCTTAAAGCCAATACTGGCTTCATTTTAAAGCATTCTTAAAAAATGAAAACATGACAATTCAAATCATTTATACAACGACAATAGGATTCAAATTATTAATAGCAGATTTGTTGAATTATTCATCTACCAATGGACGATTACCTACATATCTTCTCCATTTATCAATTACATTGGTCATATCATCGGGTAAAGGAGCTTCAAAAAACATTTCTTTTTCAGTTCGTGGATGAATAAAACCCAATGTTTTAGCATGTAAAGCACAACGTGGACATATTTCAAAACAATTATCTACAAACTGTTTGTATTTAGTGTACACTGTGCCTTTTAAAATTCTATCGCCACCGTATTCCCAATCGTTGAATAAAGTATGCCCCATATATTTCATGTGTACACGAATTTGATGGGTTCTTCCAGTTTCTAATACACATTCTACCAAAGTAACATAGTTCATACGTTCCAATACTTTGTAATGTGTAATGGCATGTTTGCCTTTTTCACCCTCAGGATAAACGGCAAACATTTTCCTAAACTGTTCATGTCTGGCAATGTTGCCTGTAATGGTTCCTGCATCTTCTTTTACATCGCCCCAAACCAATGCATTGTATTTTCTACTTACGGTATGGTTAAAAAATTGCTTGGCTAAATGAGAAGCTGAAGCTGCATTTTTTGCCAGTACAATTAAGCCTGTAGTGTTTTTATCTATTCTATGCACCAATCCATAACGAGGTAATTCATCTTCATTTAAGTTGGGGTTTTGTTGCAACAAATGATAAGCCACACCATTTAATAAAGTACCTGAATGATTACCCACTCCAGGGTGCACTACCATATTGGGCACTTTATTAATTACCAAAACATCCTCATCTTCAAAAACAATATTTAATGGAATATTTTCAGCTTTTAATTCACTGTACTCAGGATTTACATAAGTAACAACCAAAATTTCATCATTGGCTTTTACTTTGTAATTGGTTTTAATATTTTTTCCATTTACCGTTACAAAACCATCGTCAATAGCTTGTTGTAGTTTATTACGGGTAGCTCCTTCAATACGTATTTGCAACCATTTATCAATACGCATGGGTTCTTGTCCTTTGTCAATCACAAAAGTTCGGCGTTCATATACATCGTCACTAGGTTGTTCTAGTTCTAATTCTTCAATCATGGCTGCGAAGATAAGACGGAGGAATGAGTTATGAATTATGAGTTATGGATTACGGGTTATGGGTTATGGATTATGGATTATGAGCTATGAATTTCTAGTTTGAAGTTATTCAGTTCTTGGTTTTTAGTTTTCATTGCTCATACTTACAACTTATCACTCATCACTTATAACTTCTAACTCATACCATTTCTTCTTACTTTTACGCCATGCAACAAACAGTAGTATTTCAAGATTTGGGGGTTCGTTCATATAAAGAAGTGTGGGATTATCAAGAAATATTACTGAAGCAGAATGTACAATTAAAATCCGTTGAAAGTACCCAACAAAATACCACCAATTATTTATTATTTGTTGAACACACACCTGTGTACACTTTAGGAAAAAGCGGTAAGAAAGAACATGTACTCATTGATGATGCTACTATGCAAGCAAAAGGCATTGAGTACTTTCACATTAATAGAGGTGGCGATATTACTTTTCATGGATTACAACAAATTGTTGGATATCCCATTTTAGATTTAGATAAATTCAAAACCGATTTAGGTTGGTACCTCAGAAGCTTAGAAGAAGTAATTATTTTAACGATGGCCGAATATGGCATTATTGGAGGAAGAAGTAAGGGTGAAACTGGCGTTTGGATAGATGCTGATATTGTTGGTAAAGAAAGAAAAATTTGTGCTATGGGTATTAAATGCAGTAGATGGATTACCATGCATGGATTTGCATTTAATGTAAATACCGATTTAGATTATTTCAATTACATTGTTCCATGTGGTATTCAAAATAAACAAGTTACTTCTATGGCAAAAGAACTAGGCTATAGTTTAGATTTTGAAGAAGTAAAAGAGAAAATACAAAGAAATTTTGAACGGGTGTTTGATGCTCAACTAATTTACCAATAGCGGAATATAGAAATACTTCTCATCGATCTTTTCCTACAAAAAATTTATTTTTTTCAATGAGTTTTTCATCTTCATATAATTCAAAATAATACCAACCCGATTTATAAAAATTAGATTTATCTAATACCAAATCGGCTTCCTTCACTTGTTTTATTTGAAACAATTCTTCCATTGTATCCTCAAAAAAAATCACTCGGTATTTGTGTTGTTTTATATTCGGAATAATCACTCTAATAAATCCTCTTTCATTGCTAAAAATATAAGTAGATGCCTTCCATACAGGTTTGGGAACGTAGGGTTTAATAATTACTTCATCATCATCGTAAGTTCTTTGTAAAGTATCTTTTGTAGTCTTCATAATAGAATCTCGATAACGTTTGTAATCCTTATATTCTATAGTTGCAACCAAAGTATCTTTATTAACTTTATATACTTTTATATAACGAGTTGGTTTTTTCTCGGTTGCTTTACTGTCTTTGTTATCGCTAGTTTCTTTATTGTTAGAGGAATCTACTGCATCTTCTGGTTCATCATTATTTACCCTAATTACTTTAACAGGTACATAATTGTCGGGTGATTTTGATTTAGTAAAAAAGTATTCCCCTCCTTCAAATACATACTGAACTCTATAAAAAACTTTATAACCTTTGGCTACATTATTATCTACAAAACCATTTTGTGGCAGCCAAGGCGATTGAGATGAAAAAATACTTCTAAAGTATTTGGTACTATCGTACGAACGCTGCACAATCATTTGCACCACATTGTCAAATGGATTAATCCAACTCACTTGCACTTTACCTTTTGCCAATTCTCTCACAGTGAAATTGGGTAAAGTATCTTGTGCAATGGCTTGCATACTTGTGCAAAAAAATATAGTAACTACAAAAAGAAATTTTCTAAAAGTCATGGCTCCAAAGATAAAGGCTGGTATTGAATCAAAATCTTAAAGTGTTTTTTGGTAACGACAAATTGCCTTGTAATCCACCACTGTGAATAATTAGTAGTTGATTAGTTGATGTAAAATAATGGTTATTGCATAATTCTTTTACTGCATACAAAAGTTTCGATGTGTACACAATATCAGTAGGTAATTGTTCAGTTTGCCACAACTCATTTATCCAATCAATTAATGTTGCAGGATGTTTAGCATACCCTCCAAAATGATAATTGTGCAAAATTGTAAAATCATGCTGCTGTTTGTCGGCAGGCAAAATTTGTTGAATAGCTTGATGTATATTTTCATATCCTTTCAACGCAGAAATACCTATTACTTTTTGATGTGGCATTGCTGCATTCACCAAACCTGCCAACATAGTACCAGTGCCACAACTAGCAATAATATGTGTAAATTTTTCCTGATTGTATTGTAATAAAATATTTGTAGCTCCTTGCATACCCATTTTACCATAACCACCTTCACTAATCCAATAAAAATTTGAATCAAATTGAGTTTTTAAGTTTTCTTTTTCTACAAAATTTGCCCTGCTTACAAAATGTAATTCCATTCCATATTCTTTTGCTGCTTGTAAGGTTGATGATAATTGTTTGGGTTGTTCTCCTCGTATAATACCTACAGATTTTAAATTCATTGCTTTACAAGCAAATGCAGTAGCAACAATATGATTGCTAAATGCACCACCAAAAGTAGCCACTGTATTTTTTTGCTGTGCAATTGCTTCTAGTAAATAATATTTTAGTTTAAACCATTTATTACCACTAACAATAGGATGAATTTCGTCTAAACGCAATACATGCGTATCAATACCATTAAATAAACTGGATTGCATTTTTTGTATGGAAATATCTTGATGAACGTGTAGCATATTGATGAAATGTTATATCCTTTATCTTCGCACAACTTAAAACAAAAGTATGCAACCTACATTAGTAATTTTAGCTGCCGGAATGGCAAGCCGTTATGGAAGCTTAAAACAAGTTCAAGGTTTTGGTCCAAGTGGTGAAACAATTATGGAATATAGCATTTACGATGCTATACAAGCGGGCTTTGGAAAAGTAGTATTTATTATACGTGAAGAATTTCACGAAATGTTTGAAGAAAATTTTGGTAAAAAATTAGCAGGAAAAATTAAAGTGGATTATGTTTTTCAAGCTTTAACGTCTTTTACCGAAGAGAGAAATGTACCTGCCGAAAGAACTAAACCTTGGGGTACTGCACATGCTGTTTTATGTTGCAAAGGCAAAGTAAATGAACCTTTTGCAGTAATTAATGCCGATGATTTTTATGGTAAAGATGGATTTGTAAAAGCATACAATTTTTTAGTACAACAAGCTGGTGAAAATAACTATGCCATTATTGGATATGAACTAAAGAAAACATTAAGTGATAATGGAAGTGTTAGCAGAGGCGTTTGTAATGTTGATGTAAATGGCAATTTGATTGATATTAATGAACGTACCAAAATTTACAGAAACGAACAAAATATTATTACTTACGAAGACGAAAATGGTTTACATGAAGTAAGTGAAGACGCAAGTGTAAGTATGAATTTCTTTGCTTTTCATGAAAACTTCATTCAGCAATGTGAAAGCTATTTTGGTGAATTTCTAGATGCAGAGATTAATAATTTGAAAGGTGAGTTTTTTATTCCACTAGTGGTAGATAAAGTAGTGAAGAGTGGTGCTGGAAAAGTACAGGTTATACCAACATCAGCACAATGGTTTGGTGTAACGTATAAAGAAGATGCCCCAAGTGTACAAGCTAGCATTGATGCATTGGTAGCGGATGGAAGTTACCCAACTAATTTATGGGCTTAATACAATTAATTGAAATACAAAAAATGGTCATTGAATACAATGACCATTTTTTATTAAAACCAATAGCATGATTGAATTTGGAATTGATACCATTTTACAACAACAACCTAGTTGGAAAAATAAACGAATTGGTTTAGTAACCAATCATGCAGCTACTACCAATACTTTTATCCCAAGTAGAAAAGCCTTATTAGATAATGGTTTCAACATTGTACAATTATTTTCTCCTGAACATGGCTTAGATGTACAAGGTGCAGATGGAACTTTTATTTCAAATGGTATTGATGCCTTAACTCAACTTCCTATCACTAGTTTATATGGCAATCAACTAGCTCCAACTGAAGAAGATTTAAGTTCTATTGATGTTATCGTTTTTGATATTCCAGATATTGGTTGCAGGTTTTATACTTATTTATGGACGATGACCCATGTACTAGAAGCATGTGGTAAATACTACAAACCTTTTATCACTCTCGATAGACCAAACCCCATTTCAGGAAATCTATTGCTTACAGAAGGACCCATTTTAGATGAAATTAATTGTAGTTCTTTTATAGGAAGATGGGCAATGCCTTTACGTCATGGCTGTACATTAGGTGAATTGGCTTTATACTTTAATCAAACAAAATCAATTGGTGCAAATGTAGAAGTGATAAAATGTAATACCTGGATTAGAACAGATTTTCAGCCCAATTGGCATATGAAATTTGTAGCAACTTCTCCGGCAATGCAAACATTTCAAGCAGCATTATTGTACCCTGGATTGGGTTTATTAGAAGCCACCAATATCAGTGAAGGAAGAGGCACCAATCAGGCTTTTGAAACTGCAGGAGCACCTTGGTTTAAAGCAGATGAACTTTGTTTTTTATTTAATGAAATGCAAGATGAAGTTGAACTACAGCCCATTCAATTTACACCAAAAAATAGTAAATACAACAATGAATTTTGCAATGGAGTGCGATTTATAATAAAAGACCAACTGAATTTATTTCCAGTTTTTACAACCCTATTATTTATTAAGTTGGTGAAAGAATTACATCCAACATTTTTCTCTTGGAAGCCCTACCCTACTTTAGTTAATCCTACTGGTAAACAACATCTAGATAAATTATTAGGCATAACAAATAGCGAAGCCTTATTTGATTTACCCATGCAACAATTTTTACAAAAAGCAAAACAACTTACACATACAGGCGATTGGCGCACAACAATTCAGCCATTTTTATTGTATTCATAAAGTAAACTAAAACTTTTGAAATAGTTGATTTGAGAAATAAATAATGGCAAATGCTTCTATTGCAGATTTATGTAAAAACACTACTTAGAAGAAAGTTATTGAATTACTTATTCAACTAACCAGTGCAGTATATTGATAAAGAACTATAGTAATGGATAGTTATTTATTTACAATTTGCCAAACTTAAAATACCTAACTTCATACAGTGATGTTACAAAAGTCTACACTTCAATTATTACGGTTTAAATTTTCTTTATTCTTAATGCCAGTTTATTGGTTTGCATTGAGTTTTATAGATACAGTTAATTGGACAAATGCAATAATCATTTGTATCATTCTTCATTTAATCATTTATCCATCAAGTAATGGATACAATAGTTATATGGATATGGATGAAGAGAGTATTGGTGGTATAAAGAATCCTTTAAAACCCACAAAACAGTTGTTTTATGCAACACTAATACTCGATATAATGGGTGTACTCTTAAGCTTTTTAATTTCTCTACCATTTGTTGTAATAATGTTGTTGTATATCATTTTTTCAAGGCTATATAGTTATCGAGGTGTTCGATTAAAGCAATATCCAATTGTTGGTTACTTAACAGTCATTACTAATCAAGGAGCCTTAGTATTTATTGCAATTTTTATGGGAGCAGGTTTGGAAAGCAGTGATGCTTTACCATGGATTGCAGTTATAGCTTCTAGTTTTTTAATTGGTGGGTTTTATCCAATCACTCAAATATATCAACATAAGCAAGATAGACAAGATGGAGTAACTACCATATCCATGCTACTTGGCATACGTGGTACTTTTTATTTCTGTGCCTTCATGTATTTAGTTGCTTTTGTATTGCTGTTTGTAAGCTACAATTTCGTTTCTAATGAGCTTAATTTTTTCATTATTTTACAACTATTCTTTTTGCCAGTTATTGTTTATTTTATTATTTGGTTTTTAAAAGTGTACAAAAAAGAAACTGAAGCAAATTTTCAAAACACAATGAAGATGAATTGGATAGCAAGCATATTTACCAATCTAGCATTTATTACGATTACAATAATTAAATTATTTTGACCAATATTATATCAATAGCTACATCTGTTCCGTCTTTTAAGCACAAGCAAAAGTCTATTTTAGACTTTATGCAAAAGATGTATTCTTTAGCATATGAAGATGCTAGAAAACTAGGTTTTTTATACAATCAAAGTGCAATAGAATATAGATACTCTTTAATTGAAGATTTTAGCAAGAGCAAAGAAGATTGGACTTTTATTCCAATCAACAATGACCAGCCTTTTCCTAATCTGGAAGCTAGGATGGAATTGTATAATAAAGAAAGTTTAGTATTATCTACCCAAGCAATTGAAAAATGCATAAAAAACATTTTAAATGTTAAACATGTTACACATTTAATTACTGTTAGCTGCACAGGAATGAGTGCACCTGGATTAGATTTAGCCATTGTAGAAGCAATGGATATGCCAGCCACTGTGCAAAGAACATCAGTAAATTTTATGGGTTGTTATGCCGCCATTCATGCTTTAAAAATGGCATATCAGATTGCAGAGAGTACACCAAATGCTAATATTGTACTTGTTGCTACAGAATTGTGTACCCTTCACTTTCAAAAAGAATATTCAGTTGATGGTGCTGCAAGCAGTATGCTCTTTGCAGATGGTTGTGCAGCAGTTTTAATCAGTAACACCAATAGTTTTAATGCTTTAGCAGTGTTAAAATTCTTTTTTAGTAAAGTAAATTTTAGTGGTAAAAAAGATATGGCTTGGCAACTAAGTAGCCAAGGTTTTTTAATGACTTTAACTGGATATATACCACAGTTTATAGAAGCAGATATTGAAACGCTAGTTAATGATGCTTTACAAAATGCTCATTTAACCAAGCAACAAATTACACATTGGTGCATACACCCTGGCGGCAAAAAAATCATTGATGTAATTCAAAAAAAACTACAACTTTCTGATGAAGATGTAAAATACTCAAGAGCCATTTTACAACAATATGGCAACATGAGCTCTCCAACAATTCTGTTTGTTTTAGATACAATATTGCAAGACATTAACAATGACAATGCAATTATTTTTGGAATTGCATTCGGCCCAGGATTAACCATGGAAACTTTTATAGCTGTTAAATAAATGAATTTAAAATCAAGATCATACAAGCTAGAGTTATTAGATGGTGATAATATTCCATTTGAAGATATTCATCAAAACATGAAAGAGCTTGATTTTATTAACACTTGGCTTGGAGGGCATGGTATTACTTTACAAGGATTTAAAAAATTAATTGCAAATAAAACACCTATTACTATTTGTGAAATTGGATGTGGAGGTGGTGATAATCTAGCATTCTTAAAACGTTGGTGTTTAAAAAAAGGAATACAATTAAACTGTATTGGTATTGATATAAAACAAGAATGTTTAGCAGTTGCCAAAGCAAATTCAATGTTCGATAAAAATGATCAATGGGTTTGTAGTGACTATGCCTTCCATCAATTTGTTGAAAAACCAGATATCATTTTCTCCAGTTTATTTTGCCATCATTTTACCAATACGCAAATTGTAGATCAATTAAATTGGATGAAAGAAAATGCCAGTATTGGATTTTTCATTAACGATTTACATCGCAATGTTTTTGCTTATTATTCTATAAAAACACTCACCACTCTTTTTTCAAAATCTTATTTAGTAAAAAATGATGCTGCTTTAAGCGTTGCAAGAGGATTTGTTAAGCTTGAATGGAAAAATCTACTTAAAATAGCCAACATAGCAAACCCTACCATTCAATGGAAATGGGCTTTTAGGCACTTAATTATCTACAAAAACAATGAATAATTCTTTCTACGATATTGCAATTGTAGGAGGTGGATTAGCAGGCTTAACCTTTGCCTTACAAGCTAAAAAAGCTGGCTATTCGGTTGTTTTATTTGAGAAAGAATCATACCCATTTCATAAAGTATGTGGCGAGTATATTAGCATGGAAAGTTGGAACTTTTTAACCAGTATTGGTGTACCACTTGCTACCTTTAATTTGCCCATCATCAATCATTTATCCATCACCGATGTTAAAGGGAATAGTTATCAATACCATTTACCACAAGGTGGTTTTGGGGTAAGTAGATTTTTTTTAGATAATTATTTATACGAATTATGTGTTGAACAAAATGTTACAGTACACACAAATTGTAAAGTAGAAGATGTTGCATTTACTAATGATGTATTTACTGTAAAAACTAGCACTACCATTATCAATAGTAAAATTGTTGTAGGCAGTTTTGGCAAAAAAAACAATTTAGATATCAGTTGGAAAAGAGCATTTGCAATATCAAAACCCAATAAACTCAATAATTTCATTGGTATAAAATATCATGCTTTATTAGACACCCCTACCAATGTAATTGCTTTGCACAACTTTAAAGATGGTTATTGTGGAATGTCTAAAATTGAAGAAAACAAAGTTTGTATTTGTTACATTACAACAGCTAACAATTTAAAACTAAGTAACAACTCAATAGATGCAATGCAGCAACAAATTTTAAGCATGAATCCTTCGTTGAAATTAATTTTTGAAAAAGCTACATTCATTTATAAAAAACCATTGGTCATTTCGCAAATAAGTTTTCAATCGAAATCTCAAATTCATGAGCATATTTTATTGCTAGGAGATGCTTGTGGATTAATTGCTCCACTTTGTGGTAATGGTATGAGCATGGCTATGCACAGCAGTAAAATTGCTTTTACACAAGTTGATTTGTTTTTGCAAAATAAAATAACCCGAAAAAGTTTAGAAACCAATTATCAAACTGCTTGGAAAAAACAGTTTGCCAATCGTTTGTTTTGGGGAAAGCTAGTACAAAGTTTTTTTGGTAATAATTATGTTACCATTGTTTTCTTAAAATGTTTAAGCAAAATGCCTTTTTTGGCAAATTGGATTATCAAACAAACTCATGGAAAACCTTTTTAAATTAAATTTAATTCAATATTAATTGAAGTTGTTTAGACTTTTTGAATTTAGTAATTGTTTAGTTAGTGAAGCTGTTAGCCTGAGCATGTCGAAGGCGATTGCTGAGAAACCTGCCTATTTTCAAAGGTTTCGAAAGGCTGCCAATGACATGTTAGTTAAATCATTGAAAACCATTTATAAACAAATGAGTTTTAATTTGACCACAAAGGCACAAAGAACACAAAGGAAAAACTTCGTTTTCTTTTCTTAGTGCCCTTAGAGCCTTCGTGGTTAACATATCATTCCTGTCTGCCGTCAGGCTGGTTCAAAATGCTTTTCTGTGAAACAAAAACTATTTACTTAACCTAACAACTCGATTCTTTTAAATTGTGTTTATTATCATAATAGTAAAAGTCGAAAAAACTTGAAACTCACTGTAAGGTTTATTCAGAATTCACGAATTACAAACTAGTAAAAAATAATTAAAATGAAAAATCTATTGTTAGTAACTGTGCTTTTTATCTCAATACTTGGTAATGCACAAAAAAAGGCTGAAAAATCTGTAAATGAATATGTTGATTTTGCTACAGCATTTGGAAGCAGTGAAAATACTATTGCTACATCTTATGTGCATAATTGGAAATTGGGCAAAAAAAAGAAATTTGAAATTGGATGGGGTGTAAGATTCACCAATTATTTTGGTACAAATAAAGAATTTATTACCGCACCTGCCAAGCTAACAAAAACTTCTACTGCACCATTTGCTATATTATTTGCTGATCAAATTCCTGCAAATATTGATACGTTAACTGTACAAAAAGTACAAACAAATTCTTTAAACCTATCTATCAATTTAGCTTACAATCTGTCTTCAAAATTTTCAATTGGTTTTAATATTGATGCAATTGGGGTAACGTTTGGGCGTAATAGTAGTAGCATTTTACAAACAAATGGAGGAATAAAAACAGAATCGAGTACTAAGCCTTACGCATTTAATTTATTACTAACTGGCGAAAATGATTTAGGTACTTTAAATTCTGAATTTTTTATAAAATATCAACTCAACAATAAATGGGCTTTACGTGGTGTATTACAACATTTTTTTGTTGAGTACCAAACTACCACTCAACAACAAATTGCACCCAATGGAGTATCAAATGATCGTTTCAGAAATATTTCAGATATGGTTGGTTTAGGCGTATCCTATACGTTCTAAAACAATATTCATAATTTAATCAATAAAATAGTTTTATATGAAAAGGTTGGTGTTTGTTTTAATAGCCCTTTTTTTAATCAAGTACAGTCAAGCCCAAGTTTTAACCCCAATAGATGCAGAGTCGAACATTGAATTTTCAATAAAAAATTTTGGCATGCAAACAAAAGGCACCATTAAAGGATTACAGGGTAAAATTGAGTTCAATGCTCAAAAATTAGCTACAAGCTATTTCAATGTTTCACTAGATGCTAATTCTGTAAATACAAACAATTCAAGTAGAGATAAACATTTAAAAAAAGCAGACTATTTTGATGTTGTTAAGCACCCTACAATTACATTTACCTCTACTAAAATTACTTCAACAGCTACTACAAATACATTTATTGTAGAAGGAAATTTAACGCTTAAAGGAATTACAAAATTTATTTCTTTTAACTTCATACCCACACCTCAAAAAAATGGATATTTGTTTACCGGCGACATAAAAATTAATAGGCGTGATTTTACTATTGGAGGATCGAGTTTAGTGTTGAGTGATAATTTAAGTATTAAACTACGTGTAATAGCAAGATAACTATTGTTTCAAATAATTTACCTATAAATATTATAATTTGAAAAGCTATATTTTAATTCCTGAGAAATGGGTAGAAACATACGCAGATATGCTTTTCTCTTACACATTAAATAGGTTAAAAGATACCGAACAAGCAAAAGATATAGTACAAGAAACGTTTTTAAGTGCATATAAATCTATCAAAACATACGATGCTAGGGCTTCTGAAAAAACCTGGTTATTTGCCATTTGTAAAAATAAAATAATAGATTATTACCGAAAAGAGATCAAGAATACAACCAATTTACTGTCTCAACAAGAATTGATACAGTTTGATGAACAGGGCAATTTTAATACAAATCATCATCCACAAAATTGGAATATCTATTTTAACGATACACTCATTGAAAAAGAGTTTAATAGCATTTTCAATGTATGCAAAAACAAATTGAATAGTTTACAAAAAGCTGTTTTTCAATTAAAGCATTTAGATGATTATGAGACTTCAGAAATTTGTAAGTTTTTAGAAATAACCACGTCTAATTATTGGGTTTTAATGCATAGAGCAAAAGTGAATTTACGAACTTGTTTAGAAAAAAACTGGATTAACAAATAGTGATGATGTTTAAAAAATTTATACATATCAATTGCAAAAAAGCAACTCAATTAATTGTTCAAAAAGATGAAATTAAAATTTCGTTGGTGAACTTATTGAGGTTAAAATATCATCAGAAAATTTGTGCTATTTGTTTTTATTTCGAACAACAAATTGCTTTTATTTCAAAGAATGCTAAAAAAGTAGATGAGTTGAATCAAGCAAAATTAACCGAGCAAGAAAAACATGCAATGCAAGAAAAATTGTTACAGCAACAAAGGTCAAACTAACAACAACTTGCTTAATAGATGAATAATAATTTTATGCCTAACATTGTCTCCTTTCTTTGAAGTTAAATAATTGCTTCCTCTACTTTTTTTCTTACACTAAATTAACGCATCTTCCATTACCCAAACCTCTAACCCATGTAAAGACATGATGTTGAGAACATTCTTTTAATGGAGTATGGCTTTATTGAGAACTACCTCACAAAAAAATACTGAAAGCTTCACACTTTCAGTATCCATTATTCATTCAATGATTAGTAAATTATTTATGCAAAATTTGCAGCCAATTCCTTTTCTTCTAACCATTTAGTTTTACCCCAACCTGCAATCACATGTTTTTCTGAGTGGTAAGATGAACGTACCAATGGTCCACTTTCTACATAATCAAATCCTAATTCGTAGCCAATAGATCTTAATTCTGCAAACTCATCGGGGTGTACAAAACGTTGTACAGGTAAATGCTTTTTAGTAGGTTGTAAATATTGCCCAAGTGTTAAAACATCGCAACCCACATTTACCAAATGTTTCATGGTTTCAATGATTTCCTGTTTTTCTTCACCAATACCCAACATCATGCCTGTTTTAGTACGCATGCCTCCTTTTTTCAAAGTTTCTAATACGGCTAAACTTCTAAAATATTTGGCTTGTACACGAACCTTACGAGTCATTCTTTCTACCGTTTCCATATTATGACTCACTACTTCTGGTGCCGCTTCTATTACTTTTTGAATATCTTTTTCCTGCCCTTTAAAATCGCCAATTAAGGTTTCTAAAGTGGTTTCTGGATTTAAAGATTTTACTGCCATAATAGTGTTGTACCAAATTTGTGCACCACCATCTTCTAACTCATCTCTATCTACCGATGTTATTACAGCATGTTTCACTTTCATTAAGTGTATGGCTTCTGCAACACGTTGTGGTTCGTCCCAATCAACAGGTTCTGGCCTACCAGTTGCAACTGCACAAAAACGGCAACTTCGGGTACAAATATTTCCTAAAATCATGAAGGTGGCAGTGCCTTCGCCCCAACATTCACCCATATTTGGGCAATTGCCACTTTCGCAAATGGTGTGTAATTTATGTTTATCAACTAACCCACGTACATGTTTATAATCTTCGCCAATAGGCAATTTAACACGTAACCAATTGGGCTTTTGTATTTTACTTTCCGAAGGATTTATTTTTGAAACAACGGGTAATTCTTGCATCTAGAAAATTTTTTAACAATTGTGCCTACTTACTTCAACAATATTTTTACTCATTACACAACAGCAGCCAATGACTATTGTTGTTTGAAGCAATATTTTTTTGCAAAAGTAATGGCTTCATTTTATATCAATTTCACTTACTTACAATTGAATGTATATTACTTTCTTCTACCAAAAGTTAATGCCACAAAAGCATTGAAAAAGAAGGTTCTTGTTGGATTTTGTGCCATTTGCACAATTTCTTTGGTATAATATTCGGCATTAATACCTACTTCAATACCTGAAGCAGTTTCGTTATAACGCCCATAATCAAACCTTAATGAAGCCCTTGCATGAAAACCAGGTATATAAGACAATCTTCCAAAACCTTTTGTAAAACCTGTTGCTCCAATTATACGTGTTTGATCTAAAAATAAAGTACTATCATTTTTATATTGAATGGTTTTTGTAGCTCCACTTAATGGATCATTGACATCTAAAAAATAAGGTTTCATTAATGCCATTGCAATGCCTCCACCATAATTTAATGTAGTAGCTATCCCATTTTTATTGCCTTTACCACCAATCAGCTTTTGCTGACCAAAACCCACTTTAAAATTGTAAAAATTATTAACTTTTCCGTAGATATAAGGGTTGCCAATTAAGAAGCCAAAATTGGGATCGCCTTTGGCAAATTTTTGTTCTTTAACATGCTTATGTTCATTGGCTTCAATCCACCAAATATTAGTTGTGGTAATGGTTTTATACTTTCCTTTTTCGTAAAACACTCCATAACCATCGGTATTCATTTTAATGCCAAAAATGCTTTGTTTATTATATATTAAAGCCCCTTCTTCTTCTTGTTTAATGAGTTTATCTATCTGAGCTCTACGTTCGGCTTTTTTTTGTTGACGTGGCGAAAGTGTTTTTTCTTTTTGTGCAAAAACCATCATAGGCAACATGAAAAAGCAAACAATAAAAATATTCTTCACAGTATATAATTTGATGAATGTAAATTTAGGGCAAAATACAAACTAATATGACAAGTACCATTGTTTATACAGGAGATTTAAGAACAGAATTAACACATTTACAAAGTGGAACTGTAATTGAAAATGATGCACCCACCGATAACCAAGGTAAAGGAGAACGTTTTAGCCCTACCGATATGTTGGCAACAAGTTTAGGTAGCTGTATGATTACTACAATGGCTATTAGAGCTGCCGATTTGCAACTAAATTTTGTTGGAACTACCATAAACATTACCAAAATAATGAGTACAGATGCACCTAGAAGAGTAGCAGGTATAAAAGCCGAACTGAATTTTACAAAAGATTTTATTGCAACTGAAACACAAAAAGAACAATTAGTAAGAATTGCAAGAAGCTGCCCAGTAGAGAAAAGCTTGCATCCAGATATTGTATTAGATGTACATTTTAACTGGTAAATACAGTTATTTGATTACTTGAAATTTTCCACTTTCGATAATGGTTGCATTTCTATTTCTTAACTGAAATACATAAATACCACGAAAGAATCCATCTAAAGAAACAGTAATTTTTGAACCTGAAACAGGAATTTCACTTACTTTTTTTCCAATAAAATTGAATAAGGCAATGGTGTGTCCTTTTTCTAATGGTTTTGAAAACTCAAAATTGATGAAAGAAGATGCAGGATTGGGATAGAAATTGGTAATCTTGGTTTTTACATCACCTACCTCATACTTATCATTATCGGGCAAGAAGCTGCTTGCCGATAATAAAATGAAGAGTAAAAATAGTGTGTAAACTTTTTTCATATTTCTAAAGTTCCATGAAGGTAAATAAAGATTTTAAACAACCAAAAAATGTTTCAATAATTACATGAACGCAAGAAGGCAATATTTAGTGTGTAAATATTGCCTTCTTGGTATTTTAAGCTGAAATTAATTAAGCTAACTCAGCCAACTTTGTATTGATTGCTTCAAAGTTTGGCAAATCGCCAGCACTTTCTAACACTTCGGCATATTGAATTACACCTTCTTTATCTACCACAAAAGCCGAACGTTTACTAACGCCATTCATCCAACCTATGAAAGATTCATAAATAGCACCATAATCGGCCGATGCTGTTTTATTAAAATCGCTCAATAATGGGAAGTTTAAATTTTGCTCTGCTTTAAACTTTGCTAAAGTAAAAGGAGAATCTACTGAAATACCCAATACTTGAGCATTGGCATTATTGTATAAGGCAATATTATCTCTAACATTACATAATTCGGTAGTACAAACACCTGTAAATGCCATTGGAAAAAATAATAATAGTACATTTTTACCTTTTAAATCGGCTAGATTTACTACGTTTCTATCTGTATCATGTAAGCTAAATTGTGGAGCTTGTTGACCAACTTGTACACTCATATTTTTGTTTTTTATGGTTGCAAAATAAATAGATTGAAAGGAAATACAACATTAAACTTTTAATATTCCATGTTGCGAAAATGAGAACATTTAAATAAGAAAAATGTTGGCTGAATAAAATAAAAAGGGAGCTTCCGAGTTTGAGCAGTGGAAACTCCCATCATTAATCAAAAAAACCTAATTTATGAAAATGAAATAAAACGACTAAAATTTAGGGCAAAGAGGTACAAACCTTGAACTATTGTCTCTATCAAAAAAGCCAATAAAAGAAATGGATAATTCCATTCCGCCTCTTCCCTGACTTGCTGTTCTTAATTGAGAAACATTGGCATCGTAACTGAAAGAAAATGCAAAAGGGCGATAATCTAATTTTACTATGGGTATAAAAGCATCTTTGGCTCTCATAAATCCACCTAAATGTAAAGTGTACTTGGGATCTTCAATATCTTCTCCAATTTTATACGAATAAATAGCTCCACCAATCAGCTGACTGAATGGCCCTTGTTTTGAATAATCTGCATGAATGGTAAAATAAGATGTTTCGTTTAAAGTAAACTTAACACCAGCCGATGCAACAATTTTTGATTCTAATTCAATTTCTGGATTATTATAAAATGAATTTTTAGGTTTATTGAAGTGATGATACGCTAAGCCAACAAAATAATTGTCTTCCGATTTTTCACCAATCGTTGAATTGAAACTTAAGCCTACGCTTCCATCAAAATACGTAAAGTTTGAATTAATTAAAGTTTCTCCATCGCCTAAAGATGGGTTATAGCCATTACCATCGTAATGATTATTGGTGGTGATTTTACTTCTATCAAAACGGCGTTGAACCATTCCAGCCATTACACCCATTGATAAATATTTATTTTTTTCTCCGTTTAAAGATTTATGATAATTGAAAGAAGGCATTACATTGGTAGTAGTTAATGCTGCTGCACCTGCTTTATCAAACAACAATTGTGTGCCGTAAGTAACAAAATCATCGGCACTGCCTACTTGTTTTTTATATTCAAAGCTAAAAGAACCTGTTGTAAATGGAGTTGTAACCGATGCCCATTGGCTTCTATAAATACCTTGAAAACGAATATCACCTTGAAATAAACCTGCTAACGAAGGATTTCGTAATAATGGAGCTTCAAAAAATTGAGAGAAATGCACATCTTGTGCCTGTATAGTTGTTGGCTTTAAAAAATATAGGCCAAATAGTAAACATAACAGTATATGGATACGGTTTCTCATAGTACGAGATATTGGATATATACTTAAACGTACACTACTGCTCATTATTGTGTCATTTTGAATATTTTTAAATATTTGTTTATCTCACCAACATAATATTTCCTTTCATGGGAATAATTTGATTATTGTCGCAAACAACTTCTATTGAATAAACATATACATCGGGTGTTAATGCTTTGCCATTAAATGTTCCATTCCATCCATTTGCTGGATTATTTGCAGCAAACTCTGATTTTGAGAAAACTAGTTCACCCCAACGATTAAAAATTTTCATATTTCGTACCGTAAATAACCCTTTTCCTCGTGGATAGAAAACATCATTCATCCCATCTCCATTAGGCGAAAAAGTATTGGGTATAAATACATTAAATCCATTACACAAAGTTTCTATACTTACTTCATTTCTAGCTGTACAACCACCAGGATTTGACACTTCAACAATGTACTTTATATTGTCTGTTATTGTTGCAATAGGTGTGGCACAATCGTTACAACTTAACCAAGTACTCGGCAACCAACGCCATGTTGTAATATCATTACTGCTTGAATTTGCTAAAGGCAAAACCGATCCTACATTACTTTTGATAACACTATTGGGAAAAGTTATTTGTGGAATAGGATACACTTTTACCAATACCGTTCCAGTATCTCTAAAACAATTTCTACTATCACTTGCAACAACAGTATAAGTAGTAGTTGTAGAAGGATTGACAGTTGGATTTGGTAAAGCAATATTATTGATATTGGTATTGGGCGACCATAAATAGCTATCGGCACCAGATGCAACCAATTGCTTCGATTCTCCAACACACAAAGTATGGATATTGGGAAAATTAATTTGAAAAGGTTGAACCACATTTACATACATTGAATCGGCAAAACTGCAACCAAAATTGTTGGTACCAATTACCGTATATAACCTTAAACTGTCTGGCCTTGCAATAGGGTTTGCACAATTTAAGCAACTTAAAGTATTGTCTGTTTTCCAAACATAAGTATTGGCACCTGTTGCATTAAGTGTAATAGTTTTGCCTCTACAAACTACTGTATCAATACCTGCACTAGTGTTGGGCGTTGGATGAATTAGAATAGATTTTGAAACAGTATCGGCACAACCACTTGTATTGGTAGAAATTGCAGTGATCGTTTTAATTCCAGGAGTTGAATAAAACTGCTGAGGTGGATTTCGCAGGGTTGACGTAAGTCCGTTGCCCAAATTCCAATTCCAGCTTAAAGCCGAACTATCACTTTTTGTTACAACAGCATTATAATTTAGTAAATTATTGATACAACCAACCGAATCGCCTGTAATTCTAATAACGGGCGATTGTACAACATTTATAGGAATATTTAAAGTATCGGTTGCTGTACACCCAAAAGAACTAGTAACTTTTAAACTAACAGTATAGTTACCGGGTTGAGAATAAAAATGTTGAGGTTGCACAGCAGTTGACGTAACTCCATTTCCAAAATTCCATACAAAATTTGTTGCAACATCGTTGGTAACAACAGTTGAATCTAAAAAGTTTAATCGTACCGAATCGCAAAATTGCGTTAGTGGTACTTTGATTTTAGTTGTTATATCAATTACTTTAATTGTATCGATACCTGTAATAGGAACTTGACAACCTGCTGCATCTATCAATATCATTTTAGGTTTAAACAAACCTGACACTAAGAATGGATGAGTAACTACAGAATCGTTCGTTACTTGTGTAACACCATCACTAAAGTCCCAAAAAAAGGTAGCATTGTTTAAAGTATTGGCTGTAAACGTTACAACAGCTGGTTTACAAAATTCTTTAGGTGTATAACTAAACGTACCTGTTGGACCTCTCACTACAATATTTGTTTTCACACTATCTACACAATTACCAAAACCAAATGCTTTTAAGGTTAAAGAATAAGTACCAGGCAAATTATAAAAATGAGATGGGCTGCTCACATTAGAAAAACCACCATCGCCAAAGTTCCAACTAATACTTTGCGTATTTAGAGATTGATTGGCTACTTCAATTAAAAATGGATAACATAAACCAATACTATCGCCCTGAACAAAACTAAACTTTGCTGCAGAGTTGGAAACATTGATGTACAATGGTTTTAATAAAGAATCGGCACAACCAAAAATATCAGAAACATTCAATTGTACAGAGTACAAACCAACAGTTGCATAAGCATGTTGTGGATTTTGAAGAGCCGACGTAAGCCCATTGCCAAAACTCCAAACATAATTTAAATTTACTCCCGCCGAAGTACTATTAAATTGAATGTTATTATTTGCACACTTTAAGGTATCGGTAGCATTAAAGCTAGCCTTAGGATTGGTTATTAAAACAGCATTCGGTTTAATTAAAGTATCGTAACAACCATAGTCATCTACTACAGTTAATTTAATTGAATAAGTACCAGCCTGATTATAAGTTTCTGAAGTGTTACCTAACCCAGACGCAAGTGTATCTACACCTCCATTTCCATAACTCCACATCCATTTAATGATAGAGTGAAGTCCATCGGTGGTGGAGGTATCAGTAAAATTAATTGTTCCGTTAACACATGTTCCAGGTGGATTTTGAAAACCAGCAGTTGGTCCATAAACAACTATGGGTAATACTTGATTAACAGTTTGAGTACAACCTAAAATATCGGTAATGACCAATGTTGGATTCACCGAACCAGAACTTAAATATTGATGTGTAGTTGAAGACAAACTACTTCCTCCTGAACTTGTGCCATCTCCAAAATCCCAAGCATAATTGGCAACATGTGCAGTATTAATATTGCCAACAGTAAATACTACATTAGCATATTTGCAAAAACTTGTTCCATTCACAGAAAAATTTGGATTGTTAGACACAACAATTACTGTATCTCTAGTAGTATGGGTGCATGCACCATTTGTAACGGTTAAAGAAACTGCATATATACCAGGGTTTGCATATACATGTACAGGATTACTATCAACAGAAAAATTGCCATCACCAAAATTCCAAGCATAGGTTAATGCACCAATAGATTCATTATCAAAATACCTTTGCATGGGAGTATCGCAATTATAATATTTATAAAACTTAGCAACAGGCGGATTAATATAAATATAATCTTCTATTTCTAACGTGTCCTTACAATTATTTACAGCAACAATTAATGTAATTTTAAAGAACCCAGTATCTACATAGTTATAAGTGGGATTTTGTGCACTAGATGTTCCACCATCGCCAAAATTCCAAAACCAAGAATTTACATTATTAGATGAACTATTGGTAAATATGTAATCATCGCTTGCACAACCATTACGTGGGGTAGCCGAAAAATTTGCGGTTGGTTTAGAATCTAAAATAATGGCATTAGTACCCTGAAATGTAGCAGTACAACCACTTACTGTAGTAACTTTTACAGTAATTGAATACGTGCCAGTATTTACATAAGTATGTGTTGGATTATTGCCAATTACAAGTGGAGTAGCATCTCCAAAATCCCATTCAACTTGCACTATAGGTTCGGGAGAGTTTACATTTAAAGAGAAAGGTGCTGTATAAGGAGCACAACCTCTATAAGGCGTACCATTAATAGATGTTACTTGTGGTAAAGCAATTTTAACAGCTCCAATTTTTTTTAAAGTATCTGTACATCCAAATGAATTGGTACCAATAAGTGTAACATCAAAAACACCCGTTTGAGGGTAATTGTGTGCAGGAGCTGCATTAGTTGAAGTATTGGCATCGCCAAAATTCCAATTATAACTAATTGCATCAACTGAATTATTTGTAAACAGCACATTTAATGGAGCACTACAAGCACCCTCTGGAGTATTGGTAAAAGATACAGTTGGTTTAGGATTAATTACAATTGTTTTTGTTATAGAATCAGAGCAGTTACCAAAATTAGCAACCATTTTCACTTGATAACTGCCGGGTAATGAAAATACTTTTGTTGGTTGAATATTGGTAGAAGTTGTACCATCGCCAAAATTCCAAAATACACTTACAGGATTTGGAGTAGAAATATTGGTAAAATTGATGTAACTGTTTATACAATTTCCAGTAGAAGAAAAATTTGCATTTACGGCCCCTATATTAATTAAGTTGGGCTTAATTAAAGAATCTCTACAACCACTTGAACTTATAGCAACTAAACTTACTGTGTATGAACCTGGTGTAGTATAGGTTTTAGTAGGATTGGGTTGTGTAGAATTTGTACCATCGCCAAAATTCCAAAAATAGGTTGATGTTCCTGTTCCAACAGAAGTGTTTGAAAAAGTAACGGTTGACGGAACTCCACAATTACTATTTTGCGTAACATTAAAATTGGCTTGAATACCACTGGAAATGCTAATATAGTTTGGTTTATTAATAATCTTTGTACACCCTCTACTATTCTTTACTTGTAATGTAATGGTAAAACTACCAGCCACCACATAAGTGTGTAATGGATTTTGTTGTGAAGAAAAGTTGCCATCACCAAAATCCCACAACCACTCAATATTGGTTCCAGAATTAGCTATACTTAAATCGGTAAATTGAGTCTTTAATGGATAACAACCACTTGTTACAGAAGAAGAAAAATCTACAGTTGGCACATCATTTACTACAACAAAAGCTGTTTTAATAACCGAGTCGATACCATTGGCATTTTGTACCCTTAACCTTACAGTATAGGTTCCTGGATTAAAATAAGTACCAATTGGATTTTGCTGTGAGGAAATAACACCATTACCTAAATCCCAACTCCATTGTGTTGGATTACCAGTACTCAAATCTTGAAAAGAAACAATTAATGGTGCACACCCATTTGAAGAATTAGCAGTAAAATTAGCTACGGGTTGTGCAAATACATTTGCGAACGACATTGTGCATAATAATGTCATCGCTACAAAGCGAAATATGTAAATCTTTTTTTGAGGCACGGGTTACAATTATTGCAAATCGAAAAAAATCAAGAAAAGCAATGAACTGCTGTTTAGTTTATTCAAGCAATCGTACCTCAAATATATAGAATTATAATTAACGTATTAAAGTAATACTTCCTTTTGAAGGAACTGTTGTACTATTATCGCACATAATTTCTAAACTATAAACATACGCATCAGAAGCAAGTTTTTGCCCCTTATAAGTACCATCCCAACCTGCACTCATATCATTGGCTTGAAAGTTTGATTTTTCAAATACCATTTCGCCCCAACGATTAAAGATTCTTAAACTTTTAATAGTATATACACCTTTACCTCTTGGATAAAAAATGTCATTGTTACCATCACCATTTGGAGAAAATGTATTTGGAACAAAAATGTTTCCATTATTACAAACCACTACCACTTTCACCTCATCTCTTGTAACACAATTTCCTTCGTTAGATGCAACACAAGTATAGGTAATAGATTCTCTTGCAATCATTGTAGGCTCGGCAAGATTGGCATTATCAATAAATCTATTTGGTGTCCATTTCCATTTGGTAACATCACCAGAATTCACTGTTTTCAACTTAACAGTTGCTCCTGCATTTACTGTAATTTCATTTTGATCAATTTCCATTTTTGGTATTGGAAATGCTTTGACTTTAACTCTAGCAGTATCGGCAAAGCAATTAAAATTATCCTTGCCAATTAACATGTAATTAATTGAGGTGTCTTTTGCTGGACGAATGTTTACTTGTGCACTATTGGGTTGATCTACATATAAAGCAGGATACCAATTATACTTTTCTGTACCAGTTGCTTTAAATGTTGCTGTTTCACCTAAACATAAAGTATCGCCACTTGCTACAGTTAACTTTAATGGTTGTTGAACTCGAACGGTAATAGAATCTGTTGCAACACAATTAAAAGCATTTTTACCAATTACAGCATAGGTAATAGTTGTTAAAGGTTTTGCAACTGGATTAGCACAAGTAGTACAATTGAGTGTACTTGTATTACCATACCAAATATAACTTGAAGCTCCATTTGCCTGTAAAGTGTAGTTGTTATTTCTACAAATGGTGGTATCTAAACCTGCATTTACTATTGGCAATTGATGAATAATAATCTTTTTAACTGTATTTGTTATACAACCGCTGCTATTTATAATTTGATGTACTAAATTAAAGGAACCTGCAATAGTATATGTTTGAGCTGGAGGATTTTGTAAGGTTGACGTAACTCCATTGCCAAAACTCCAATTCCAAATAACGTTAGATGTATCAGGATTAATTCTATCAGAACTAAATAAAATAGTTCCGTTTTTACAAACTGCGGTATCGCCTTTAATATTTGCTTTAGGAGAACTTACCACTTTTATTTTATTATTGTAAGTAATACTATCTGTACATCCTCTTTGTGTAGTTACTTTTAATTTAACAGAAAACAATCCATTTGTTTTATAATTATGGTTGGGATTTTTTTGGGTAGACGTAAATCCGTTACCAAAGCTCCAATGATACTTTGTAATTACATCGTTGCTAATACTAGAATCCAGCAATTGAACATTTGCAGAATCGCAAATAGATTGTGTAGGCACTTGAGCATAAGCTTTAATCACTTTTACTTGAATAGTATCTTTACCAATAATAGGTACTCTACAACCTGTAGCATCTTCTAAAATTAATTTAGGAATATAATGACCTCCTAATGTATAAGTATGAGTAGTAGTATTTGTAGTAGTGTTAGAAACTACTCCATCATTAAAATCCCATATATTTTTAATGGTATTTTGTGTTTGTGCATGAAAGCTTACCACTACAGGGCTACAAGCTAAATTGGGTTGATAACTTAATACACCAGTTGGCCCTTTTATAGTTACTTGCTTTGTTGTAGAATCGGCACATCCACCAGTATTTTTTACTACTAATTTTACTGTATAATCTTTAGGATAACTATACAAGTGTGCAGCATTTGTAAGTATTGCTTTAGCACCATCGCCAAAACTCCAAAAACTTTTGCCTGCATGAATAGAAGTGTTAGTCATGTTTACTAAAAGTGGTGGACATACTGCAAATGAATCACTCATTGTAAACTTTGCTATTGGATTATATACTTTAATTCTATTCAATTTAGTAATAGTATCTGTACAACCAACAGCATCTATAACACTTAACTGTACAGTATAAGTTCCTTCTGAAAAAATAATAGATGGATTTACTTCTGTAGATTGAGTACCATTACTAAAACTCCAAACATGTTGCAAATTATTACCAGATGATTGACTAGTAAATTGAAGAGGTGTGCCTGGACAAACTAAAGTATCTAACTCTGTAAACTTAGCTATACTTTTTGATACTCTCACAGCAGCAGGTACTGTTAAACTATCCATACAACCTATTGCATCTTTTACTCTTAGTTTAACTGAGTAGTTACCAGCATTTGTATACAAATGACTAAATGGTGCTGATGTATAATTGATAATACTACCATCGCCATAAGTCCAAGTAAATTCAGTAATCGGGTTTTGTCCATCAGTTGTTGAAGCATCTGTAAAATGCACATTAGTACTTGCACATATTTGATTATTAGTTACAGTAAAAGCAGCTTTAGGACCAAATACTTTAATGGTAGATGCATATACTAATGTATCGGAACAACCATTAGCATAATTGATGATTACAGAGATTGGATAGCTACCAACACTATCATATCGAACATTAATAATGGGCAAAGTTGTAGTAAAAGTATTTCCAAGACCAATATTCCATATATAAGTTGCCGCAAAAACTTTATTTACACTATCAATTTTAATGGTTACGTTTTCTTTTTTGCAAAGTATATTTTTAGAAACTTTTAAAACCCCTACTTGATTATCAACTGTAATGATTCTATTTCTTGAATGACTACAATCTCCATTTGTAACAGTTAAATACACGCTATAAGTGCCAGCTCTAGGATAAACATGAATAGGATTGGCTTCTGTAGATGTAGTACCATCTCCAAAATTCCATAAATAGCTTGTAGATAAAATTGAACTATCCCTAAAACTTACAGCCAATTTATTATTACAAATATTCATAGATTGATTAAAACGTGCAATTGGTGGCTTCACAAAAATGTAATTTCCCTTTACAACAGTATCTGAACAACCATTATTAAACACGATTAATTTTACATGCTTATAACCCGTATCGCTGTAATTATTTACAGGATTTTGTAAAGTTGATGACTTGCCATCGCCAAATAACCATTGCCATTTATGAATTGGACCATTTGTAGATAAATCTGTAAACTGAACAGCAGATGTTGGACAAACCTCTCTAAGGTTTGCCACAAAATTTGCAGTTGGCTTATGACCAACTTTTATAGCATCTTTAATAGCAAGACTATCTGTACAACCACCAACGGTTTTAATAACTAAAAGTATGGTAAAGCTACCTTCTGTTGTATAAATATGTGTTGGATTTTGTTGTGCAGAAAAAGTACTATCACCAAAACTCCATTGATAACTAGCTATTGGTTGAATACTAGTTACAGCAGCAGTTGTATTAACTGTCAATGGAACACAACCTTCTTTTGGATCTCTTATAATATTATTTATTTTGGGTGCAGCAATTTGTACAAAATTGCTTCTAGTCAATGTATCTGTACAACCATTTGCTGCTGTTGCTATTAAACTTATATGATAATTACCAAATGCTGTATATGTATTGGTTGGATTAGTTGTATTTGAAGTAGTAGTATTGCCAAAATTCCAACCATAAGTTATAGCATTAGTTGTATTATTTACAAATTGAACTGTTGACGGAACTGTACATGCAACAGTATTGGTTGCAGTAAAACTAGCAGTTGGTTTAGGTAATACTGTAATGATTTTTGAAACAGAATCAATACAAGTGCCAAAATTATTAATGAGTTTTATGGTGTATGTGCCAGGAACAATGTATTTTTTTATTGGATTATTTAGAGTCGAAATTGTTCCATCACCAAAACTCCAAGCAGATGAAACTGTTGCAGGAGTTGATGTGTTGGTAATACTTAAATTGCTACCAACACATATTGTAGCAGGCAAATTAAAATTAGCTTTTACTGCACCAATATTTAATGCATTTTGTTTTACCAATGTATCTACACATCCTTGTGCATTTTTTGTAATTAAAGTAACAGAATAAGAACCAGTAGAAGTATAAATATGTATAGGGTTTTTTTCAGTAGAACTTGTTCCATCGCCAAACCACCACTCATAAGTTAATGTTCCAGTACCACTAGATAAATTGTTAAAACTAACTGGTGTTGAAGGATTACAACTTCCAGCAACTGAATAATTAAAATTGGCTTTTATTCCACCTTCTACTTTAATAAATGCAGCTTTTTCTAATACTTTAAAACAGCCTTTTGAAGAAACTACTTTCAACTTTACATTATAATTACCTTGGGTAGTATAAGTATGTGTTGGATTTTGTTGGGTAGAAGTAACACCATTGCCAAAATCCCATTGCCATTGTGCAACTGTACCAATTGAAGTAGTACTTAAATCGGCAAACTGAACTTGTAATGGATAACAACCCATTGTTTGTGGAGCTTCAAAATTTACAGTAGGATTATCGTAAACGGTAATAAATGCCTCTTTTGCAATTGAATCTTGTTGTCCTGCATTTTGTATAATTAGTTTAATTGTATAAGTACCAGGGTTAAAATAAGTTGCTGAAGGATTTTGTAAAAAAGAAGTGGTGCCATTGCCTAAATCCCATTTCCAAGAAGTTGGATTTCCAGTGCTTGAATCTTGAAAACTCACCACAATTGGTGAACATCCAGCTGTAAGGCTTGATGTGAAATCTGCTTTTAATTGAGACTTTGCAGACCCATGGATTAATATTAGAGCGATCATTAGTTGAAATACTTTCAACCATGAAGCAATAATGGCTTTCATAGAATGGAATTTGGATATTGGATATAATTCTAACCCCTATATAACTGCTAATAATTGTTTTTTATTGTAACAGTTTTCTAAAAATTTTAAAAAATATGGACAAAAAAATACCCCAATTGGTCAACTGGGGTTATAATTAATTGAAAATCAATTAAAAACTACTTTTTCAAGAAAATTATTTTTTGGTGAGTTCTAGCTCATAAACCACACCAGCCACAGTTCTTGCGTAGCTACCTTTATTGGCTGCAACTGCTCTTGTAACTGTCCAAACGCCAGCTAATTTATCTAATGGTACTGGTGGTGTAACAGTGTATGTTGCTGTAAACGTCCAATCTGCAGCATTACCGCTCCAAGTGCCTGGCACATCGGTATTACCAGCTTTTCTAGCTACCGATGTTCCATTATTGTAATACTGAAATTCCCATCCAGTATAATCTGTGGTTTTATTGGTGCCACCTTCAGTATATTTAGTAACCGTCCAAATACCATCAGTAATAGCATCCACTACTGCCTGCTCTTTAATGGCTTCAATAGCCTTATTACAACTGGTAGCTGCAACAAAAAATACAATCAATGCAATGCTTAAAAACTTCCACTTCATATTAAAATGTTTATTGTAAACTACTTATTTTTTTGCTAAGATATTCAATAAAATATTGAACATTCAATTTTTCACCCGTTATCTTTTCACACAATTCAGTGCTAGTATACATTCTACCATGTATATGTACATTTTTTCTTAGCCATTGCAACAAATTAGCGGTATTTCCTTTTGCTATTTCAACCTCAATATCAGGTATTTGTTGTTGAATAGTAGCATATAGTTGTGCTGCATAAAAACTACCTAAACTATAGGTTGGGAAATAACCAAAACTGCCATGACTCCAATGTACATCTTGTAAACATCCCAAATTATCGTTGGGTACAATAACGCCTAAAAACTGTTGGTATTGTTCATTCCAGATACTTGGAATATCTTTTACGCTGCAATGACCACTAAAAATTTCCTTTTCAATAGTATATCTTATTTGCACATGTGCATGATAAGTTAATTCATCGGCCTCTGTTCTGATAAATGAAGGCTGTATTTTATTGATGGCTTTATAAAAATGATGTACATCAATTCCTTTTAATTGAGCTGGAAAATAAGCTTGCAATTTCGGAAAATAAGATTGCCAAAAAGCCAAACTTCTACCTACATTATTTTCCCATAATCTACTTTGCGATTCATGTATAGCCAAAGATGCATATTCGCCACCAGGCAAGCCATATTCACTCATTGGCAAACCCTGTTCATACAAACCATGACCCAATTCATGAATACAGCTCCACGTCATGTTGGCAAAATCTTGTTCATCTATTCTTGTAGTAAGCCTTACATCGGTACTAGAAAAATTGGTGGTAAATGGATGTTCAGAAATATCTTGTCTGCCAGCTTCAAAATCAAAACCCAATTCTTTCAATAACTGTAAGCCCCACTCCCATTGAGTTTGCTTAGGATAGTTGGAATGTAAAAAACCATCATCCACCACTTGCAATGTTTGAGCTTGTGCCAGTAATTTTTTTAAGGGTTGTTCAATACTTGTAAAAACGGTATCTAAAAAATGTACGGTAATGCCTTTTTCAAATTCGTTTAAATGAGCATTATAAGCATGTGCTTCGTAACCCAAAATATCAGACTCTTGCTTCTTTAGTTCAACCAATTCGGTTAATGCAGGTTCAAAAACAGCAAAATTATTTTGCTTTCTAGCTTCTATCCATGCGTTAAACGATTTACTAATGGTTTCACTCATTTTACGTACAAACGCACTGCTGTATTTTTGTTGCTTCTCATAATCTTGCCAACTCAACTCTACATTTTTTCTTTCAACAGCGGTTAAATCATTCGTTGCTAATAATTGTTGCAAAAGTTTACCTAAAGCAGCATTGGTATTAGCTTCATGAGCCAACTCACTTAATGTAGCCATTTGCGATGCTCTTGTACTTGCACTTTTTGCAGGCATGTAGGTTTCTTGATCCCATTGTAAAACAGCATGGGCATATTTAATGTCGGCTATTTTTTGTAATTGTGTTTTGTATTGTTCGTATAATGTATGTGCCATCTTCTACAAATTAAAATTGAATCGTAAAAAATCGAAAATAGGTAAATGATTTATACGAAACTGTAAATAGTAATTCTACTAAACTATGGCATAAACCTGCACTATAAAAATTCAGCAAATGTGCTATTGTGCAGGGTTTTGCAGCATTGTACATTTGTTATGTTGATTTGATGATAAACAAAGTCCTGTTTTTATATCCATTATCTCGAAAAACCAAATTTCCAAATATCCAAAAACCAAATTATCATTTCAACAAAAAAATCCAAAGCAACAAAAGTTGCAACCAATATCAATGAAAAGCTGAAAAGCAAAATCCAATGTTCAGCAAAACTTTACAAGGGTAGCTAGAACAAAAAATTAAATCCCACTTTAAAAGAGTGGGATTTTTTTTATGCTATGTTTTGACTATTAGCTGAATATCCTAGAGTTGAACCGATAGAGAAATATGAATTACTTTTGACACTTGATACTAAATGTTCAGTTTTTTGTTAGGTTTGAGCATTGCACCAATTAGAAATGCCTTATGAACAAGAGTATGCAATGGCAAGAACAATGAAAACGAATTAAAACAATGACCGATTCTCCAACAATAGACCAACAAGTAAAATCTAAAAAAAGAGTTACCGATCATGGTGAAGTATTTACCAACGAACGTGAAGTAAATGCAATGCTTGATTTGGTGAAACAAGAAACCGAAAGAATTGATGCCAAGTTTTTAGAACCTGCTTGTGGCAATGGAAATTTTTTAGCCGAAGTATTAAAAAGAAAATTACAGGTTGTAAACAGCAGATACAGTAAAAGCCAATTAGAGTGGGAACGTTATTCAGCTATTGCTATTTCAAGTATTTATGGTGTTGATATTTTAGAAGACAACGCC
Source organism: Asaia bogorensis (assembly GCA_943371535.1). GTDB lineage: Bacteria > Bacteroidota > Bacteroidia > Chitinophagales > Chitinophagaceae > UBA1930. The sequence goes on along the minus strand of CALRVE020000003.1, from coordinate 118,570 downwards.
CTAGAATGTCAAGAAAGGTTATTTGAAATTTTTTCCAAAACATACATAAACCAGTTTGGTACGAATTGCAAGTTAGAACTGTTGCAATCTATCAAGTTTTTACTTAATAGAAATATTCATTGGGGCGATGCCTTAGACTTTACTAATCCTATTTCTAAAAAGCCAATTGTGTTTTCAGAATGGAGTATGATTAATGAAAACATGATGAAACGTAGAGATTATGTTTTTAAATTTTTAGTAGAGCAAACGCATCAGTTTTCATTGTTTAATGATGAGGGCAATGCAGCAGCGATTGACGAGCCAATCAAAGATTTTCCACCAACACATTTCTTAAAGCTTGTCTGAACTATGATTTGTGTGATTAATTGATTTCTTATGATTAATGAACAGTATAAATATTCTGAAATCACATCAAAAATAATTGGTTGTGCTATGACTGTACATAAATCGTTGGGCAATGGATTTCAAGAAGTAATTTATCAAAGAGCATTAGAAATAGAAATGCGATTGGCTGACATTGGGTTTTCAAGAGAGTTTGAAATGCCCATATTTTATAGGGAAGAACAAATAGGAACAAGGAGGGTTGATTTTTTAGTAGAAGGGCTTATTTCGGTAGAGTTAAAAGCAATTACAAAATTAGAAGATGTGCATTTTGCCCAAGCTATTAACTACTTAGAGGCTTATAATTTGGAAATTGGATTACTTATAAATTTTGGTGAACTGAGTTTAAATTTTAAACGGCTCACCAATAAAAAGTACAAATCACCCCAATCAAACCAATCAAATAAATCATAGTTCAGACAATGGTAGCAACCAACTATAACCCAGATGTACTCTCTTGCCTTGCTAACCTGAGCAATGATGAAGTGTTTACACCACCTAGTTTGGTAAACAATATTTTAGATCTATTGCCTACAGCATTGTGGAGTAATCCCAATGCAAAATTTTTAGATCCTGTTTCTAAAAGTGGGGTGTTTTTAAGAGAAATTGCAAAGCGATTAATGATTGGATTAGAAACACAAATACCCAATAAGCAAGAACGTATTAACCATATTTTTAGCCAACAATTATATGGCATTGCAATTACCGATTTAACTGCTTTACTTTCTCGTAGAAGTGTGTACTGCTCTAAAACTGCCAATGGCAAATACTCCATTTGTGAAAGCTTTAAAGATGAGCAAGGCAATATTCGTTATAAAAAAATGCAACATACTTGGCAGGTTGGTAAATGCACTTATTGTGGTGCAAGCCAAACAGAATACGACCGAGAAGATGCTTTAGAAACCTATGCTTACAATTTTATACATACAGATAAGCCTGAAAAAATATTTAATATGAAATTTGACGTTATTGTTGGAAATCCTCCTTACCAACTAAATGATGGAGGAGGTACTGGTTCAAGTGCAATTCCTATTTATCACAAATTTATTCAACAAGCAAAACAGCTAAATCCAACATATCTAACAATGATTGTTCCATCTCGTTGGTTCACAGGTGGTCGTGGACTAGATGAATTTAGAGATGAAATGCTTAAAGATTCAAGACTATCTGTAATACATGATTTCCCAAATGCTTCTGACTGTTTTCCAGGTGTAGAGATAAAGGGTGGAGTTTGTTATTTTCTATGGGAAAAAGAAAACAAGGGGAAAGCAAAAATATACACCCATGAAGGAGATCAAATTACTTCTCAATCTGAAAGAAACTTATTAGAAAAAGGTGCTGAAACTTTCATTAGATATAATGAGGCAATTTCAATACTTCATAAAGTTCAAAGTTTAAAAGAGGAAAGTTTTGCAAATATTATTAGTGCAAACGACCCTTTTGGTTTTGATGTAAGAGTTGATGGAAGCTATAAAAGAGTTAAACCTAAATTCAAAAAAGAACCATTTGCAAAAGCTATAAAATTTTATTACAATGGATGGCAAAGGGAAGGAATTGGTTTTATTGAAGAACAAAGCATCAGAAAAAATAAAGAACTAATTAATGATTACAAAGTTCTTGTTCCAAAAGCATGGGGTATTGGGAGTATGTCAAAAGATTGGTTAAACCCTTTAATTGTTGAACCAAAATCATGCTGTACGGAAACGTATTTAATAATTGGTCCATTTGCCAAGAGGACAAAAGCTGAAAATGTTGTTTCATATACACAAACTAAATTTTTTCACCTACTTGTTTCACTGATTAAGATAACCCAAAATGCTATGAAGAAAGTTTATTCATTTGTTCCGATGCAAAACTTTGATGAAGAGTGGACAGATGAAAAGCTATACAAAAAATACAAATTCACAACCAAAGAAATTGCCTTTATCGAATCAATAGTTCGTTCAGGTAGTTCCAATGAAAATGCTGAAGTAGATGAGTAAGAAAGAATTCTTCCCACCCCGACCTTTAACCAATCCTACTATTTATGCTTATGAATTAGTAGGTGTAACAACGCATAAGGGCTTACTCAAAATTGGCTTTACCGATCGAACTGCACAACAACGAATTAAAGAACAATTGGGCACAGCCGCAATACAATACAAAATTGTATTTGAAGAAAGTGCTATGAAACGAGATGGTGGTTCTTTTACTGATCATGATATACATAGGCATTTACGTAAGCAAGGTTTTGCAAACCCTGATGGAGAATGGTTTAAATGCAGTTTAAACGATTTACGCAAAGCAATTTGGGAAATAAAAACAGGTGAAAGAACCGAAGAAAATCGAGTGCTCTCTTTTGGTATGAGACCAGAACAGTCTGTAGCCGTTGATAAAACCATTACCTATTTTAAGAGTTTTAAAAAAGAGAATAAAGACCGAATACCCCATTTTTTATGGAATGCTAAAATGCGTTTTGGTAAAACCTTTGCCAGTTATCAATTGGCTAAAAAAATGGGTTGGAAAAAAATATTGGTACTTACTTTTAAACCAGCTGTTGAAGATGCATGGAAAGAAGATTTATTAACGCATGTAGATTTTGAAGGTTGGCAATTTATTTCGAAGCATGTAGAAGAGTTCTCAGAAAAAAATATAGACAATAAAAAACCATTGGTTTGCTTTGGTTCTTTTCAAGATTATTTAGGTATTAATAAAAGTACAGGTGGTATAAAAGCTAATAACGAATGGGTACATGCCACACATTGGGATTGTATTATTTTTGATGAATACCATTTTGGAGCATGGAGAGAAAATGCAAAAGACTTATTTGGTAAAGATGTAGAAGCCGAAAAAGAAATAGAAGAGTTTAAAAAAATAGAAAAAGAAGGCTTTGCCGAAGAAGATAAAGTTGAACATTTAGAAAAGATCATTCCAATAACTACTAACCATTATTTGTATTTATCTGGCACTCCTTTTAGAGCAATAAGTTCAGGAGAATTTATAGAAGAACAAATTTTTAACTGGACTTATTCAGATGAACAAAGAGCCAAAGAAAATTGGGACTTTTCAAAAGGCTTAAATCCTTATGCAGCTTTGCCACGTATGGTAATGCTTACGTATCAATTACCCGACTCCATTCGTCAAATTGCCATGCAAGGTGAATTTGATGGTTTTGATTTAAACATATTTTTTTCTGCCGAAGGTGATGGTCGTAAAGCAAGATTTAAATATGAAGATGAAGTACAAAAATGGCTAGATTTAATTCGTGGTTCGTTTAGCGAAACAACAGTTGATAATTTGAAAATGGGAGCAAAAAAACCGCCTCTTCCATTTTCACATGCACCCTTGCTAAAAGTATTAAACCACACTTTTTGGTTTTTACCTACGGTAGCTTCTTGTAATGCAATGGCAACCTTACTAAAGCAAAGACAAAATAAATTTTACCACGATTATACAGTTGTTGTTGCAGCAGGTACACAAGCAGGCATTGGCGTAGAAGCTTTGCCACCTGTTTTAGATGCAATGACAGATAATCCTTTAGAATCAAAAACAATTACATTATCCTGTGGTAAATTAACCACAGGCGTTTCAGTAAAACCATGGACAGGTATTTTTATGTTGCGTAATTCCTCTAGTCCTGAAACTTATTTTCAAGCAGCATTTAGAGTACAAACTCCTTGGGTAATTAAAAACCCTGATAGTAAATCACCCAATAAAGAAGAAATATTAAAAGAAGAATGTTATGTATTTGACTTTGCACCAGACCGAGCATTAAGACAAATTGCCGATTATAGTTGTCGGTTAAATGTAAATGAAACCAATCCCGAAGCTAAAGTTGCCGAGTTTATCAATTTCTTGCCTGTATTGGCTTATGATGGAAGTTCCATGAAACAAGTTGATGCTGCTGGTATTTTAGACATGGCTATGAGTGGTACAACTGCAACACTTTTAGCAAGACGCTGGGAAAGTGCCTTACTGGTTAATGTAGATAATAACACCCTTGCAAGATTAATGGCCAATGAAGAAGCCATGAAAGCATTGATGAATATAGAGGGTTTTAGAAACTTGAATCAGGATATTGAAACCATCATCAACAAATCGGAAGCTGTTAAAAAAGCAAAGAAAGAAGCCAACGACAAAGACCTTACAAAAAAACAAAAAGAAGAATTAACCGAACAGGAAAAAGAATATAAAAACTTGAGAAAACAAATACAAGAGAAGCTCATCAAGTTTGCAACACGTATTCCTGTATTCATGTATTTAACAGATTTTAGAGAACATGCTTTAAGGGATGTAATTACAAGGTTAGAGCCAGGACTATTTAAAAAAGTAACAGGTTTAACTGTAAAAGATTTTGAGTTGTTGGTAAGTCTCGGTGTATTCAATTCGGCATTGATGAATGATGCTGTATATAAATTCAAACGTTATGAAGATGCAAGTTTAGAATATATAGGACCAGAGTTTAACAAACATAAAGGTGAAGATGTTGGATTATTCGATACGGTTTTGAGTAGAAAAGATTATGAAGAGAGTTTTGTGAATGAAGAATAAAAATTTAATATAGATATGAACAACGTTCCCGATTTTCAGTCCATCATGTATCCCATGTTAGCTACATTAAAAGATGGCAAAACCAAAACCATAAGTGAAGAGCTAGAAATATTAGCTAAGCATTTTAATTTAACAGAAGAGGATTTAAGAATTAAAGTACCCAGTGGGCAAATGGGTTTGTTTAAGAACAGGTTGGCATGGGCAATTAGTTATTTAAAAAATGCAGGGTTATTGTTTTACCAAAGAAGAGGTGTTTACCAAATTACTGAAACAGGAAAGAAGGTTTTAGAAGAAGGGGTCACACAAATTAATATTGCTTATTTAAAACAGTTTGAAGAATATAAAAAATGGCAAAGTTCATTTAACCAGTCAGAAGAAACAATAAGGCCAATTAATGCAGTATATGAGACAAAAACCCCAGAAGAAGTTTTAGGTGATACCTTTTTAGGTCTGAAGAATAAATTAGGCTATGAACTATTGGAGGTTCTTAAAAACAAGCCAGCTAATTATTTTGAGTTCTTCGTATTGCAATTACTAAGTAGCATGGGCTATGGCGGTATAGAGGAAAGCAATTTTGAAGTAGTTGGCCAATCTGGCGATAATGGAATTGATGGTATTATTTATCAAGATAAATTGGGTATAGATAGAATTTATGTACAAGCAAAAAGATGGAAAGACAATAAAGTGCAGTCAAAAGATATTAGGGATTTTATTGGTTCATTAAGTTTAAAGGGCACCAACAAAGGTATATTCATTACTACCTCTGAATTTACAATTGATGCTTTAAAAACAGCTACAATGAATCCTCAAAACAGAATCATTTTAATTGATGGTTTACAATTGGCCGAACATGCCATAGAATACAATGTAGGAGTCCAAGTAAAAAAGATTTATGAAGTAAAAGATATTGATATTGACTTTTTTGAGGATATTTAATTACCTTCTCTCCTACAGCCTCTCCTCAGCAAAGCCTATAAAAACAACAAGTAACTCTGCGGCCTATGAAGCAAAGTTTTCAGCCTTGGTTAGTGTCTCCACTAACCATTATAAAATTTTTTTTTGCCTTTGGTTAGTGTTCTTCACCAACAACTTCACTATCCTAAATTAATCGAGCTGTCAGGTTGAGCTTGTCGAAACCGTTGAAAACGGGCAAGTTTCTCAACAATCGCCTTCGACAAGCTCAGGCTGACAGTTTTTTTGCCTTTGTTGCTGTTCTTCACCAACAAGGGCTAAAATTTCATTTTGTTGTAATCTACCTTGAAGTCGCAAATTGCGACTTCAAATTAACATAAAAAAATCCCACTCTTTCAAGTGGGATTTCAATATTAATTCTTCATCATTCCAATAAAATTATCAAATAAGTATCTGCTATCGTGTGGGCCAGGTGTAGCTTCAGGATGATATTGTACACTAAATGCTTGTCTATCTTTTAAACGAATGCCTTCTATACTTTCATCATTCAAATTCAAATGGGTTACTTCAATATTTGGATGATTTTTTACCGCTTCAGGATCTACACCAAAACCATGATTTTGTGTAGTAATTTCACATTGCCCGGTAATAATATTTTTTACAGGATGATTCAACCCTCTATGTCCATGATGCATTTTAAAAGTTGGAATATCATTGGCCAATGCCAATAATTGATGCCCTAAACAAATACCAAATACAGGTTTACCTTCATTCAATATTTCTTTTACCGTACTTACTGCATAAGGCATTGCTGCAGGGTCGCCAGGACCATTGGAAATAAAATAGCCATTAGGACTAAACTCTTTTAAACGACTCAAAGGTGTTTTTGCAGGATGCACTCTTACATGTACACCTCTCTCTACCAAACAGTTTAAAATATTTTTCTTAATACCAAAATCTAATACAGATACTTTAATAGCAGCGTTTGTATCGCCTAACTCATACTCTTCTGTAGTGCTAACCTTGCTAGCCAATTCTAAGCCATCCATGCTTGGGCATTTAGCCAATTCTGCTTTCAATTGTTCTTCGTCTAATATCTCAGACGATATAATGCAGTTCATGGCTCCCTTAGTTCTTACATGAGCAACCAATGCTCTTGTATCTACCCCTTCTATAGCAACTAAATTGTTGGCAACTAAATAATCTTGTAAAGAACCATCGGCCATAATACGACTAAATTGTTCTTCTAAATTTCTAGCAATTAACCCATGAATTTTTACTGAGTTACTTTCTACATCTACATCTTTCACACCATAGTTTCCTACGTGTACATTGTTCATAATTAATACTTGCCCTGTATAACTTGGATCTGTAAATACTTCTTGATAACCTGTCATTCCTGTATTAAAACAAAGTTCTCCTGTGGTAGTTCCAATTTTTCCAAATGCTTGACCGTAAAAAATATGTCCGTCTTCTAATAATAAAATGGCTGGTTGTTTAGTATGTGGCATTATAAGTGTGGTTGTAAAATTTGTTGCAAAATAAAAGAAAATAAAAAAGGCAAGACTAATAAGTCTTGCCTTTATATGTGAAACTTTTCAACATTTATTATTCAGCTGTTTTTTCTTCGGTTGAAGTTGTTGTTTCTTCAGCAGTTGGAGTAGCTTCGGTTGCAGCAGTTGTCTCTGTTGCATCAGTTGCTTTTTTCTTACCTGCTCTACGTGTTTTCTTAGCTGGTTCAGCAGCAGTAGCAACACCTTTACCGTAAATTTCGTTGAAGTCTACCAATTCAATCATTGCTTTTTCAGCATTATCACCCGGACGAATGCCCAATTTAATAATTCTGGTATAACCACCTGGGCGGCTAGCAATTTTTGGACCTACAACGGTAAATAATTCTTTAGTTGCAGCTTTATCTTGTAAATGACTAAACACAATTCTGTGTTGATGACTGATAGCTTCTTTCGTATCAGCTTTTTTGGTTTTGGTTAATAACGGTTCAACATAAGTACGTAAAGCTTTTGCTTTAGCTAAAGTTGTTACAATGCGTTTGTGTGTAATTAACGCAATGGCTAAGTTGCTCAATAATGCAACTCTGTGTGCCTTTTTACGGCCTAAATTGTTGTTCTTGTTTCCGTGACGCATGACTTGTTTTAATTTGTCTTCTATCCGTTAAATCCTGAGCGGAGTCGAAGGGTTATAGCTTATACCGTGTCAGGAATTATAAGCTGTTTATGAATAGTTTAAAAAAGTTTAGGAGTTTAAACAGTTTACTAATAAACTATCTAAACTCCTAAACACTTAAACTTAATTGTCTAAATTATCTAATCCTAATTTCACTAAATCCATTCCAAAACTTAAGCCTCTTTCATTCAATACCTGATCAATTTCAGATAAAGATTTTTGACCAAAGTTTCTAAACTTCATTAAATCTTCTTGTTCGTATTGTACCAATTCACTTAAAGAATTAATCTTAGCAGCTTTTAAGCAATTGAATGCACGAACAGAAAGATCTAAATCTTCTAAAGGTGTTTTCAATACTTTACGCAATTGTAAAATTTGCTCATCTACTACATCTTCTTTCTTATCTTCTTTATTATCAAAAGTGATGTTCTCATCGGTGATAATCATTAAGTGTTGAATTAAGATACGAGATGCTTGTTTTACCGCTTCTTCAGGATGAATGGTACCATCGGTAGCAACTTCTAAAATTAATTTTTCGAAGTCGGTTCTTTGCTCAACACGATAGTTTTCAATAGAATATTTCACATTTTTAATTGGTGTGTGAATAGAGTCTATTGAAATAAAACCAAATGGAGCATCTTTAGGTTTGTTATCTTCAGAAGGAATATAACCACGACCTCTAGATATCGTTAATTCAATATCTAATTTAGCGGTATTATCCATTGTACAAATCAATAATTCAGGGTTCATTACTTCAAAGCTTTGAGCAGCTTCGCCAATATTACCTGCATTAAATTCGGTTGTACCTTTTATAGATAAAGTAATTTTTTCGTTGTTAACGTCGTGATCTAATCTGTTTTTAAATCTTACTTGTTTAAGATTTAAGATAATTTCAGTAACGTCTTCAGCAATACCTTTAATGGTTGCAAACTCATGGTCAACACCTTCAATCTTTATACCTGTTATTGCATAACCTTCAAGGCTATTCAATAATACACGACGTAAAGCATTACCAATAGTTAAACCATAACCCGGCTCTAACGGGCGAAACTCGAATTGTCCTTCAAAATCAGTTGCTTTTTGTAAAACAATCTTGTCTGGCTTTTGGAAATTTAAAATGGCCATTGTATTAAACCTATTTTATTGTGTTAATCTGTTACTCGTTTTGAGTTGGCAGAAATTAAATTATGATACCAGCTTCCTATACTATTAATGAACACCTCCCGATAGCTATCGGGATGCGTCGCACTCTTGTACATTTTGAACTTTAATGAACAAGTAAAAAATTGTTCATTATTCAAAGGTTACTTAGAGTACAATTCTACAATTAGTTGTTCTTTAATGTTTTCAGGAACATGCTCTCTTTCAGGATAAGTAATAAAAGTACCTTTCTTTTCAGTTTCATTCCAGTCTAACCAGCTAAACTTAGGATTTTTTCCACGGCTTTTGCTAGTAATAGCACTGTTATGCTCACTCTTTGGGCGGTAGGCAATTACATCGCCAGCCTTACAAGAGTAAGAAGGAATATTTCTTACTTCACCATTTACAGTAATGTGTTTGTGAGCAACCATTTGTCTTGCTTCAGGACGGCTAGCAGCCAAACCTAAACGAAAAACAGTGTTGTCTAAACGAGCTTCTAATAATTTAATTAAGTTTTCACCCTTAACACCTTTCATTTTTGAAGCTTCTACGAAGGTTTTACGGAATTGACGCTCTAAAACACCATAAGTGTATTTTGCTTTTTGCTTCTCACGAAGTTGTAAAGCATACTCACCTAATGTTTTACGCTTTTTTGCAGCACCATGCTGACCTGGAGGGTTACTATTTTTAGTTAACCATTTGCCATTGCCTAAAATAGGCTCACCGAAAATTCGGGAAATTTTGGTCTTAGGACCTGTGTAACGTGCCATATTGTTTATTCATTTCGATTTTTTTGTTTCGTTGCGTCGATCGGTTAAAAATCGTAAAAAGTTAATCGGGCAACCTATAATAAATGAAATACCAAGAAATATATCTTCCAAATTTCAGTAAATCTCCATTGAGAGCTGAAATTTGGAAGATGTAAATTAATTAAACTCTTCTCTTTTTTGGAGGACGACAGCCATTGTGTGGCATTGGAGTAACATCTTTAATAGAAGTAACTTCAATTCCGTTTTGTGCAATGCTACGGATAGCACCTTCACGTCCAGAACCTGGTCCTTTTACAAATACATCTACTTTTTTCAATCCTGCATCTACAGCAACTTTAGCTGCATCGGCAGCTGCCATTTGAGCTGCATAAGGAGTGTTCTTTTTAGAACCACGAAATCCCATTTTACCAGCAGACGACCAAGAAATTACTTGACCACTTTTGTTGGTAAATGCAATAATAATGTTGTTAAATGTAGCACTAATGCGTACTTCACCTGCAGCATCTACTTTTACAATTCTTTTTTTAGCTGCTGCTTTTGCACTGTTTTGTGCTTTTGCTGGTTTTGCCATTGTTAATTTTTTGAGGTAATCTTCTTAAAATATTCGTCTCCTGTTAAGCAGTTTTTGCTAAACGATCTAACGAGTTGATATATAAAACACAAAAAACAAATTCCAAATTCCGGATTTGAGTGGGGAATTTGGAATTTGTATTCTGCAAATTATTTCTTAGCTGCTTTTTTCTTACCTGCAACCGTTTTACGTTTACCTTTTCTGGTACGGCTATTGGTTTTTGTTCTTTGACCACGTACAGGTAAACCTTTACGATGACGAAGCCCACGATAACAAGCAATATCTAATAAACGTTTGATGTTCATTTGAGTTTCGCTACGTAAAGCACCTTCAACTTTAAATTCAGAGTTGATGATATTACGAATAGCGGCTTGCTCATCATCATTCCATTGATTTACTTTTTTATCAAAGTCAATGCCTGATTTCTCAAGAATGTATTGAGCTGTAGAACGACCAATACCATAGATATAGGTAAGTCCAATTTCGCCTCTTTTGTTTTTAGGTAAGTCTATACCGGCAATACGAGCCATAAATAATAATTATAAATTTTGAATTTTGAATTTTGAATTTTGAAAGCTTCGTTTAACATTTAAAACTTAACATTCAAAATTATTTTTAACCTTGTCTTTGTTTAAAACGAGGATTCTTTTTGTTAATAACATAAAGCTTACCTCCACGTTTAACAATTTTACAGTCTGCACTGCGTTTTTTGATTGATGCTCTAACTTTCATTGTTATAAGTTTTCCTATTTGCTAAATGCTAGTAGTTTTATACTATTAGCCAATTTTTTATTTATACCTAAAATTAATTCTACCTCTGCTCAAATCATAAGGACTCATTTCAACCCCTACTTTATCGCCAGGTAATATTCTTATGTAGTGCATTCTCATTTTTCCAGAGATCGTAGCCAAAATTTCGTGACCATTTTCAAGTTTTACTCTGAACATGGCATTACTTAGTGCTTCAATGATTACTCCGTCTTGTTTAATAAGTTGTTGCTTAGACATAATTTTTTCGGGCTGCGAAGATATGAGTGTACTACTGAAATAAAAAAAAAGTTTAGATATTTTTTTGTGGGAAGATTCAATTATTACACTTTTAGGCAAATTCAACATTGTTTTTCGCAAAAAACAATGCAAAAATAACCCTAAAATGGTAACGATTGCGTAGAAACTAGCCTAAAACAAAGCAGCAAATGGCCTTAAAAATATAGCTTAATCTATTTTTACGCAGTTCTAACGAATTTAATAACCCAAGGTTGCATATGAAACAAATTGCTGTATTGAAAAGAAGTATTATTCAATTTCTGCTCTTAAATCTATTCTCTACAAAGAGAAGATTCGATTACTTAATGGCTACTCTGTTTGTTTTGATTGGAAGTACAAACGTTACTCAAGCCCAAATTATTCAAGTTTTCGATTTTAATGCCCCTAATAACGTGCACAATGTTACTATTGGCGGCTATGAGAAGCCTAGTGTAGGAAGTTATCATGCAAGAACCAATGGTGGAATAGCTACTTTTAATACAGTGAGTCCAGCTTGTTTTGGTTATACCAATGGTGCAGGAACATCGAGTAGTTTATTGATATTCCGTTCAACAGGTACAGTAAACTCTATTGAAATCAATGCTTTTTCTACATCAAATAATAGAACGCTTACAGGCTTTGCTACATCAACTAGTTTAAATGGTACTTACAACAATGTACCTTTTACCACCACAGGAACAATCAACAGTAATGAATGTGGAACAATTATTTGTACTCCTACAACACCAATTGCTCCTGGTTTGTTTATGCGTTTTACATTTTCTGGAAATTTCCAAGCAGTAGTTTCATTAAACATCAATATTGTTCCAGTAGGTACAGCTCCAACAGTAAGCACAAATACTGTAACTGCAGGAATTAATACTGCAAATATTAATGGAACTGTAAATGCAGGCTTACCCATTCCTTCTATGCCAATTGATAACTATGGTGTTATTTGGCACACTGCCAATACTGGTATTACTGTTAGTTTGCCTACAAAGACTGTAGTAACGCCACCCAACATGAACACTTTTCCTGGTAACTTTACCAATCAAGCTACAGGATTAATACCCAATGGAACCCAATATTATGCAAGAGCTTATGTAAGAGCTTTAGACGGCAATGTGTATTATGGTGCAATTCTACCTTTTACAACATTGGCGGCTGTTTTGCCCACTGTTACAACCAATGCTGCCACCAATATTTTTTCGAATAGGGCAACAAGTGGAGGAAATGTTACTGATAGTGGTGGATTAACCATTTTACAAAAAGGAATTTGTTGGAGTACCAACCCCAACCCTACTGTTGCGTTAACTACTAAAACACAGCAAGGTGTGTTTGGAACAACCTTTAGTAGTTTAATAACTAATTTAACGCCTAACACAACTTATTATGTGAGAGCTTATGCAGAGAACGCTGTTGGTACAAGCTATGGCAATCAAATTCAATTTACTACCACTGCTCCAGTTCCTGTTTTATCAGCTACACCACTTAATTTAAGTTTTGGTGCAGTAACTTTTAATGGAACACAACCTATTTTGAGTTATTTATTGAGTGGCCAATACCTAAATCCAGCAACAGGAACAATTACTGTTCAAGCACCTAATGGTTATGAAGTTTCTACACAAAGTAATACAGGATTTGCTACTACAACTACACTAACATATACCAACAGCACTTTTACTTCTAGACGCATTTATGTTAGATTAAAGACTAATACTTACGGTACTTACAATGGTGCAATTGTACATACTGGTGGGGGTACAATTCCAATTAATGCTGATACGGTTTTTACTCAAGGAAATATTGTACAAGACCAAAATGTTTTAACCAATTCTGGTACAGATTTTTGGACTGGATTTGGGTATCAAGAAAAAATGAAAGATAGAGCCGGTAGCTCTGGAGAAACTAAACTATCCATTTATATTTCTGCTCCAGAAGGAAGTCAACCTGCAATTGTAAATGTTGAAATTCCTGGAGTAATAGGAGCTGTTGGTTTCCCAAGAACTGGTATAACCATACAACCCAATACGGTTACAGAAATTACAGGATTTCCTACAGGTAGCACTACCAATAATATGAACCCAACTGGATTACCTGATACTCGACTTTTTTATACAGGAGTTAGCAAAAGAGGTATTCATATTTATAGCACCAATGGAGTACCCATTTCTGTTTGGATGCACTCATATAACACTGGAAATTCTGGAGCTGCATCAATGATTTTCCCTTCAAATACTTGGAATTCTGCCTACACAGTTCAAGCATTTGGTGGTCAGCCTACTGATACTAGATGGGTAGGTGGATTTTCGAATAACTCTAACCCAAATTCATTCTTTTTTGTAATTGCCAAAGAAAATAATACACCCATTTGGTTTACTCCTAGTCAAGATGTATTAGACTCAGTACCCTCTGCAATATTTACAGACAATCATAATGCAACGATGGTAAAGTATCAAAAAGGAGTTACTTACGGACCAATTATATTAAACAAAGGAGAAGTTTTTAATGCCATGGGTTTCATAAAAGATGGTGGTAATGATGCCAATGGTTTGGATTTAACTGGTAGTAAAGTTTGGACAAATTGTGATAAACAAATTGCTGTATTTGGGGGTAATGGCCGATGCTTAGTAAATGCCTCAAATTGTACTTCTATAAACTCTGGATCTGATCATTTAATTCAACAAATGTTTCCAAAAGTAGCTTGGGGTACAAAGTACATATCAGTTCCTACTAAAACAATGGAGTTCAATTTGTATAGAATTACTGTTGACGATCCTACTACAAGAGTATGGGTTAATAATCCTACAAGAACTACGCCATTAACAGGTTTAATCAATAATTTATATTATCAATTTGCCAGTAGAGAATCCTTATTAATTGAAAGTGATAAACCAATTAATGTAACACAATTTATCACTGCAGGAGGTTGTGCAAATGCCAATGGAAGTAAAGGAAATGGGGATCCTGAAATGATTATCTTAAGCCCAGTACAACAAGCTATTGATAAAGTAACCGTTTACTCGGCACCAATAAAAAATCCGAGTGCAAGTTACAATGGGCATTATATAAATGTGGTAATAAAAAAAGAGGGTATTCTTAGTTTTAGAATAAATAATGCAGCCGTAGCCGATACTGGAATTAATCAAATAACTGCTAACAATGGAACTTGTTATAACACAGGAGGTACAATTCCAATTGCTAATGCATTTGTAAAACACCCACACGATACCAATTATTATGTAGCTAAATTTAGAGTTAGTCCAAACTCTTCAAACACTTTAAAATCAGATATTCCGTTTAATGCAATTGCTTATGGTATGGGTGATGGTGAAAGTTATGGCTATAATGCTGGCACTGCTATTAAAAATTTATCTTCTATAAGTGTTGCACAAAATCCCTTTGGTACCGATACATCTACAGCATCTGTAAAAACCTGTGTAAACAATCCTGTACGTTTAAAAATTGCTTTACCTTATTTGATAAACCAAGTAGATAGTGTTTTATGGGACCCAGGAACAAACGCTTCCATAACACCAACAGGCGTTGTAAGAGGAGCACTAACACCAAACCCTAGTAATCCTGGAACATTTTATGCAACACATGATGGAACTATTACTGTAGACGGAAGAACTTATTATTTATACTCTTCCCCACATTTATATAACTTTTCGCAAGAAGGTACTTTTCAAATTACAGCCATTGCAAAAGGAACTTTTGTAAGTGAATGTGGTAGCGAAAGCAGACATGTAATTAATGTTACTGTTGGTCATGACGATATTGCCTTCACTGCTGTTAATGGAGCTTGCGGAAGTACATCTGTAACTTTTACTGATAATACAACTCCACTTGCAGGTACAACCATTCAGCAATGGCAATGGAATTTTGGAGATAACACCAATTATACTTCTACCAATACTTCAAATCCAAATCCTGTACCTAATCCACATGTTTATCCTCCCTTAAGTTCAGGTGTTAGTTCTTACTGGGCAAAATTAAAAACCATTAATAGTGTTGGTTGTTTTTCAGAAGATAGTGTGTTTGTAGATTTATCATTCAATTTGAATGCAAATTTCTTAGCTTCAAAAGACACTATTTGTGCAGGTGAATCTGTTACATTCAATGATTTATCTAGCTCAAATGCTGTTGAGTGGGTTTGGGATTGGAACGATGGAACTCCGAATACAGTTGTTACAGGCACTTCTCCTACAGCTCCAGTTTCACACACTTTTGCCAATGCTGGAACATATAATGTAAAACTATATATAAAAAATGCAGCTGGTTGTCAAAGTGTAATTCAAGACACAAATATTGTAGTGATTGCAAAACCAGTTGTGAACTTTCAAACACCGCCTGGTAT
The DNA here is from genome assembly GCA_943371535.1 of Asaia bogorensis. Lineage (GTDB taxonomy): Bacteria > Bacteroidota > Bacteroidia > Chitinophagales > Chitinophagaceae > UBA1930. The sequence continues at coordinate 102,696 of CALRVE020000003.1, read as the reverse complement.
TTGCTTAGGTGGAAGTATGCAGTTTACCAACTTAAGTACCCCTGTAACAGGCGTTACTTATTTATGGAACTTTAATGACCCTAATGCAACTGTTGGCAATCCAAATACTAGTACAGCAAAAGACCCTTCACATATTTATACTTCAACAGGTCCTTTTAATGTTAGCTTAACAGTAACCTTAAATAATTATGGTTGTACCGATAATATTACCAAAGCTCTTTCATCTACAATTTACCAGTTACCTACTGCTGTAATTACTGCACCATCTAATGCATGTTTAAGAGATTCAATACAATTCAGCAGTGCATCAAGTAATGGAGGTTCAGGAAATACAGTTACACAATGGAATTGGAATTTTGGAGGTGGAGTTACGTCAACCCTACAAAACCCAAAACATGCTTATACTACAACAGGGGTTAAAACTGTAACCTTAACTGTAACCAGCGATAAAGGTTGTATCAGTTCACCAGTAACACATAATATTACACTTAATCCAACACCTAATGTAACACATACTGCTTTACCAAATGTTTGTGCAAATGCAAGCACATTCAATATTACACAGTTTAACGAAACAACCAGTTTGCCGGGTAGTTTTACTTATACAGGAACTGGAGTGAGTGGCAATACATTCAATCCATTAACAGCTGGAGTTGGCACCTTCCAAATAATTGGTACTTATAATGCAAATAATGGTTGTAAAGATGCTGATACAACTAATGTTACAGTTTGGCAATTACCAACTGTAGATTTTACCATTGGTACTTTGAATTGTGAAAAATCGGCTATCACATTTACCGATAATTCTACTGCTAATGGTGGTGCATTGAGTAATTGGAGTTGGAACTTTGGCAATTCATCCACAGGAACAGGATCTTCTACCACTCATATTTATCAAACTGCAGGTAATTACACAGTAAGTTTATCTGTTAGAAATGGCAACAATTGTATTGCAACTGGAACCAAACCTTTAGTGGTTAGAAGCCGACCATTTGCCAACTTTAATTTACCAACAGCAGTTTGCTTGCCAACAGGTGCAGCAACATTTACCAACCTATCTACTGTTGCTGATGATGCAAATCCAACATATACATGGGATTTTGGAAACCCGAATAATACTGCTGGTTCTACGCTTCCAAATCCAACACATAACTATAGTTCAACCGGACCGTTTACGGTTAAATTAACTGTTAGAAGTCAGTATAACTGTACTAAAGACACCACTAAAATACTAACAGCAGTATATGCTGAACCTGTAGCAGATTTTAATGCAGTGCCTGCAGAAGTTTGTTTGAACGATAGTATTCGTTTTGTAAGTGCATCAGTTGGTGCAGTAACATCGAGAAGTTGGGTATTTGGAGACAACAATACTTCAACTGCTACTAATCCAACGCATAGATATGCAAGTTCAGGTACTTATAACGTAAGTTATTTCCATGTAGACAATAGAGGTTGTAAAAGCAACACTAAAGTTAAACCTGTTAAGGTAAACAGTTATCCTGTGGTAGATGCAGGAGCTAATTTATGGGTATTACAAGGTGGAACTGTACAATTACAACCAACTGTGAGTGGCACTAATTTAACTTACAAATGGACGCCTTCTTTGTACTTAAATTATGATACTTTATTAAGACCAACCAGTACTCCACTAGCAGATCGTTTGTATACTTTAACTGTTAAAGGTACAGGTGGTTGTGCTGCTAGCGATACAGTAAGAGTATTGCTATTAAGAACACCCATTATACCAAATGCATTTTCACCCAATGGTGATGGTATTAATGACACTTGGGATATTACCTATTTAAATAACTATGTTGGAGCAACCGTTGATGTGTTTAATAGAAACGGTCAAACCGTTTACAGCAGTAATGGTTATGCAAGATCATGGGATGGTACCTATAAAGGCAAACCTTTACCAGTTGGTGTTTACTATTATGTGATTAACCCAAAGAGTGGAGCAAAAGTTATGACTGGAACCCTAACAATATTGAGATAATTGAACTATGAAAATCCTCAAAAGAAGCTAAGATAAAATTTTCCTTGGTTGTTATATTGCTTGAAATATAACAACCAAGGAAAATGCTTTTTTTAATATCTATCTAAAATCGTCTTCTTCTAATTCATCATCACTAAAGTTCATAGAGTTTAAATTCATCATGCTGCCCATTAAATCTTTGAACTCAATTCTACCCTCAATTATTTTCTTGCTAATTAATGAGTAGGTAGATAACCCATGCAATACAAACTCCATCAACAAAGCATTTTCTTTATCGCCAGCTGCATGAAAATATTTTTTCACTAACCCAAACAATCCATCTACTTTATACAATGCTTGTATTTTTTCTTCGTCTTTCATATCTACCAAAACATCTAAATGATTCCCTGCATCAAACCAACGTGTAATCAGTTTATACGGATTTTCATCTGGCTTTTCTTCTACACTTTTTTTACCTGTAGCTCTTTTCTTTTTAGCCAATTCAGGATTAGGAAAATACTGCACAAACAAAGTACGAATTGCTTTATCAATTAAATTCACAGCCACTTGATATGGGCCTTCTTGCTCACCTTCATACACCAATTCAATCTTGCCTGTTAACGATGGAATTACTCCCACCAAATCACTTATCCAAACCTGTGTTTGTTGTTCATTATTAATAATAGCTCTACGTTCGGCACTACTCACAATATTTTCATACGCAGCAATAGTTAGTCTTGCACTTACACCACTTTTCTTATCAACATATTCATTGCTTCTTGCTTCAAAGGCAATTTGTTCTACCAAACGTTTTACCAAATCACTCACTGCAACTTTATCTTGTTGTTCTGGTAAAATATTGGCTTCTTGTTCGGTAATGGCTAAACTCTCTTCTATGGTTTTTGGATAGTGTGTTAAAATCTGACTTTGAATTCTATCTTTTAAAGGTGTAACAATACTTCCTCGATTAGTATAATCTTCAGGGTTTGCAGTAAACACAAATAAAATATCCAATGGCATTCGTAACTTAAATCCACGAATTTGAATATCGCCTTCTTCTAAAATATTAAACAAAGCCACTTGAATTCTTGCTTGTAAATCGGGGATTTCATTAATTACAAAAATGCCTCTATTGCTACGTGGAATAATACCATAATGTATCACACGTTCATCGGCAAAACTCAATTTTAAGTTTGCTGCTTTTATAGGATCAATATCTCCAATTAAATCAGCCACACTTACATCGGGTGTTGCTAATTTCTCTCCATAACGTTCCTTTCTATGCACCCAATGAATAGGTGTTTCATCGCCATGTTCAGCAATTAAATCTTTTGCATATTTGCTCAACGGATTCAAAGGATCATCATTTACTTCACTGCCTGCAATTACAGGAATATATTCATCCAATAAATCTACCATTTGCCTTGCCATACGGGTTTTTGCTTGTCCACGTAAACCCAAAAACAAAATATTATGCCTACTCAACAAAGCTCTTTCTGTATCAGGAATTACGGTGTCTTCATAACCAATAATTCCAGTAAAAGGGTTTTCCTTAGCTTGAATTTTACCTATCAGATTTTTCCTCACTTCATCTTTCACCGACAAAGTTTTATAGCCACTTTTTTTTAACTGACCCAATGTTATAATCTTACTAATATTCATTCTTTTTTTATTTATGTTATGTCTTTTAAGTAAACAATTTCGCTTCGCATAAAAGCTCTTTGAGCCTGCCTTGACGGCAGACAGGAATGACATGTTAACCAAGAAGGCTCAAAGGGCACTAAGAAAAGAAAACGAAGTTTTCTCTTTGTGGTCATTATGCCTTTGTGGTCAAATTAAAAATCATTTGTTTACAAATGGTTTTTAATAATTAAACTAACATCTCATTGACAGAAACAATAAAGCATTTTTTCATACACCCAAATTCTTAAACAGTTTCTAACTTCAATTGTTTAATTTATTTTTTGTACCCAAGTTTAGTACATCAATGATGCTGTTGTGGCGTCGCACTCTTCAGCTACATAACCTAATTCAACTTGCCTGAACAAATAATTAATCTATAAAAATTAGATGATTTACATTAATGAAACCGTTCTTGGGTATTGGTAAAAATAGTTGATTGAGTTCAATGTTCACTCTGCAAACATTCATCTCAAAAATGCTGGTACAATTGTTCTATAAATAATACACACTCATTTACCTTTGGTTTATGGATAGAATACAACGCATCATAGATTTCTTACAAACCAACCCTAACGATAACTTTTTATTACATGCTTTGGCATTAGAATACATTAAAATTGACAATGATGCCGAAGCAAAACCATTGTTTGAAAAAATACTCACTCAATCGCCCAACTATGTTGGTAGTTACTACCATTTAGCGAAGTTATTAGAACGAAATGGAGCAACACAAGAAGCTATTGAGTGGTACGAGAAAGGCATGAATGCTGCAAAAGATGCCAAAGATCAACATGCGTATAATGAGCTTCAAGCAGCTTATGAAGATTTAGTGTATTAATATTTACATGCGTTTCAACAATTATTTGTTTACTATTAATAGAATGAATACTTTTCCCATACAAAATAACTGTATATGGAAAATGAACAATCTTCTCTTTTCGATTTTAGTATCGACAATATGGCTGCCAATGAATTAAATGCCATAGGTAAATGGGCTAAAAGAGTATCCTTAATATTTGGCGTATTGATAGCAATTGTAGTTTTGTTTATAGCTTTTGCTGGCATTGTTGCAAAATATTTACTACAAGAATTTCTCCCAGAAAATATTAGTGAATTAATTGATAACAGATCAATGGGAATTGTTTTGCCAGTTATAGCATTAGTAATTGGACTTTTACTAATGCTGTACATTAATTTGCTGTATAAATTTGGTAACAACCTAATTAAAGCAACTACTTACCAAGACCAAAATGCATTAGAAGAAGGATTTAATTCGTTTAAAACCTATTTAATTGTTACAGGTATATTTTCGATTATTGGAGCAATTAGCAATTTATTTACTTTTTTAAATTAATACAATGGAAAACAATCAATCAAGCATATTCGAAGGTTTAAGTATTTCTCCTGCGTTAAAAGAAAACATGGAATCTGTTGCCAAATGGGCAAAAATTTGTGCTATTATAGCTTTTATAACACAAGGATTACAATTATTTACAGCATTTAAAAACAATTCCATATTTGGTGAACTTATTGGCACAGGCATAACGGTATTTTTAAATGTGCTATTATTAAATTTCGCAAATAAATTATCACAAGCACTTTCAACAGCCGATGAAGGTTTATTAACCGAAAGTTTTAGTAACCTAAGAAGATACTATTTGATTACATTTATATTAATGATTATTGTAGCATCATTTGTGGCATTAGGATTAATGATGATAGGTTTTACTGGCTCAATTCCCTTTGCTAGATAAATTTTGCACACCCAATAAATAAAAAAGTGATGAATAAACATTCATCACTTTTTTATTTGTGCAGCAATAGATTGAGCTACACGTTCACCATCCATAGCAGCACTTACAATGCCACCAGCATAACCTGCACCTTCAGCACAGGGATACAAATTTTTTATTTGAGGATGTTGTAAACTAATTGCATCTCTTGGTATTCTTACAGGCGATGATGTTCTACTTTCGGTTGCTACAACAATAGCTTCGTTGGTATAATAACCTTTCATACGTTTACCAAAAGCTTTTAACCCTTCTTGTAAACGAGTGTAAATAAAGTTGGGCAAAACATTGTTCATATTGGCCGATGTAATGCCTGGCAAATAAGAGCAATTGGGTAAATTATTGGATACTTTGTTGTTACAAAAATCAACCACCCGTTGAGCAGGAGCAACAAATTTTCCTCCACCAGCAGTATATGATTTTTCTTCCACCATTTTTTGAAATTCCATTAACAACAAAGGGTTATTGACATCTATATTCTTTACTATTGGATACCTAGATTTTTTTAAACTTTCAACAGCATCAGCTATTTCAACGCTCACCACCATGCCACTATTTGCAAATGCATTGTTCCTTTTGCTAGGGCTCCAACCATTTACCACTAGCTCATTGACATTGGTTGCTGCAGGTGCAATAATTCCACCAGGGCACATACAAAAACTAAATACACCTTTACCCTGCACTTGTTCTACCAAACTGTAAGATGCAGGTGGCAAATAATCGCCTCTTGAACAAGTATTGTTAAAAGAATTCAAATGATATTGAGCAGCATCAATAATACTTTGAGGATGTTCAATACGTACACCCAAAGCAAATGGCTTGGCTTCAATTAAAATATTGTTATGATGCAATAATTCAAATATATCTCTAGCACTATGGCCTGTTGCTAGTATTACAGCATGGGCAAAAAATTTATCGCCATCGGCAGTAATTATTCCTTTTAATGAATCATTTTCAATAATAAAATCTACAAGCTTTTTTTCAAACAACACTTCACCTCCACTAGCAATAATTTGCTCTCTCATAGCAGTAATGATATGTGGCAATTTATTGGTACCAATATGTGGATGAGCTTCTACCAATATTTTTTCTTCGGCTCCAAACTGTACAAAAAGGTTTAAGATTCTATTGATGTCGCCACGTTTATTACTTCTAGTATATAACTTTCCATCACTATATGTTCCAGCTCCACCTTCACCAAAACAATAATTACTTTCAGGATTGATAATGCCTTCTTTATTTAATATTGCAAGGTCTCTTCTTCTAGCTCTAACATCTTTTCCTCTTTCAATAATGATGGGCTTTATACCCAATTGAATTAATTGTAAGGCAGCAAAAATTCCTGCCGGACCTGCACCAACAATAATTACTGTATGCTTTGATTGTTGAACATTGGGAAAATCGATGAATGCAACTTTTCTGTTTATAAAAGGTTCATCAATAAAAGTTTGTAGGGTAATATTTATCCAAACTTGTTGTCTACTTCTTGCATCAATACTTTGTTTTAATGTATAAAAACCAGTAATTGAATTTTCTTGAATAGCAAGTGCTGCTGCAATGTATTGTTGTATTATGGCATTGTTAACAGCCTCTTCTGGCTTTAATTTTAAAGTAATTTGTTGTTGCATAGTTTGATAGGTGTTTATCCTATAAAAATTGTACTAAAAAAGCTCTGCAAAATGCAAAGCTTGTAAAAAATTTATTCAACTTAAAATGGCAAATCATCTATTGCTTCACCTGGTGTTTCACTAGGTACAAAATCTGGAGGAGCATCTGCGGGGGTTCCTTCATTGCCTAGTTTAACTGTTTCAATTCTCCAAGCATCTAAATTGGTAATGTAATTATCTACTCCGTTTTTATTCCACTTAGTTCCTTTAATGTTAAATTGTACTTTTATATCATCGCCAATGTTAAATCTATCAATCATACTAGTTCTATCTTGTGTACATTGAAATTTTACATAATTGGTTATGATTCTGCCATTAATATCTTCTGATTTTTCAATAGCAAATTCTCTGGTTTTAAATGTTTCTGTACGTTGTACAACATCAAATTTTGCAACTAGTTTTCCGGTTATTTCGTAACTCATACAATTGTTTTAATGGCATCGAAAATAGGGTTTAATTATTTTAAATAAATAAAAAAAAATCGGGTGTTTTGCAGTATTAAATTGTAATTTCAATTTTTCCATTTACAGCCATGATAAAACAATATTTTATTCCTATTATTAGCATTTGCATTTTAGCTTCTTGTAAACCACAACAACAAGTTACCACTGTTAGTTTTAAAGGTTACAAAATTGAAAAACAAAATAACAGAGATACAACAGTATTAACCATGCTTGCTCCTTACAGTGATAGCATTCATAAAACTATGAATACGGTTATAGGTTTTTCTACAAGAGGATTAAGCAAAAAACAACCCGAAAGTGAATTAGGAAATTTTATGGCCGATTGTATGCGACTCATGGCAGAAAAACGTTTTGACAAAAAAGTAGATGCTGCATTTATTAATTATGGTGGCATACGTTCTTATATTCCAAAAGGAGAAATTACAGTTGGTAAAATTTACGAATTAATGCCGTTTGATAACTTAATAGTAATACAAGAAGTAAAAGGAAGTATTTTTAAACAATTTCTTTTAAAAGTTGCCGATAGAGGCGGATGGCCTTTGAGTGGATTAACCATGAAAATAAAAGAAAAGAAACCTGAGCAAATTTTTATTGATGGAAAACCAATTGAAGATGATGCAATTTATATTATTGCCAACAGCGATTATATTGCTAACGGTGGCGATGATTGTGAAATGCTGAAAGCTTTACCACAACTAAACAATGGTTATTTATTAAGAGATGCATTAATAGAATTTATACAACAAATTACTAAGCAAGGCAAACCAATAGATTGGAAATTAGAAGGAAGAGTTACTTACTAATTAAATTATTTTTTTTATAACTATGGATAGAAGAAAATTTTTAAGAGAAACAACATTTGCAAGTGGTGCGTTATTGGCATCTTCTTTAATACCTACAAATGTTTTTGCAGCAGATCAAGCAAGAAAATTAACCATTTTACATACCAACGATGTACATAGCAGAATTGACCCTTTTCCACAAGATGGTAGTAGAAATGCAGGAATGGGTGGCGTTGCTGCTAGAGCTGCTATTATAAAAGAAATAAGAGCCGAAGCAGATAATATTTTATTATTAGATGCTGGTGATATTTTTCAAGGCACCCCTTATTTTAATATGTATAAAGGCGAACCTGAAATTAAAGCCATGAGTTTAATGGGCTACGATGCAGCTACAATGGGCAATCACGATTTTGATGCAGGATTAGAAAATTTTGCTACACAACTTAACCACGCAAATTTCCCAATTATTGTTTGTAATTATGATTTTACCAATACACCAATGGAAGGCAAATCTGTTCCATATAAAATAATTACAAAGGGTAATATTAAAATTGGAATATTAGGTATTGGTATTGAAGGAAAAGGATTAATACCAGATAATTTGTTTGGAAATACAGTTTATAAAAACCCCATTGAATGTGCCAATAAAACGGCTGCAGAATTAAAAAAACAAGGTTGCGAATTAATCATTTGTCTTTCGCATTTAGGAGATAAATATTCTGACGATAAGCTGAGTGATGAAATATTGGCAAAAGAGTGTTACGATATTGACTTAATTATTGGTGGACATACCCACCGTTTTTTCACAGAACCTAGGAAATACACCAATCGTAAGGGAGGATTAACATTGGTAAATCAAGTTGGTTGGGGTGGTATTCAGCTAGGAAGATTAGACTATAATTTTGGGAAATTTTCAAAGAAAAATTTGGCAAATTCAAATACTGTTATAATTAGGGAAAAAAGCAAGTGAATAAAAAATTTTTTTTTCAACTTTAATTGCACATATTGCATCCCCTACCAAATAATTTTATTAACATATACACATGTGATAAATTAATGGTAACTTTAGAAAGTAGCAAACAACCTTAACTTACTATATAATATTCGATTACTGTATGTCAAAAACTGCTGAATCCGTTTGGTCTAACTGTCTTAAAATAATTAAAGACATCGTAGAATGGCAACATTTTAAAACTTGGTTCGAACCGATTACCCCCGTAGAATTAAAAACAAATGTGTTAATGATTCAAGTACCCAGCCAATTTTTTTATGAGTACTTAGAAGAACATTACGTAAACCTTTTAGCCAAAACTTTAAAAAGAGAATTGGGTAAAGAAGCAAGACTAGAATATAGAATAATGGTAGATAGTGGTAATGGAAGAAGTGGTAGTATGGATTTACCTGCTAGTGGCATGAAAACCTTTAGCAACAACGAAATGAATTTTCCGTTGGTAATAGATAATCCTGTGAAAAATCCATTTGTTATTCCAGGCTTGAAAAAAATGCAAATCGATCCACAGCTAAACGCCATGTATACTTTCGATAGTTTTATTGAAGGTGATTGCAATAGAGTTGCTAGAAGAGCAGGTAAAACAGTTGCTGAAAAACCTGGAGCTAACTCATTCAATCCACTTGTGATTTATGGTGGTGTAGGTTTAGGAAAAACGCACTTGGCTCAAGCAATAGGTAATGATGTAAAAAGAAGTAATCCTAACAAAGTAGTACTATACGTTAGTAGCGAAAAATTCATCAATCAATTTCAAGATCATAGCCGTAACAATGCAATCAATGATTTTATACATTTCTACCAATTAATAGATGTATTAATTATTGATGATGTACAATTTTTTGCTAGAGCAGAAAAAAGCCAAGATGCTTTTTTTGCCATTTTCAATCATTTACACCAAAGTGGTAAGCAATTGGTATTAACAAGCGATAAAGCACCAAAAGATTTAGATGGCATGCAAGAACGTTTGTTAAGCCGTTTTCGTTGGGGTTTAAGTGCCGATTTACAAGTACCCGATTACGAAACCAGAATTGAAATTTTGGAGCGTAAAATGAAGAACGATGGTTTAGATATGCCAAAAGAAGTAATTAAATATGTAGCCTATAATATTAACACCAATGTTCGTGAATTAGAAGGTGCATTAATTTCTTTATTGGCTCAATCTTCTTTAAATAAAAAAGATATTGATTTAGAATTAGCGAAGAAAGTATTAAGAAACTTTGTTAAAACAAGTAGTAAAGAAATTACCATTGATGCTATTCAAAAAATGGTATGTGAATATTTTGATGTTCCTTACGAAAGGTTGTTGCACAAAACAAGAAAAAGAGAAATTGTTCAGGCTCGTCAAATTACCATGTACTTGGCAAAAGCATTTACTAAAAACTCTTTAAAAACTATTGGAGAACATTTTGGTGGAAGAGATCATACTACTGTTATACATTCTTGCCAAACTGTAAAAGATTTAATGGATACCGACACTATTTTTAGAGAAAATGTAATGGAGCTTACGCAAAAAGTGCAATTGGCTGCCATGTAATTTTTAAAAATATTTTACTTTATAAAAGTCTAAAAACTCAATAATTATATTGTGTGTTTTTAGACTTTTCTTTTTTAGTTTCTAGTTTTTTTCATTTTTAGTTTTTCCCTTTTTAGTTTTTAATTTTTTGTTTTTTAGTTTTTCAACAAATTATTTGGTAATTCCCAATTGGCGTTTATATTTGCAGCCCTTTCATTATAGCAGAAAGGTAATAGGTAGGTGAGATGGATGAGTGGCTGAAATCAGCAGTTTGCTAAACTGCCGTACGGGTCAAACTGTACCGAGGGTTCGAATCCCTCTCTCACCGCCCAAATAAAAAAGCTTTGATATGCAAGTATCAAAGCTTTTTTTATATTTTATCACTCGCTACTTCGATAAGACAATTCTAAATGTAGTACCTACGCCAACCTCACTGTGTAATACAGTAATTTGCCCTTTATGGTATTGTTCAATAATACGTTTAGTAAGCGTTAATCCTAGCCCCCATCCACGTTTTTTTGTAGTAAAACCGGGTTTAAAAACTTTAGCAATATGTTGTTTAGCAATGCCTTTGCCACTATCGGCAATATCAATAGTGATTTGAGCAGTTTCATCTTTTACGTCCACTTTTATAGCTCCAATTCCATCCATTGCATCTAATGCGTTTTTCAACAAATTTTCAATTACCCAATCAAATAATGGTGGCGAAATCATGCCAATAATTGGTTCAGCCGAATGGCTTATTAAATCAAATTTCACCTTAGCCCCTGCACGTTTTTTAATATAATCTACCATGTAGTTTATTTGCTCAACAATATCTTTTTCTTCTAGCTGTGGGGTACTTCCAATTTTACCAAATCTATCTGAAATAAGTTGTAAACGTTGTACATCTTTTTGTAATTCGGGTACAATTTTATCGTTTCCGTTTACTTCTTTTAACATTTCAATCCAACCTTGTAAACTAGAAACAGGTGTACCTAATTGATGGGCAGTTTCTTTTGCTAAACCAGCCCACACTTGGTTTTGAGTACTTTTATAATTGGTGTGCTGAGCAACTGCAACTATGATAATAAATAGAGCTGCAATACACAACTGTACAATGGGATAATATTTTACTTCATTCAACAATGCACTGTTGCCATAATACACTTTATTTATTTGAGTACTATCTAAAGGGTTCTTCCAAATAATAGGTTTATTAAGCGATTGAAATAATTCAATTTGCTGATTGAAATAGTTTTTTTGAGTTAATATTTTGGTAGAATCTAAATTTCGAAAGTCTAATAAACTATCACTTTCGTTCACCACTATAATAGGAATATCAATACTATTTTCAGCTAATATTCTGCCAGTTAAATTGGTTTCTGTTATCGTTGGATCACTATTCGATTTTACAGCTTCTGCCCATTGTTCAATTTTAATACGTTCGTCACTAGCAATTTTTCGTGCTAGATAATTAGAATAATATATAGTTCCACTAACAATACAAATCGCAGCAATTGTTAAAAGTGTACGCCAATTGGTCCATTGTTGAATCATGCTACTAAAGTAAGATTTCTATTGCTATATCTGTTTGTAACGAATAAGAATCATCATTTACTGCAAATAGCATAACAAAACTTCGAATGCTAAAATTGAAGAATAGCTTAAATTAATAACCATTTTTACATTTATTTCCGATACTTTCGCAGCCTTAAAATAAAGTTCTTTTTCGAATGATTAGTAGAAGAAATATTAGGGTTAAAGTAATGCAGTTATTGTATATCATTGAAACAAGTGGAGATACAAAACTTTTTAAAGACCCCGTAATTGAGTTACAAAAAAAATTAGATAGAACCCGAGAGTTATTTGTTTACTTACTGTATTGTATTACTGAAGTTGCTAGATATGCTGAAACAGATGCTAGAAACAGAGCTGCAAAAAACCTTCCCAATTTTGACGATTTAAACGTAAATACAAAAATTGCTGGCAACTTATTATTGTGGCAAATTTTAGAAAATGAGTCGTATAAAAAAGCACTTGAAAGCGATAAGCCTCAACACTTAGCTGATAAAGATTTAATTAGAAAACTCTATCAACAATTAGCCGAAACCACCGAATACAAAGCTTACATTAACGAACAAAGTAGAGATAAAAAAACAGATAAAGATATTCTTGATTTTATTTTTAACGCACTTTTGTTGCCGAATGCCAATTTTGAAGAACAAATAGAAGAACACTTTAATAATTGGGACGACGATGGCGAAATGATGCAACAACTCATTAATAATTTTTTACAAAAACCAACGCAGAATATTCAACAAATGACCACTCCAGAAAAATGGAGTTTTGCAAAGAATTTATTAATCAGCATGATTGATAAAAAAGATTATGCTCTTGAACTCATTAAACCTAAATTGAAAAACTGGGACAGCGATAGAATTGCATTACTAGATATGCTAATTATGCAAATGGGCGTTTGTGAATTATTGTATTTTGAAACCATACCAACAAAAGTTACTATCAACGAGTACATAGATTTAGCAAAAGATTACAGCACACCACAAAGTGGACAGTTTGTAAACGGTATTTTAGATAATTTGCACAAGGAATTATTAGCCCAAGGAAAAATTAATAAAGTTGATTTTAAAAAGAGAACACACTAAACTTTTTTATCAATGAAAAATTTTACTTACTCATTTGTACTGCTGTTTTTATTAAGTTCATGTGGTAACAAAAAAAACAATCAACCCAATACAAAAGATATTGGCGAATTGCAAAAAATTGCTGCCGATACAGCCAACTTCACACAAATACAATGGATAGATAGTGTGTACAATTTTGGTACTATTGAAGAAGGAGCTCAAATTCAGGTTCAGTTTAAATTCAAGAACATTGGTATTAAACCTTTATACCTAACAGAAGTAAAAGCAGGTTGTGGCTGTACAACTCCCGATTACACAAAAGAAGCCATAGAACCAAGTAAAGAAGGATGGATTAATGGAGTATTTGATAGCAAAAATCAAATGGGCGAAGTACATAAATACATCATGGTTAAAACCAATACAGTTAACGGCACTGAGCATAAGTTAATGTTTACAGGAACTGTAAATAAAAAGTAAACAAAAAAATAAAACCAATATTTTTGAACAATAAATAGAAACAAACATGCAACATTTACATGGCATTTTATTAATGGCAAATCCAAATCAACCAGGAAGCCAATGGGTATCTTTAGTAATGATGGGTGGTATCATTTTGGTATTTTGGTTATTTATGATTCGCCCACAAGCAAAAAAAGCAAAAGAACAAAAGAAGTTTATTGACAACCTACAAAAAGGCGATAAAATTGTAACTATTGCTGGTATCCACGGTACTGTAAATAAAGTAAATGACGACAATACTTTACAGTTAGAAGTGAATCCGGGTAGCTACATTAAAATTGAAAGAAGTGCCATTAGTTTAGAGTGGAGTGCTGCAATTAATAAAGTAGCAACTGCAAAATAAAAGAGTCTGAGAAATATATAAACTGAAAGTTCGAGTGAGATATTCATTCGAACTTTTTAGTTTAAATACAATCGATGCAATTTTTATAGTTTCAGTTTTTTCATCTTTAGTTTTTAGTTTTTTTCATTTTAGTTTTTTTCAATTTTAGTTTTTAATTTTTCTACCTTTAGTTTTTAGTTTTTTCAATTTTAGTTTTTAAAAAAGTATGCTTAAAATAGGTATCACAGGTGGAATAGGTAGTGGCAAAAGCACTGTCACCAATATTTTCAAAGTATTGAGTATCCCTGTTTTTGATGCAGATAGTGAAGCAAAAAAATTAATGGAAGGCAATGCGATTGTAAAACAACAATTAATTGAAGAATTTGGTGAAGCAGTCTTCATTGATGGAAAATTAAACAGAAAGCATCTTTCATCTATTGTTTTTGTGGATACTTATAAACTAGAAAAACTCAATGCCATTGTGCATCCTGCAACAATTGAAGCAGGTTTACAATGGGCAGCAAAACAAACAGCACCTTACATTATTAAAGAAGCTGCTCTTATGTTTGAAGCAGGAAGTGCAGCTGGATTAGATTTTGTAATTGGAGTGCATGCACCACAAGCCTTACGGTTAAAACGTGTAATGGAAAGAGATCAGGTTGGCAGACATGATGTTTTAAACAGAATGAGTAAACAAATAGATGCCAATCTTAAAATGAAACTCTGCGATTTTGTAATTGTAAACGATGAACAGCAGTTGCTTATACTACAAGTCTTGAAATTACATGAAAAGTTTATTGCTTTAGCACAAGAAAAACAATCCCTAACTCCAAATTCCTAATCCCAATTATTACCCAATGATAGCCCAAACTCCCAAACCTCCATACTATGCAGTTATCTTCACTTCAATAAGAACAGAAGTTGATGAAGGTTATGTAACAATAGCCCAACAAATGGTTGAATTAGCACAACAACAACCCGGTTATTTAGGTCATGAAAGTGCAAGAGAATCTGTTGGAATTACCATCAGCTATTGGCAAAGTGTAGAAGACATCAAAAATTGGAAACAAGTTTCCGAACATTTAATTGCCCAACAATTGGGTAGAGAAAAATGGTACAGTCATTATAAAACAAGAATCTGTTTGGTGGAAAGAGATTATGAGTTTGAAGTTTAGAGTTTAATAGTTTAGTTAGTTTAATAGTTTTTGTAATAAAAAGCTGTATAAATCAATTCAATTCGTGTAATTCGAGTAATTCGTAAAATTCGTGTAATAAAAAATCAGTGCAAATCCATCCAATCCCTTTCATTTGTGTTCAATAATTCGTGTAATTAGTGTAATTCGATGAATTCGTGTTTATTTATCAATCCTATAACACCATCTTTTCAATCTTCCTTCAAAATCAAAGGGCGTTGTTGCTCTGGTAATATCTTTCACACCTGACGCAAGTATCTTATCAGCCTCCATAATAAACTTAGTATAATTCGTACTAAAATAAACAGTTCCACCTGTACTCACAGCTTGTAAAACATCGTTTAATAATTCAGCATAATCTCTCTGAATATCTAATATGTCTTTCATGCGTTTACTATTACTAAACGTTGGCGGATCCATAATTACCACATCAAAACTATCTGGCTGTAAAGTCTTTAAGTACTGTTTTACATCAGCATGAATAAACTGATAACGCTGTTCATCTTTCAATAAATTAATAGCAAAATTATCTTCTGCCCACTGCAGGTAAGTTTTGCTTAAATCAACCGTAGTAACACTTGCAGCTTTTGCAGCAGCAGCATAAACAGAGAAAGAACCTGTGTAAGCAAACAAGTTTAATACTCGTTTTCCTGCACATTGATCAAATACCATTTTACGGGTGATTCGATGGTCTAAAAATAATCCAGTATCTAAATAATCAGTCAGGTTCACCAAGAATTTTAATCCATTTTCAATCACTGTAAAATACTCTTGTTTCGATGCAGTTTTTTCGTATTGATCATGCCTATTAGCTTTTCTTTTTCTTTGTTTAATAAATACATTTTCATCTTTCACATCCAGCAATTTGCAAATGGTTACCACACAAGCTTCTAACCATGCTTCATGCTCTTCATCGGTCATTCCATGCCTACGCAAATATTCAGCTAAATAAACTTTGTCTTCATACAATTCTATACAAAAAGGAAATTCAGGCAAATCGTGATCATACACTCTGTAACAAGTAATACCCTGACGTTTAGCCAATTTGCTTTTGTGTTTATACACTTTCAGCAACCTATTTTCAAACATTTGTAATTTATCTTCCATGGTATTTTGTAAAAATAATTGGTTTAAGGTTGTGTCAAAATTTTATGTTACTAGCCTAAGAATATGCATTGAGCTTTTGTTGTGTCACTCACTTCAACTTTCTGTTCAATATTCAACTTTTTTAACCTTTTCTCACAAAGAAAATTATTTCTAAAAAACAAATTTTCTCAGTGTAACTCCTTTACTCCAAAACTCCGTGGTAAAAGCCTTTAATTAACAAAAAATCGTTTACATTTGATATTTACAAAACTCGATTATGGTTGCTATAAATACATCGATTCCCGACTTCACTTTATCGCCAAGAATAGATCAAGTTGGTGTTGAAGAAAGAGCCAAACGTTTTACTTCAAGAAGCATTAAAGCTGAAACCAAGCTAAATGGCTTAAAGTTGGTGCTGAATATGATTGACCTTACTACATTAGAAGGAAAAGATTCAGAAGGGAAAGTAAAACAGTTATGCTATAAAGCCCAACATTTACATGATGCTTATCCAGGTTTACCAACAGTGGCCGCTGTTTGTGTATATCCAAGCATGGTGGGTACAGCTAAAAAGGCATTAGGAAATAGCGGTGTAAAAGTGGCATCTGTTTCAACAGCTTTTCCTAGTGGACAAGCACCAAAATCTGTAAAAATTGCTGATACAAAATTTGCTGTTGCCAATGGTGCTGATGAAATTGATATGGTTATTTCCCGTGGCAAATTTCTCGAAGGTGAATACAATTTTGTGTTCGATGAAATTGCAGCCATTAAAGAAGCTTGTGGTTCGGCCCGTTTAAAAGTAATTTTAGAAACAGGTGAATTAGTAACTTATGATAAAGTAAGAAGAGCAAGTGATATTGCTATGTACGCTGGAGCAGATTTTATTAAAACATCTACCGGAAAAATTTCTCCTGCTGCTACCATGCCTGTAACATTGGTGATGTTAGAAGCCATCAGAGATTTTTATTATAAAACAGGCAAAAAAATTGCTATGAAACCCGCTGGTGGAATTAGTAAATCTAAATTGGCTTTACATTACTTGGTAATGCTGCAAGAAACATTGGGAAAAGATTGGATGAACAATGAATGGTTTCGTTTTGGAGCAAGCAGTTTAGCCAATGATGTATTGATGCAGTTAGAAAAAGAAAGAACTGGGGTTTATCAGTCGAGCAATTATTTTAGTATAGATTAATTTTTCACGCAACGAAACAACGAAAGCAAAGAACGCTACGTTGCGTTGCAATATTTTAAATTAACCGTAGCGTACGTTGCAAACTTTGCGTTCGTTGCGTGAAAACATAGCATTATGGCTAAAGCAGCAAAAAAGAATAATACGGTGAAACTCGATTTTAACATTGAGTATGCACCAGCACCAGAAAGTAAATCTTCGGCAACTATAAAACCGAAATACGATTTATTCATCAATGGCAAATTTGAAAAGCCGTTGAGTAAAAAATACTTTGATACCATCAACCCTGCCAATGAAGAAAAGTTGAGTGAAGTGGCTGATGCCAATGCATCTGATGTTGACAAAGCTGTGAAAGCCGCTAGAACAGCTTACGATAGAACGTGGAGCAAGATGCCTGCAAAGGAACGTGCAAAATACATTTATCGCATAGCCCGAATGATTCAGGAACGTGCAAGAGAATTTGCAGTGATTGAAACATTAGATGGTGGTAAACCCATTCGTGAAAGTAGAGACGTTGACGTACCTCTTGTTGCAAATCATTTTTTCTATTATGCAGGCTGGGCCGATAAATTGGAATATGCTTTTCCCAATAAAAAGATTCAGCCATTGGGTGTTGCAGGACAAATTATTCCTTGGAATTTTCCTTTGTTAATGGCTGCATGGAAAATTGCTCCAGCTTTAGCAACAGGGAATACAGTTGTTTTAAAACCTGCAGAAACCACGCCACTAACGGCTTTGAAGTTGGCTGAAATTATTCAGGAATCTGATTTACCTCCAGGTGTGGTGAATATCATCACAGGTGCAGGTGCAACAGGTGCTGCTATTGTTAATCATCCTGATATCAATAAAATTGCCTTTACAGGCTCTACCGATGTGGGTAAAATTATTCAACGTGCGGTTGCAGGAACCAACAAAAAAGTAACCTTAGAACTAGGTGGCAAAGCTGCCAATATAATTTTTGATGATGCTCCATTAGACCAAGCTGTTGAAGGAATTATCAACGGAATATTTTTCAATCAAGGGCATGTTTGTTGTGCAGGTTCAAGATTATTTGTGCAAGAAAGTGTGTATGATGTTGTATTGCAAAAATTAAAAGATCGTTTATCTACTTTAATTGTAGGTGATCCAATGGACAAGAACACAGACATTGGAGCCATCAACTCCAAACAACAAATGGATAATATTCATAAATATTTAAAAATTGGAGAGAAAGAAGGATTAGAAATGTATCAGCATGCTTGTACTTTGCCTAAGAAAGGCTTCTTCATTCGTCCAACTTTATTTACCAATGTGGCACAATCTAGTCGTTTGGCACAGGAAGAAATTTTTGGTCCAGTGTTAACCATACAAACTTTTAGAACCGATGATGAAGTGATTGAAAAAGCCAATAACACACCATTTGGTTTAAGTGCAGGTGTATGGACAGATAAAGGTTCTAAAATTTTCAACCTAACTACCAAATTAAGAGCAGGAGTTATTTGGGCAAATACGTATAATATATTCGATCCAACTTCACCATTTGGTGGATATAAAGAAAGTGGTTTTGGAAGAGAAGGTGGATTGCATGGTTTAGGTGCATATTTGAAATAATTTTCACGCAACGATGCTAAGGAAGCAACGATAGCAACGTCTTGTGATTTTGAAATAGTTCTTATTTTTTGCGTTCTTGGCATTCGTTGCCTCGTTGCGTGAAACAAAAATTAATTTTATGGCAACAACAATTTCAAAAAGATTGGAAGTTTTAAAAACATACAAAATTTATATTGGTGGACAGTTTCCAAGAACGGAAAGTGGCAGATATTATACACCAAAAAATAAAGCAGGTCAACCATTGGCCAATGTTTGCTTAAGCAGCAGAAAAGATTTTCGTGAAGCCGTTGTAGCTGCTCGTGGAGCTTTTGGTGGTTGGAGTGCCAAAGCTGCTTTTAATCGTGGACAAATTTTGTATCGCATAGCTGAAATGCTCGAAGGCAGAAGAGCCCAGTTTATTGATGAGTTAATGAAGCAAGATTCAACTGCTGCACAAGCTGAAGCAGAAGTGAATTTATCTATCGACAGATTAATATATTATGCAGGTTGGTGCGATAAATTTCAACAGGTTTTTGGAAGTGTAAACCCCGTTGCGTCATCTCATTTTAACTTCTCAACACCTGAACCAACTGGTGTAGTAAGTATCATTGCTCCACAAGCTACTTCATTGTTAGGCATGGTTTCTGTAATAGCACCTGTAATTGCAGGTGGCAATACTTGTATTGTATTGGCAAGTGAAACAAAACCATTGTGTGCAGTAACATTTGCTGAGGTCATCAATTCAAGTGATGTTCCAGGGGGAGTAATAAATATTTTGACAGGCAAGTCAAGTGAAATGGCAAAATATTTTGCCGACCATATGGATATAAATACCATGATTTATTGTGAAAGCGATGTTCAAACACATAAACTCATTCAAGAGAAAGCATCCTTGAATGTTAAACGTGCAGTTTTTTACGATACGGTAAAATGGAACAGTGATGAAGCCGAAACACCTTATTTCATTATGGATACACAAGAAATTAAAACCACTTGGCATCCAATAGAAAATATTGGTGGAGCAAAAGCAGGTTATTAAACCCAATTAATTCATGGGTAAATTGAAATATATGAGTAAACTTTTTTTATTAATTGTAGTTTCTTTTTTTGCATGTACCGTAAATGCAAAAGACACTATTATTGTACGTAAAGATGCTCGTTTGGATGTGCTCACAGCTAAACAAATATTGGTAAATAAGAGGAGCTCAATGCTTACAAGTACGGGTCAGTACAAAGGCTATAGAATTCAAGTAATTAGCACCAACGACAGAGAAAAAGCATTTGCAATTAAATCCGATTTGTTAAATCGTTTTCCCGAAGAGAACACTTATGTTATGTTTCAATCACCTTATTTTAAAGTTCGTATTGGTAACTTTTTGAAAAGAGAAGATGCCGAAAAATATAGAAAGACTTTGAATAAATTTTTTCCGCAAGGTGTTTATATTGTTGAAGATGCTATCGATTATACACCACCTCCTGAAGACGAATTGCCCCAATAATTCAACTATATGTTGCAACAAAAAATACAACAGCTATCAAACAACTATAAAGACGAATTTATTTCTATTCGTCATCACTTACATGCTAATCCAGAACTTAGTTATCAAGAATTTGAAACCAGTAAATTCGTTCAACAAAAGTTAACTGAATTTGGTATTGAATTTACAGTAATGGCCACTACTGGTGTAGTTGGAATCATCAAAGGAAAAAATCCTGACACAAGAGTTATTGCACTTCGTGGTGATATGGATGCACTACCAATACAAGAAGAAAATGATGTTGCTTATAAATCAACCAAAGATGGAGTGATGCATGCTTGCGGTCATGATGTACATACGACCTGCTTATTGGGTGCTGCTAAAATTTTGAACGAAACCAAAGAAGATTGGAAAGGAACTGTAAAACTAATTTTTCAACCTGGAGAAGAAAGAAATCCTGGTGGTGCAAGTTTTATGATACGTGATGGTGCTTTAGAAAATCCAAGACCACAAGGTATTATTGGCATGCATGTTCATCCTGGATTGGATTTAGGTAAACTCAGTTTTAGAAAAGGAAGAGTAATGGCCAGTGCCGATGAAATTTATATCACTATCAAAAGCAAAGGTGGTCATGCAGCAGCTCCTCATTTAACTGCTGACACTGTTTTAATTGCATCTCAACTAATTGTTTCTCTACAACAAATTATTTCTAGAAATAACAATCCAACTTCTCCTTCTGTATTATCTATTTGTTCTATTCAAGGTGGACATACGACTAACGTCATCCCTAGTGAAGTAAAACTCATGGGTACATTTAGAGCAATGGATGAAGTATGGCGTTATAAAGCTCATGAACTCATCACTAAGCAATCAAAAGCCATTGTAGAAGGCATGGGAGCCGAATTAGATTTGCATATTGATATTGGTTATCCGACAGTTGATAATGACCCTGTTTTTACTACAGCAGCATGGAAACAAGCAGATAATTTTTTTGGAAAAGAAAATGTACTGGAAACTGAAATGCGAATGGGTGCAGAGGATTTTGGCTACTACACACAAGTAATTCCTGGTTGCTTTTTTAGGCTAGGTGTTCGCAATGAAGCTAAAGGAATCATTCACAATGTACATACCCCCAAATTTAATATTGATGAACTAGCGATAGAATATGGAATGGGTACAATGGCTTGGTTAGGTGCAACAGTTCAGTTATAAAAAAAGAAAATACTTTTCGTAAGGTTCATTAAAAAATGAACCTTTTTTTATGCACTAATTTTAAAAAATAGTCGGCTAAAAAGCATTTTAATCACTTATAAAAATTGCAAAATCGTTGAAGTATAACTCTCCAATTTTATAATCACATTTCAACTTAAAAATGTGGATAAAACAACCCAATTAACCCTTATTTTATAAGGTTTTTCAGCCTTTAAAAAGTATCTTCGCCATCCACAAAAAAATACTGCATAATCTGCATAAAAAGTAATGGAAGAGAATAACAATTTACTACCTGAACAAACTAGTGACAACGATCGTGTAATTCAAGTGAATATTGAAGAACAAATGAAAACGGCTTACATCGATTATTCGATGAGCGTTATCGTAGGTCGTGCTTTACCTGATGTAAGAGATGGCTTTAAACCTGTTCATCGTCGTGTATTATATGCCATGAACGAGTTGGGCAATAACTCCAACAAAGCCTATAAAAAAAGTGCAAGAATTGTGGGTGAAGTAATGGGTAAATATCACCCCCATGGTGATAGTGCTATTTACGATACCTTGGTACGTATGGCTCAAGAATTTACCATGCGTCATACCATGGTAGATGGTCAAGGTAACTTTGGTACGCAAGATGGTGATCCTCCAGCTGCTATGCGTTATACAGAGGTTCGTTTACAAAAGTTTGCCGAAGCAATGTTAGAAGACATTGAAAAAGACACCGTCGATTTTCAATCCAACTTCGATGATAGTTTAACTGAGCCTTCAGTTTTACCTACTCGTATTCCTCAATTACTGGTGAATGGAAGCAGTGGCATTGCTGTTGGTATGGCAACCAATATGATGCCTCACAATTTGAGTGAAGTAATTGATGGCTGTATTGCATACATAGACAATAAAGAAATTTCGGCTGAAGATATTTTACAATTTGTAAAAGCTCCAGACTTTCCTACAGGTGGTGTAATTTTTGGAATGGAAGGTGTAAGGCAAGGAATGCTTACTGGTAGAGGTAGAGTAGTTGTTCGTGGAAAATGTACTATTGATACCAAGCCAAGTGGCAGAGAACAAATTATTATTACAGAAGTTCCTTATCAAGTAAGTTTAGATGGATTGACTGATAAAATTGGTCAACTAGTAAATGATAAAACCATTGAAGGCGTAGCCCATGTAAACAATGAAAGCAACAAACGTGAAGGCACAAGAATTGTAGTTGATTTAAAACGTGATGGTGTTGCCAATGTTATCATTAATCAACTATACAAATACACCGAATTACAAACCAGCTTTGGTATAAACAATGTTGCCATTAGTAAGGGTCGTCCAAAAATATTCAATGTATTAAACTTAATTACTGAGTTCGTAGAATTTAGAATGGAAGTGGTAATACGTAGAGCAAAATTTGAATTAAAGAAAGCCGAAGAAAGAGCCCATTTATTAGAAGGTTACTTAAAAGTAATTAATGATAAAGATCATTTAGATGAAGCAATCTCTATTATTCGTGCAAGTGCAACACCAGATCAAGCAAAGAAAAGTTTAATTGAAAAAAGTATAGCCGATAATTGGCATTTACCTGAAACCTTGTTTACACCAGAAGCCAAAGAACATTATGTTCAAGCCGTTGGTTTATCTGAAAAACAAGCTCAGGCAATAATGGAACTACGTTTACAACGCTTAACAGGCATGGAACGTGAGAAAATTATTGAAGAATTTGATGGCTTAATGAAAACCATCACACATTTAAAAGCATTATTGGCAAGTGAAGATTTACGTTACGATTTAATTAAAAAAGAATTAATTGAAGTAAAAGAAAAATTTGGTGAACCTCGTAAAAGTGAAATTCAATATTTAGCCGATGAAGTAAATATGTTGGATTTTATTAAAGAAGAAGATGTAGTAATTACCATTTCTCATTTAGGTTATATTAAACGTACTACTGCTGCTGATTACAGACAACAAAAACGTGGTGGACGTGGAGCCGTTGGCAGCAAAACCAGAGAAGAAGATTATGTAGAACATTTATTTGTTGCTAGTACACACACTACCATGCTATTCTTTACAGAGAAAGGAAGATGTTATTGGTTGAAAGTGTATGAAATTCCTGAAGGTGAAAAACAAGGTAAAGGACGTGCAATTCAAAACTTAATGCAATTACCACAAGACGATAAAGTAAAAGCAATTATTGATGTTAAAGATTTAGATAAGAAAGAAACTCTTGAAGGTCGTTATATTGTATTGTGTACCAAAAGAGGTATTATTAAGAAGACTGATTTAGAAGACTTTTCTCGTCCAAGAGCAAATGGCGTTAATGCAATCACAATCAACGAGGGAGATGAATTACTAGAAGCTAAACTAACCGATGGCAATAGTGAAATTATGATGGCCGTAAGAAGTGGTAGAGCTATTCGTTTTCCTGAAGAGAAGGTTCGTGCAACTGGTCGTGGTGCAATTGGTGTTGCAGGAATTGAAGTAGATGATGAAACTGATGAAGTGGTTGGTATGATTTGTGTAAGTAGAGACGACAAATCTAAAACAGTATTAGTGGTAAGTGAAAAAGGTTTTGGTAAACGTACAAGATTGGTAGATGAAGATGGAGTTGATGTATATAGAATTACCAACAGAGGTGGTAAAGGTGTTAAGACAATTAACGTTACAGAAAAAACAGGCAGATTGGTTGGCATAATGGATGTAAGTGAAAAAGAAGATTTAATTATTACTTGTCAATCTGGTATTACTTTACGTACACCAATTGCAAGTATTAAAACAGCAGGTCGTAATACACAAGGAGTAACATTAATACGTGTTGATGCAGAAGATGCCATCGCAGCAATTTCCAAAATTGAAGAACAAGAAGAAGAAGTGGTAGCAACAGAAGAAAGTGCTGACGTAAGTGAGCAATCACCTGAAATAAGCAACGAACAACCTAATTCGGATGAACCAACCAATAACGAAAGTTCAACCGATGAAACAACAGAAAATAACGATAATAACAATTAAAATTTCAAGTATGAAGAAGTTTTTACTGCTTGCAATAATGGCTATATGCATTAGCACATCTCAAGCACAAGACAAACAATTTTCAAAAGTAAGTACTGTATTTATTCTAAATCAAATTGAAAATGCAAGAGTAGAAATTGAGAAAGTAATGGTTGACCCCAAAGCTCAAGCAAAAGCCGAAGGTTGGTTATGGAAAGCTAGAATATATGGAGAGTTGTATTTTTCAGAAACTTGGAGACCCCAATATCCTGGTTGCGATAATATTGCCCTAGAAGCCTTCAAAAAATATGAAAGCTTAGACCCAACCTATAAAATGGTAGCTGATCAATCTGTTGCTTGGAGACCATTGGATTTAATTTATATAACTAGCTTTAATGGAGGTAGAAAATTTTTTGATGCCAAAGAATGGGACTCTGCATTTGTAACTTTTGAAAAGACCGCTTACTTAGGCGAAGTAATTGTTAAAAATGACTTGAAAAAAACAGGTGCCAAGATTGATACTTTTACAGTTTTATATGCAGCGTATGCAGCTCAAAATGCTAAAAGAGAAGCCGATGCTTCTCGTTATTATGAAAAGTTTGCCGACTTAAGAATTGGTGGTAAAGATTTTCAAGATGCATATACTTATATTTTGGTACATGCATCTAATATTAAAAATTCAGAGAAATTTTATAAGTATTTGAATATTGCCAAAGAGTTATATCCTGATGGCGATTGGGACGATTACGAATTTGATTTTATTGGCAAAAACCTAACCACTGCAGAAAAAGTTGCCTTATTTGAGAAAGAAGACGCAAACGGCACATTAAGTGCTAGAAAATATCTTTTGTATGGTCAAATGTTTACCGATTTAAGCAGAGACGACAAAGTAGATGCTGATAGTTTATTAAAATCAAGTTACGAACACAAAGCACTAACTGCATTTAAAAAAGCATTTGAGAAAGATGGCAAATTAGGTATAGCAGCATTTAATGCAGGCGTAATTTATTACAATGAGTTTGGTATTTATGAAGAACGTCAAAATAACAATAGAAGAGCATTACAAGAATTAAATGCAAATAAACCACCTGCTGAAAAAGATCCTAAGAAAAAAGCTGCTGCCGATGCCAAGTTTAAAGAAAAAACAGATGCTATTAAAAAGCTAAATGCTGATTTAGAAAAACCACTTTTAGATGCAGTAGACAATACCATCACTTGGTTAGAAAAAGCATTTACTGTTTATAAAGATGCTGATATTACAGATAGAACCACTAAGAATATATTGAAGAATTCAGTTCAATGGTTAGCCAATAGTTATATGTATAAAAGAGAAAAAGTTAAAGGCAAAGACGTTAAAGCCTACGATGCTTATGACGCTAAGTACAAAGAATATGATTCATTATATGAGAAGTACAAATAAGATATTAGGTAAATAATCAAACAAAAAATGCTATGAGTTTCTCATAGCATTTTTTTGTTTATTCAAATAAACTATTTAAACGAGTATCGGTGTAATCATCAACAAACATCAAAATGTTGGGCAAATGTTTAAACTCATCTACTGTATGATAAGTCTTTAGCACCACTGCTTGCATTCCAGCTTTATAAGCTGCTTCAACGCCTTTGGGAGAATCTTCAAACACAATACAATTTGTATATGGAACACCAAGCAAATCGGCTCCTTTAGTAAACGTTTCAGGATGTGGTTTACTCACTGTAACATCATCGGCACTTACAATAGCTTTAAAATAATGACGCAAATTCAAGCCATCTAAAACATAATCTATATTAAACATAATGGCTGCCGACCCAATAGCCATAGGCATTTCAAGGTGATAAGCTTTCTCAAAAAAAGCATCTAAGCCTTTAATTAATTTTAAATGTGGTGTGTATTCTTTTTGATAGCCACGTTCTTTTTCAAACGACATTTCAGTCATTTGTTCTTTGGTAAAATAGTCTTTACCAAAAATACGTATGAGCAATTCTTCATTTTTGCCATACATTTCTTTTTTAACTTCTTCCCAAGTAAGTTTTGCTCCAAGCTGATTCACCAATATATTGTACCATGCTTTTGCATGAAATTCCATATCATCTATTATTGTTCCATTTAAATCGAACAGAAAAGCTGTTTTACTCATGTTGCGAAAATAGGTGATTGAATATTATTTAGTTGCAGCATAAAATTTCAAATCAATCATATCAGAAGGTATGGGTTGTGTATTCCAACTATGATGAATAGCCAAAGCTGCACCAATAGCAGAAGCTTGTGAAACTGAAGCAGCAAAAACTTCCATTGCTGGAAATGCAGTAGCCAACATATTCATATATACTGCATTATTGGCAAAGCCTCCATCTACAAAAATTCTTGACACTTTTTTAGTACCAATTACCAATGAGGTAGATACTTTTTGTTGTTGAATAATATCAAAAATCAATTGGTGATAAGCTGCTTCGTAGTCACTAAAATCATCGATATTTCGATGTTGAAATGCAGAAGTATTTACTCCTGTTAAAGCTACAGTATTAGATGGTTGAGCTTTTTTGAGCAGTGCTATCTTGAAAGATACTTTTTTATAATAATCTAATGGTACTTCAAAATGATAAGCAAGTTTTTTAGTTTGAACCTCATGTTCATTACCTGCAAATAAACGAGCAGCTTTCACTGAATTGCCTTTAAAAGATTTGTAGCATAAGCAATCTTGCTGTAATTCATCATTGGTTAAAGCATCGTTATTAAAAGGGTTTAAACTAATACACCAAGTTCCTGTTGATATTAAAATAAAGGGTTCAGTAAAGCTTGTTAGATATGGTATTAATGCTGCTGAACTATCGTGCAACCCCACTCCTACTTGAATATTTTGTTGTGTTAATTTTGCTTCAATTACTTGATTGGTATCGAAAATAGGTGGAAACTTTGAAGCTATATTCTCTTGAATAACCCAATTGTGATAGGTGTTTTTTTCAAAATTCCATAAAGCAGTATGACAACCAACACTAGTAATATCTGCATACAGTTTACCTGAAATTAAGTAGCTAATGTATTGCGGAAGATGCAGAGAGTAAGCAATTGAATTAAACAAAATTGGTTGCTCTTTTTGCAGCTTATACAATTGTAAACCACTATTTAGGTTTCCTAAAACAGGCGATGCAGTTTCAACTGAAATTGTTGTTTTGCCACCATGCGTATTATAAAATTGTTCTGCTAAATTTTCAGGAAATGGTTTCAAATAATTATACAAATGAGTAACCGGTTTTCCTAAAGCATCAATATGTACAAAACTCGCTCCATAAGTAGAAACATTTACAGCTTTTATATCAAAACTTTTAAGTTGAGCAACTTCATCAAGTGTATGATATACCCAACTTGAAAGCTCTGCTAAGTTTTCGCAAGCATCACCATCTTCATCTGTAGTTTCATCAAATTGTACAGTACGTTCCAATACTATTTTATACTGCTCATTGAACAGAAAAAATTTTTTATTGGTTTTACCAATATCAAAAATGGCTATTACTGCTATCATGTTTATACTTGAAATCTTTGCAGATATCATCAATTATACAACTGAAATAAAATACAAATTACAAACCAGTTGCAACTGTTTTTAAACCTCTTTCTTTAATGAGTTGTTCTCTTACTTTTAAACTTCTAAATAACTGCAATGGTTGTAATGCACCGCCAGCTTGCAATCTAGCTTCTGCTACTAAGCTTCTCACATCGGTTCTATAAGCAGTTTGCAAAATTTCTTGTGCAGTAGCTACATCATTATTTTCTTGTGCTTCATTCAATGCTTTTCGATTCACCAATAAAGATTGTGCATAAGCAATTTGAATAGCTTCTACACTTTGCAACAAATCTTCTAAAGGATCTTTTACATTATGGCTTGCATCAATCATCCAACCTAAATCATTTGCATGATTCATATTTCTTGCATCCATACCATCTACCAACTCATTAAAAATTAGAAATAATTGATATGGATTTATACTACCAACAGTTAAATCATCATCGCCGTATTTACTATCATTGAAATGAAAACCTGCTAACTTTTGTTCATTCAATAATAAAGCTACAATTTGTTCAATATTGGCATTGGGTAAATGATGTCCTAAATCTACCAATGTAAATGCCTTGTTACCAAGCTTTGAAGCATATAAATAGGATTGACCCCAATCGCCTACACTCATAGAATAAAAGTTGGGTTCAAATGCTTTGTACTCTATAAACACTTTCCAATTGCTAGGTAATGCTGCATAAATTTCTTGTAAACTTTCTAGGGTATTATTGAAAGCCTTTCTAAAATTCAATTGCCCAGGAAAACTAGAACCATCGGCCAACCAAACTGTTAACGAGGTTGAACCTAAATCAACACCATGTTTGATTACTTCAATATTGTGTTCAATGGCTTGCTTACGTACTGCTTTATCTACATGTTGGAGTGATCCAAATTTGTAGCTTTTTTCTTGATTGGGTTGATCTTGAAAAGTATTAGAATTCACTGCATCAAACTTTAAATTATGCTGTGCAGCCAATGCTTTGATGCTTGCAGCATTACTAGGAATATCCCAAGGAATATGTAAAGAAATTGCACCACTACTTTGATTGAGCTGATGCAATAAACCAACATCTTCAATTTTTTCTTCTAAACTTCTAGGTTCGCCAGCACCAGCAAAACGACCAAATCTAGTTCCTCCTGTACCTAATGCCCAAGATGGTATAGCAATTTGAAATGCTTTTAGCTTAGCTATAACTTCTGCAGTATTACTAAATTCATCTTGCAAAAAAGACACTGATTTTTGATGCTTTAACAACAATGCTTCATTGTGTTGATGAATATTGGTTGAATTTAATATCATGATGATTCAAATACGTTTTATTATTGGTTAAGAAACAATACAAGGTAAAGAAAATGCTATTTTCTTTAGAAACGATAAGAATAAATGAAAAAAGGAGGTTAACAGATTTGAAAAACATTAACGACCTTTCTCTCGATTGCTATATGAAAAAATTATCTTACAAAACCATTGGCTACTCCACCATCTACATTCAAAATATTGCCTGTAGATTTATTTAATAATCCACCTACAAATGCATAACAAGCGTTGGCAATATCATCTGGCAAAATAGCTTCATTTAATAATGTTCTTTTAGCATAATATGCTGGTAATTCCTCCACAGTAATACCATATGCTTTTGCTCTGCCTTCGGCCCAACCTCCTGCCCAAATATTACTATCGGCAATTACCGCATCTGGATTAACCGTATTGACTCTGATTTTTTCTGCACCTAGTTCAGCAGCCATCAAACGTGTAAGGTGTGCCTGTGCTGCTTTTGCAGAACCATAAGCTGCATTATTAGGACCAGCAACAATAGAATTTTTAGAAACAATATTAATAATATCGCCACCCAATGCTTGCTTACGCATGATAGCAATACCAGCTTGAGAAACTAAAAACTGACCTTTCACTAAAATATCGTAGAGCTTATCCCAATCTTCAATAGTATGTTCTGCTATTGGTTTTGAAATACTGATACCTGCATTATTTACTACAATATCAATTCCACCAAATGCAAGCACAGCTTCATGTATAGCCTGCTGAATACTTGATGCATCAGTTACATTTAATAAGGTTGATGCAACAGCATCTTTACCAAAGAGTTTTTTAAATTCTTCTACTGCCCCATCTAATCTTTCTTGATTGATATCATTCAACACTACACAAGCACCCTCTTGAGCCATCTTTTTTGCAATTGCTTTACCAATACCACCAGCACTACCAGTTACCAAAGCAATTCTTCCACTCAACGATTTTGGTTTAGGCATTCTTTGCAACTTGGCTTCTTCCAATAACCAATATTCAATATTAAATGCTTCTTGACGAGGTAATGAAGTATAAGTAGACACTGCTTCTGCTCCTTTCATTACATTAATGGCATTGATATAAAACTCAGCAGCAACTCTTGCAGTTTGTTTATCTTTTGAAAAAGTAAACATACCCACTCCAGGATATAAAATAACTACTGGGTTGGCATCTCTGATTGCAGGACTATTTGAATGTTTACAGGTATTGTAATACGCTGTATACATTTTTCTATAAGCTTCAAATGCTGGTGCTAGTGTTTCTTTAATTGCTGTTGTATTGTTTAAGTTTTCATCAGGACGTAAGTCGATTACCAACGGACTGATTTTAGTTCTTAAAAAATGATCAGGGCAAGATGTACCTAATGGAGCCAATCTACTTAAATCATTGGAGTTGATAAATTCTAGTACTCTATCATCATCGGTAAAATGTCCAACCATGCCCCTAACCCCTGAAGGGGGATTTTCACTTTGACTACACAAACCACGAAGTATAGGAGCCAATGCTACTGCCTGTTGTAAACGTTTTTCTTTAGGCAATGATGCTATTTTTTGACCACCAAATACAGGTGATTTCTTACCAATATTTTGAGCTAAATATTCAGCACAAGCTTCAACAACTTCTAAGGTATTGATATAAGATTCATAAGCAGTATCACCCCAAGTAAACAAACCATGAGAACCTAACATAATACCACGAATTCCAGGATTTTCGTCTAAACATTGTTTCAATTGCAAACCTAAATCAAAACCTGGTTTTTGCCATTCAACCCAACCAATAGCTCCTTTAAATAACTCTTGTGTAATTTGTTTACCATCTTTAGCAGCAGCAATAGCAATTGCAGCATCTGGATGTAAATGATCGATGTGTTTAAACGGCAAAAAACCATGTAATGGTGTATCTATTGATGGTGCTTTAGAAGCTAAATCGTAAATGCAATGATTAAATAATTCAACCATTTCATCTTCATGTTCTATACCTCTGTAAACAGATTTCAAACTTCTTAATCTATCTACATACAAAGCAGCTAATCCACTTTTTGTAAGAGTACCAATATCTCCACCACTACCTTTTACCCACATCACTTCTGTATCTTTACCAGTTAAAGGATTTTTAGCCATTGCCTTGCAAGAAGTATTGCCACCACCATAATTGGTAAGCCTTAAATCGGCTCCTAATAAATTGGAACGATAAATTAATAATGCTACTTCATCACCAGCTAATTGGGCAGCTTTTTCAGCATCCCATAAGTAGCTCACATGTTTAAACTCTGTTGTCATATATGTATTTTATATTCTTTATTTTGCATTCTATTGTTGCTTTTATGGCTTTAAAGAATTACCATAACCAACCAATAATATTGATAGAATTATTGTTGCAATACCAATAGTTATTGTTGTAGTGGTTTTTTTGCTTACGCCTTTCCATTCTTTTAAAACAATGCCCCAAACATTGGCAACAAGTATAATGAACGACATGTGCAAAATCCATGAACTTGCTCCATTGCCCATTTTACTTTCTCCCATGCCATAAAAGAAGAATTGCAAGAACCACATGGTGCCACCTAATGCACAAAGAAGATAATTTTTAAGTAAGGGTGATTGTTGATTGGTATAATCAGCAAAAGTTTTATTTCTAAAATTTAGTATCATACACCAAATAAAATTGGTGGTTAATCCGCCCCAAAGTATTACTACAAAAATTACATTGTTTTTAAATAAGAAATCGCCAGTTTCAGCAGGATTTGCAGATTTCCATAATTGATTAGCTGTATCGCCCATGCTTGACCCAGCTTCTATACCAAAACTAAAACAGGCACTTAGAACTCCTGATACAATTGCAAGTACTAACCCTTTTGCAATTTTAAATTCACTGCCCGATGCATCTGTACCAGTACTGCCTAGATCTTTATCTTTCATTCCACCGGCTTTACCACAAATAACAATTCCAATGATGCAAACCAGTAATCCTGCAATTACAGTAAGTCCCCAAGTGGTATGTGTAAGCGTATGAAAAGTGTCTTTCCCCTCTGTTGGATTAATTTGATAATAAAAGGAAGGCACCAATGCTCCAAACAAAGAACACAATCCTAATATAATAGAGCTGCCTAATGAAACGCCCAAATAACGTACTCCTAAGCCATAGGTTAAACCACCAATGCCCCACAACAAACCCATTGTAAAAGTTGACGCAAGAACAGATGAATTTTCTGCCTGAATAATTTGCATAAAATTTGGAATGGTTAAATAAGCTGCAATGGGCGGTGCTATTAACCAAGAAAAAAGTCCACCAATAATCCAAAAACTTTCCCAACTCCAGCCTTTTACCTTTTTATAAGGCATATAAAAACTTCCCGATGCAAATCCTCCAATAAAATGGAATAATACTCCTAGAATAACACTCATGGTAAAATAATTTTCGTATGGCTAAGTCAATCAATAAACTAATGTAAAAGTATTATTTAAGTAAGATTACCTGTCATGTACCATCATGCAGGTTTTCTTCACTTGTATTCATGTAAAATTTGTTAAGTTTGAACAGTACGTAATATTGAACAGCTACTTTAATAAGATTTGCTGCATGAAAAAAAATACCATTTCAAAACATTTAGCCATAGATTTTTATTCGGCAACGCCTAAATACATTCAGTTAGCCAATTCAATTATAAAAGCAATTGCCGATGGCAAATTGAAAAAAGATGAATTGTTACCATCTATTAATGAATTAAGTTTTGAGTTTGAAATTGCCAGAGATACTGCTGAAAAAAGTTATAAGCATTTAAAAAAAATTGGCATTCTAGGTTCTGTTCCAGGTAAAGGGTATTTTGTGAAAAATACCAGTGTGAAAAAGCAATTGAAGATTTTTTTATTGTTCAATAAACTAAGTCCACATAAAAAAATCATATACGATTCATTCGTAGCTTCTATTGGAGATTTAGCTTTGATTGATTTCTATATTTATAACAATGATTTTGATTTTTTTAAACGATTAATACAAGATAGAAAAAACGATTATACACATTACGTGATCATTCCTCATTTTATTGAAGGCGGCGAAAATGCTGCTGAAATTATTAATACCCTACCTAAAGACAAGTTGATTATTTTAGATAAATTAGTAGCTAACGTTACAGGAAATTATGCTGCTGTATATGAAAATTTTGAGCAAGATTTGTATGTAGTTTTAGAAAAATCACTGCCGCAATTATCTAAATACCATACCTTAAAAATAATTTTTCCTAGCAATACTTATCACCCACAAGAAATACTCAAAGGATTTAAAAGATTTTGTAATCAATATGCTTTTAATTATAAAATAGTACATCATATTAGCAATGAACCTATTAAAGAAGGGGAAGTATATATTAATTTAATGGAAGATGATTTGGTGATATTAATTGAGAAAATATTATCTACAAAAATGAAGGTGGGCAAGCATGTTGGCGTAATTTCTTATAATGAAACCCCTTTAAAAAAAATAATTTTAAATGGCATTACAACTATATCAAGCGATTTTGAAATGATGGGTAAAAAAACGGCTGAGTTAATTTTAAATAACTCAACCGAACATATAGAAATACCATTTTATCTAACGCTTAGATCATCTTTATAAACACTTATTCTTTCTTTAATAATCTATATTTCTGTGGCGATACACCAATAACTTTCTTAAAACGTTTGGAAAAATAATAAGGATCATCGAAGCCCATTGTTATAGCAATATCTTTTATAGACCTATTTGAAAAATCGAGTTGCTGAGTTGCTTTCTGCATCTTCATTTGTATGAAATAATCTATTGGAGCATATCCTGTTTTTTGTTTGAATAAACTAGAAAAACGTGAAGTTGAATAATTACAATGTTTACACAATTCGTCCAACGTAATATTGGTATTAATATGAGCTTGCATAAAAGCTACAGCCTCATCTATCCAATCAGATTTTTCTTTAGAATTTACTGCATAATATTTTGCATTGTATATAAACAATGAAATAAAATGATATAAACACATGTTGATGAAAGTTAAATTATCGGTACTGTAACCTCCTTCTAACGACTGAAAAATTCTGGTAAACAAGTGAACAATATCGCCATTGTCTTTAATATAAAAAGGTTTGAAATGTTTTTTTACCGAGTCTGTAGCATTGAGTTTGGCTAAAGACTCTCCTCCAAAATGAACCCAATAAATGCTCCATGGATGACTCTCAGAACTACCATATGAATGTTCTACATTTTGCGGTAAAATAAAAAATTCATTGGGCCCCACTTCATACTTTTCCCCATTAATTTTATACCAACCATGCCCATCAACACAATAGAATAAAAAGTTTTCTGGCAAGCCATTTTTTCGATAAGTGAAATGTCCTTTTGCTTTAGGATAATATCCTAAACTACATAAATATAAACCCTTTAATAATACATTATTAAAAATTTTACTCTTGAGTACACTTTTAGGAATTTCAATTCTTTGCCTTCCCAAGCCATACCAAATATTTTTGTGTGAGCCTTGTTTATCTTTCTCTACCATAATATTAGAATCGTTAGTTGTTAAAGAAATAATTGAACATTTAGCTAAATTATACAATTAGGTTTTATTACTTTACAGGCATCTAAATTATAACTAAACCATGTATCAATTAAGAGTTCTCTTTTACAGCATGCTAATTATGGCATTTTTCTCTGCTGAAACACAGGCTACAGTTAAGTTACCTTACTTCATTGCCAATAATATGGTGCTGCAACAACAAGCTCAACCATTGATTTGGGGTTGGACAAAAGCTCAACTTAAAGTAACCATCAGTACATCGTGGAATAAAAAAAAATATACTGTTATTGCTGATGACAAAGGCAAATGGAAAATAAATATTGAAACACCAGTTGCTGGTGGACCGTATGAAATAACAATTTCAGATGGAGAGCCAATTACCTTAAAAAATGTGTTAATTGGAGAAGTATGGTTATGCAGTGGTCAAAGCAATATGGAAATGCCTATGAAAGGGTTTAGAGATCAACCCATTGCAGGTTCTAATGAAGCAATATTTAATTCTACTAACGATAACATTAGATTTTTTACTATTCCCCGTTCAGTACAACGTTTACCTCAAGATACTTGTAAACAACAGTTTTGGAAATCTGCAGAGCCAGAATCTGTAAGCAATTTTAGTGCAACAGCTTATTATTTTGGAAGAATATTACAAGCCAAATTAAAAGTACCTATTGGCTTAATAAATATTAGTTATGGAGGTTCGCCTGTTGAAGCTTTTATGGATGAAGCTTCTTTAGCTGCATTTGCCAATATTCAACTTCCTGCAAAAACAGATGATGGCAAAAAAATAAATAATAATACACCCACAACACTGTACAACGGCATGTTACATCCTTTTTTAGGCTTTACAGTAAAGGGTTGTATTTGGTATCAAGGTGAAACCAATAATAGCAGAGCTAAACAATACGAAACACTTTTTCCTGCTTTTGTACAAATGCTTAGAAGCAAAAGTAGTAACGACAGTTTACCTTTTTACTTTGCACAAATTGCTCCATACAACTATACCAATTATTCAACAGATTCAACACCTAAATTCAATAGTGCTTATTTAAGAGATGCTCAACGTAAAGCATTGGCAAAAATGTCTAATAGTGGCATGGCTGTATTAATGGATATTGGCGAAGAATTTAATATACATCCAGCCAATAAAGAAATTGGTAGTCAAAGGTTGGCATATATGGCATTGGCTAAAACATACGGTATTAAAGGCTTTGGGCATTCAAGTCCATTATTTGATTCATTAATTATTAATGGAAATGTTGCTACAATTAAATTTAGTAATGCTGTTAACGGACTTACGTCATTTGGCAAACCACTCACCAATTTTGAAATTGCAGGAGCCAATAAAGTTTTTCGTCCTGCCCGTGCTGTTATCAATCAAGGTAAAGTATTGGTATCATCACCAGAAATTGATAAGCCTGTTGCTGTACGTTATGCTTTTAAAGATTTTGTAGTAGGTGAATTATTTAATACAGAGGGATTTCCTGCCAGCAGTTTTAGAACAGATGACTGGTAATTTTTTGCCACTAAGACACAGAAGCACAGAACAAATAATTTTTATGTTACCAGCATTAGGAACAAATATTCATCTGCGGTTGCGTCGCACTCTTGTACGGTTGAATCTATATTCAGCAAGATACTTTGTATGCTTGGTAACCTTTATTGCTTTATGTGAAACTTCACTTGCCCAAAATAACATCAATCAATACAATGTTGCTTGGACAACCCAAAGCAACAATGCTGCTGCATCAATGCCTTGTGGTGGTGGAGATATTGGCACCAATGTTTGGGTAGAAAATGGAAGCATTTATTTGTACATTCAACAAAGTGGCTGGTTCGATGAAAACAATACTGCACTAAAAGCAGGGAGAATTAAAATAGATTTAAGTCCTAATCCTTTTGCAGGAAAAAAATTTAAGCAAGAACTTATTCTACAGGATGGTTATATCTATATTCAAGGAGGCAATGAAAAACTTTCAGCATCAGTAAATATTTGGGTCGATGCTTTTAATCCTATTGTGCATATTGATGTACAAAGTAATCAAACAATTAATGCTACTGCAGCTTATGAAAGCTGGCGTTATAAAGACCGAGTTTTAACAGGCAAAGCCAATAATGCCAATAGCTGGAAGTGGGCAAAACATGTAAAAATTATTACACCTAAAGACAGCATAGCATTTCATAAAAATGCAGTTGTATTTTATCATCAAAATAAAGACAGCTCTGTTTTTGATTATGCTGTGCAACAACAAGGTTTAGAAAAAGTAAAAAATAGTTTATACAATCCTTTAAGAAACTTACTTTCTGGTGGAATGATGTTTGGTAGCAATATGCAAGCTATAAACACTTATGAAAGCAAGTATGTCGACACAGATTGCAAGGGCTGGACATTAAAATCAATCAAGCCCAATACAACACATCATATTTCAGTTTATTTAAACAGCCAACCAATTAAAAATAGTCAGCAGTGGCTACAAAAAATTGAAAAACAAATAAAGCAATTCAGCTATTCTCAGCAACAACATGCTTCAACAAAAAAATGGTGGCATCACTATTGGAGCAAAAGTTTTATTCATATTGCTGATACAAAACTGTATGATACTATTTGGCGACCAATTGAAGAAGCTAGTAAGAATTATCAACTTTTTCGTTATCTACTTGGTTGCAATGCCAGAGGAAAATATCCCACCAAATTTAATGGTGGCTTGTTTACGGTTGATCCAGTTTATACTGATACTTCTATACATGCCACACCAGATCATAGAAATTGGGGAGGCGGCACTTTTACAGCACAAAACCAACGTTTGGTGTATTGGCCAATGCTTAAAACAGGTGATGCTGATTTAATGAAACCACAGTTTAATTTTTATAAAAGCTTATTGCACAATGCAGAACTAAGAACTAAGGTTTACTGGAATCATGACGGAGCTTGCTTTACAGAACAGTTAGAAAATTTTGGTTTACCCAATCCTGCCGAATATGGCTACAAACGCCCTGACAGTGCCGACAAAGGTGTTGAATACAATAAATGGCTAGAGTATGAATGGGATACAGTTTTAGAGTTTTGCCTCATGATTTTGGAAGCAGAAAAATACAATGGCATGAACATTACAGAATACATTCCATTAATAAAAAGTTGCTTAACATTCTTTGATAAACATTATGAATATGAAGCAAAGAAAAGAGGGATGCCAATTTTAGACAGCAATAGACATTTGGTTTTATTTCCAGGTTCTGCTGCAGAAACGTTTAAAAAAGCTACGAATGCAACATCTACCATTGCTGCTTTACAAACTGTTACCAATGCACTGTTACAGTCGGCTCATTTAAACAAGAATGAAAAAATTTACTTTCAACAATTGCTACAAAAAATACCACCCATTAGTTACAGCAATTTCAATGGTAAAACAACTATTGCACCTGCACAAAATTGGGAACGTGTAAATAATACTGAAACGCCACAACTATATCCTGTTTTTCCTTATGGAATTTTTGGATTAACAAAAGCAGGATTAGATACTGCTATTAATACGTATTGGTACGATACATTGGCTGTAAAATTCAGGAGTCATATAGGTTGGAAACAAGACAATATTTTTGCTGCAAGATTGGGTTTAACAGAGGAAGCAAAAAGATTAACGCTG
Organism: Asaia bogorensis; assembly: GCA_943371535.1. Lineage (GTDB taxonomy): Bacteria > Bacteroidota > Bacteroidia > Chitinophagales > Chitinophagaceae > UBA1930. Next base: position 63,602 of record CALRVE020000003.1, on the reverse strand, counting down.
CTTAAACTAGCCAATGGGAAACAAAGGTTTCCTGCTTTTTGGGGACCAGGTTTTGATTGGACACCAGACCATAATCATGGTGGTAGTGCCATGATTGGATTACAAGAAATGTTGCTACAAACTGATGGTAAAAAAATCTTGCTCTTTCCTGCATGGCCAAAAGATTGGAATGTACATTTTAAATTACATGCCCCTTTTAAAACAACAGTGGAGGTAATTTATAAAAATGGCAAAATAGAAAAACTAGTAGTGTTACCAAAAGAAAGAGAGAAAGATGTGTTGAATTTATTAAAGCACTAAATAAAATACCCACTAAACAAATCTGTGCCAATCCGTGTAAATCTGTGAGCCAAAACTACGCTTAGGTAAAAGCTAAATGGATATTCTACAGTTGCAGTGTGCGACGCAACTACAGCATCATATTTATTCTACAGCTGGTTACCCAAAAAACTACCTTGGTTGCCAACCAGAAAAAATATTTTTCAAAGTATATTTTTTGGATTGTTTGTTGCTTAATTGTTTACTCCATGCAACTCTGTTTTCAGTAGTTGCTCCTTCACCAACATTATTATACTCGGCATAAAAAGCAGTAGCTTCATTGTCTTTATTACCCCAATTATGCCAACCTTCAACACGAATATGTTTACCTAAATTACAATTCAAAAAAACAGTTTTAGCAAAAGCTCTCCATGGGCGACCTAAATACACTTTATCTGTTTTCTCGTTTGCAGTGAGTTGACAGTTCATAAATACATATCCAAATTTTTGATGAGGCATGGTAGATGCTGCTGTAATGTATGAATTGCTTAAACTATGAATAATACATTGGTTGAACACAGCAGTAGCGTTGCCAAAAATAAAATCGGTAGTACCTTCAATAAAGCAATTTTCAAAGTATTGTCTTGCACTGTCATTGGCAGTTAAGAGGGTATCTTGATTGCCAAGTAAGTTGCAGTTTCTTAAAATAAATCTATCGCCATCAACATGTAATGCAACTGCTTGTCCAACTTTGCCAGCCTCATTTTGAATAGTCATATTTTCTATATCAATATCATTTCCTTGCACGTACAAAGTATATGAAGTGAAGGTGCTATGTTTTTGTTTATTATTAATGGTATCTGCAAACAAGAACTTACCTGAGTAATCTGAGTTGGTAAGAATGGTACTGTCTTTACTTTCTCCTTTAATAGAAAGATTGGTTACCCAAGCCGGAATGGTGACTTTTTCTTTATACAAACCGTTTTTAATATAAATAGTATTATGTGTTGGAGAATATGCCCTTAATGCATTGATTGCATCTTGAATATTTTGGTAGTTACCAGTTCCATCTTTTGCCACTGTAATGGTTACAGGATAAGTTGCAGCCGATTGGGCAAACAAATTTGCTGTTATTGTTTGCAAGCAAACAATGAAAATAAATATTATGGGACAAACGGAAGTTCTTTGTTCAACTGTAGTGGCGTAGTTGAAAATCCTGCTTATTGCAGGACACTCTTGTACTGTAAAAATTCTATTCATCTAACTAGATTTTAAATTTTAGTAACTGCTTATTTTAACTTCACCAATAATGCCAGCTGGTTGCAAAGATTTCTTGCTCCAATTAAAAGGATGCATGGTGTAGGTAATTCTTTTTGCTGATGGTAATTGACTGTCTAAAACTAAGCGATTATTCCAGGTGTTGGTTACTGCTATTTCAATGGTGTTAAGTCCTTTTTTTACAGCTTTTGAAATATTTGTATAATAAGGATAAGTAAAAATAGTACCACAATCTATGCCATTTACTTTGATGGTGGCAATGTTTTCTATTTTACTAAAAGAAAGCATTACCCAATTTATATTTTCTAACGTAAAACTATTTTTATATACCACTGTACCTGAATAATATTTAATGCTGGTGTCTGTGTAAGATGTCCAATCTTTTAAGTCTTTTGTTAGCAAAGGCTTTGATAATCTGCCATAAGCAGTATCAAATTGCAGCTGCCAATCACTTGTCCAAACTGCATCATTTGGTACAGCATTAACATTATGACCACCTTCCCGTTTCAACAATTGAGTACTATCTCTAAACACAATAAATGTGGTTTGATATGGCAATAATTCTATTGTTACAACTGTGCTGCTATCTTTTACATACCAATCTCTAAGTTTAGTAACAGATGGTAGGATAGTATGCCAATATTCAGGAAATTTATTTTTGGTTCTGAAAGCAAGGGTAAAAGTTTCTTGTTTACTACTTTGATTGCATATAAAATATACATCTGCTTCATTGATTTTTCTATGTGTAAAAGCAAGCTTTTTATAGTCTGCTTTATGGTTTAACAATTTTACATCTTTTGGCAATCCTAGCGTTTCGAAACTTTCAGCAACAAAAGGCGTTAATACAAACTTTCCTTTACCAAACGTAGAAGCAATTATATTTTTTTCTCCAATAAAATTGAAAGCAACACCATTTTGAACAAATAGTTTTTTATAAGCTGAATCAATTAAAACAGTAGCTCCTGCATTCACCAACTCAATAATTTTTTTGATAGAAGCATTGCTCATTCTATTACCTGGATTCATTTTTGTATGTGCAGGAAATACCAATATTTTATACGCTGCACCACCTTGGGTAACTACATTTCCATTGATTACTTTCATATTCAACAAAACATCTGGATTAAACGAATCGTAATTATAACCATTCAACGGATTTACCCAATCATTGGCATCGAACATATTGGCTGAATGAGTTACTTCATCTGGAATTTTTCTCAATGGTTGATTGGTATTTTGTAATCTTTTTTGCTCAGCTTCTACCCTTTCTTTACCAAAAATCCCTGGTAAAGTATTCACCAATGCATCTGGCAAAATAGAACGACGTGGTAATTCTTCTCCTGTAAACACAGCTACGTCAACCACAGGTTTTCCTTGTTGTAAGATAGCTTGGCAACGAGTCATATAATCTATCCAAACCTTACTTTGCTTAAACCAAGTTTGGTTGCGTTGATAGTACAAACCAATGGGATCAAGTGTTACACCAGGTTGTTTCTTCATCCAAGGATTATGCATCATTACATGCAATACCATTTTATTAATTCCTAACGCAAAATTTCGATCACCCAAAGCTTTCAAATTTCCTGGATGTTCGTTCCAATTCATTCTTAATGTGGTAAAGGCTTCGGCCTGAACAATTTGCTTTCCATATACATGTGCTGCACTAATTGCATCTAGCATGTCGTTTGGTTTATCATGTGTAGGACTATTATTCCAAAACTCACCCATTGGCATGTTTACGTTTTTATAGTGTAGCATACCATCACTCAACATAGTTGGAGCAACACTTTCAGCAGAAAATGCCAATCCTTTTTGTTGTACCAATTGTTTTAATGTGCCATAAAAAATATCGTTCACTAATTCTGTAATAGTTTGTCTTACATCATGTAATACTTGTTCACTCTTTGTAGTTGACTCAATAGGAATACCTGCCATTACAGGTAAGTAAGGCAATAAATCGTAGCCTCTTCTTTTCTTAAATTCAACAGGGAAATTATTACTCCAATTTTGACTACCACATTCCCAACTATCTACATGAAACAGTTTGATAACTTCTTTGGCAGTTGTAGTATCTACTGAATGATAGATTTTATTGAACCAATTATTGAACTGTAATTTTACAGCAACAGGATTAAACTTATCACACTCTAAACCTTTGCCACCACCTGCTGTTTCATTTTTATGTCCTGTAGTTGTAACACCTATTCTTACAATGGACCAATTGCCTTTGGGTAAAGTATATTGTAGCATTCCATTTTTATCAATTTTACCCGTAAGGTTAATTATATTTTTCAAAGGAATGGCATCTGCTTTGGTTAAAGTATTTGCAGAAGTAGCAACTCTCCATACACTTCCATTCTTTGCTTCATAATGATCGATAACTGGTTTATCATTGAGTATGATATGCTTTACTTTTAAACTAGCCTTCCATTTGGCTGCATCTAAGTTTTCAGCTCCAGGTTCAGTTCCCTTTTTATCCCAAATAAAACGAAAAAATTTTGCTGTAGTTGCTGGAATTGAAAACGTGTACGGCTCATCACTATCTTGCCAACCATGACGAGGAGGAATGAGTTGTTGCACATCATGAAACAAAACTCCATCACTACTTGACTGTACTTTTAATCTTAAAGCTTGATAGTTGTTGGTACTGTAAATAGTTGCAGAACGCATTGTAAACGCTTGCTCATATTCATATTGTATAAAGCAGTTGCTATCTGCTTTAAAGGTTTCTCCTTTAGCAGCTAAATAAGCTAAAGTTTGTGGAGCATTACCTATGCTTGAACTCACTTTTATAGTCAACTTTTTTTGAAACCCAATAACAGATGTTGAAGGGTACGCATATACAGCTAAGTCTTTATAATAGTTAGCATTAGTTTCTGGTTGTGCTAGTTGAATATTATTATTGCCTGATTGTACATAAGTTTTACTACTTACAATTTTTTGCATACTCAATTCAGGTGTTATCCAAGGACCGCCAGCCAATGCAAATCCATCGCTTACATGAAAGCCGAGTTGAATGTTTAAACGTTTAGCTTCTTGTATGGCAAATCTGACCATTGCAAACCATTCTTTACTAAGTTGAGTAACCTGTGGTTGATAAGCCACTTTTGTACTGTTGGTATCTTTTATAAACATTAAATATGCACCACCTAAACCTACTTCTTTCATGGCTTCTAAATCGGCTGTAATACCTTCTTTAGAAACTGCTCCATGCAACCAATACCAAAATACCCAGGGCTTTGCAGATTGAGGTGGATGGAGAAAATCATTTTCTAATTGAGAGAAACTTGTGGTTTTCTGTGCTTGAACCACCAAGACACCAAGTACACAAAGAAGCACTAAGAAATACTTCGTGAAACTTAGTGCCTTCGTACCTTTGTGGTTCAAATTCTTCATTTTACTTTTTCTATTTTACTTGATAAGGAATTGAATAAAAACTATACCGATAATCTTTTGTCCTCATTTGGTATTTTTAAAGCTATTAAAGTCTTTCTATTTCTGTATTTGAACCACCAAGACACTAAGTACACAAAGAAGCACTAAGAAATACTTCGTGAAACTTAGTGCCCTTGTGCCTTTGTGGTTCAAACTCCTAGTACTTAATCTTTCTAACATCTTCACTTATTTCTTTCTTTGTTTTTGTATAGGGCATCAAATAAAAACTGTAATGGTATGGTTTTGCTTTAATCTGGTATTGTTCTAATGGTGCTGCCACATCACTCCAACTATCATTTCCACCAACACCCATTTGGATTAAATCAATATCAACCTTTACAAAACCAGCATCTACTAATTTATTTGTATGCCTAGCATTTTGAATAATAGAATCAGTATAAATAGAAGCGTTCATACTGAGTAAACTATCCGCCACTACTAACAGTCCTTGTTGTTTGGTATTGGTGAAACGCATCCAACGAACATCTGTTCTATTACCACTTTCTTGAGGCACAATATAGGTTTCCATAAATTGATTAATAGGTTTTTGATAAATACCAACATCGGCTGCTATTCGTTTATCTATGTAATTCTCAAACGGTCCTCTTCCAAACCATTCTATATTTTCAAAACTTCTATCAATCCCCATTTGCATACCTACTTTTGGAATATTGGGCAAACCATTTTTTACCTGCAATTGATAATCTACTTTAATACTTCCTTTATCATTAATTGTATAATCTACCTGTACAGTTGCACTATCATTGATTAAACTGTAGTGCATAGAAACCATTACAGTCCCATCTTTTAATGGTTTAAAGTTTGTTGAAGTTAATTTCAATTCGTAATCATACCATTGCTTTAATTTACGTTGAGGTTTCCAACCACGTTTATCATTATCGGTTAATGGTCGTTTAAAATTGGGAATTAATGGGGATTTTATTTGCTCAATTCCATCAATCATGTAAGAACTTAAGCCGTTATCGAACCTAGAAAAAAACATAGAAAAATTTTTACCACTAACTAAAACTCCATTCAAAGATTCTTGCAAAAAGAAATTAGGTTTACTCTTTTGAATAAATGAATTATTTTTTGTTGTAGGAGTAAAATATAAAAATTGATTACTTGCCACTTCAAAACCTTTGTCTGCCCAAGCATTGGATTCTTTTAACAGAAAATGTAATTCAATATACTGTTCAGTATATGTTGCATTTGCTTGTGGCAAATAAACACCCACATCAAACAAGCTATCTTTCTCTGGTAAAATATGGAAAGATGGTATTTGTTTTGAAAATACAATTTTACCATCTGCTTTTAATACCAATCGCACATCATATCGATTGGTATTTGTAACTACACTCCTATTTTGTATCCTTATTTTTCCATTTTCCCAAGTACATTCTATTGGTTGAAAAATTCTTTTACACTCATACATAGGTGATTTAGGACTTCCGTCAGGAGTAACAATTCCTTTAATAGTAAAATTGTCAAAATACTTTTCACCATAATCACCACCATAAGCATAATATTCAACACCAGCACTATCTTTCTTCAATAATCCCTGATCTTTAAATTCCCAAATACAACCACCAATTACTCTAGGCATGCTTCTCCATTGATTCCAAAAGTCAATTAGGTTTCCACCGCTATTGCCCATTGCATGTGCATATTCACAGAAAAAGATAGGACGTTGATCTCCATTTTTTTGATTCACCAATAAAGGAGCTGTGTACAAAGCAGGATACATTCTGCTCACCACATCTACATAATATTGATCTAATGGATTTTGAATTCGATGGCTATGGTCATTGGGTTTTAAATACGCTGAGTTACTTGGATCAATATAGCCTTCTTCTTTGGGGCTACCCAATGCAGGTTCATAATGTAATGGCCTAGTCATATCAAAATCTTTTACCCAAGCTGCCATTGCTGCATGGTTTGGACCACTGCCTGCTTCATTACCCAAACTCCACATAATGATACTTGGATGATTTTTATCTCTCAAACACATTCTACTGGCTCTATCTATATAAGCTGATGCCCAACTTGCGTCATGACTTAATTTGCCACCTAAACCATGTGTTTCTAAATTGGCTTCATCTATAACCATAATACCAAACTCATCACACAAATCCAACAAATAAGGATCGCTTGGATAATGACTTAAGCGTACACAATTAAAGTTGAACTGCTTAATGGTTTTAATGTCTTGTAAAATATCTTCTCTGCTTAAAGCCTTGCCTTTTGTTGGGTGATGATCAGGACGATTCACCCCATACAAATAAGTCAACTTTCCATTAATTAACAGCTTACTGTCTTCTTTTCTAAACTCAATACTTCTAAATCCTAGTTTACAGGTTTTTACTTCTAACACATTGCCAATACTATCTTCCAAACTCAATACTAGCTTGTATAAATTGGGTTCTTCAGCACTCCATTTTTTGGGGTTTTGAATGGTTGCTTCTAACAATCCAAACTTCACTCTATCTAATCGTGGATGAATTTCATTGATAATTTCATCTGCTTTTTTGCTTAATGGATTTGCTAAAACTGCCTGATTCTTCTCATCATACAACTGTGCTTTCACCACATAACCATGCATGGTTTTGCCAGATACATTCTCTACCCTTGGGCGAATACTCAGCACAGCATCTTGATAATTTTTATCCAATTTGGTTTGATAAAAAAAGTCGGCAATTCTCAACTTAGGTTCTGCATGTACAAAAACTTCTCTGTGTATGCCACTCAAACGCCATTGGTCTTGGTCTTCTAAAAAACTACCATCACTCCAACGAATTACCCAAACAGAAAGTACATTTTCTCCCTCTTGCAAATAAGGGGTAATGTTAAATTCACTACCCAAAAAACTGTCTTCGGCATAACCTAAGAATTGTCCATTTATCCAAACTTTATAAGCACTACTTACGCCACCAAAATGCAGATTCACATTCATGTTTCTCCATTCAGCAGGCACCGTAAACGTTCTTTGATAACAGCCAACACCATTATAATCTTTAGGAACATAAGGAGGATTCACAGGCCTAAAAGGATACACAGCACTTTTATAAATAGGCTTGTCATACCCTTGCATTTCCCAATTGCTGGGTACAAAAATTTTCTTCCAGCCACTTACACGATTTTTATAAAAATCTTTGGGTTCGTCACCAGGTTTTAAAGCAAAAGCAAAATCCCATTCACCATTTAAACTCATGAAACGACCACTCTTGTTTCTATCATTTTGCAAAGCATCTTGCAGGTTTGCAAACGAATAAGCTGTTGCTCTACTGGCTTCTCTATTAATACCACTCACCAATGGATCTTCATAAGGCTCTCTGTTGTAAACTGTTGGTGCAACAGGAATTGGTGGTGGAGATTTGTCTATTAACTGAGCTTTTGTTTGAACCACAAAGACACAGAGGCACAAAGCAGCAAGAAGAATATGTTTGAGTTTATTGAACATTTTTTTTTTTATTTTGGTAACCAGCTTTTGTTTGAACCACAAAGACACAGAGGCACAAAGTAGCACAAAGAATATGTTTGAGTTTATTGAACATTGTTTTTTTTATTTTGGTAACCAGCTTTTGTATTTCAATTGAACGACATTGGCGTCGCACACTTGTACTGTTGGATGATTATTGGGCTTTATAGAAGCGTAGAAATCATTGTGGTTTGGCATCTAACTTTATTCTTGCTAAATTCAAATGATTTTCAGACTCCGCAATGATTTTCTGAATATACGTTTCAATATTTTGAACTTCTTCTAGAAATTTCAATCCAATATTTTCTACAGCATTTCCATATTCCTTAATCAACAAAGCCTCTGCAAGCTTTATTGAATCTTTAATTATGTTTTGAGGATTTAACCCAATATCATTTTCGGTATTGGCTGACAATGCTTCAACTGCGAATTGCATTATGTAACTTATTCGGATTAGTGGATGAGGATGAGAACGTTCTTCATAATAAACTGATGCATATTCAGCAGAAGTCAGAGTAAAATAGGTAAATATTCCAGCTAATCCCATGCTAATAGCAGCCTCCAATGATTCTTTTTCTATCACATTTTCGCTTCCTTTTGCAAATTGTAAAAGATGAAAAATTATGTTATTTGAAGCATACCAATCAGCATCTAATTCATAAACATGGCTAACTAATGGAGTTCTATTTAAATTCCCTGTAGGTTGTAAATTTTCAGTGAAAGAAAAATTCTCATTCTGGCTCTTTTGTAATAAATGGCCGTACTCATGATAATAAAAAAAAAGGGTTGTAATTTGAAACAAAAGAAATTGAGGGCTAATATTATTCTTACCAGCAACCACTTTATACTTTAAGAAATCATCTTCCGCAAAAATTTCTTTTCTTTCTTCAAAGAGTTGGTTAAGCTTAAATATTACACCCATAAAAACACCAATAAAGTAATGTCCATTCTTCATTGTTGCTCCTGCATTAATTCCAAAATCTTGATGATAGTAGAAACTTGCTGGAGAAATTCCATGTGTGTTTAAATCTAAATTATCTTGACAAAAAGTAAAAAAGTCATCAAACGAAGAGAATAATTCATCTTCAGAATAATCATAAACATTATTTTTACTAATCAATCCTTTATTGACTAGTTCTTGAACAATATTTATATATCTCTCCATAATTTTTTTGTTTTAACACACACCTCGATAAAGCCCAATAAAGTTATATCGTACAAGTGTGCGACGCCACTGAAGCTTCATTGTTGTTCATCAGCTGGGTACATTATTTCCCCTTTTTCTTTATAGGTGTTTTCTTCAACCCCTTTACTAATTCCTTTACACTATCCTTTTTATTGTCAACAGGTTTCAGTAATTCAGCATATTCACCTTCAATTTCTTTTTCCAATTCTTCTATTGTTGGCATACCTGCTTTGAGTTGTTTTGGCAATGTATTGGCTAGCTTATAATCAGCAACACCAATGGGTGATTTAATACCTTCTAACGAATATTTAATTACTGTTTCGTTAGGTGTTTTACAAAGCAAAACCCCAATAGTAGCTTTATCAGATTTTCCTTTTAATTGCCCATTAATGGTATTCACATAAAAATTAAGCTTGCCTGCATATTCAGGTTTAAAGTCGCCCATTTTCAATTCAAAAACTACAAAGCAATGCATGATATAATTATAAAACAGCAGGTCTAAAAAATAATCATCGCCTTCTACTTGAATGTTTTTCTGATTACCCACATAAGCAAAGCCTTTGCCCAGTTCCAACATAAAATTTTTCAGGTGATTGATGAGTCCCTTTTCCAAATCTCTTTCCTGCATTTTTTCTCCCATAGAAAGAAAATCAAACACATAGGGATTCTTGAATGTTTCTTTGGCTAAGTCAGAATCAGTTGCGAGAAGAGTACTTTCAAAATTGTTGATGGTTTTGCCTTGCCTTTCAAAAAGTTTATTGTTTATCTGTAGAGATAGAACGCTTTTGCTCCAACCATTTTCCAATGTTTTTTGTAAGTAGAACAATCTTTGTTCTTGCTCTTTTATCCTATCTAAAATGATAGTGTGGTGTGTCCAAGGAATTTGTGCAACCAGTGGTTGCACAAATGAAGAAGAATCTTTAGTTTCTCTTTGTGCAAATGTGGATTGCACAATTGGAGAAGCTGATTTTTTACCAGATTTGATTTGTGCAGCAGCTTGCTGCACAATTAGAACATCAGGGTATGCTTCAGCAAATGAACGCATGTACTTTAGGTTTCGTACAGACAAGCCTTTGAAATCGGGAAATTCCAATTTCAGGTCACGGGAGAGATTATCAATGATTTTTGCTCCCCATCCTTGTTGTTTTTGCTCTAGTAGAATGGTCTTTCCCACTTCCCAATAAATAGCCAATAACTGTGCATTAGCAGTTAATGCTGCTTTAAATCGGGCTTGCTTAATTTTCTCCTTCAGCCCATGTAATATTTGCTGGTATTTATTTTGTTGAAAAGACATTGATTATACTATACAATTTTGTTATTAACTTCTACATTATATTTAGGATTAAAGATATGCAGAGATTTATTGAATCTACACTTTAACATAGCCTAACAAAGCTTCATTGTTGTTCATCAGCTGGGTACATTGTTTTCTTTAGATTCTTCCACAGACCTTTTTCTCCAATAGTTGGCTAAAATACTGCCACTAATATTCATCCAAGGACTAAACACTGCTGCTGCTAAACCTACAGTTCCTAACTTGCCCATGCTGCCTGCTAAGCCACTTGCCATACCTCCATTTTGTAAACCTACTTCAAAAGCAATGGTTCTGCTGCTGTTTTTATCCATACCAAATAATCGGCTTAACCAATAGCCAAAAAAGTAACCTGCTGCATTGTGAATTACAGAAGCAAGAAACAATAGCAATCCTACTTTCATTAAATTATCTCTACCTGCAGCTGTGGTTACAGTGGTAAAATAAATAATACCAAACATAGAAATAAAAGGCATGATTTTATCGATTGAAGGCATTGTTTTATACAGCAAATGATATAAAAAACCTGCTACAATTGCACCTGCCATAAAACCACTTAATACAAAACTTTGTTGCAACTCTTTTGCTATAATTTTATCTTTTAAAAACACTACTACTATAATCCATACTATGGCACTAACTACTGCAATGTGTATTTTTTTAAGCTGAGCTAAATTTGCACTTTTTAAATAATCGTGCAACAATGCTGCACCAATAGGCACCAATACAATTTTAATAATTTCCATCATCATATCCATAAAGTTGATATGAATTAATGTTCCTGCCAATGCTTTCATAAGCAATGGAGTAATGAAGGGAGCAACCAATGTTGCCATAGCTGTTACAATTACACTTAATACCAAATTGGCTTTGGCTAAATATACCATTACATTGCTTGCCAATCCACTACTGCAACTGCCAATTAAAATAATGCCTGCTGCAATTTCTGGCTCAAAATGAAAAATTTTGGTGAGTAATAAGCCCATTAATGGCATGATGCTAAAATGACAAAATAAGCCAATCAATACGCCTTTTCCTGTTGTAGCCAATCCTTTAAAATCTTTTAAACTCATGTGCGTACCCATACCAAACATCACCAATTGAATAATGACCAACATGAGTGTTTTATCTCTTAAATTAATATTACCCCAACTCTTAAATGCTTGTGGAAACAACATTCCAGCAATTACTGCTGTAATAATCCATGCAGTGTATTGATAGCCTTTTAATGCTTCAACAGCTGCCAAACCAAAAGCCAACGTGATGGCTGCAATAAGAGCAGCAGGTTTGTACAATTGTTCATTGTGCATGAATACACCTATAAGCACTAACAACAATGCTAGTGCAGAGACAAACAAGGCTATTTTTTGTAGTTTTTTCATTGGCGTTGATTGAACCACAAAGACACTGAGACACAAAGTTTCATGAAGACTTGGTGCAGCTTGGTGTGCTTCGTGTTTTAGTGGTTTAAAATAGTGGTTAAATATTCAATGGCTGTAATAGGACTTGCAAGAATAGGCACTCTTTTATCTTCCTCATTTAAACTATCTACCACCCTTGCCATGCTAGCTTGTGCTAATAAAATCACATCTACTTCTTTAGACAATTGCTTTAAAGCTTCACAAACTTTTGCATCGTGTGTGGCTGCATCTCCACTCATCAATGCTTCAAAAGCTCCTTCACATAAAACAGATGTAAGTTCTATTTCTTTTCCTGCTACAATGGCTCTTCTTCTTACCAAATCACTAGTAGGCTCAAGTGTAGTTGATAAGGTTGCAATTACGCCAATTCTTTTGCCAGTTGCAACTGCTACATCTGCCATTGGCTGATCTACTCTTAACACTGGTATATCGTTTAAACTTGCTGCTATTTCTACAGCAGGCCCAATAGACGAACAAGTGTATAAAATAAAATCTGCTCCTGCTTCTTTGGCAGATGCTGCATAACTTACCACTCTTGCTGCAGTTGATTTTGTTAGCTCACCACATGCAATGGTATTTTTAATCAGGCTATCATCTACAATGTTGAAGGTTTTAATACCTGGCAAATATTTAGCACATAATTCTGCAAATACAGGAACCAGTGTTGCTGATGTGTGAATGAGACCTAATGTTTTTTGTGACATATTTTTTATTTAAGTTTTCTTTTTACCACAGAGGATTTAGAGTTTTATCACAGAGTTTAAAAGAGGCTCTATGCAACTCTGTGCATACCTCATTTAACTCTGTGGTTAAAACAGTGTGAAATAATTTTCGCTACCTACTTGCCCACCTTTAAAATTTACTTCTAAGCCATTCATATTTTTATTAGCCGAATGGGCTTTGCACAATGGTGCTCCTTTCACAACTGATGCTATCATTTCTACAGCTTCAATTTCCATTGCTCTTGCTGCATAGCTGCTGGTATCTCCACCTGCAACAATCACTCTCTTAATTCCACAATTGGTAATTGCATATTTTGCAATTAAACCTAATGCAGTTCCTAATATTGCTGACGACAAATTATTGGCTTGTTTATTCCCCGTGTGAACAATGAGTTGGTTATTATTTAAGAATTTCTCTTTCACTAAATCGAATGTAGTTTCATCGATGCCCTTATTATTACAAATTGAAACGGCATCTAAAATCAACTCTTCAAAACCTTGTTGTTTAGCATAAGCAATTTGTGCAGCAGTAACAGGAGAACAACTTCCTGAAACTACCAATAATTGATCAGCAGGTGCTACAATTGGCCATTCATGTACAGCATTCAACAAACTTTTTTCTTGCCAATAATTGCCCAACGCCATTTCTATACTTGAACCACCAACAGAAAATAAGGATTCATTATTGTTATTCAATTGCTCCATCCATTCGCCTATAGTTATTAGTTGTTCATTATACAAAGCATCTAACAATACCACCTTTTCGTTATCTACATGCTTGGTCCAATTATGGATAGGTTGTTGCATTTGTATAATATCAATCAATCCAATTTTTTCATTAGTTTGCTTTGACAAGTGCACTCTTAAATCACTTTCAGCAGATGGCGTAACAGGATGTTTACTCATAGATGGATGCTTGTCTAAACGATACACTTTTCCATTACTACCAATACCCATTTGTGCAAATAAATTTCCAAATACACAATACCTTCCTAAAGCAGGTGTACCACCAACTACAGGAATTAAATTGTTGTTGAATACTTTCAATCCACAATCAATGGCTGTACCAATGCTACCAATGTGTGGTGCTGAATCAAAGGTGGAGCAAACTTTATAATGTACATGTTTTGGTTGAGTAGCTTTCATTTGTTTAAAAGCATCTTCTAAAACATTTTCCATTTCTGTTGGTGGTAATGAACGTGTTTTGCCTGCTATACCATACGCATTCAAATTTGGATATTGTTGTAATTGTTTAGTTGTAGGTGGTTCAATAAACAACATTGCATTTGCACCAGCAGTACATAAGAATTCTAAGGCATCTGTTGAGCCTGTGAAATCATCACCATAATATGCTAAAAGTATTTTACTCATTTTTTTTTGAACCACTAAGACACAAAGTCTCAAAGGTTCACTAAGTTTTGTTTATACAATTTTTCTTTTACTCATTTTTTTGAACCACTAAGACACAAAGTCTCAAAGGTTCACTAAGTTTTGTTTATACAATTTTTCTTTTACTCATTTTTTTGAACCACTAAGACACGAAGTCTCAAAGGTTCACTAAGTTTTGTTTATACAATTTTTCTTTTACTCATTTTTTTTGAACCACTAAGACACGAAGTCACGAAGGTTCACTAAGTTTTGTTTATACAATTTTTCTTTTACTCATTTTTTTTAAACCACTAAGACACGAAGTCTCAAAGGTTCACTAAGTTTTGTTTATACAATTTTTCTTTTACTCATTTTTTGAACCACTAAGACACGAAGCCTCAAAGGTTCACTAAGTTTTGTTTATACAATTTTTCTTTTGATACCATCTTTCATTAATGGCGTATGAAAGTTTATCAAAAACCCTAATCTCAAATTTGACAATTTCAAGTAACTCAATAATTGTGCATCCCAAACAGGATGATATAATTCTTGGGCTTTCAACTCTACAATTACCAAATCATCTATTAATATATCAATTCGTAAACCATCATCAATTTTAAAATCCTTATAAAATATTGGCAAAGCTTCTTGCCTTTTAAAAGGAATATTTCTCTGTGCCAATTCATAACAAAAACATTTCTCATAAACACTTTCAAGCAAACCTGGACCAAGTTGCTTGTGTATAGTAATAGCTATATCAACTATTTGAGCAGCTAAATATTCTTCATGATTTGAAAGTGCTTGGTACATTTTATTGGTTAATTTATTCCTTTGTGCAACTTACTGTCTTAGTGGCTTAGTGGTTTAATGATTTAATTCCCAAATTTTTCAGCAGCCTTATCAAACTCTACAAATTCTTTTCTTGCCTGCTCTAAGGTTAATCCATTCACTGCTGCTTGCCATGCTTGTTGCAATGCAACTACTCCAGCTGCAGGCCCCATTGGATGTGCCATAATTCCACCACCTGCCATGTACAATAAATCTACTGTTTGTGTTCTTCTCCATGTTTCAAATGCTTGTCCACCCCACTGACCAGAAGACACAACAGGCAAAATATTTTTATGCTGGTACATTGGTTGCTTTAGTGACTCTATTGAACTCACTACACTATCATCTGTTTCCCAAAACTTATTTTTAATACCGTTTACATGCAATTGATCTACACCTACTAAACGCCAAATTTTTTGATATGCTTTAAAATCAATTCCTAACAATGGATGTCTTGTCATCATACCCCAACCATTGCGATGAGCATGAATAGCTAGTGAGCCAAAATCACATATTTTTTTAGCCGCTGAGATACCAATGGTATTAATACTAATCATTGCACAAGTTCCTCCTATTGCAACAATTTGTTCATAGCGTTTTTTCATTTCATCTACTTCACCCGTTATATTGATTGCATACATTACTTTTTTACCTGTTTTGTCTGCATGTGCATTAATGACTTGCATCACTGCCTTCAATCTATCTTCAAAAGCAGAATTGGCTGATGAACTCATTAACTCATCATCTTTTACAAAATCAATTCCAGCTGCAGCTAATGTTTGTACAATAGCTGCTGTTTGTTCAGGAGTTAAACCAATGCTTGGCTTAATAATGGTACCTATCAATGGTCTTCCTTGTACTTGTGTTAAATGCCTGCAACCTTCAACACCAAATTTGGCACCTGCAAAATGTTGAGCAAAGCTTTCTGGCAGTTCAATATCCATCAACTTTAAGCCAGTAAACTGTGTTATTTCATACAAATTACCTTGTAAAGTAGAAACCAAAACAGGCAAGTTGTAGCCAAAATTTTCTATGTTCCAACTTACTTTTACAATGGCTCTGTGATATTTCCCTGTTGTACTGGTTGCTCCTGGAATAGCAGGCGTATCAACTGTTTCTAAATGTTCAACATATTCTACACGAGCCGCAAAACGTTGCTTTAATTCTTCTGTTTCTCCTGGCACTGCTACAAATGTTCCTGACGATTGCTCACCTGCTAAAACTTGTGCAGCCTGCTCTGGTGAGTAAGGTGTTTCAATGTAATAAGTTGCTGTTATTCTTTCCATATTTTTATTTTTTTTGAACCACAACGGCTAAACGACAAAACGAGTCACAACGTTGTGCTTCATTGTGTCGTTGTGTCTTTGTGGTTATATTCTTACGCTTAGATAAAAGTTCAATTTCTATTCTTCAGTTGAAGTGTGTCCTTCGACTATCGCTCAGGATAAACTTGCCACTGAAGCTTCATTGTTGTTCTATCGCTTGTTTCAAAAAATCACCTAACCACTGGTAACCAAACACTCATATCTGTTTTACCTCTATTTGCCCAAGCATAATACGGAATCAACGTTATACGAATGGGTTTTGTAGTGGTATTCATGGGTTTGTATAAACTTTTTTTCCAGTGATTATTTTGTAATAACTGAGCTGTACCTTGTAAGCCTACAACACTAGTATTTGCAATGGTTACAGGCTTTGTTACAAACTGTGTTTTTGCTGGAATCACTATATTGAAAATGTTGGCATCCTTTATATCTGCACTTTCTAAACAATATACCAATGGACCACGTTTTATAGCTACCTGATTTTTAGTTTCTTCTACCAAAGGATTGGATTCCATCAACACGGTAGGCATATCTAAAATGAGTTCTATTTTATCACCTATTTTCCAATTTTTAATGATTTTGGTGTATGCATTGTATTCTATTTTTTGTGCAACACCATTTACTTTAATGGTTGCTTTACTGCACCAATCTGGTATTCTCAAATAAATATTGGTAGCAGTTGTTGGTGCTTGCTGAATGGTAAAATTGATATTGCCACTCCAAGGATAATCAGTTGATTGTTGTAAGGCAATTACACTTCCGTTTTTTAGTGTTGTGTTAATATTATTAGAGCCATACATGTTGATATACAAACCATCGTTTGCAATACTGTACATGTAGTTATTGATTTCTGCAATGATTCTTACCACATTGGGTGGACAACAATTGGATTTGCTGATATACGGTATACGTCCACCTTCCCAACGTAAATGATATGGATAATTGTTAGTGGCTGCCAATGGATTGGTGTAGAAATATTTTAATCCATCTAAACTCACACCACTTAACACACTGTTGTATAAAGTTAGCTCAACTATATCCATGTATTTACTTTCTCCAGTAAGCAAAAACATTCTCCAATTCCACAAAACATTGCCAATGTTTGCACAGGTTTCGTTGTGTGCAGAAAAATTGGGTAATTGAAAATCTCTTCCATAGGCTTGATGTACTTTTTGAACAGTGTCTGGTTTATAAGAAGTTCCATCTACACTTACACCATCATATAAAGCACCACAACCACCAGTAATGTACATTTTTGTTTCCGTAACATTGTGCCACAATTTATCTAAGGTTTTCATCAACGTTGTATCACCTGTTTCAGCATACACATCTGCCACACCTGCACATAAATAATTTGCACGAACAGCATGACCAACAATTTTATTCATTTTCCTAAAAGGTGCTCTATCACTGTTATCATCTGTACCTTCAACTGTACCACGAATGTTGATTAAGTAATTAACTAAGTCGAGATATTTGGTTGCTTTTGTGGTTCTATACAATTCTACCAAACCCATGTAATGAGAAGGACAAATTGCATTTCTTGCTTGTTCAGGCGTTGCTACTTTATAAAACCCAATTAAAAAATCGGCTGCTTTAGTTGCTATATTCAATAAACTATTATTTCCAGTAGCTCTGTAGTGAATGCAGCCTGCCGTCATTAAATGACCAAAGTTGTAGGCCTCAAAGCTCAACTGATCATCAAACATTTTTTCTTTACCTGTTTTGCGTTGTTCAATGATGCTTTTAGTATAAATATAACCATCTGCTTTCTGTGCTTTTGCAATCACTGTTATGGCATTGTTCAACCATTGTTCTAACTTACTGTCTTTAGTGTTGGCATACATTACAGCCACTGCTTCTAAGGTTTTATAAAAGTCGCCATCATGAAAACTGGGTCCTCTAAATCTACCTGTATCTAAGCCTGCAGCAACTTTAAAATTCTTGAAGGAGTAGCAAATGGTATCACTGGTATATATATTCCAAAGTTGTGGCAACATAGCATCTCTACAAACACCAAAACGCTCTGCCCAAAAGCCTTTGGTTAGTTGAACATCTGTTAAGCCAATACTGTTCAATTTTGCATGAGGACTTTGAGCAGTGTTTACCAATACATTTTGTGCTGATGAAAAGGTTATCAGTAATAAGTAGTAAGTAGTAAGTAGTGATATTTTTTTCATTTTCTTTTTTTGTAACCAACTTAAGAATATCTATTAAACTTTTTTTGTAAGTTTATCCTGAGCGTAGTCGAAGGACACTCTTGTACTTTCTGCTCTTTATTGAACTTTTTTGAACCACAAAGACTCAAAGAATACAAAGCAACACAAAGACTTGGTGAAACTTGGAGCCTTAGTGTTTTAGGGTTCAAAATCACAAAACCATATATCCAATTATATACTCCTTTCCTTTTTCAATCAACACTTCATACTGATTGTTTGATTTAGCAATGCTGTTCACGCCTGTTGGTTTTGTTTTACTTTTTATCAGCAGTTTACCAGTACCAATTGGTGATTGAATTTTTATTTCACTTGTAGATACTTTCATCAATATTTCTCCATTTGGTGTTGGCACTTTTCCTTCCATCCATTCTAGGCCTCCAAGATTTGGTTCAACTGTATAAGTACCATAACCAGCAGAGGTTGGCTTAACACCCAAATAATATTTACCTAATAAGTAAATTGGACTGGCACCCCATGCATGACATAAACTTTTGGCAAACTTCCTGCCATACATGGCATAGTGTTCAGCACCTTTTTTATCAGGATTATATTCTTCCCAAAAGCTTGTTGCTCCTAAGTTTAACATACCTCCCCAATAATCCTTCATTTGTTGAGTTACATAGGTTTGTTCTCCCATGGCACACAAAGCCTCTAGCTCATAAAAACGCATGTAGGGTGTGGTAATTTTTTGAATTTTGTCGTTCAACAAAACAGATTTTTTGACTGATTGCTTTTGTTGCTCAGTAAAGTAGTTGAAGAAGATTGCAAACATGTTTGAATAACGGGTTACATTATCTGTTTGCTTACCATCAATCCTACTATGTACCAATGCTTTCTTTTGCTCGTTCCAATACAAGTTGAAGAGTTTTGTTTTTAATTCTGCTGAGAGTTTTTTGTATTGAGTTGCATTGTTATTGTCTTTAACTATTTCTGCACACAAAGCCATTGTTTCTAAACTTCTTGCAAACAGCAATTGCTCAAAACTTACTTCACCCTTTTTACTTAAACCAGCAGCCCAATCAATAAAAATCCAATCACCAGGCATCCATTCCAGCAAGCCATTTTTGTTTCTACGATTCACCACATAATCCATTAGGCTTTTCATTTTATCGTAGTTCTGCTCAATGAATTTTTTATCTCCTGTGTATAAATAATAATCATAGATCCCTAAGAACCAGTAGAAAGTATAATCCATAATGGTATTGATATGACCAGTTACAGGATCTTTACCGCGTAAGGCATACATGGTTCTTTCCACAGTGGCTTTATCATTCATTAAGTAATAGTTCATCAAATAACTTTGGTAAGCATCACCACTCCAAACCCATCTATCACGTTTAATGCCATCTATAAAAAACTCTCTTGTGCTTAAATGCAATGTGTATTTAGCTACATCGTAAATCTTGTTGATTTGCTCATCGTTGCAGGTGAATGAACCTTTGTCTGCAATATCAGCAAACTCATACAACATGCTTACTTTATCAAAGTTCACCTCACCTTCTGTAACAATGTTTACATAACGAAATGCTTTGGATAAAACCATGATAGAATCTTTTGCATTTGCATTGTTGATGGTCAACCAATCTACAGTGATGGCTTCCTGTTTGTCCAATGCTTCTTCTTTGCTTTCTCCATAATAGATACTTACTTTACCATTGCCTTTGAGTTGATGCAATTTGATAAAGCCGAAAGTTTCTTTACCAAAATCAATTAACTGAGCATTGCCATTTTTTTGAACACTCACTGCTTCTAATGGTGTAGTTGGCAACTTGAATTGAGAAGGTAATTGATTAGCTGCATTAAAATTCCATGAGCCTGCACTGAGCCATTTAGTTGCAGAAATATCAGATGTTTTGCCCGTTTCATCTATCCATTCTTTGTCTTCAAAAGTGGTGAGCCAAGTACCATCACTTTTAATGGTTTTTCCTTTTACAAAAATGGTTGGTGGTGTTGCCTGATTAAAAACTTTGATGTTGATTTTATGCTTGCCAGCAGGAACTGTAATTTTTGTTGGTGTGCCTTCAAAAGGTTTGCCATCTAACTTTACATTGTATTGACCTTCTACAAATATTTCTATTTCTTCTGCTTCTTTTAAATCGAATACTTTATGAAAATCCATCAAAGGATAATGGCTATCGATTTTCCAAAAGACTGGGAAGAAAGTGGCTCTGTCGGTTCTTCGATTTTGCATTTGATTGGAGAGCCATATTTCGTAATCGCCGGGATACCAAATCCAGGTTTGAGCAGAGGAACTGAACCACGAAGACACAAAGACACAGAGTAACACAAAGTTTTTTTTCACCGCAGAGGACACAAAGAATAAATCACGCAAAGCAAGCAAAGACTTTGTGTTCTTTGCGTAAACCTTTGTGGACTTTGTGGTTTCAAAAAAAGGTGAATATAGTTTCAACTGTACAAGTGTGCGACGCAACTGGTGTTCAATTGAAATACAAAAGTTGGTTGCCAAAATATTTTTCTTCATAATTAATGTCCGTTAAAGATGATGTATAAACTTACAATGACTAAGCCCAGTAAAGCAAATAAGATTTTTACTTGTTTACTGGTTTTGGGTATTTCGTTTTCTTCGATGCTGGCTTTTACTTTGTTTTTATCGAGCAGAGAAATGATGATGGCTGCAACAAATAAAAAGGCAAAGAGATAAAAAGAAATTAAGAAATAATGTGGCCACCAAGTGTTTTCGCCAGTGGTTGTATTGGGTGGTAAAATCCATAGATTCAATGCTCCTACAAAAAGACTAATGGCTGAACCAAAAGACAAAATGATATTGACTGCAAGCTTTGTGGTGCCTTTCCAAAATACACTTAATAAGAAACTAACTGCTAGTGATGGAGCTAAGTAACCTAAAATAGATTGAAAAATATCGAAGAGTGTTTTGCCCTTTACATTGTCTAATGCAATTGCCATTAATACAGCTAACACACAACCAATAATAACCACTACACGACCAACTTTTATTTGCTGGCTTACAGTTGCATTTTTATTGATGTTGTTTACATAAATATCTTTTGTAAAAACTGTACTTAATGCATTTAAAGAAGAACCAATGGTAGCAACCAATACAGCAATTAATACACAAATAACCAAACCATTCATGCCAGATGGAAATAGGTTTGTTACCATGGTCATGTAAGCCAATTTATCGTCGCCAATATTTGGATAAAGAACATAACAAATTATGCCTGGTAAAATGAACATCGGTAAGGCCAATACTTTGAGCCATCCAATAAAGTTGATGCCAAGTTGACCTTGCTTTAAATTTTTAGCACCCAATACACTTTGCACCATGCTTTGATCTGTACAAAAAAATGCCACTGCAGAAACTGGATAACCCAATAAAATAGCATGCCATGGATAACCTGCATCAGAAGCTGGCAAAGTAAGATTCCAAAAATGAGCTGGTGTTTTTTCTATGAAAGCATGAATGCCACCAATTTTTTCTATGCCTAAATATGTAAGTGTGAGTGATACAATGATTAACAATATCATTTGAAAAACATTCACTTTTGCAATGGCTTTTAAACCACCCATATAAGTAAACAAACCAGAAAAAGCTACCAATGCAATAGTTGATTGCCACATAGGAATACCTAAAATTTGACGTACTAAAATGCCACCACTAAACAAGCCTAAAGAAAGCCAACTGATTAAAATTTTGATGAGTGCATAGCCTGCTAAAATATCTTGTGTGCTTTTTCCATAACGTTTGCCCATATATTCTGGCATGGTAGAAACCTTGCTGGCTATGTATTTGGGAGCAAAGACCATTGCCAACAACAATAGAAATACAAAAGCATACCATTCAAAATTTCCACCAACAATACCTGCTGTATAACCAATGCTTGCGAAGGCTAATAAAGATGAAGGCCCAACGTTTGTACCCCACATATTAAAACCAATATTGTACCAATTGAGTGAGTTTTGAGCAAGAAAAAGTGTTTCACCTTTTTTGTTTTGTTTGAAACTTACCATGTAACCAATGACTAATAAGATGGCCAAGTAAATGGCAACAATGGCAAAATCGAATGTGGTGAGTTTATCGTAAATGTTATTCACTTAGTTTATTTTTTGAACCACAAAGACACGGAGAACACAAAGAAACACTAAGGCTTTGTGTTACTTCGAGCCTTAGTGGCTTAGTGGTTCAAGATTATGTTCTTTTAAAATATCACTAACCTTTACTGGCAATCCTGTTTGTAAACTTTTATCCATTGCTTGTAACAATGCTACTGTTCCAATACCTTCTTTTAAATCTGGATAAGCAGTAAAGTCTTGCTCAATACTATCTACAAAATACTCCAGATAATTTTGGTATTCACCTGCATGATGACTTTGGCCTTCGAAACGGAAATAATGTTTTAAATAACTATCGCCCCAGGTAATGATTTTTTCTTCTCCTTCTTTGGTTGTAACTGCATAACGTAGTTCATGATAATCTGCCTGACTTGCACCAATTGTTCCTCTTAAAATACAACTCATGCCACTTTCTCTTTGTACAGGTTGTGTTGGTGAAGTGTAAACACCGCTAACTCTAGCA
Organism: Asaia bogorensis; assembly: GCA_943371535.1. Taxonomy (GTDB): domain Bacteria; phylum Bacteroidota; class Bacteroidia; order Chitinophagales; family Chitinophagaceae; genus UBA1930. The sequence goes on along the minus strand of CALRVE020000003.1, from coordinate 40,217 downwards.
ATTCTACCATCAGTAGCTTTAAAGATGAAGTGCATGGTATCTTCATTTTTTAATCCAGCAGTTTTTGCATTGCTGCTAATCATGCCATAGCCCATAACTTCTTCAATATTGGGTAAGTAGTAGCGTATGAAATCTACAGGATGACTCAAACCACCATACAACCATTTGAACGATTTTTCTAAAGCCCAAGGCTTTGCTAAAAACCAACGATGATCGGCATTGTAATGACTTTCTACTGTTATTAATTCACCAATTACACCTTCGTCAAAATCTTTACGTTGGCGTTTGTAAGGTTCAAAGAATCTAGAACTTTGTCCTACAAAAACTTTTTTACCAGCTTTTTTTTGCAGAGCCAATAATTCTTTAGCATCAGCCAAATTATCAATTAAAGGCTTGGTACAAATTACATCCTTGCCATGCTGTAAAGCCATTTTGATATGTTGTGCATGTAAATGGTCTGGTGTATAAATGGCTATAATATCAATAGCTGAATCATTCAGCATTTCAGTATAGCTCGTGGTATAATTTTCAAAACCAAATTCATGGCAACGCTGTTTACATAAATCTTCATTGGCATCGCAAATAGTTTGCAAATGCACTTTTTTACTTTGTAAGGCAGCACTCATAGTGCTTCTGCCTTCTCCTAACCCTAGTATTCCAATGTTTAGTTTGCCCCCATCCCCTGAAGGGGTGTTAGAATTGCCCCCAACCCCTAAAGGAGAGTTATAAAATGTAGGTTTAAAATCTTTGCTCATAAGTCAAACTATTTATAAAAATTATTCCCCTTTAAGGGTTAGGGGTTTCAAGAAAACCCATGTCTCTCCTTTCTTTGTTCCTTCAATTCCTTCTTGGTATTTACTCATTAATTTATTCCAATCGTTTACACGAGGATTATTTTCTGTTGTTTTAGGATTCAGCTTATCCAAGCTTTCACCTTTTGGAATGCTAATCACCAAAACCAATTGTCTTTCTTTTTTAAAAATGAGTAATTGCTGAAAATTGGCATTGCAAAATCCATTAGATACTTCTTTCCATTTTTCAAATTGCGTAGCATGATAATCTAGATATTCTTGTTGCATTTTTTTATCAGCCACTAAGTTTACAGTTAATAGAATATGCTGCCATTCTTTGGCTATACTTGTATCTGTACAATGTTTTTTCTTGCTGTATTCATAAAACATGTCGTGATATACTTTCACATCAGCTTCAGGAAAATTATTTTGCAATCTTCCTTGCATTACAGATAAGTCTTGAACTTTATCAAAAATGACATAATGATTTTGCCATTGATAAATAGCATTGCTGTCTATATTATTTTTTGAAAGTAATAACTTGAGTTTTTGAAGATCTATTTTTTTATTTTCTTGCACTACCAGCTCAATTACTTCATTATGTTCTTCATTGATGGGTTGGTTTACAAGGTGGGAAGTTTTTTCTTTTAAGAGATAAGAATATTGATGTTCAAGTCCTGCATTTTGTTTTATAGAATCATTTACTTGTGGCCCATTATTTTTCCAAACATTCCCCTCTCCATTTTGATTTTGTAAATATTTTTTGGAGGGTGTCCAATTGTTTTCAACAGTGATGTTCGATGAGCCCTCATCAGCATAAATATAAAACCAATGGCTTGGCAAGTGAACATATGGAGCTTTGTAAATGCTATCAATATAATTGTATTCAATCTTTGAATTGAATTGATTACTCAAAGAATAAATACCAGCACAATCGTAGTTATGTTTACCATAATGATGAATTTTATTCTTTGTAACAATATTATTTTCTGCAATGCTTTTTGTTGTATTCCAGCCCCAGCCTAAACTAATACCAGAATAAGAGAGGTTCTCCACTTCATTTGAATTGATTGTACTATTCCTAAGAACACCTAAACCAATACCAACAGTACCCCAATCTTCATTTGTTACATCAGTTACTAAGTTGTTTGAAATAGTTATATGTTCACAAACATCAGCTTCATTTTTAGTGATGTAGGGCAAATGAATTTCTCTTCCTTCATCTCCATAATTACCAGCTAAAATTCCATTGCCGCCAATATCTTTCAATAAACAGGCATCTACCCACATTTTTTTAACTCCCATTTTCCCATCAATACCAGTAGATGCTAAATGTTTGAAGGAACAACCAATTATATCAATAGCAGTAGTGTATTTTATTTCAATTGCAGCTGCTGGTCTGCCTACAAAAGCTTGATTATCCAAACCCGGTTTTTCTTTTGTACCTGCTGGTTTTAATTTGTAGGCTTCAGTCATGTACAATCCTACTTGATGTGGTACATGACCTTGCAATGAAGGACGAAGCCAGCCTGTATGCTGAAAAGAAATATTTCTGAAGTAAATATTATGCACTGCATTTTCAGGGGTGCCTTCCAACGAAATCAATGTTTCTAAATAAGGAGCAACAACTTCTGCTGTTTGCATATTTTCATTGGCTCTTGGATAATAATAGAGCAGTTTATTTTTTCTATCTAAATACCATTCACCAGGTTCATCTAAAAACTGGATAGCATTGGTTAAATAAAATGCACTGTTGCCTGTTGCCTTACTCAACCATGGTGCAGGCCATGGATGTTCACTTTGTATTTTACTTTCTGGTTGATGAAAAAATAGTTTGGTACTATCTCCCATCACTTGCATTTTTTTTATTCTCAAAATGGCTATCTCCCACCATTGATGAATGAACATTTCAACGCCATTTACATTTTGCAACGATGGAAATTTTGGCGTTGGTATTACACAACTTTGTTCTTTTTTATTCCAATTTAAAATTCTGTCCATTTTATCGCCATTCACACTTTTTGCTCTCACAGCTTTTGCATCATTCATCCATAACTGACGAAAATTAAAATCGTTTCCATTCAAATCTGTCACTGACGCAACCCAAACTTTATTCCAACTGTTTTTATTTAAACCTGCAACTGGCTGCAGTAATTTTTTCCATCCTTTAATTTCAATTCCACCACTTAAAATGGCTTGTTCATTTTCAGATTGTATAATGGTTGGGGATGTTGGAGTTCCTGCATCTTCAGGACGTAACACAATTGTTTCTGTAAGTTGATGTTTGCCTTTTTGTAGAATAATGGCTGCTCCGTTTTGGATAGATGCATCATTGAACCTTCTTAAATTCCTAACCTTTCTTAATGCAGTTGATAAGTTGGCGAATGGTTTTTGAATAGAGCCTTCAAACTCGTCATTGCCAACATTTGAAACATATACCTTCAATTGGGCAACACCCAAAAAAGGAACAATAAGTAATAAAAAAATTACAGGCAATCGCTTAATCATTCTACAATATTGGTATGGCTCTTTAAAAGTTAAATGTACCATTAGCCCAACGCCTATACAATGTACCTATGAGTTATAATGATGGATTATTTTACTTTTTACCCCTATCCCCTAAAGGGGGATAAATTATTCCCCTTCAGGGGATAGTGCTTGAAATTCTTTTTTCAAAAAAGCAGTATTTGCACCATAATTATATTTTGTATCAGATGGTTTTTTTGCATCTCTGCTTCTTTCAATTACCAACCAACCAGTATAGCCCATTTCATCTAAACATTTCTTGATGGCTTTTATGTTTATTTGAGGGTCGTTTTGTAGCCAAACACTATCCTTATTGCTAGCATGTATCATGCAAATTCTATCCTTGCCTAAAAGCTTTAATTCTTTAATTAAATCTCTTCCTTCTTTTAAAGGATTTGAAAAGTTGAAATAAATTTTTATGGCAGGTGAATTAATTTCTTTCAACAATTGAACTTCTTCTTTAGCACTTAAAGCAGTTTCTATACCAATTACAACACCTGCATCTTGAGCCATTTTTCCAGCCACTCTTAAACGAGCAATAACCGAATCTCTTACTTGTGGATTTTTTTTCAAATCGCATTGAACACCTAATGGCAAGAAGGCTGTTTTTACATTCATCAATTGCATGGTTTTAATACAATCTTGAATTGATTGAATATATTCTGTTCTGCCACAAAATGATTGGGCATAATATCCTGTCATTGCCAACGAAGAAATTTCTACGTTGTTTTCTTTGGCAGTTTGCAAGAATTTGTTTCTAACACTATCAATTAATAATTGGTTATCAAATGTTGGTCTGTTGCCCAAACCTCCCATATCAATTTCAATACCATCGGCATTTAATTGAGCAGCCAAGGTAATTGCTCCTAACTTCTGACGCTTTAGCAACATCAAATCTATCAACCCTATTTTGTAGCGTTGGTTTTGTTTGGCTTTTACAACTTCATTGTAGAATAGTTGTTCAATATTCTCAAAGCCTTTTATAGCATTGGCAGGTAATCTTTCTCCATTATCACCAAAAACATAAAATGCTTTTTCTGGTTCTAATGTTATCGCAGTATCTATAATTTGCTTATCAATGTTTTGTATGGCAGATATATTTAAGCTGAATTCTTTGGCTAGAAATTCATACAAAGGCTTTCTTTTATTGTAACCAAAATCATGTTTATCATTTGGCAAATGCACATTGATTACATTTTCTTGCTTACCATAATAGCCATAGATTTTTTGCAGATAAGGAAAATCATGTTCAGGCATTTTATCTGTCCAATCGCCACCATCACTTACTACCAACATTGGTTTTGGTGCTGCCAATGCAGCAATTTCTACGTTGTTTGTTCTGCCTAAACATTGATGCACAGGCATTCCACTTTCGCAAGGGCAACCACCATAGAAATAAGAGGATAAAGAAACAATGGGTGCAGCAATTTTTATTCTTTCATCGATAGCTGTAAACATGATAGCATGTGTGCCTGCACCTGAACCTCCTGTGATTGCTACTTTGCTTGTATCTGCATCTTTCAACGTTAACAAATAATCTAAAATTCTTTTAGTTCCTAATAGTTGCAAAGTCATGCTGAGACTTTTTCTATGGTCTTCATATTTTACTTGCAACATAGATTCGCCCCAAGCAAACATGTCGTAATTAAAAACCATTGCTCCCATTTTTGCAATAGTTGCTGAAGTATATTGACAATCTGAACGATAACGATGTTTATCCCAATGCCCTTGTGGATGCAATACAACAGGAATCTTACCCTGCCCGACTTTGTCATTCAGGCGGGCTTTAAATTTTGAAGGTTTGTACAAAGAACCACTTACCCAAACACCTGGTAAATATTCTATAGCAATATTTTCTACAGTGTAGCCATCAAACTTTCTCTGTGGTGTAATAATGGCTTGTGTTTTTGGAGATGCAGGAAATTGTTTTAGTTGCAAAGCTTCTAACAGTGCTGGCTTCAAAGCTTGTTTGCGTTTCTCCCATTCTTCTATGTTCTTGTATTGAGCAGCAATTCTATCTAGCTCAGCCCAGCCTTCTTCAACATTCCAACGATAGTATTCATAAGTACTGAGTTTGTATTTTTTATCTCCTTCTTTTTTAACTTTTAATTCGAGTGGTTTTAAAATATTATCGAGTGTTTGCTCTACATCTTTTCTATATTTCCAATCGGCATAGGTGACTGTTTTATTGGCTACCATTTTCTCATCTATCTTTATGGCAATGCCATACTTTTTTTGAACTTCCTGCAATACTTGTTTGAGTGGTTTTGAATATTGATTGTCGGAGTTTTGTTGAGCAGAGGAATTGAACCACAAAGACAGAAAGACACAAAGCAGCACCAAGGGTTTGCTCACAGATAACACGGATTTAAACAGATTTGTTTTTAAGCTGAGATGAAAAAAATTGAACCACAAAGACACGAAGGATTTGCTCACGGATGACACAGATTTACACAGATTTTTTTTTACACTATGACAAAAAGAATTGAACCACAAAGACACGAAGGCACAAAGTAGCACAAAGTGTTGGCTTAGGGTTGAAACAGATTTACGCAGATTTGTTTTTACACCAAAAGACAAAGAGGTAAAGAGGCAAAGGGTGCATGAAAATTTCTTAGAGAAACTTTGTGCCTTTGTGGCTTGGTGGTTTAAACCTGCTGAATGGTATTCCTTCAGTACAAGTGTGCGACGCAACAGGTGCATAATAGTAGCACTACAGCTTAGTACATAAAAAAAATTATTTCTTGTTTTCATTTCGTTTATTTTGAAGCCATCCACTGTACAACAAATTGGTATCTAAAACTGGTTTTGGAAAGAACAAACTTGCTACATAACCAACACCAATAACTATTAAATGACTATACACTCCTAGCATTAATTTGTGGTGTGTAAAGTTATATTTTCCAAAGTTGAGGAGCAGTTTTTTATTGCCTTCTAGTCCAATTTCTGTTGAAGTAAAAAAAGCATAAGCTGTGAACAACACACAAGCAATAATACCAATATTTACACCTTGCCTATTGGCTCTTGCACTAAATACGCCCAATATAAAGATACCTACAATGCCTCCACTAAAAATAGCATACACAGTAAATATTAAATCTATGATGCCGCCATTGCTAAACTTTAAATAAAAGTAGCCCATACCAATTGCAAAAAAACAGGATAAAAAAACCATTACTTTACTAGCATATAAATTTTGTTTATCGGATTTGCCTGGCCAAAACTTTTTATAATAATCTTCCATACCAACGGCTGCATTTGAATTAATATCGGCACTTAAACTACAAATTGCTGCACTAATTAAAGCTGCTACTATAAAACCAATAACACCTGTGGGCAACTTGGTCATCATAAAATATGGAAAAACTGTTTTGGCTGTAATCCCTTCTGGTAAAGGGTTTTGTTTGTAGTACACAAATAATGCAGTGCCAATGAACATGAAGATTGTCCAGATGGGAACGGTAAGAAAAATGCCCATTAGAGATGCTTTGATGGCCGACTTATCAGACTTTGCAGTAAGGTAACGTTGCACCACAGTTTGGTCGGTTGCATATTTTTGAATGGCATAAAATGCACCATTAATAATTAACACCCAAAAGCTAATTCTATCTAATTTAAAGTCGTAAGGTCCAAAACCCGATCTATTATTTTCACCAGCGATTTTTAGTGCTTCTGGAACGCCTCCTTTTATAGAAAAAAGTAAAATACCCAAACATATAAATCCACTGATAAATAACATGAAGCCTTGAAAAACATCTAACCAAATTACCGCTTGCATACCTCCTTTTAGGTTGAGTATAATTAATACAAACCCAACAGCTAACAAAATAAAAACAGGATTAATATTGGTGAGTTGATAAATAGCCAACGCCACTAAAGTTAACACTGATCCCATTCCTGCAAACTGCCTGATAATAAATGATGAGGAAGAATAGTAACGAGCAAATTTGCCAAAACGTTTTTCAAAGTATTCATACGTACTTAAACCAATTACTTTACGAAACAATGGAACAATAAACCATATTGTACCCAACAAAACAATAGGCACCATGTAGCCTTGTAACAAGTAAATCCAGTTAGATTGATAACCTTGTTCTGGATAACCTAAAAAAGTATTGCTGCTAATGAGTGTAGATAGTAATGACAAACCCAATGCCCATGAAGGAAAATTTCCTTTGGCTAAGAAAAAAGCTTGTGTGCTATTTTGTTTATTGGCAAACTTGAAACCTAGCCATAGTGTAATAGCAAGCACAAATAAGATGATGGCGTAATCTATAAAATGTAAATGATTCATATAGGGCAATATTTTTTAAAACCACAAAGGCACTAAGACACAAAGGGGCACAAAGTTTTATGAGTATACATCTAAAATTTGTTTAGTTAGCTCATAACTACCTGGTTTAACTGTAACAAATAAAGAAGCCACCCCTAACCCCTCCAAAGTAGGGGAACAAAACATTCTCACCACTCCTCTACATAGTTCATTTTCTGGCATTAATGAAGTAATAGCTAAAGCAGCTAAAACACTTGCTGCTGTTGAGCCTCCTTCTATAAACAATTCTTGAATGCTTAATAGCTGTACCAATTGTTGAACAGTTTTTCCCATTGCTGTTCTAAGTTCCAATGCTGATACTTCAGTTATATTTTCTTGCACAGCTAATACAAAATATTCATCACTAGTTTGTATTAACTCAAAATATGAGTCTACCGCAACAACACTTATTGCTTTATTTTTCCATTGTTTTATTCTTTCTCTTGCAGCTTCAAATGCACTGCCAGCAACAAATAAAAATGGCTTTCGTAAACGAGCTTCTGATTGCTCTTTTACAACAAATTGTTTCTCTAACAAAGCAGTAAAAAAATCACCAGCACCTGCTAATGCAAAACTGTTGTCTATTTTATTTGCCCAAGCTTTTATATCTTCATTAGTACTAGTACCAGCCACAACAATGCCTTGCGTTGGCAATGTATCAGTATGTTGTAAAACATTTACTTCAACATCATTCAATATTTCTTTTACAAAGGAACTCTTTACAGGAAATTCAGGGTCATTGATAAAACCTGTTGTTGTAATTTCTTGTCCATTGATAAAATATTTTCCTTGTTCAATGGTTCTACCAAGGCTTGGATTTGCAGGTGCAATAATTGCCTTTTTTAAACCTAGTTGTTGCATTTGTATGTTGAGTTCATCAATCACATAACCTCTCAATACTGAATCTATTTTTTTATACAATAGTAAAACTGGTTGGTTTGCCAAATATTTAAATACTTTTGCTGTTATCAGTAAAGCATCTTGCTTTTTCATAGAACGACTGTCTGTATTTACTATACAACCTGCACTATTAGTCGGCACATCATTCAAAGAATCTGCATTTACATACACAGTCAATTGCATGCCAAATCGTAATGCAATGCCAGCTAATTCGGCTGCTCCAGTAAAATCATCTGCTACAACTACTACCAAGTTTATACATTTTTATGTTTACTCAACTGCACTGCACTTTCAATTGCCAGTACCATTGCATCTTCACTGGCTATTCCTTTTCCTGCAATTTCAAAAGCAGTTCCATGATCTACCGATGTTCTAATAATTGGCAAACCCAATGTAATATTTACACCTTTTACACTATCCATTTGTTGCTTTTCAGCATTCCATTTAAAGCCTGATAATTTAAAAGGAATATGTCCTTGATCATGATACATTGCCACCACACCTCCATAAGCTCCTTGTGCTGCTTTGGCAAACATGGTATCTGGAGGAACAGGCCCTTCTACATCATACCCTTTTGCTATTGCTTCTTCAATAGCTGGTACGATTTCTTCTGCTTCTTCTGTACCAAATAATCCATTGTCGCCAGCATGTGGATTTAATCCTGCTACACCTATTCTCAAATTGGTTTTACCTAAACGTTTTAATCCATCTACCATCAATTCTATCACTTGTACAATTCTATCTTTCTTCACCAAATCACATGCTTGTCTTAATGACACATGTGTACTTACATGAATCACATTAATGCTATCTTCTACCAATAACATAGCGTATTTTTTTGTACCAGTATAGGTAGCATATATTTCTGTATGACCAGCAAAATGATGACCAGCTTCGTTGATAGATTTTTTGTTGATAGGCCCAGTAACTGTTGCATCTACTTCTTTTGCCAATGCTAATTCAATTACTTTTTTTACTGCTTCAAAAGATGCATGTCCGCTTGATGCACTAATGGTTCCAAACGCTAGTTCTGTTATATTGGTGTTGTTTAAATCAAATACATCAATCACGCCAAATTCAAATTTTGCATCAGCCACTTTTGAAATAATATTCAGCTTTGCATCTAAATGCAAGAGATTAATTATTTGCTCAAAAACGGCTGCATCGCCTACCAGCAAAGGCTTACAGCTTTCGTATATTTCTTTTTTCAACAAAGCTTTTACTGCAATTTCAGGACCAATACTTGCAGGGTCGCCCATTGTTATACCAATAATTGGTTTTCCCCCATCCCCTAAAGGGGTGCTATGATGTATTATTTCTTTCATTTTATTTTTTTGTTATCAGCTTTTGTATTTCAATCCGACTTCAGTTGCGTCGCACTCTTGTACGTTCTGTTTATCACTGAGCTTTTTTTTGAACCACAAAGACACAAAGAACACAAAGTTTCACAAAGGTTTTTAACCTACATAGCCTAGAATTTCATTCATTATTCATAACTAATCAATGTAAATTTTTCTAACAAACTTTGCTTTTCATTTTCACTCATTCCTTGTAATGGTGGCATTACATAAGGCTCACACAAACCCTTACTTTGCATCAACACTTTTAAAGCCCATAAACTTTCTCCTAATGTTTTTCCACCTTGATAAACTGCACCAATATCATCACTCAATTGCTGCATGGTATAAGCTGTAGCTTCATCTCCACTTGCAACTGCTTCAACTAAAGTTTTATAGATAGATGCTACAACATTTCCTGTACTTGGTATAATGCCATCACTACCTAACAACAAGGCCTTTGCACTTCTTGCAGCCCAACCTACAAAGTGACTAAAGTCTTCTCTATCCTTCCATAAAGCGATGCTTTGCATTAAACGTTCATCACTTCTTTCACTATCCTTTGCTGCTACAATATTTGGATGATGACTCAACACATCTAACCATTCTAATGGCAAGGACACATGTGTTGTAGCAGGAATATTGTAAATAATCATTGGCAAGGGACTTTTATTGGCCAATGTTTCAAAGTAAATTTTGGTTTGCAATTCTGTTAAAGCATAATAAGATGGAATCGTTGCCACTACAACATCTGCTCCAACTTCAGCAGCATGATTAGACAATTCAATACTTTCGTCTAAACAATTAGAAGAAATACCAACATACAATAAGCTTCCTTGTTTTTTTATTGCAGCAGCTTTTTGTACAAATTGCTTTTTAATATTGGTAGCAATAGAAGCAGCTTCGCCTGTTGTGCCTAAAATAAATGGCTCAACATTGCTGGCATAAAAATGCTGAAACATTTTTTCTACCGCAGCTTCATCTAATTGATAATTGCTGGTGAGTGGTGTAACTGTTGGTACAACTACACCTTTGTATTTTTTAACCCTAACCCCTAAAGGGGAATTATTATTGCTCATTATCTATTATTCTTTTGTTCAATTATATTCTATTGCTCATTGGCTGGGGATTAAAGTGGAAATCCTTTTTTGCAACCACCCCTACCCCTCCAAGGGAGGGGAATAAGCAAAAAAGATTGCAACGGAAAGCCCCAACTACAGTTGATATTTATTCTACTGCTCACAGCCCCAAACTATTTTTATAAAAAGAACTATTTACCCATTGCTACATGGCTTTTTTATAAATTTCAATTGCATCAACTTCTGTCACTTCTCTTGGATTATTCTTTAACAATCGCTGCACTTTCATAGCATCTTTTGCAATGGTTGTAATATCTTCTTCCTTAACGCCTACATCTTTTAACGAAGCTGGAATGCCACATGCTGCATTTAACTCTTTTATTTTTTGTACACCAGCCAATGCTGTTTGCAAATCATTTTCCATTCTTTCACAACCCAATGCAATAGCAACTTCTGCATATTTTTTTTCATTGCCCACTATATTGTATTCCATAACATAAGGTAATAGCAAAGCGTTGCTTAGTCCATGTGCCAAGTGATACATGCTACCCAAAGGATAGCTTAAAGCATGCACTGCTGCTGTGTTTACAGGGCCTAAACAAAAGCCTCCTAATAAACTACCCATGGCAACTTTTTCTCTTGCTACTACATTGCTTCCATCTTGCACAGCAGTTACAATATGCTCTGCAATTAACTTCATGCCTTCGTAGGCAAACATATCTATAAAAGGCTGTGCAAACTTATTGGTGTAAGCTTCCATGCAATGTGTAAGTGCATCAATACCTGTAGCAGCAGTAATTGAAGGTGGAACAGAAATAGTTAACAAAGGATCTACATACACAATATCTGGAACTAAATATTTACTGATGATTCCTTTTTTTTGATTGTCTGTATCATCTACCAAAATGGCATTGGGTGAAGCTTCACTACCTGTGCCAGAAGTAGCTGGTACACAAATTAACTTTTTCTTTCTCCCTTTTAATAAACCAATACCTACATAATCTTTAAGTGTTTGTTCATTGTCTAATTGAGCTGCAACCAACTTAGCTATATCCAACACACTACCACCTCCAATACCAATTACAATATCGGGATTAAAAGGTGTTACTTTTTGCATTAAATGTTCAAAGTCAGTGAAAGTTGGTTCTTGAACAATACTTGTATCAATCAATACTACTATCCCTTTTTCTTGCAAACCATTGGTTAGCTTTTCTACAGTTGATAGCAATGGAGTAATGGTAGCAATGAAAACAGATTTTGGTTGCAGGTCTGCAACTTCTGTTGCTAAATTTTCAAAGCAGCCGTTGGCGAAAACCAATTTACCGGGGAATATGATATTTAATGGAAGCATCGTATATTATTTTGAACCACAAAGACACCAAGTCACTAAGCAACACAAAGAAGTCTTCGTGAGCCTTCGTGCCGTTGTGACTTCGTGGTTTGTTTTAAATTGGTGAAAATCATACTTGATGGAAGCATCGTTTATTATTTTGAACCACAAAGACACCAAGTCACTAAGCAACACAAAGAAATCTTCGTGAACCTTCGTGCCGTTGTGACTTCGTGGTTTTTTTTAAATTGGTGAATCATCATATTTAATGGTAGCATCTTTTATTTTTTTGAACCACAGGGAAACCAAGTCACTAAGCAACACAAAGAAGTCTTCGTGAACCTTTGTGCCGTTGTGACTTCGTGGTTTTTTTATATTGGGGAATCAAACAACACCTTAGGAGCCACAATTTCTTCTACATCTACTTTTTCAATACCCAACACCTCACACCAGTTTAAAAATGCTGTATGTACAGTATCTAAAGTTTGTTTTTGTTCTGGTGTAAGTTCCAATGCATGTGCCCTACTGATGGTTCTTACAGGCAATCCTCTTTTGGCTAAAAAATATTTAGCACTCATGGGGTATGCAATATGTATTAAAGGATCTACTTTAATAATTTCTGCTTGTAACCAATCTACTTTTTCTTTCATATCAGGATTAGCGGCATTGTTCACCATCCAAACCAATACTTCAGGATAAAAATTTCCTGAAATTGAGCTCATGCCCTTTGCTCCATTTCTTACAGAGAAAGAGGCATTGGGACTATGGGCATCATAAAACTCAAAAGTGGGGATGTTTAATTCTTTTACAATTGCTAATTTGGCTTTTACTTGTTCTTGTTGTATGGATGTGTCTTTATGATACACAAACCTACCTGTTTGCAGTAATGTTTTAAAAACATCTGCACTTAAAATTCTTTTGTAAGGTGCAGGACATTCATACATTCCTAAAGGAACACCTTCTGTTAGTTTTAAAAACTTACCAAAATTCTTGAGCAATACTTCATCGCTATCATCTATATTGGCAAAATGACCAGTTATTAAAATCACAGCATCTATACCCGTAGCATAAATTTTTTTGGTAAATTCTGCTTTGTCTTCAATGGTTAATCCAAACGATCCTGTTGCTACAATGGGCACTCTACCACGAACATATTGTACAATAAACTCAGTTAGTTCTAAGCGTTCGTCTTCGCTAATGCTGTACATTTCGCTGCTAAGGCAATTGGCAAAAAAGCCTTTTACACCGGCAGCCAAATAAAAATCGATTAGTTTTTTTATGGCTTCAAAATCTACTTTGGCCTTTAGGTTAAAAGGCGTAATCATTACTGGAACAAACTTTTTATTGAACAACATACCAAGCTTTATTTTAAAAGCGAAAGTTCTGTTTTTTAGCTAAGAACAATAATGTGGTAAACTACTTTTGTAATGGAATATTTTACTATTGAGTTTTACCCACAAAGGGCACAATTAGTTTGCTATAAAGCAGAGGATATTTTTGGTGACCAGCTTTTGTATTTCAATTGAACACCTGTTGCAAGTTTTTCCTGAGCGATAGTCGAAGGATAAACTTGTACGATTGAACATTCTTCATCTTGTATTTTAGCGAAGCTGATAACCACCAAGACACAAAGAACACGAAGAATCACTAAGTTTTTTACTTTGTTTAACTCTGTTCCTCCCTTACTCTGTGGTAAAAAAATGATCATAAATTTTACTACAGTACAAGTGTGCGACGCAACCCGATAGCTATCGGGTGCAGTTGAATAGTATTACTGCAGTTGGTCACCAAAGAAAAAAATTAACTTAGTTGAACGCTGCCACAAAAGTTTACCTGAATGCCCAACTCTGCTAAAGCAGCAGCTTTTATTCTGCAAGCTTTATGAGCTGTGGTTTCATCAGTTGCATAAACTACTTGTATGTGATTGGCTTTGTGTTTGGCCATCATTTGATCTCTACTTACACCTTTTACAACGCCATGCATAATTGGCCATTGAGGTGTGGTTTCTTGCCAGCGACGATTGGTTTCTTCTGTTGGCAAACTCACTACTTCACCCACCCCTAAATCGGCATGCAGCGTATTGCCAATTACATAAATTCTGCTCCAAACAATATGTCCTGATTTACTTACTCCTTTCAATGTACCACCACCTTTTGGAAAAAACATAGCAGGCTGTCTATCGCTTGCAGCACCTTGATAACCATCTATAAAATGAGCTGGTGGTGCAGCTCCTGAAATTAAAAATACCCATACAAAGTCATCAATACCATTGCCTGTGTAGTGTTGTCCCCAACGCAAATCATGTAAAGTATTTTCACCACTCATGCCTAGTTGATTCCATAGTTCATAGGTAATCAAAGCATCTACACCTGCACATTCATCTACTTCATTAAAATGTGGTAAAGCCTTGCCAGCAAAGAGTTCTCTGCCATCTTTACTATAAGCAGGTGGACGTTCAGTATTGTTTAATAAACCTTCTACCAAATCACTGGCTGCACAAATATCTTTTAGTCCTTGCTGGTATTGTATGCCAATAGTGGCACAACCAAAATCATCGGCCATACGCAATGCTGCAATGTACATTTTGCATTGCTCTAAAGTTTGTTCTTTGGTGAGTTCTGTGGCATAATCGGTTCCCCAATTAAAAGTCATTCCTTTTTGTAATAACCAATCGAGAATTTGTTGAGCATCGACTTCCGTCACCTCTAACATAGCTGCATATAAAGCTGACTGACTTAATCTTTCTTTGAACAATCCAGTTGCATGCAAGGCATCATCTGGAATAATGGCATTGTACATACCCATGCAACCTTCATCAAACACACCCATAATGGCTTTATTTTTTCTAAATGCTTTTGCATAGTTTCTTCCAATAGTTTCTTCTGCTGTTGGAATTTTTACCAAGCTGAAAGATTTTGTATGGCTTTGGTCATGTTTTATAGTACCTGTTTGTAACCACTCTTCTATTCCTTGTAGAAAGAAATCATCGTCAAAATTTTCACTCCAAATACTGCTGTAGTTTACTTGTGCTTTGGTGAGTGAACCATTTAAATTAAGTAAGCCAACCAAGCCTGGCCATTGACCACTCCAATTAGCAACAGTTAAAATTGGACCTTTATGAGTGGTTAATCCTGCCAATACATGATGGCTGTATTGCCATAAACTTTCAGCTACAATTAATGGAGCATGTTCATCAATGGTTCTAAATACTTCCATGCCCATTTTTTGCGAGTCGATCAATCCATGTTTTTTTACAGGGTCGTAGGTATGAGCTCTTTTGATTGTGTAACCCAAAGTAGCAAATGCAGCTGCTAGTTTTTGTTCCATTTCTTCTTGTGCAGCCCAGCAAGTGGTGTTGGCTGATAAACGTAAATCGCCTGAGGCGATAAGTATAATTTCTTTTGACATATTTTAAGTTTATACTTTTTGTTTCTATAATTAATTTTAATTCAATATTTTTTAACTCAAGCCGAATGGCTTCGTACTTGCAACAGCACTCCATTCGCTTCTTTGGAAAAATATCGCTTAGCGATTTTTCCAATCATGCTAAAGCATGACCGAACCGACTGATGTGCCTTATGCAAGTACTGTTGTAAGGTGCGAATTTTCGAAGGTGAAAATTTGCAGTGATTTACAAAGTATGTAAAGAACTATTTTCTATACAAATGCTTCTAGGAAGTACAGAAATATTAGTACTTCTTAGACTTTTGCAACTATTGGACTTATCGAATTTTTTTTTCAGTTTGGTGATGAAAACTCCGATTAAGAATATGGTTAAGGTGCCTACAACAATAATCATGTTCTTATGTAAGGATGATTTTAAGTAACTATAATCAGCTGGAATTTTGTTAGAAAATGTAAGCCATAGAATAACAATTACACCAACAATAACTGCTATCAATGCCTCAGGACTTTTGGTTTGCTTGCTGATTAATCCTAATAAAAACAAGCCCAACATTCCGCCAGCAAAAATGCCACTTAGCTCCCACCAAATATCTAAGATGCTTTTAATGCCAATCATAGCCAATCCTGTACACAAACCAATTACACCAAAGACTACAGTTGATATGTATAAAATGTTGAACTCTTTTTTATCGCTTGCTGTTTTATTGAAATAGCGTTTGTAAATATCTTTTGTAAACACCGTTGCACTTGCATTCATACCACTACTGATGGTACTCATAGCAGCAGATAAAATAGCAGCTACAATTAACCCTAAAAACACAGTTGGCACTTTGTTTACCATAAAATGTGGCATTACTTTATCGGCATAATCAGCTGGTTTTAGTTGATTGATATAAGTAGCAATTTCTGTTGCAGATGCTTGTGTACCTAACTTTTCAATTGCTACAGATTGCTTTAAAGCATTGGTTAACTCAGGATGTAAATTGTAATAAGAAAACAAAGCAGAACCAATGATAAAAAATAACAAAGAAGCTGGAACATACATTACTACACAAAGCCATAAAGATTTTTTTGCTTGCTTTTCTGATGTTGCTGTATGATAACGTTGAATGTAGTTTTGATCCATCCCAAAATTATTGAGGTTGATAAAAAAACCATACAACAACACTACCCAAAAACTACTTTCTGTAAAATTAAAAGCGGTACTGCCTAAGCTAAATTTGTTGTTATCATTTGCAATTTCATAAACTTGTTTTGCTCCACCTGGAATTTCACGAACAATGAGAAATAGAATGAGCAATGCTCCCAAAGTTTTAAGAATACCTTGCACCACTTCTGTCCAAATAACAGCTTCCATGCCGCCCATTACGGTATAGAGAATAATACAAATACCCATGACAATCATAATGCTACTCATAGAATAATTGGTGAGAGCATTTAAAGTAAGAGCCATGCCAAAAAAAATAGAACCCATACGTGCAAATTGGGTAAGTAAAAAACAAACCACTGCATAGGTTCTAGCCCAAGCACCAAAACGTTTTTCTAAATTGGTATAAGCTGAAACCTCACCAGTATTTCGATAGAATGCAACAAAATATTTAGAGGCAACCCAAGCTGCAAAAGGCATTGAAATGCTGAATACAAAAGCATTCCAATTACCACCAAATGCTTTGCCAGGAACTCCTAAAAAAGTATTACTGCTTAAAAATGTTGCATAAATAGATAAACCAATTGCCCAACCTGGAATAGAGCCAGAAGCTTTAGTAAACTGTTCTGCATTTTTATTCTTCTTAGAAAAATAAAAACCAATGTACACCATTGCAACAAGATAAATAACGATGATGGCGATATCTAAAATTGGCAAATGAGTCATTTTGTAAAGTGGCAATCGTGAAGTATAAAGATGCCACAAAAGACTTTATTGGAACATACGTAATCTTACTTTTTTGTGGTAAGATTTTACTACAATTTTACCACAGAGGGCACAAAGTATTACACAGAGTACACAAAGGTTTCTTTACGGATTTTGAGTACCTTTTGGTTGGTGTTCTTTATGGTGAAATTTTTGTCTTAAAAAGTTCAATAAAGAATAAAATGTACAAGAGTGCGACGCAACTGAAGCTCAATAGATATTCTGCTGCTGGTTCCCAAAAAATTATTCTTCACTACCAGCCTTTCCTACAAATGTTACTTGACCTGGCCAAACACCATCAACAATTTCTTTTAGTTCAATTTTTGAAGGATCGATAACTACATGTTTAATTCTTTCTCTACGCCAAGTATATACAATATGTACCAAGCCATCTTTGGTTTGAATAATGGATGGATAAGAATATTGACTTACAGGCGAATCTTCTAGTACTGCGACAGCAAACCATTTTTTACCATCGTTGCTAATAGCCACATTTAAAGGTGTACGTGGGCCTTTACCTTTTACCCAAGAAGCATTAGGTAATGCATGATTGTACACCAACATATGCCTACCATCTGCCAACGTTACAGCATCTGTACCAGAATTATTATTGGGCAAATTAGAGGACTTCATTTCATTCCAAGTTTTGCCACCATCTTTACTAAAACTTTCGTTGAGGGTGGTGTTTCGGCTTCTACATAAAATTTGCAAGCTGCCATCTTTGTGTTTTAAAATACTTGGTTGAATGGCTTGCATAATTGTGCCATCGTTGATTGGCTCTGTTTTGCTCCAGGTTTTGCCAAAGTCTGTCGTAAATTCTATATGAGCTTTCCAGCCATTTTTTTCAGTGCTACTTGGGCAAAGCAATACACCATTAATTAACTCTGGTTTATTTTTTATTGGACCAAGAAAACCATCAGGTAAGGGTTCTCTTGCACTCCAAGTTTTGCCATTGTCTTTACTACGTATCATGTAGCCTTTCCAACCTGCAACGTTGGGACCAATTTTATAGAACAATAACAATTCTCCATTTGGCACTTGAAACAAAACAGGATTATAACAAGGATAACGAGTTGAATCGTTGATGATACCATCTGCAACTTGCACAGGGTTTGTCCATTCATTGCTGACTAAATGTGAAGTCCAAATACAAACATCTTTATTGCCCTCTTTTGTTCCACCAAACCAAGCAGCAACTAAACCTTTTGGTGTTTCTACAATGGTTGCAGAATGACTTTCAGGAAATGAACTTCTATCAAAAATAAATTCTTCTTTTACAATTCCTTTTTTAAAATTGAAGTAAGAAACAAAGGAATAATTACCTGACGCAAGTTCATAGACAGCATTTCTACCATCCATTTTTATAAACTTTATTCCTTCATTTAAAGAAGCCATTTTATTGCTTTCAAAAACTAATTTTTCAGACGAAGCAGGAAAATAAATCATTGCTGTATTATTTGCAGGGATAGAAATGTTCCAAATAAACTGCTGTGTTGATTTTTTCCAACTGCTTTTAATAGTGCCATACAAAGAATTATAGGAGGCATTTACAAAATTTAATCCATCAATATTTTCAGGCTTCATGATGATTTTTTTGAAAGCTACTTCTTGATTATCGGATTTTATACCTGCAATATTTTCATGCAACCACACCAATAAATCGCCCAACAACATCACATGATTTTGTGAATTCATTTTTGGGTCAGCAGTGTTGCCATTCCACAATTCCCAAATGGTGGTTGCTCCTTGCCCAATCATATAACCCCAACTAGGATAAGATGTATTGCTTGCCAAAGTATAAGCAATATCGCTACGTTGAAACTGTGTTAATGTACGCATGAGCCATTGTGTACCAATAACACCTGTGCTGCTATGCATGTGGTTGTCTATCTTAATCTTGTTGTAAATATTGTTAAATACTGCTTCTTTATTAGCAGCATCAACCATTCCAAAAGCTAGAGGTAATATGTTAGCAGTAAGGCTATTGTTATCGTAATATTTTTTATTGTTGTTGTAGAATTTAGCATTGAATGCTTGTTTAATTTGATTTTGTAAAACACCATATTCATCAACTTCAAATTCTTCACCAATAATTTTTTGAAACTTTTGCATTAAACCCAAGAAATAGTAATAGTAAGCAGATGCAATTAATTCTCCATTGGTTTTTAATAAACTATCTTTTGCATGAATGAGTTCTAAACTTTCAGGTGGCACACACCAATCGCCATATTTATCTTTTGCAATCAGGTTATTTTTCATGTACTTATTTTTCATATAGTACATCCATTTTTTCATAGATGGGTAATGTTTTACAATAGCTTGTTTATCGCCAAACTGATTGTACAACATATCTGCTACCATTAAATAAGTGCCAGGCCAAGTCATGTTATCTGAATAATAATTCCAAAAGGCAGGAGCTACATCAGGAATGGCTCCATCTTCTTTTTGTGCTTGTTGAATATCATCTAACCACTTGGCATAGAGGTTTTGATTGGCAAACAAAAAGCTTTCTCCATAAGCTCCTGTAGAACGATCGCCTAACCAAGGCTGACGCTCATTACGTTGAGGACAATCAACAGGCATACCTTTATAGTTGGTAGCAATTCCCCACCATGCATTTTTATAAATTTGATTGATTGTTTTATTAGAGGTATTGAATGAGCTGGTGGTTTGTAAATGATCATACACCAATTCTCCTTCAAAATTGTTAAGTGTTAATACTTCACTATAACCAGCTATTTCTACATACCGAAAACCATGATACACAAAGGAAGGTTTCCAACCTTTTGAATCAAGTGATGCATTAGAAAACGTATAACTATCGGTAACTTTTGCATCTCGTAAATTAGCTACATACAGTTCTCCATTTTTTTGAAGACTCTCTGCAAAACGCAATGTTATTTTAGTTCCAAAAGCCGCTTGTAAGTTTTTTATTTTAACCCAACCAGAAAAATTTTGTCCAAAATCGAGTATGTATTTATTACCCAACTTTTTAATAGATACTGGCTGAATTGTTTGCATCACTTTCATTGGTTCACTCATTTGAGCAACTACTTTTCCTGTTGGTGCTTCTACTAATTCAGGTTGTAACCAAGTTACATCATTATAGCTAATATTGTTCCAACCTTTTAGTTCTTTTGTAGCATCATATTCCTCACCATCGTATTCATTGTTGGTTCTGATTGGTCCATCTACATTTATCTTCCAAGTTTCATCACTTACAATTGTTCTCTTTTCTCCATTGGTATATTCAATTTCTAATTGCAGCAACATTTTAGGAAAACCAAACGTATTTATTTTAGGAGTTTTGTAGTTTTGACGCATGGTAAAAAAGCGACCATTGCCTAAAACTGTTGCTACAACATTGTTGCCAGCCTTCAACAAACGAGTTACGTCATGTGTATTGTATAAAACAGATTTTCTGTAATCCGTTGGTGCAGGTGCTAAAACCTGATTGCCTAGTTTATTGCCATTGATGTATAATTCGTATAAACCTAAGCCAACTATGTACACAGTTGCTCTTTTAATAGTGTTATTGCTTTGAAATTGCTTTCTAAAATAACGAGCCGATAATCTTGAAAACTGTGTAATACTATCCCAACTAGAAGCTTTATCGTAGCCAATCCATTTGGCTTTCCACCCGATAGCTATCGGGTCTTCTTTGTTTAATAATCCAATGCTAAAATTTGCATAGTTGCTCCATTCTGAAATACCTTTATTGGTAACTACTTTTACCTTCCAAAAACAGTTGTCTCTACTTTGCAATGCTTTGCCAGCATAGGTTACATGTATCGACTGACTAGACTGCACCTTTCCTGAATTCCATAGATCGCCATTGTCTGCTGCTAATTTTTCTTTGCTGGATGCAACAATAATTTGATACGACAATTGTTGTACATTTCTTTGTGGAGATGCTATTTGCCAACTGAATCTTGGTTGTGTAACATCAATTCCTAACGGATTATTTAACATTTCACAACGAAGTTGTTGCACTTGTATTTGTGCAAAAATGGAAAGTGAATAATGAAAGGTGAATAGTAAAAGGAATAGTTTCTTAAACATTTTAGTTTTTTTATTTTTTGTTACCAGCTTTTGGTAATTCTATTTAGCTTTCGTTGCAAGTTTATCCTGAGCTTGTCGAAGGACACTCTTGTACGTTCTGTTCTTTATTGAACTTTTTTAAACCACCCCTAACCCCTCCAAAGGAGGGGAATATGCTCAACGTTGTGTTGCTTTGTGTCGTTGTGCCTTTGTGGTTCAAAAAATAAGCTTTGATAAGAGTTCAATTTTATTCTTCAGTACAAGTGTGTTCTTCTACTATCGCTCAGAATAAACTTACACTACAGATGATAGTAGTAATACAGTTGACTACATAAAACTAATTACCACTAAAATCGAAATACAATATCATTTTCAAAGCTCTTTTTGGATCTTTTTCATAGTCGTAAAAAATATTTTTTTGTCCCATTGGTCCGGTTGTTTCATTGCGTTGAGTTTTACTGCCAATGCTAGGAATGCCTTGCATGAAAGAAATATCTCCACTCGGAAAAATAGGTTCATAATTGTGCCATTGATCGGTTTTCCAAGCTGGTGCAAATAGCCTGAAAAACAAATCTTCGGTATCTGTATAAACCTTAAACGACTGTTGTTTACCTACAAACTTGCACCAATACATATTGGAATGATAGCCTTTAAATTCAGGATATTTCCAAGGAGCTTCACCAGTTTCGGTGTTGTTGTATTCTTTTTGCCAAATACCAAATTTGTTGCCTTTCATTCTGTTTTTCCAAACCCTGTAAGGTCCATTACCCATCCATTCAACTGCTTTAATTTCAGATTCAGGGTAAGAGAAATTTACACCCACCATATTGGTAAAATAAGCTGCTGGAAAATAATGGATTTCCATTTTTAATGTACCGATTGGTTCAATTCTCCAAACTAAAGAATGAATCAAACTTTTCTTAGGATAATAGCATATTACATTCACACTATCTTCATGCTTTATTAATACAACAGAATCTGGCTGAGCATTTCCTTCACACAAGACTGGTCCATTTTTAAATGGAATAGTTTGGTTATCTCTTTTTACGTTAACTAACTTCCCTGTTTTATTGCTAAAACTATATTCCATATTATATGTAGAGACGAAAAATATAGAATCTATTGTTTTAGTTTTAAACAATTCAGTTGAATCATCTCTTACTATTTTTGGTGGAATAAATCTTCCATTGTGTTTTGTAATCGGAAAATTCCAAGTGAAAATTTCTTTCCCATTAACACCTTTAGCTGTTATATACAAGACATCATAATCTTTCCAATTAGTTGGTAATTGCAATTGTAGAAAACCTTTTGCATGCGGCTTTATATCTGGAGCAATGATAGGTTTAGTAATATCAATTTTTTCAGAGTGCAGCTTTTTTAACTGATAAGAAAAAGAACATTGATTGGTATTCGTAAAATGATATCGGTTTTCGATATTCAATCGTCCATCAAAGTTTTTGGTAATTTCTTTTCGTTCGAAATAGATAGGACTCCATATTTCTTTAATGGCATAAAAGCTTGCTTCTTTTTCATGATGAGGACCAAGAATTCCATCGGCAGCTCGGTGTTTATCGGTATCTAAACTATCGTTCAAATCTTTACGCATGATTGCGTTGTCGGCAAAATCCCATAAGAAGCCTCCTGCACTTAAAGGATTGTGCCACATTTTTTCCCAATAATCTTCTAAGCCTGCACCATGACCACCATCAAACTGCCCATGTAAAAATTCTGTTGGCATTACAATTTCACGTCCATTTTCATAATTACCAATGCCATAGTTGTATTCTCTGTAATGCTGTGTTTCTATGCCATTAAAATTTTCCCAAGGATGTACAACTGGTCTTTTTTGTAAATCGAAGTCTTCAAAATATTTATCTAGTTCAGTATTGTGTCCACCTTCATTACCATTTGCCCAAAAAATAATAGAAGGATGATTGGCATCATGCAGTATCATTTCTCTCAATAACTTCTTACCTGTTTCTGTATCATAATTGCCATGCCAACCAGCCAATTCATCCATTACAAATAAACCCAATGAATCACAAACATCTAAAAAATGAGCATCTGGAGGATAATGTGCTGATCGAACTGCATTCATATTCATTTCCTTCATCAACAACACATCTTCAATGCTGTTTTGTTTACTTAATGTTCTACCAGTTTCTGGCCTAAATGAGTGACGATTCACTCCTTTCATTTTTACTTTAACACCATTTACATAAATACCATCTCTATATTTCAATTCAACCGTTCTGAAACCAAATTTTTGTGAAACGGCATGAATGGGTTTTCCATTTTTATAAATGGTGAAAACTGCTTTGTAGAGATTGGGAGATTCTGGTGACCAAGGTTTGATGTTTATAAACTTGCTTATAAAATGCTGCGGTATTCCATCTGCTTTATAATCTTTTGTTTTCCCTTTTCCAATAACTGTATTTCTATTACTAAGAATTTCAACATCGATATAATCAAATGTACCTGTTACTTCAAAACTAGAATTAAATGTCCCATTTGCCTCGGCAGAAATTTCCAAATTTGATATGTTTATAGTTGGCAACACTTCCAAAATCACAGGTCTAAAAATGCCACCAAAAATCCAAAAATCGCCTTTACGTTCTGCTTCATTTACACTTGCATTGGCAGAGTGTTTGGCAACTGTAACTTCTAGTACATTCTTCTTTCCCAATTTCAACAGCTTCGTAATATCATACTTAAAACTATAAAATGCTCCTTGATGAATTGGGCCTGCTACAACACCATTTACTTTCACTTCAGCATCTGTCATCACACCTTCAAAAACAATGTTCACTAACTTATCTTTCCATGTTGTTGGCACTTCAAATTCATGTTTATACAATCCTTGTTCTTTGCCTTTTACACTATCTTTTGCAAAACCATAATTGTATTTTCCAAAACCTTGTTGCTCCCAACAACTAGGCACAGCAATGGTTGTCCATTTTTTACTATTCATACCATCTGTACAATAAAACTGCCATTGCACTGCATCTTCAGAACCTTTACCACTTAGATATTGTATGACAGTTTCTTGTGCAGCACAAAAAATAATAAGAAGTAAGTTGAAAGTAATAAGTGATAAAAGCTTTTTCATTTTTTTATTTTATGTAACCGGCTTTTGAATATCTATTGAACACTTGTTGCGTCGCACTCTTCAACGTTCTGTTCTTTATTGAACTTTTTTAACCACCCCTAACCCCTCCAATGGAGGGGAATAACCACAAAGTTTCACAAAGAAAAATCTGTGGCAATTCGTGTAAATCTGTGAGCAAGAAAATCTGTGAGCTACAAAACCCCACTCAATTTTTCCAACTTCAAACTTGACGCAACTCTCTTACCATTTACCCAAACACTCAAGCCTTTGCCTTTTTTATATTTTGTTCCAGTTTCATCCCAAATGATGGTAATTATTTTTCCATGATACAACACATTATCTAAACAAAACCATTTCCATTTATTGGCTGGCAATAGAGGATTTACCTCAATCATATTATCTGTTCTTGGTCTTAAACCAACCAAACCCGTAATAATTAAATCATTAAAAGTTGAGTGATTGTAATAACGACTTCTCTCTTCATCGCCTTTTAACCAATAACCTGTTTTTTCATCTAGGTATTCACCAATATAAGGACGACCACGATAATACTGTGATTCTACATAGGTATTCAACAAAGAAAAATAATTGCTGTCTGTTACGATTTGCTGTTGGTAATTGTTCAACAAATTAGCCATTGCTGTTAAAGTTTGTGCAGTTGCAAAAGGCCATACAGCACCATCCCATTCACACTTGCAGCAACCATGTGTTCTAAATTGAGGGTGACTTCTATCGGCTGTTGTAATGCCAAAAGGAGCACAAAATGTTTTGGTATCTATTAAACTTTTCCAAGCAATATTGTAATTACTATCTGGCAAATTAAAATACCAAGGTATAAACCCAATTTCTTCTTTTACTTGAGCCAAAGTATCACCTTTTTCTTTTAACACTTGAAAGAACTCATGTTGCTTATTCCACAATTTGGCTTGTGTAAGTTGCTTAATGCTATCGGCTTTTTGCTGATATATTGCAGCAGCCTCTTTTTTATTTGCCAATAAATACATTGCAGACAAGGCTTTTGCATTGCCATACATATAACTGTTAATACTTGGTCGTAGATTTTTTTCTTTTCGTCCGCCACTAATGGTTTCTTCCATGGCATCTCTCACATCGTATTGCCAATACAAACCATTACTTGCTTGCTTTTCGGCTTGCCATGCTTTGTAATCGGCTTCTACATCTGGCAATAAATTGAGTAAGGTTTGTTTATCGTTATTTACTTTATAGCGATTGTACAAAGCATCAATATTCCAACTGCTGTAGAAACGCAGTTTTTTCATGGGCAACCCATTGTTACCTCTATACCAAATTCTGATATTATCATTTAAGTATTGCTGATTGTGCAACCATCTTGCTTCATAAATGTGATGTCCTAAACCACTGGCAATTAAATTGTGTTTATCAGCATAAGAACGCTGCACTAAAAATTCAGTAAATACAAAGCCTTGTTCTGTTTTTTTGATATGCTTTCTTAGTGTCCACCAACGGTAATAAAAAATCTCTTCAAAATTTTGTTGGGGGCATTCAAATAAAGGAATGTTTTTTTGCATCCAAAACCAAGCACTATCGTTTGGAATAGCTTGTTTGATATTTTCATCTTCCATGTTATTGAAGTAATCTACATAATATTTAAATGAAGCATGTTTTAAAATGAAAGGCTTGTTTTGAGCCATGGAAATTTGAACCACAAAGGCACAAAGAAAATAAAGTAATACAAAGTATTTTGATGAAATAATTCTAGGAATATTGAAGCCATTAAACCACAAAGACACAAAGGCACGAAGTTGCACAAAGAATACTTTACAAAGTCTAATCCATTTGCTGAATAGAGATATATTGTACAAGAATGTCCTTCGACTATCGCTCAGGATAAACTTGCCACTAGTGTTGATTATATGTGCTGAAGCTTGGTCCAAAAAAACTCCCATGCTATTTTGTTTTTACAGAATGAATATAATACACAGCATCTTTTGAAATTGCATTGGCATTCGGCAAATCATAGTCTTGATCAGTTGGTGTATCTGCATCTGGAAAACGACGTGTACTGCCTGTTCTAAACACCAATTTTTCTATACTTTCAACCGGTGCAAAACAAATATTATTGGTTGGCTTAGCCCCATTGATACTAACTGTATAAAACCTTGTAGCAGTGTTTAATTCAATTGTAAACACTACCATTTGATGAGCGTTGTACTTACCTAAACTTTTATTTCTATAACCTTGTTTGGTTAAAATATTACCCAGACTATCGAATATAATTCTAAGTGTTGGTGTACCTTTTGCACTCACCAATTCTATTTCTAATGTACCAAAACTTTGTTGTGCAGGCGTAATAGAAAACTCAATTTGCTTTTGTGTAGCAGTTGGAAAAACACGTTCTGCTTTTGCATAATCAAACACATCGGCATCATGCAAAGCCAATACTTTACTGCCATTGATGGTTTCAATTTGTGTTCTACATAAAATTGGTGAAAACAGATTCCATTCGTTTAATTCAGTATCATTTTTCATGGATGCAAACACATCGTTTACTTCCGTAGTTACCTTATCTTTTACAGGAACAGGAATTTTGCTAATCCACATATCTTCTTTGTTCATGCTATATGTAACCCACATATTGCCATCTTTGGGTTTACCATCCATTTCTTGAATGCCACGAACATATTGTGGTCCATAACTTTTATAAGCACCACCATAACGCATAGAACTGATTTCTCCATTTACCAACAACAAGTTATTGTAATTTAAACCATCGTTACTTACACTAACAGCCAAAGGCCAACGAAATTCAGATGGATTGTATACAGTAGCATATTTACCATCGCTGGTTTTTTGTCCCCAAATTTTTGCATTGGCATTTACAAAGCCTGGTGCTCTTGTTGGATTGTACTGCCAGGTTTTTCCTTCATCTTTACTTATACTTGTGAGTGCATACTTCCATAAACCAACTACATTGCCATTAGTTAAATGATAATAATTGAATGCTTTAAAATCTTTTTTCAATGGAATTAAAGCATCGTTTCTATCGGCTTCTTCAACCATTTGTTGCATGAGCAAAGGCGTTGCTAATATTTCTTCACAGGCTTTTATAAAACCTTTATCAGTTGAGGATTTGTAAAAAGGATAGCTTGTATTTTTCTCATCAAAATTATGGTTGTAACGTAAGAAATAGATAGCTCCAAAGCTACCGTCTTTATTGATTTCTCTGATAACTCTACCAATGCCATTGCCATCGTTAGGATCATCTTTTTTGCCCAATACAATACCGTAATAACCAAGAGCAAATAATCTATTTGAAGTTGAAGTATAAAACCCAATGCGTTGGTGCATCACTGCAAAACTGTTATTGGCTGTATCTTTCTTGCCTTCTTTTACAAAACCATTTGGCACTTGATACACAGGAAATACTTCTACAGGATACGACCAATTATAACCATTATTTGAAGTTTGTAATAGCGTTCTCCCTGCTCCTTGATGTTCACCAATTGGATTACTCAAATACTCTAAATAAAATGTATTGTTCCAGTAAGCCAACATGGGGGCATGATTATATGTCCATGACGCAACCCCTTTATCGGCTCTATTGGCTCTCATAGTTTGTATATTATGTACACCTACTGCAGCAGTTAATTGTCCATGATGATAATCAACATTGCTCAATGTTTTACCGATGTATTTTACGGTGTCTTGTGCGTTTAAAAAAGCAAAAGGCAAAAGGCAAAAGATAAAAGGTATTGATACGATTCTCTTGAACATGTTTGTTTGATAATTTTGTTCTTAACAAACCGCTGACGAGGCTTGAAGCCATCGTCAGGGTTTTAATAAATTTTTCAACACTTTTTTATTTGTTTTAAAAATGGTTCCATGTTTATGTCCTTCAGGAACACTAATTAAACTATCGGCATTTACAAAGGTTTTAAAGTCTTTGGTAAACGATGCTCCATATTGTTTCTTTTGATATACATCATAATAAATTAACCAACCATCTTTTACTTTAACCACGGCTGGGCCTTCTGTAAATTTTTCAGTAAATGGAACAGATACATTTGTATAATTTCCTATAGCAGTATTTGAAAAAGCTACTTTTATATTTCTTTCAGGTCTTGTATTGTCTTTTAACACCAATACGTAATCTTCTTTTTTTCGTTTTACAATAACAGCATCAATTACACTAAACTTTGGATCTAGAAATAATTGAGTTGGTGAAAAGGTTATAAAATCTTTTGTAGTAGTATAATATAAGCGATGGTTATTGTCGACAGCTTCAACACCATTTTCAAATCTGTCAGGTACACAGCTTGCCCAAACAATCATAAACTGCTGTGTTTCATCGTCATAAAACAACTCAGGAGCCCAAACATTCACCACAGTTTTTTCATGTTGCATTACAGGAATATATTGTTGTTCACTCCAATGAATTAAATCTGTAGAACTGGCATAACCAAACCCATTTCCACCCTTCCACTCTGTTGTAAATACCAAATGGAATGTTCCATCGGGTGCTTGTAAACATGAAGGATCTCTCATGATTTTTTGAGCCCCAATCAATGGCTTTAACAACACTGTATCTATGCGTTTCCAATGGTAGCCATCTTGGCTGTACAACATTCTCAAGCCTTCGTTTGCTGGTTCTTTGAAAGAAGTAAACAAGTACACCTTATTGTTGCATGAAGCAAGAACAATCATTGCAAGCAGATAAGGTAATATTTTATGTTTAGCAATCATTATAATACAAAGAATTACAAAATCTTCAAAACTAAACTGACTTCGACAAGCCGATAGCTATCGGCTCAGTCTGACATACAATAGCTACAATCAGTAATTTTAAATCACAAATTAGTAATTACCAAAACCCAATCATTTCCTTCTTTTTCTTCACCAGGTGCATCAAATACTTTCATACCATTTGCTGTAAAATTTTCTATTGCAATGTATTGACCATTTTTAGGATTATACCATGCAGATTTTACTTTTTTACCTGCATATCTTGCAAGATTTAGCTCTATATTTCTTCCAGTATAAGTGTACACATAAATAGCTCCTTTCACTTGCAAAGCAGCTAGGTAATGATAGCGTTCACCTTGATTTACAATTAAATCTTGTGCTAGCTTTCTATATAAAAAATTGCTGCTTGTAATTAATTTTTTAACGTACTGCATTTGTGTAGCTCCTTCAGCATTCATCTCTTCTTTCCATGTTTTTACAGGACCAAAACTTACGTCTTTATTCCATGTTGTTTTAAACTGCATCACACTGTTTTCACCATAAGTAAATCCTGCTCCACCAGCAAAAACATTCCAATAAGCATAACGCCTTACGTCAGCACCAGTCCATCTTGCAGCTAAAGAATCATGCAATCCATGTGGAATATTTTCATATGATGGTTCACCATCCATTGTTGGCTTCATGGGCTGCAATGCAAAATCGTTTACTACATACTTCCAATTATCTTCACCCATTCTTGGTTCAACTGTATCTTGAGCATAATTTTTATGACCACTTTGAAACATGTTAAAGTCTAACCACTCTTCATTATGAAACCATGTTGAAGATGTAGATCTTCCTCTTGGATGAAACGTTATTAAATGTCTGCCATCTTTTTCTTTCAACGTTTTACCAATGATTTTCCAAACACTCTCTCCATCGTTTCCTCTAATATCACCACCATTCAACCAAATAATATTGTTGTATTTTTTGTATCTGTTGGCTAAAAAACTAGCGTACTGTTCTGCCTGCTGTTCACTTACTTTACCACTTTTTACATTGCCACCCCAAACAGGCACCAAAGCCATATATATATTGCGTTTTGCAGCTTCTTTAATTGCAAAATCTACAATTTCCCAATACGTTTTTGTTGTATTGGGTTTGCTTACATTTTTATTTATTAATGCTGAATCGCCATAAGTATTGGTTACCGTTAACTCATGTAACAACATGGCTTGAATAACATTGAAGCCTTGCTTTTTTCTAATTGTTAAATACTCAATAATTTCTTCTTTGGTGCAATTTTTAAACAGTAACCAACCTGTATCTCCCAACCAAAAAAAGGGTTTCCCATCGGCTGTTGCAAAACTTCTTTTATCGTCTGCAATTTTGAGTAATTGCATTTGTGCATTGCAATGAACAGCGAACAATGAGCAATGAACAATCAATAATGAAATGAATAACTTCTTCAACATTTTATCTTTTTATTTTTATGTAACCAACTATGGTATTTCATGGCATCTTCGTTGTGTCACTCACTTCAACGTTAGGTTCAATAATAAACCTTTTCAAAGCACCCCTAGCCCCTCCAAAGGAGGGGAATAAAAACTACTTACTCAACCACACAATATTTGCTCTTGCAGGTACATTCAATTTCACTTGTTTACCTCCTTCAACAATTGTTTCTTCTTGTAATAATTTTCCGTCTTTACTGCTTAAATATTTTACTTTAAAACTTCCTTTCATCTCAGATAAATCAAGCGTTACAACAGTTGAACTATCTGCATAGGCAATAATATTTTTATCATTACTCAGCACATAAGTGCCTATTGCTTTTGCAGGTTTTGCAGCAGCAAGTGTAGCCAAAAAGCTTTTATCTGTTTCAGCAGGAATAGCAGGTAAAGAACCACCAGCTATTAACACAGCCCAAGAATAAGCATCCCAACTATCGCCACTATACATAACAGCTTTATTTGGATACTTTATTTTATACTCACTCACTGCTTTGTACACTTGCTCAAAGCTTGTTTTCTTGGGCTTTAATAATCTTGCATGCTGACGAGGAGCAAGGTTTTGTCCACCTTTGGGTTCATAAGTTGTACCATCTGCTTGATAATGCCAATAACGTATATCAATTACATCTATCAATTTATTGTAAACTGGGTTTTGTAAGATAGCATCTTGTACATCTTTGGTTGTACTTAATCCAATTATTTGTGATTTACCTGTTTCTTTTTCCCATTCCTGAATTACATCTAACCAAAATTGAACAAAGTGTAATGGACCAGTAAATTCTTCTCCTATCAACTGAATCACTCCATTATTGTCTTTAAAATTATTCAGGCACTGACGAATATATTTTCTGTGCAACGCTTTACGTACAGGATTACTAATATCATAAAACTGTTCTGCCATGAATATTCTTTTATCACCTGCATAAGGCACAGGTTCAGGAAAGCCAGTATTGTTGATGTTATTAGCTGTACGCCAAGGGAAATCTGCATAATGAGCTCCAGCTTCAATAATGTTGTGCTGAAAATAATGTTGATGCACCAGCAACAAACCTTTTTGATCTGCCAAGTTTGCAAATTGTTTCAGTCTGTTCCAATACCAAGAATTGTATTTGGTTAAATCATATTTACTCAAGCCATCCCATGCCGTTTCTTTACCACATCTTGCAAATGGCAATTCGTAAAATGGAGGCCATACTTCACCATCCATTCTTCTAATACGTTCATGATCGTCTCTTCTTCTATCGTACCACAAACCATAATTCTGTTCTAAGCCAATGATATTACGTTGTTGCATGATAGTGGTTACTTCATCTAAATCATCTGTTAATCCATAACCAACTCTTCCAGGTACAAATCTTGTAATGGCTAGTTGAGCTTTTTTAATATCTGAATCTTTTACCCCACCACTCCACCATGGTACTCCTTGTCTTTTTCCAAAAAGCAAATTATTGCCACGAACAAGTACTCCATTTTTAATTGCAGCCTCCTTGCCCTCCAAAGGAGGGTTTTTTGCTGCAAATTTTTGAGACCATTCTTTATACTGAATATCGCTTAACAATAAATTATTGGTAAAATCAGTGGGTATTGCAATTCCACCTTTGGAGGGACTAGGGAGGCTAATCCACTCCTTTAATTGCATTCTTGGTTTTGCAGCTTCCTTGGTTAATTGCATGGCAACATCAATTCTTGGACTGCTACTTGCTTCTGTAGGAACTGCCAATATTTGAGCTTGGGCATCTACATTTTTATTCAGCCTTTCTTTCAGTTGTGTATAGAACAAACTTCTTGGATTCATGGCATCGTTACTACTCCACCAACTTCCATTACCAGCAAACTGAGCCCAACTTCCAAAGCTCCAATTTTGTGCTGTAGGTGGTTGATAACAATCAATTCTTGCTGCTGTACAATTCCACAATAAACTATTGGCAGCACACCAACCAGCACCTTGTGCATCTTGCCCTCTATTTCCAAATCTGATTGCATTGCCATCAACATTCACTACATCAAACAAAACGCCACTACTCCAACTATCAATAGCACCACTAAAACTATAAGGTAAAATAGATTCACACTGAACAAAAGCATTAGGACCAGCAGCACAGTAACCAGTAGCAAAATCATGATAACCGTTTTCAGCATAACAACGTTGAAACAAGGTTTGCTGACCAGCTGTAAAAAAAGTGTAACGTCTTTGTCCGCCAATTTCAGAAATGGGTTGTGTAGATACACAATCTTCAACAGTAACTCTCTTAACAGAAGCATCAATATACACTGCACTACCAGCAAAATGTTGAAAGTTTAATTGTCTTGCCCAAACGTCTGCTGCATTTTCAATAGTAATCGCCATCCAACGATGAGCTTCATCTTTAGGATTATTTTTTTCATAAGAGCTTTTCAGCAACATATTTTCAATACCAATGTTTTCAATTCTATTATTCCATTGATAGGTTGAAACAAATCCACCACCAAACTTAGCATCCAAAGCTGTGGTTATAGGAGCATCGATTTTAACTGTAAGTCCACTTACGTCAGTAATCATTCTATCAAAAAAAATATCTTGTTCGCCAGGCTTCCAGCCTAACGATGTAATACCACCACCAAAATGATGTGTACCTAATTCATTAATCCATTCTTTAGTGCTTGGCCTACGAATAATTATTTTATCTCCAACCTTTAATTTACTTGCATCTGCAACAGAAAACTGCATTGCATTTACTGGCACATAAGCATCTGTAATTTTTATTTCTTCAGATTTTTGTTGGTTGTTTTTTCCATGAATACGAATCAGGGTTTGTCTGTCTGTACCAGCACCCAACAAAGTAGTTTCATTGATACCGCTACCTCTTAATACAATACCACTTACGGTAATTTTTAATTGTCCAAATACTTCATAAATACCTTTTTGTAACAACACTGTTCCTCTAAAACCATTGGCATCAATTGGCAATGCAGCAACATAGTTGATTGCTGACTGAATTTGTTTGGTAGCATCTCCTTTTATAATTGGGACTACAATTTTAATGTCAACATTTGGAATGAGTTGTTCTAAAGCTTTGTAACCACAATAAGAAAAGTCTAGAATTCTGTTGCCTAAAGAATCGATAGTATAGGTAAGTTTTCCTTTTGAGAATTCTAATGGTGGAATGGGTTTGGGTGGCTTCTGTGCTTGTATTGAACAGAATATGAAAGAGAAACAAAAAAGTAAAAGCTGATATATTGTTCTCTTAGTCATTAATACATTTTATTTATGTCCTCTAAGTTATCGTTTTTAGTTTTAGGGTAACGAGCTTTTGTAATTTGGTTCAACTTTCGTTTAAGTTTATCCTGAGCGTATTCGAAGGACACTCTTTAAGGTTCTGTACTTCATTAAACTTTTTAAACCACCCCTAACCCCTCCAAAGGAGGGGAATAACCACAAAGACACGAAGAACACAAAGTTTCACGAAGATTTTTTTGTGTATGCAGCATCTTCTACAAAAATATGTTCAATAAAAAAAAGTTAACAATCCTCTTTGTTGGATAGGATTGGTAGCTGAAAACTATTTTTTTACAGCAATAATTGGCACTACATTTTTAACATTCACTACACTATTCAAATACAACTCAATATTGCTGTAACCACTCTTGGTAATTTTTGCTGCATCGCTTGCGTCTTTAGGATTTAATTTGTTTGCAATTTCGTATGCATCTGGCATTCCGTCGTTATCTGCATCTTTGTATGGCGTTCCTTTATAAACAGGATAACCACCTACTTGTGCAGGATCTGTTATGATACCTTGCTTGTATGAATCAATTGGTAAACGACGATGTTTAAATTGTGTTTCGGGTAATTTTACATTTGGATCAAATTCAATTTTTCCGGTTGCTACTTGCTTTACAATTCTTGCATCAACAGCATCACGTTTTGGTAATGTTGCACCAGCATTGTTTAATACATAATCTCTAGCTTGTAAGGTTGGCAACAATGTAAACGGAGGCATTGGCAAAGGCTTATTCCACTTCATTGCATCTTTATATATGCCTATGCCTGCATTATCTTGTTCTTCTACTTGTACACCACCATCCCAATTATCTTTGGTAACACGAGCATTTCCCTCTACAATATTTCCTTCTACATAAGCTCTACCATATACTCTGTAACCCAATTTACTTCTTCCACTTTCTGGTTTTAAAATTCTATAAGAAATTGGTCTGCCAACAGGTGTTGCTGGCCCAGGTTTGTAATAATTATTGATGATATTATACATGGCTGTATAATCGCCGCCATCGGTTGAACGATGCACCCAATTGAAGATTACATTATTGGCAAAATTGAAAATTCCATTCCAACCAATAGAAGGATTTCTGCCTGCATTGTTTGCCCAAAGGTTTCTAACAAAAGCACAGTTTTCTCCACCTAAAGTGCTACCAAATGCATGATTCCAAGTATCGAGTGCTTCAGAAAAAATAGAGTTTTGAATGGTAATATTTACAGTACCTAATTTTTCTTCTGCTTTTAAATTGGGTGTGCTATCATTATACATGTGACGATACATACTCATATTTTCATCTAATCCCCAACTTGCTGAAACATGGTCTATCATGATGTTTCCAACAGGATTGCCACCAATGGCATCATCTCTTCTACCAACATTGGTTTCTCCTCTACGAAAACGCATGTAACGAATAATGACATCATGTGTATTAATCCAAACACTTTCCCCAGCTACACATACACCATCACCAGGAGCAGTTTGACCAGCAATGGTAATATAAGGTGCACGTATAATTAATGGAGAGGTTATACGAATAATTCCTGCTACATTAAAAACCACAATTCTTGCACCACCTTGCTCACAAGCCCAACGTAAACTACCTGGTCCATTGTCGTTTAAATTGGTAACCACATATACTTTACCTCCACGCCCACCAAAGCTAAATTTACCACCACCTTCAGCACCTGGAAATGCAGGAATTTCAGCTTGAGGTAAATCGTAAGGACGAGCAGCCCAAGGAATATATGGACGACCTTTTTGAGCTTCCTCTTTTACGATTGGATAAGCAAAAGCCCATGCAGAATCTGAATGTTTAGTAGCAGCTTTCATTAATGAATCGCTCCAACGTTGAACATCAGGAGGAATAGATGGATATTGAGCATTTGCTGTAAAAACCAATACCGAAAATGCAAGAAAGAAGAAATGTTTTTTCATAATTATATGATGTCTAGTGAAATTAAAAGAGAGAAAGTTAATTTGCTTTCTCTCTTTTATAAACGGTTAGTGAGTACTATACTTATCGGTAAAAAGAACTTTAAAAAGATTATTTTTCTATTTTAACATCAATATTGATGTAACTAGTTTTTTCTGCACTTCCACCATTAAAAAAATTCAGAAAAGCTATTCCATTTTTACCTGAAGCTGTTCTAAAATAAACTAGATTACTAGGATTTGAACCCGCTATGTTCATTGCCTTATTTGAAGCACCAGATGCCAATTGAGCAATGCAAAGTGTTCTAATAGTACCTGCACTAAGAATATTTGGGAAAGCTGTACTTGGAGATGCCGTTGCTCTTTTTAAAATAGTGGCATTTTTTGTCCAACTTGTTACATCATATGGTGCAAATTGATTGGCAGTTAATGCATATAATGTATGACCATTTACAGTTGTGCCAGTTCTTGAAGTATCATAATAATAACCAAAATCAATACTTGCAGATACAGCTGCACCTTCATTGTAGCTATATGTTTTACCACCATCGATTACTGAAATATAACATTTGTTACTTTTTCCAGTAGTATCTGGAGCATATAAAAAACGATTGGTGTAGTAATTAAAATCTGGTGACACTGTAATAACTACATCTTTATGACCAATATAAATACCCTTACTGGTATGTGCAGCTATTCTATAAATATAAGAACCGTTGGCACTATCGGCTCTAAACTTCATGATTGTTGAATAAGAATTTTTGTTACTTGCGTTTAACGTATCTCTTCTTATAAACGCAGTTTGATTTACTGGATTTTTTTGTACACCAACAAATCCCATGTCTTCTGATGAAGTAATGGTAAAGTCAAAGAAAATACTATCGTTTGGATTAACAGTTATATCTCCAGTAATATATTCCTTAGCTCCACCTCTTAACTCAACAGTTGCTCTGCTGCCATCTACAGGTTCTACTCCTTTTTTACAGGCCATAAAAAATATGCCTGTAGAAAGTATTGCTAATATTGATTTTATTTTCATAATATTTTTTTATTAAAGTTTATTCAAAAGGATTAAATGTACCACCAGCCCAACCAATGGTTTGTTGTATTACAGGAATATTCATAAACTGGTTAGGTAAAGGGTAAGCATAATATCTATCTGGAAGGCTTATTACATTTGCTCCTTCTAAAGATGCTGGTGTTGCTGGCACATTAAAAATGGATGTATAAACGGATAAATTATTTAAGTTAGCTGTATCTCTAGGACGAACTCCAAATGCATCTGGCTTGTCTAAATAAATTCTTCCAACAACAGTACCTGTACCTGCAAAATAAGGTGGTTTTACAGTAATTCTGTATGACTGTCTGTTTGAAATTAACCCTAAGTTTCTTGTTCTTCTCAAATCAAAATTACGCATACCTTCTAAAGCAAACTCTACCTGACGTTCACGTAACAATAATGTTCTCATAGAAATTACATCGGTGGCAACATCTAAACCAAAGTTTGCAGTACCTTGAACAATTCCTGCTCTTTGGCGAACTAAACGA
Organism: Asaia bogorensis; assembly: GCA_943371535.1. Classification (GTDB taxonomy): domain Bacteria; phylum Bacteroidota; class Bacteroidia; order Chitinophagales; family Chitinophagaceae; genus UBA1930. The sequence goes on along the minus strand of CALRVE020000003.1, from coordinate 2,523 downwards.
ACCATGTTTTTAGCTTCGGTTAAATTGCCTACTTCGTTAGCACATTCTGCCAAGTTTAAAATTACTTCTGCAAAACGCATTTCAATCCAATCCATTCCATTACCACCGCCACTGTTTGAGTTATATATTGCTTGTGCAGGTGTTAAACTTGGATTACAAAAACGGCGACAATAAAAACCCGTTACAATAGAACCAGATGTTTCATCTAATACGCCAGTATAACTCCATTGTTTTCTAGTGGCTTTACCACTTAAAGGCCATAATACACCATTGTAAGCAATAGTTGCATCAAAACGAGGATCTCTATCTAACCAAAATTGTGTAGCACTATAACCAGAAGATGCATCGGTAATTGGCAAACCATTTCTCATGGTGTAAGCTTGTACCATGTTCCATGTTGGTTGATAAGAACCACTACCTGCACTGGATTCAGAGAATGGACGAGCAACATTCTCGATGTTTTGACCAAGATCTCTTGTTGCGGTATATTTTCTAACCAATAATATTTCTCTATGATCTTCTGTAAGAAAAATATTTGCATAACCCGGTAACAAAATGTATCCATGAGCTACGCATGTATCGTAAGCTTCTTTATTAGCAGCATAAGCAGCAGTCCATCTGCTTGCTTGGTTAGTTGGATTAAATTGAGGGCTCGCCCAATACAACAACACTTTTCCTTTAACTGCTCTTGCAGCAGCAGAAGTAATTTTACCAATGTTACTTCCTGTCCATGTTCTTGGTAATAATTGTGCTGCAGAGTCTAAATCATTTACAATTGCAGCAACACACTCACTAGTTTTAGCTCTTGGTACTTCTAGATTTTCATCCCCCAATTGTTGTGCTTTTAAAATTAATGGAACACCGCCATACAAACGAACCAATCTAAAATAGGTATAAGCTCTTAAAAAGAAAAACTGACCTTTTAATACGTTCTTATCGGTCTGAGATAAACTGCCACTTGAATTGATATTTTCAATAGCTACATTACATCTTCTAATGTCTGAATATCGATTAGCTGTAATGTTGTTTGTTGTACCAATATCTGTTACAGAGTTTTCAAGTAATTGACCATATAAAAATGCCGTGTTAACATTATTCATTTCATCAGAAGTGTTATGAATGCTGCCTAGTACAGGCCATTGAGGCATTGTTAAAGCATAAGTTCTATTTAGGAATAACTCTATAGCACCAGGATCGGCCCAAAGCTGAGTATCTTCAATACCATTGGGATCTTCAATTTCGAAAAAATCTTTATTACAAGAAGCTATTGCAGTTGTTAAACAAAAAACTACTAAAAAAGCTTTGATTGTTTTATTTTTTGTGAGCATAATTATTAAATTTTTTGTTATTATAAACTTGCATTTATCCCAACCGAAATGGTTCTTAAAATTGGATAGTTAGCAAAATTGCCTGTGTAAGGATCTTTGTATTTTAATGGGTTAATAATGGTCCATAAATTAGTACCTGTAACCAAAAATCTTAAACTTGGCAACCCGTATTTGGTAGCAATTCTTTGAGGTAATGAATAAGATAACACGGCATTATTAATACGACACATAGTACCATCCACCGACCAGAAAGTTGAGTTAGCCGTAACTAAAGGAGCATCGGCTCGTGGGAATGTTCCATTAGGATTTTCAGGGCTCCAAGAATCAGCCCAATAACTTGGTGCACTTTGTATATTTGTTGGTGCTCTTCTTGCTTCACTATCATAGCTAATTCTACCACCCAATCTTAAATTAATATTGGTTTGCAATTTGAAATCTTTATAGGTAACACCTAAAGTAATACCAAAACCAACAATTGTATTAGTTCTATCGAACATTAATGTTACATCTCTATCATCAATTCTTCCATCACCATTTATATCTTGATAATTCATGAAACCAACTTGAGGTTTTTCACCACCAATTGTATAGTTTGGATTTTTAGCCAATACTGCATCTACATCTGCCTGTGTTCTTAGTATTCCAGTTGTAATATAACCATAATTGTTACCATTGTATCTCCGAGGATCTTTGCCAATGGCATTGCCAAATCCTTCTTGACCATACATTCCGAAATTGATTGGAGAGTGCAGTTGTCTTAACAATTGGCTATTGGTAATTGCAAAGTTTACATCCACATTAAAGCCCCAGTTTTTATTAAAATTATCCCGATAACCTATTGCAAATTCAGAGCCCCAAGAAATATGTTCACCATAATTTACAATATTAGCTTGCAATCCTGAGGTTATAGGCAAATCATTAGCAGCTAAAGCATTGAACATATCATAAGAGTACCTATGATAAAACTCAGCTGTAATATTTAATTTATTTTTTAACATAGTAGCATCGAATCCAATATTTATTGTTCTTGCTTTTTCCCAAGTAGCTTCTGGATTTGGAGCAATATTTGGGTCAAGTCCATTAGTCATTGAATTACCTAAAAGATAACCTGTTGTTTGTGTAAAACGGGTAACATAAGTTTTATTAACTACACGATCTTCGCCGACTGTACCAATTGTTGCCCTTAGCTTTAAAG
>CALRVE020000002.1:0-187542 GCA_943371535.1 Asaia bogorensis | reverse complement strand
AGGGTCTAATTGGGGTTAACCCCAATTAGACCCTTTTAAAACTTACACAGTTTATGAGATAGTGCTAAGGAAAAATATTTGGCTGTTGATTTTATCCAAGGTACTAAGTATGTTGACTTGTGATTTGTTGAAAACTTATCTTGATTGTTTTAAAATATTTTTCAGCTATTAATTCAAACCTTTTGTGTTCGATATGATTATAGTTATCTGAATAGTTTACAACTAATTCAAGCTTTGGTAATTGTTGCCTTGGTTCGTTGCTATTTATATCAAATGGTTTAAGTATTCTATCACCTAATAAAGCCAAGTAACCATATGGTATTCTTAGGTGGTTACTATCATTTATTTTAAGAAAATCTATATTGTTGAATTGGATAATATCGAAATGTGCATCATTTACTGCATATACTTTTTGAACCATTTCTTTTACTTGTTCAGTATCGTAATACCACATGATGGATATTTGTTTTGCAGTACCTAATCCTATATTGTGTATTTCTATATATATTTCTTTTGTTTTGTAATGATTTTCATTAAATGTGAATATTGGTGCATAAGCATCAAAATCATTCATTCTTACATCTTCAGTAACAAGTTTGATAGACTTAAGGAATAAATCTGGTTGAACTGAAAGCTTTCTTTCTTCTTGTAACATTTTGTTTTGTTTGTACAAAAAGAATATTGATGTTGCTGTAAATATTGCCCCCAAGCTTGTAAAGAATGCATTGAATTTTTCATGGCTTATTTTCTTTAAAGTACTTAACCCAGCTAATTCACCCCAAAAGAAAAATAAAACTAGAATAATTATGAATAGTATCAATGCACCAATCACCAGCCTTGTAAACCTATTTCTATTTTCCATAAAGAATTATCTAGTTAGTAAAAAAATAATTGGCTGGTGATTATGTAAAGATTATAAATTGTGTTAATTATTATTTGAATTATTAACTCCATTAGATTTTGTATAATATACAAAAGTTTCTGTTGGATATATTCTGGTTGTTTCAGTAAATAGTTGCCAATTACAACGGTCAAATACGCTAAAACCAACTTCAGCTGAAACATTTTGTATCTGAACCATATTATAGAATTCCTTATTGTTAAGCTTTGATTTAAGCAGCTCTTCAGGATTTTCTATTCCTATGTATAGTTCTTTATCAGCATACTCTTTTTTAATTCCAAGCCAACGATATTTAGCGTTTACTGAGAATTTTGCATTTAATTGAAGTATTGGTAATTCAACCCAGATAAATGATTTCCAAATATCATATCCAAATTTTTCAGTGATTTTTTCAATATCATTTCTTGAAAATACTTTTTTCATTTGTTTGAATTTTTCAAATAATTCTTCTTTTACACTATCCAAATCTTCACCATCAATTTCAATCACATCCAAATAATTGATACCTATGCAATCATACATTCCTTCACCTGATTTTTTTTCTTCAACTTTTGGTACTTCTTCTTGCTTTTTTTTCCAGAACATAATAATAATTTTAATGGTTTATAATCGTACTTAATAAATATAACAAAACCAGTACACCAAGTGTAATCCATCCACTAAGAATACATTTTAGTATGATTTGGTGTAAATAGAAATGAAAGCATACACGAAAACCCATATTGAAATATTCGTAAAAATTTATTGATTGGTGAACGTTTTGATTTCATGTAATACAAAATAATAATAAACTTTTATAATCTGAAAACTTTTCCAAACTTTGTTATAAACAAATAAGAATGGATTTTTTCAATAAAACTGATTGGACTGAAGGCGATATTCATTTTCTGATTGAAAATGAGGTTGAAGAATCTATTCATATTGAATTCAAAGGTGCTGGTGCTTTATATAATAATGAGCATAAAAAAGTTGAAATAGCACAAGACGTATCAGCTTTTGCAAACTCTGATGGTGGTTTTATTTTTTATGGTATAGATGAAAAGCAACATAAAGCAGATTCAATTGATTTTATTGATGGAAATGTATTTACAAAAGAATGGTTAGAATTGGTTATTTCAAGCCAAATATCAAAGCGTGTTGAAGTTATCATATTTCCAGTAAGATTTGGTGGTGATATAGCTAAAAGCGTTTATGTAATAAAGATTCCATTAAGTTATTCAGCACCACATCAAGTTAACAAAAATAAACTATTCTACAAGCGTTATAATTTCCAAGCTGTGCCAATGGCTGAATATGAAATACGCCAATGTTATGAACGAAAGGAAAATGTTAAGCTTGTAATAGGTGATATTGTCATTAAGAATATCTCTGAAAACATACTTAATCATGATTATAGTATGTCCCTTGAATTTAATATAAATATTAAAAATGTATCAAATGTTATGACTTCAAAATTTAAAATGTCTTGTACTTTTGACCATATATATAATTATTCCATTTCTTGTAATAATCTGAATTTTGTTTTAACTAAATTTGAAAAGTTTACTGTTTTAACTAAAATAAATACACATAAAATTGACTTATTTCAAGAGGAAGAAATTCATTATTTTGACTTTCAACTTACAATAAATAAACAAGATGTATTTGAAGAAAATCATAAATTCAAACTTCAACTTTATACTCCAAATGAAATAGTGACTGAACTTATAGATTTTACAAGTTTCATAAAAAGTCAAATAGAAAAAGGTAATCAAAAGTTCACCTAAAATTCATTCATTATACAGTTCAATTATTTTGGTTATTGTGTATTCTTTATTTAAAGTGGATTAAATTTCTTGTATGGTTAATCTTCTTTTTTCTTTCAATGTTTTAAAGTGTGAAGGCGTTAAACCAGTAATTTTTTTAAACTGATTGGATAAATGTGCAGGGCTGCTATAATGTAATAAATACGAAATCTCTTTAATTGAAGAATCTTCTAACATAATTAATTCTTTCACCCGTTCAATTTTCATAGCAATAATATATTTCTCAATAGTGGTTGCTTCTACCTCTGAGAAAAAGTTGGCTAAATAGCCATAACTATAGTTCAATTCTTTACTTATTAAATCTGAAAAACTGTATAAAGATTTTTCATCTGAATGATACACGTAATCTACCATTACTTGTTTTATTTTTTCTAATAATAAGCCTGTTTTGTTTTCTAATATTTCTAATCCTGCTTTTTTTATTTTTTTGTTAAGGGCTGTTTTGTCTTCATCGCTTAAGGTTTCTTTGGTTTCAATTTCACCTAACTCTACTCTTATAGCAGTAAACTCTAACTCTTTAAGTGCTTCTCTTACAACTACTTTACAACTTTCGCAAGCCATATATTTAATGTACAATTTCATAAACTAACTCTGGTATTTAATAATTGCTTTTATGCAATTGTTTCAATCTACACTTAATAATCTGATTTAACTTTTTTATTATTTAAATAAAAATTTAATAAGTTTTTTAAATAGTTGGTCCATACATAACTAACCCCTTAATTATTGATGATGTGAAAAAAATATGGTGGTAAGGATATAGCATAAAAAATCCTGCACAAGGCAGGATTTATATAAGTAAATGAAATTTTATTACTTCGATTTTTTAAATTCTAGAATAGCTTTTTTTTCACCTTCGCCCATGTTTAAAATAAGGTTACCATCTTTAAATGAGACAGGTGATTTTTGCGTTTCGCCTTTTTCTTTATTTTCCATAGTAAGGGTAGAGGTTGCTTCATCTAAACTATAACTGCCCATTTCAACTTTTTCATCAGAGCTGTTGCTTCCAATGCTATAATTGCCATCGGCTTTAAACTCAAACGCCAATTCTTTAAAAGCACCAAATTGTCCTTTCATCATTTCTGTTGCACTTGCACTATCGGCACCAGCAGCAGTTAATTGTTCTAATATAGATGGAGAAAGTACTAAAGAGTCTTTTTCAATATCATAATATATCATACCATCTACTTTCATAATTGCAGCATTCCATTTACCTACAATAGATTCTTTGGTAACTTTTGTTTGAGCCTGAACAGTAACAAAAAGTGATGCTACTATGAACGTTAAAAATATTTTTTTCATTTGTTTAATTTATGATGATGTAATTACCAGCCTAATATCCAAGCAAAAATTAATGGAGCAACAATGGTTGCATCACTTTCTACAATAAACTTTGGTGTATTGATATCTAATTTACCCCAAGTAATTTTTTCATTAGGTACTGCACCACTATAAGAACCATACGATGTTGTTGAATCAGATATTTGGCAGAAGTAACTCCAAAAAGGTACATCGTGCCACTCTAAATCTTGATACATCATTGGTACAACACAAATAGGAAAATCACCTGCAATACCACCACCAATTTGAAAAAAGCCAACGCCTTTTCCTGCACTATTGGCTCTATACCATTCTGTTAACCAAACCATATATTCTATACCACTTTTTACAGTGCTTGCTTTCAATTCTCCTTTAATAACGTAGCTGGCAAAAATGTTACCAGTAGTACTATCTTCCCAACCTGGCACAACAATAGGAATATTTTTTTCGGCAGCGGCTACAATCCAACTGTCTTTTTTATCAATTTCATAATATTGTTCAAGCTCACCACTTAATACCGTTTTGTATAAAAATTCATGAGGAAAATATCTTTCGCCAGCGGCTTCTGCATCTTTCCATTGTTTTACTAAATGTTTTTGTAATCTGCGAAAAGCTTCTTCTTCTGGTATACAAGTATCGGTAACACGATTGTAGTGATTCTCTAATAAATCCCACTCATCTTGTGGTGTTAAATCTCTATAGTTAGGCACTCTTTTATAATGGCTATGAGCAACCAAGTTCATTACATCTTCTTCTAAATTAGCACCAGTACAACTAATAATATCTACTTTTCCTTGACGAATCATTTCGGCAAAAGAGATACCCAATTCAGCTGTACTCATTGCACCTGCTAAGGTTACCATCATTTTACCACCTTCTAATAAATGAGTTTCGTAACCTTTTGCAGCATCTACTAAAGCAGCTGCGTTGAAATGCCTATAATGATGTTCAACAAACTTAGAAACCGGACCTTTATTCATACAATAACTTTTTTTGAGATTTTTTAAAAGAGGGCAAAAGTAATTTTTTAAATGCTTACTTAAGCATCCTTATTTTTTCTTTTTAAATAATAACATTATAGAAACACCAAATGGTAGAGAAATGGTATTGAGTAACACTTTTTCAAACAAGAAAACTTGATATAAAAGGTTATTTAAAATGCCCGGAGAAAATCTGGTTGCATCGGTTTGTTGCAATTGTTGAGTAGTTTTTTTATTTTTTTGAAACGGCCATAATAAAATTCTAATAAGTGCAATGGGGGGGAATAAAAAGAAATTAAAATATGTTTTTTTTAGTGGTGTAAGTAGTTCTGTATTATACAGTTTACTAAAATTAGTACAAGTATATCGTCTAAAGTGATGATTCACTACATCATGTTCACTCCATAAAAATTGATAGGCAGGTGTTGTAACAAAAATAAATCCATTGGGTGCACAAACACGTTCTAATTCTTTTGCAGCAGTTGCATCGTCTTCCACATGTTCAATTACATCAAAAGAGCAAACCAAATCAAATGAATGGTTGGCAAAATTTAAAGCGGTAATAGAACCTTGCTGAATTTGCAGATTGCTTTGTTGGTTCATAAAATTGCAACAATCTTGATCGTATTCAATAGAAGTAACTGTTCCAAATTGTTGTAACATTTCAGATGTTGCACCTGTTGCAACACCTACATTTAAAATTTTTAAGGGTGTATTTTTAGGAAGATTTTTTTGAAGTACAGCAGCCAATATTTGTATTCTTGCCTTAAACCACCAATGTTCTCTTTCTAACCGATAGTATTGTTTAAAATACGCCTTATCCATTTTTTTTCGTAAATGTAACTACAAGCACAATTCTTCGTGTATTTTCACAAAAAATTCTTCACCCTTATCATGTATTTAAACAAAGAATTGCTTGTTTTAAAGAGATATAAAATATCTCTTATTACCATTATTTGGTTTGTATTAGCAACTGTTGCAGTACTATTAGAAATTTCAAGAGGTAGAGATGCCATTAACAATTACCTCATTTTTAAAGGTGTTTTTACACACACACTTGCACAAAGCCCTATTTATATTGAGTATCCTTTAGAGTATGAATTTACCAATCATTATGGGCCATTTTTTAGTTTAATGATTGCACCTTTTGCTATGTTGCCAGATGTTGTGGGCTGTTTCTTATGGACAATTGCAAATGCGATTGTATTGTTTTATGCGGTGAGAAAATTACCTATTACTGTTACAAAACAAAATCTTGTATTGGCTATTGGTTTAATTGAAATGATGACTGCTTCTCATAATGTTCAATTTAATACCATGCTTACCGGTTGGATTATTTTATCGTACGTTTTTGTAAAAGAAGAAAAAGATATTTGGGCTGCATTACTTGTGGTTGCTGGGTTTTGTGTAAAATTGTATGGAATTGTTGGAGTTGTTTTTTGGCTATTTTCTAAACACAAAATAAAATATATTGGGTATAGTATTTTGTGGTTAATTGTGTTGTTTTGTTTGCCTATGTTACTTTCTTCACCAAATTATATAGTGCAATCTTATTGGGATTGGTTTAATACTTTAGTGATTAAAAACGAAAAAAATTCAAATGCTATTGCCAATAACTTTATGCAAGATATTTCTGTAATGGGCATGATACGTAGAATATTTAATTATCAACAATTATCCAATCTGGTAGTACTTGTACCAGCAGCAATTGTTTATGCATTACCTTTTTTGCGATTGAACCAATTTAAATATTTAGGTTTTCAATTTAGCTATTTGGCATTGGCATTAATTGGCGTAGTAATTTTTAGTACAAGTGCCGAGAGTGCAACTTATGTGATTGCAGTTTTTGGTGTTGCCATTTGGTATATTGTACAAAATAGCCAAATGAAATGGGTTAACTTTTTACTGTTTTTTGCTTTAGCATTTACTAGTTTATCGGCAACAGATTTGTTTCCTGAATTTATAAGAATGAATTTTGTTCGTCCATATTCTCTCAAAGCTTTACCTTGCTTTTTAGTATGGTTGGTATTGGCTTATCAGTTAATGAAAAAAGATTTTAGTACCGTACGTTTATCACATGTCTAAAAAAATATCTATTATAGTACCCGTTTGTAACGAGAAAGGCAATGTGCTTTTGATGATGCATGCATTGCAAGAAGTTATGCAAAAAGTGCCTTATAGCTACACTATTACATTTGTTGATGATGGTAGCACCGATGGTACTTTAGAGGTGTTAAAAGAAATAGCTCAACAAAATAGTACTATAAATTTTATTGCACTGTCTAGAAATTTTGGACATCAAAATGCATTAAAAGCAGGATTAGATTTAAGCGATGGAGATGCAGTAATTAGTTTAGATGGAGATTTACAACATCCACCAGCATTAATTCCTACTTTAATACAATTATGGGAACAAGGCAATGATATTGTTTACACCATTAGAAAAGATCATCAAGAAATGCCCATGATGAAACGTAAAACGAGTAATATGTTTTACCAACTCATGAATAGATTGTCTGATATTGAATTAGAAGCAGGTACTGCCGATTTTAGATTAATGGATAAACGAGTAGTTGATATTTGCAGGAACTTTACAGAAATGGATTTATTTTGGAGAGGATTAATAAAATGGATTGGATTTAAACAAGTGGGTATAGAATATGAACCTGCTGAACGACAATTTGGTAGAAGTAAATACACCTATAAAAAAATGATGCAATTTGCTTTACGAGGCATAACATCGTTTAGTATTAAGCCATTAACTATTGCTATTTATTTAGGGTTTACATTTTCTATTTTATCATTGTTGTATGTGCCTTATGCATTGTATGCTTTAATATTTGGTCATGCCATTTCGGGTTGGGCATCTATGATTGTAACCATTGCTTTTTTTGGTGGTTTACAACTTATGATTTTAGGCATTATTGGTATGTATTTAGGTAAACTATTTATACAAAGCAAAGAACGTCCTCACTACATTATCAAAGAAAGCAATGTGCAATGAAACCAACCATTTTACTAAGCTTTGATGTAGAAGAATTTGATATTCCTTTAGAATATAATTGTACAATTGATAGTGCCGAGCAAATGCAAGTTGGCAAACAAGGCTTAGATGTTATGCTGCCAATTGTAGATGCTTTCAACATTGCAACTACCATGTTTACCACAGCTAATTTTGCCATTCATTTTCCTGAGGCAATACAAAGCATGGCAGTAAATCATGAAATTGCTTCTCACACATTTTATCATACCACTTTTAAAAGTGTTGATTTACTTTCTTCCAAATTAGCCCTAGAAGAAATTTGCGGAAAACCTGTTACAGGATTACGTATGCCACGTATGCGTTTTGTAGAAATGGATGAAGTGAAAAAAGCAGGTTACACGTACGATTCATCTATCAACCCTACATGGTTGCCTGGCAGATATAATAATTTACATCTTTCAAGAACATGGTATAAAGAAAATGAGGTATTGCGTTTGCCTGCAAGTGTTTCTCCTAATTTACGATTGCCTCTGTTTTGGTTGGCATTTAAGAATTATCCTTATTGGTTGTTCAAAAAATTGGCAATACAAACGTTAAAAAAAGATGGTTACCTATGTTTATATTTTCATCCTTGGGAGTTTACTGCAATACATAATTATAACTTGCCCAACTATGTAAAAAAACATTGTGGCACTGCATTACAAGATAGATTATATCAACTCATTAAGGACTTGCAACCTTATGGTGAGTTTTCTACTATACAAAATTTTATACAACAAAAAAGTCTGCCCTAAAAGTCTCATTGATTGTCATATCCGATAGCTATCGGATGGGTAAACAATTTCTGCTTCGCCGAAAAGTATTTTGAAAATGACATTATTGCCACGGATGCACGGAAAATCACGGATTCGTTGATATTGATTATGATATACTCCGTGCTAATCCGTGCATCCGTGGCAATAAAAAATCATTTGTTTACAAATGGTTTTCAATGATTTAAAATATCTGTCATTGGCAGCCAATAGCTATCGGCTTGTCGAAATAGAACAATCAATAAGAATCAAATTTGCCAACATTTCGATATACTCAATGTGACAAATTTGATTGCTTTTAAGACTTCCTTTTTTTCATGATTGGTTGTAAAAGAAAACTAAAAACTATTGTTGATTATTTCAATTTAGTAGATTGAAAAATACTGATACTGCCTAATGGAGTAACTTTTAAGATTAACTTTTCTTTGCTGTCTAATTCTAAAGAAATAAAATAATTTTTCTCGTTATCGGCATCAATAAATTCAATACATTCTTTTAATCTGTATGGAGGGAAAGGGTATTTAGCTGTAATTTTTCTCAATGCATTTTTAGGTAATTTGTCAAAAGCAAATGGTTTACTAGTTGCTATTTCTTTACCATCAAAGTTGTAGAAAGCCTCTTGTTTTTGTTCTTCAATAGTGAAAGTGGCTTTATAAAAGCTACTACCAATTGTCCATTTTACATTTTCAACATCGCCATACGTGCTAATAAATGTATTCATTACTACAGTGCTTACTTTGCTTGCATCTGCAGCAAAAGAACTGTTGGTTAAGGTTACAGCAATTAAAGCTGCAATAATCATCTTTTTCATTTTTGTAAATTTTAAGTTTAAATAGTTGTTGTTTGTTTTATGGTGTGTCATTTGTGTTGTTTGACGATGTAAAAGTATTTTTTGTTACACCCTGTGAAAGCACATATTGATGTGGTTAAGGTAAAAGGTTGTATAACTTGATGAGCGGTGTTATACTAAAAGTTAATAGAAGTTAAAAATGGGCTATAACCCAATAGTAGTAAGCTTTTGCAGCTAAATCATAATAAAATCTTAAAAGCCGTTACCTAAAGGTTAAATTTTAAATGTGGTATTCACAAACTCTTTTTTATAGTTTAGCCTTACTTTTATATTCAAGAAAATAAAAATAATTGTATGCAAAAAAGGTTTCTTTTTTTAATAAGTGTATTACTAGTAGCAACATTCAATTATGCACAAGAACAAACGCCTTTTACTATTTATATAAATGGTGGAACAATAGATGCAGCTGTTTTGCCTGATAAAGACAATAATAAATTAGCTATTATTATTGCAGGTAGTGGCCCTACCGATAAAAATGGCAATAGTAAATTGGGTGTAACTGCAAACTCTTATCAATTATTGGCTCAAGCTTTACAAAAAGAAAATATTGCAACGTTACGATACGATAAAAGAGGTATAGGTAATAGTAAATTGTACGATGCAAGTGAGAGCAAACAAAAATTTGAAGATTTTATTACCGATGCTGTTACTATATACAACTATGCAAAAGATAGTTTAGGCTATAAAACTATTTACTTTATTGGTCATAGTGAAGGTTCATTGGTGGCAATGATAGCTGCACAAAAAACTAAAGCAGCAGGTTATATTTCTATTAGCGGAGCAGGCAGAAGTATAGATGAAGTAGTAATGGAGCAAGTAGCTGCACAACCAGAAAACGTTCAAGAACAAATCAAAGATATTTTTAACCAACTGAAACAAGGCAATGAGGTAGATGATGTTCCCCAATATTTATTCTCATTATTTAGACCCTCGGTACAACCTTATATGATTTCTTGGTTAAAATATAAGCCAACTGAAGAAATCAAAAAGCTTGAGTGTGCTATCTTAATTATCAATGGTACATGCGATGTACAAGTGAAAGAAAAAGAGGCTCAACTATTGTATGCTGCAGATGATAAAGCAAAGCTGTTGATAATACCTAAAATGACCCATGCACTAAAAGATACCAATGAAGATTGTGCAGATGAAAGCATGAAAACCTATAAAGATGCAAGTTTGCCCATCAATAAGCAGTTAGCTGACAGTATTATTCAATTTATTAATCGATAATTTTGAATTATTTAGCACATGCTTATCTTTCTTTTAATCATGCACCTACATTGGTTGGTAACATGATTAGCGATTTTGTAAAAGGGAAAAAGAAGTTCGATTATTCAATACCTATTCAGCAAGGCATTCATTTGCATAGACTGATTGATGAGTTTACCGATTTTCATACTGCAACAAAAGAAGCCAAACAGTTTTTTAAACCCTCTGTAGGTTTATATGCAGGTGCTTTTGTAGATGTGGTGTATGATCATTTCTTAGCACTTGACGTAAGTGTGTTTTCAACACCAGAAGCATTAAATCAATTTTCAACAACTACTTATCTACAATTACAAAACAATAAAAATCTGTTACCCGAAAAGTTTAGCAATATGTTGCCTTATATGCAACAACAAAATTGGTTATACAATTATCAATTTTTATGGGGTATGGAAAAAAGCTTTGAAGGTGTTGTAAGAAGAGCTAATTATTTACAAAGTTCTGCAACAGCATTTGAAGCATTTCAACAACATTATGCTGGTTTACAACAATGTTATCATGCGTTTATTAGCGATGTTAAAAAAATGGCTATGGAACAATTTGAGTTGATGCAAAAATTGTAGCAAGTATATTTGCCAAAATTCTTCAAATGAAACAACTCATTTTATTATTTTTCATTACTACTATTAGTTTGAATACTATAGCACAACAAAAGCCTACCGATTTAGATAAAAGTCCTATGGATATGAGTTATTGGCCTAAAGATTATCCTCTTTTAAAAATGACTGGTAAAAGTAAAGATGCACCAACTGCAAGAATAATTTATGGTCGCCCACAAAAAAATGGTAGAGAAATTTTTGGTGGCATTAATCGATACAATGAAATATGGCGTTTAGGTGCAAACGAAGCAACTGAAATTGAATTTTTTAAAAACGTAAAAATTGATGGCAAGGTATTATCTAAAGGGCGATACACTATTTTTTGTATTCCACAAGAAAATAAATGGACGTTAATTTTTAATAAAGATAATTTTTGTTGGGGCAGCTTTAATTACGATGCTAAGAAAGATGTGTTCAGAGCCGATATGAAAGTTGAAAAAACAACTGAAGTAACCGAGGCATTAACCTTATACTTTGATGAAAATAAATATGGTGCAAATTTTATTATCATGTGGGATAATATAAAAGCAACATTGCCTATTACTTTTTAATAATTCCCTCCTTAAATGGAGGTTTTTTATTTGGGGCAATCACCTAAAGTACAATATTCAACAATAGTTGCAGCTTTACACTTGTAGTGCCAACATAGTTGGCAGCTACCGCTTCAATCTGCCAGCCTTTCGTCTGTAGCTATTCAAATGAGCAAAGTAATATTTATAAATCATTATTTTAATTAAATTTAATTATTAATATTAATTTTTGACTTCTTTTCTTGCAAGCTCAAGTCGTCCTAATTTTTGAAATTTTGCATGTTTCAATCTTTCTAAATTCTAGAACTTTCAAACCTTTAACTTTAAACTTTAAACCATTCTCTTCATGTGTGGTATAGCAGGCATAATTTCTACTAATATAACATTGGTGCAACAAAATAAGTTGCAACAAATGGCAATGGCTTTACGTCATCGTGGTCCAGATGGTGAAGGTTTTTGGTTGAATGAAACAAATACTGTTGGTTTAGTACATACAAGGTTATCGGTGATTGATTTAAGTAATGCTGCTGCACAACCCATGCATTACAATAATAGATTTACCATTGTTTTTAATGGGGAAATTTATAATTACTTAGAACTTAAAAATGATTTACAAGCAAAAGGATATGTTTTTACTACTCAAAGTGATACAGAAGTTTTGCTAGCCTTATGGCATTGTTATAACAATGATTGTTTGCAATATTTAGATGGCATGTTTGCTTTTGCTATTTGGGATGAAGAAAGCAAAGAAATATTTATTGCCCGTGATCGCTTTGGTGAAAAACCTTTGTATTATTTTTTCGATGGAAAGCAACTTTTATTTGCTAGCGAAATGAAAGCTCTATGGGCTGTGGGTGTAGCAAAAGAAGTAAATAATACGATGCTATTAAATTATTTAGCAGCAGGTTTTGTAAGCAACCCAACAAAGACTGAGGAAACATTTTATACCCATATAAAAAAATTGCCAGCTGCTCATGCGTTGCATTTTAATACAGCTGAGCATAATTTTTATGTATACAATTACTGGGAGCTAGAAAATACTAAACCATCATTTATTTTTAGTGAGGAAAAAGCTGTTGAAATATTTCTTGACAAATTTGATCAATCTATTGAAAGGCGTTTAAGAAGTGATGTTGCCGTTGGAACAAGTTTGAGTGGAGGATTGGATAGTTCAAGTATTGTAGCATCTATGCAACTATTTCAAAAAGAGAAAGAGCAACTATTACAGTTGCAAACTTTTTCGGCTGTTTTTCCTGGATTTGCAAAAGATGAGTCTGCATATATCCATCTTGTTAATCAACAATTCAACTTACAAAATCATACTGTTACACCAACTGCTCAAGATTTTATACAAGATTTTGATAAGTTAATGTATCATCAAGAAGAGCCTTTTCAATCGGCTAGTATTTATGCCCAGTTTAAAGTGTATGAATTGGCAAAGCAACACAATGTAAAAGTATTGTTAGACGGGCAAGGTGCCGATGAAATTTTAGGTGGTTATACCAAATATTACCATTGGTATTGGCAACAATTGGTTAGTGGTTTTCAGTTTAGTAAACTAAAAAAAGAACAAACTGCAACATTAGCAAATGGACATTCAGTTCATTGGAATATCAATAATTATGCTGCTGCTTTTTTACCTAGTATAGCTGCAAAAAAATTGCAACAGCAATTGAAAAATTCTGTTGTAAATAGTACAATGCTTTCGCAAGATTTTGTACAAAATTATTTTGATGCTTCAGCCATAAAAAAGCCTGTTATTCATGAATTGAATGATATTTTATACTACAATACATTTAAAAATGGATTAGAAGATTTGTTGCGTTATGCCGATAGAAATTCAATGGCTCATTCACGAGAAGTTAGGCTGCCATTTTTGAGTCATGAATTGGTAGAGTTTGTGTTTAGCTTGCCAGCTCATTTTAAAATTAAAAATGGTTTTACCAAGCATTTGCACAGAGCAGCAATGGATAATTTTTTGCCTAAACAAATTGTTTGGCGAAAAGATAAAGTAGGTTTTGAACCTCCACAACAACAATGGATGCAACATGCACAAATACAAGAACAATTAATGGAAGCCAAGAAAAATTTTGTTGCAAAAGGAATTTATAATAAAGCAATACTCAATCAAAAAAACAATGCATTGGCTGCTCATGACGCCAATAATTTTGATTGGTGGATTTTATGTAGCAACAACGTATTTAAATAAATTAAACCTTACCATTTTACAATTAGTTTCAAATTCACCAATCTTGGTGTTAATCTATTAGGCATGGCAAAAGTATTATTCTGAAAATCTTTTACCAATAAATAGCTAATGGTATTTGCTCTATCTATTAAATTGAAAATTTCTAAACTAGCCCAAATACTTTCAAAATTTCTAAAGGGTGAATGACTTCTTCTATTTTGCTTTTCAGCATCTAATAGTAATGCACTTAAGCCTAAATCTACACGTATATAAGGTTCAATAACCAATGCATTTCTGTAACGTACACTACCTGGAATATTGTAAGGTAAATTGCTGCCATACAATGCATTCATGTACAATTTAATATTTTTATTGGTGCTTAAATAATCTTGAAAAAACATACCAAACGTAAACATTCTATCTGTTGGTCGTCTAAGCCATCCAACATCAACTGTAGTGCTATCTGTAGGTCTGTTGTTGGCATCTAAAGTATATTGTTGGTAGCTATCGTTGGCTATATTTTCTTTGGTATTCATAATGCCAAAACTTATCCAACTTTCAGCATCTTTTACAAATTCTCCATACAATCTTGTTTCAATTCCTACAGCATAAGCTTTAGCATTATTTTCTCCAAAATAGCGTACCCGAACATTGTCAATGTCGTAAGGTACAACATCCCACATGTTTTTATAATACAATTCTGTAGTAATACGAGCAGGACGTTCCAACATTTTAAAATTGTAATCTAACCCAACACTTGCCTGAAAGCTTTTTTGCGATTTTAAATCTTTATTCAATGTACCATCATACCTTCTTAATTCTCTATAAAATGGAGGTTGATTATACATACCAACTGCACCTTTTATGATCACGTCTTTATCCCAATTTTTAGGCACATAAGAAAAGCTTGCTCTTGGCGATAATAAGAATTCTTTGTTTAAAGTATTGTAGTTATAACGCAATCCTAATTGCAATGTAAAATCGCTAGAATCTTTAAATTGAATATTGTCTTGAATATATCCACTAATACGAGTAACATTAAAATTAGCAGTACCTTTTAAAACTTTATTCAGTTGTAAAGTATTGCCAGTATAAGGTAACGAATAGCCAGCACTATCATTGTATTCCCATTCGTTCAATTTATCGTTTACTACTTGTTGTTGAATGGTATTGCCCCATTGAATAAAGTGTTTGTCTTTATCTAAACTTCCTTTATGGCTAGCATCCCAAACAGTAATATCTAAAGTATTTCTGGCAAAATTTTGAAACACACCAGCACCCAATGGATTATTAATTAAGCCAAAACTTGCACTGTTTCTGTCAAAATCTCTATCGCCAAATAAATAGGCTCCGGTAATGTCAATATTTTCCTGTTCGTTATTATTGAAACGACTCAACATCCACTTTAAATGCAAATTTTTCTTGGGTTGATGTGTGGCGGATAAGCCTAAAAAATTAGTAGAATAATTATCTTTTTCTTGTCCTTCAAAAAATATATCTAACCCAAAATTGGCTGTAAAAAATGGAGAGAATACTGAGCTAGATAATTTACTTTCTTCAGGAAATAAAGTAAATTTTGTTGCCGATGCATTGGCAAAAATTTCATACTGCCATTTGCTATTGGGCGTATATGTAATGAGTGTTTGAATATCGTTAGACGATGGAATATAATTGCCTTTAGTGGCTTGGCTACTCAATAAATTTCTATTACTTCTATTTCTTACCCCTACCAAAAAATTAATTTTATCTTTTGCTCCTGTACCTTCTAAATGAAATCCCTGTTCTAATAAACCAATATAGGCACTACCGCCAAATTTTTTAGGTTTCTTGTAAGTAATATCTAAAACACTACTCATTTTATCGCCATATTTTGCTTGAAAACCACCATTGTAAAATTTAATTCCACCAGTTAATTCAGGATTAATAAAACTTAATCCTTCTTGTTGACCATTTCTAACAAGATAGGGTCTAAATACTTCAAAATCGTTTACATACATTAAGTTTTCATCGTAGCTACCACCACGAACGGAATATTGAGAAGTTAATTCGTTATTACTCCCTACAAATATTTTAATGAGTTGTTCAATGCCAGAAACTGGAGAGGGGTTTACATTGGCTTTAGATGGGTCAATAGCAATTCTGCCAATTTCTCTTCTACCTCTTTTGTCTTTCACTACAACTTCTTTTAGTTGTTCAGGATTTCTTTTTAGGGTAACTGTTATAAACTCAGTTTCGCCTAAACTTAAAGTAATATTTTTTTGTGTTGGAAAATAACCAACATAGCTAAACAGAATACCTGCAACTCTATTGGGCGTTAAAGAAATTTTGAAGAAGCCAGAATCGTTGGTAATGCCACCTTTTTGTTTACCTAGAATTTCAATAGACACACCTACCAATGGCTTATTATTTTCATCTACCACTTTACCATTTAAAGTGGCTGTTTTTTGAGCTATTGCAGATTGAATAAATAGAAAAGAAAAAAATATATACAAAAAACGCATCATGCTAAGCAAATTATAGGGCATGAAGATAATAATACCCAACTGAAAAGCTGCTGTGTATTAAAAAATTATGAATTTGATAGGCGTTCAATAAATTTTTGTTTACTTTGTCACAATTTAAAAATATTAATTATGAAGAAATTTATTACACTATTTATCATTATTTCTCTTTTGGTTTCAAATGTAGATGCACAGTTGATTCAAAACTTTGATTACACATCAACTGGAAACACAGCTAATGATACTCTAGTAAATCCAGCGTTAGGAGGCAGTGTTTGGGTTAAACATAGTGGAACTGGAACTCCAATAAAATGGATTTCATCTGGATTAACCTATACAGGATATGCAGGTAGTGGAGTTGGTGGTGCAGTTACTTTTGCACATGGTTCTGGCTCTAGAGAAGATGTAAACATAGCATTACAAGATAGTTTCAAAACTGGTACTGTTTATACTTCTTTTTTATTAAATGTTACTGCTAGTGGCGGAACAACCGGCGATTATTTTTTGCATCTACTTGCATCTAATGGTGCTTCTGCAGGTTCTGATTTTAAGGGTAGATTATTTATTAAAGATGGGGCTACAGCAGGTACATTTAAGTTAGGTTTAAGTAAAGGATCAGCTGCAGCTTCTGCTGTATTTACTACCCTTGATTATACTGTAGGTCAAACATATTTGGTAGTTTTGAAACATGAAATTGTTGCTGGTTCTGCCAATGATATTATTAGTGCTTTTATTTTTACCAGTGGAGTTCCTGCTACTGAACCTTCAGCAGCAGATTTAACTGCAACAGATAATACAGTATCAGATCTTAGTAAAGTATATGGCTTAGCAATACGCCAAGGTACTGTTGGTACAAGTGCTGCTATAATTGATGGTATTAGAGTTGCAACAGAATGGGTAAATGCTCCTTTACCGCTTTCTTTAAAATCTTTCAACGGTCAAGTTGTCAACAAAGAAGTTTCTTTAGTTTGGAATACTACCAATGAAATAAATGTAGATGGTTTTGCCATTGAAAAAAGTAATGATGCTAGAAATTTTAAACAAATAGGATTTGTTGCTGCAAAAAATGCTGCTACTGCTACCTATAGTTTTAATGATGTTTTAGAAACAGGAGTGAACTATTATCGTTTAAAAATGAGCGATAAAGATGGTAGCTTTAAATACAGTTCTATTGTTGCATTAAATAGTAAACCAACTACCAAATTAGAAGTTTATCCTAACCCAGTAAAAAATACAGCTACTTTAACACATGAACTTGCAGGTACAAAAGCAACTATTAAGGTGGTAAGCATAGAGGGTAAAAATATAGTTAGCCAAAATATTCAAACGGGTGCTACACAAAGTACTATAGATGTAAGTAAGTTAGTAAGAGGCAATTATATAATTGTTTTTGAAAATGAAGGAACAAGAACATCTGTACAATTTGTAAAACAATAATTGATAGAACTTAGTCATAAAAAAAGTCCTGCAATAGTGCAGGACTTTTTTTATGCTTCTATGTGGAAAAACTATACTAAAAATTTTGCAACGCTGCAATGGTTTCAATGGGATTTACTGATTTAAAAACAGTGTTTCCAGCTACCAAGACATCGGCTCCAGCTTGTACAATGGAAGCAGCATTATCTAAAGTAACGCCACCATCAATTTCAATATGGGTTTGTAAACCTTTGCTATTACATAGACTTCTTAATTGGGTAATTTTTTCTAAGGTTTGAGGAATAAATTTTTGTCCACCAAAACCCGGATTTACACTCATTAAACAAACTAGATCTACATCTTGAATAATATCAACTAAATTATTAATGGGTGTATGAGGGTTTAATGCAATACCTGCCTTCATTCCTAAGCTTTTTATTTGCTGAATATTTCTATGTAAATGAGTGCAAGCTTCAATATGTACTGTTAAAATATCGGCACCAGCGTTTTTAAATTGTTCAGCATATTTTTCAGGTTCTTCAATCATTAAATGTACATCGCAAACCTTGGTGGTTGCTTTTCTAATAAATTCAATGATCATGGGGCCAAAAGTAATATTGGGTACAAATCTTCCATCCATTACATCTAAGTGAAACCAATCGGCTTGGCTTTCATTCAGCATTTTACAATCGGCTTCAAGGTTAATAAAATTTGCACTTAATAAAGAAGGGGCAATAATGGGCATGTTTGTTTGAGTTTAGAGGGGTGAGTTATAAGTTATGAGTTATAAGTTATGAGTTGTAAGTAATAAGTTGTAGGTTTTTAGTTCTTTAGTTTTTGAATTTTTAGTTTTTCAGTTTTTATCCTTTTAGTTTTTCCTTTTTTATTCTTTTAGTTTTTCAATTTTTAGTTTTTTACTCTCTCCATTCCTTCTTTAGCTTCCACTAAATTTTTATCTAATGCCAAAGCCTTTTCATAATTCGCTAAAGCATCTTTTTTATTATTCATTGCTTCATGGCATTTAGCTTGCCAATAATAAGCATCTGCATAAGCATTACTTACGGTTGCAGCTAAAGTAAAAACATCTAATGCTTCTTTATATTGTTTACTGTCATAATAAATAAAACCTTTTTCTAAATAGGCAACTATATAAGTATAACGGTTATTAATACATTCATCAAACAATTCAAGGGCTTTTTGGGTATTGCCTATTCTTGTAAAATATATTCCCTCAATAAATTTACAATCGGCTGTATATTTTCTGTCGGCACTCAAATTATTTACTTTTTTACACAATAGTAAAGCAGTATCATTTTTTGTTTCAGCATATAGGTTGGCTAATGTTAGCATTACATCGGGTGCTGCATAAATTCTTAATGCTCTTTTGAAAGAAATAATTGCAGCAAAAGTATCTTTTGCATTTTCTTGTAAATGAGCTTTTGCATTCCAAAAACCAAAGTTTAAACTATCTGTTGTAATTAATGAATCAACTTGTTGAATGGCTTCTTTGTAAAAACCTAAACTATCTAATGCATTTACCAAAGAAACTTTTAATGAAAGACTATCAGGATATTTTTTGGTTAATGAAATTAATTCATTGATATACTGTGGATACTGATTAGTATCTTTCTTTTGAGTTGAATCAGTACAACTGAATAATACAATCACCAAAAGAAAAGTTGTTACAACAATGTATTTCATGCTGCAAAAATAGTAATGCAGTAAGCAACTTTACCAATTTATGACGCTTTGTTGATGGTACAGTTAAAATTTCACTTTTACTTTGCAGCCATGAAAAAAATATTTTGTTTACTAACAATGGCAATTGCATTTCAAGCAAATGCTCAACAACCTCAAGTTGCTGATTCTACACAGTATGCAGGCGAAAAGCATTTTAAAAATATTCAACAGTTAACTTTTGGAGGCGATAATGCTGAAGCCTATTTTAGTTTTGATGGAAAATATATCATATTTCAGAAAACCAACCCTAAAGAAGGGATTGAATGCGATCAGATGTATATTGGAAAAGTGCCGAAAAAGGGAGAAAAATTCACCTATAAATTAGTAAGTACTGGAAAAGGGAGAACTACTTGTGGAGCATTTTTAAAAGATGGAAAACATGTGGTTTATGCATCTACACATTTAGCAAGTGAAGCTTGTCCGCCAGTACCTGATAGAAAAAAATATGGCAACAAATACATTTGGCCCATTTACAGCAGCTTCGATATTTTTCAAGCCGATTTAAACGGAAAAATTGTAAAGCAATTAACCAAAGAACCTGGTTACGATGCAGAAGCAACCATTTCTCCAGATGGCAAAACCATGCTTTTTACAAGTACTAGAGACGGCGATTTAGACTTGTATTTAATGGATTTAGAAACAGAAAATGTAAAAAGAATTACTACTGCTTTGGGTTATGATGGTGGTGCATGGTTTAGCCCAGATGGCAAAAAAATTATTTGGCGTGCAAGCCGACCCCAAACTGAAGCAGAAATTAAGGAATACAAAGAACTTTTGGCTCAAAACTTAGTAGCACCAACCAATATGGAAGTTTGGATTGCCAATGCCGATGGTTCAAACCCCAAAAAAGTTACAGCATTTGGTCAGGCAAATTGGGCACCTGCTTATATGCCAGATAGTAAGAGAATAATTTTTGCTAGTAATCATGAATACAAAAGAGGTTTTCCTTTTAATATGTACACGATTAATGAAGACGGCAGTAACTTAACCAAAGTAAGCAGGGATAAAGGTTTTGATGCATTTCCTATGTTTAGTCCTAATGGCAAAAAAATAATTTTTTGCAGTAATAGAAACAATGGTGGAACAAGAGACACCAATATTTTTATTGCCGATTGGGTAGAGTAATTTGAACAATTTGAAGTAGTAAAGGTTAGATTTGCTAAAAATATAATTATGGCAACAGGTTTATTACACTTACACAATTTATTACGTTGGGTAATTTTAATTCTATTATTGGTAGCACTTTTTCAAGCATTCACAAAAAATAAAGGCTTGCAAAAAGTAAGTTTGTTCTTGCTCATTGCTTCTCATATCACTTTATTGTTGGGTTTATATCAGTGGATATTTAGCAAAACAGTTGGGTTAAAAGTATTGGTAGAAAATATGGGTGGCATGGGTAATTTAATGAAAAGCTCTTTTGCTCGTTTTTGGGCAGTGGAACATTTTGCAGGAATGCTTATTGCTATAATCTTAATTACCGTTGCAAGAGGAAAAGCTAAAAAAGACAATTTTGCAGCGGCTAAATGGCTATACTTAATTGCATTAATACTCATATTGGCATCTATACCTTGGCCATTTAGAGAAGGTATTGGCAGACCATGGTTTCCTGGAATGTAATCAAGTGTTTGGCTTATAAAGAAAGAGGCTTCCAATGTGAAGCCTTTTCGTTTTCTTTACAGTATGAAATATAGTTCACGTATAGGTTTTGCATTTATTTGTTGTTGTACAATCTTTGCCTGTACAAACAATGAACAAATGGGTAAAGCCAGTATTGTAGAAAGAAAATGTGTAAGCGATTCTATGCTAATCATTACTTACAAATTTGAAGCGAAAGGAAAAATTTATACCGATAGTATAGAGCTGAAAAACAAAATCATTACATCGGATAGTGTTCTGTTGGTTTTTTCTGATAAAAATCCACAAAAACATACCTTACAACTGCCCTAATAGCAAGCAATTCAGCAGTTTTTTTCAAGTTTATATAAAAACTTAAAAAAAATCTTTTCTAGAATTTTGTTGATATTAGATTTCCATTACCTTTGCCATCCCGAAAAACGGGGTAAGTTCATTTATAAGAAAGTTTTTAAGCCGAGGTAGCTCAGTTGGTAGAGCAGCTGATTTGTAATCAGCAGGTCGTGGGTTCGACTCCCTTCCTCGGCTCTGAATCTTGGGTAGTTGGCCGAGTGGTTAAAGGCGACAGACTGTAAATCTGTTCTCGCAAGGGTACGGAGGTTCGAATCCTTCACTGCCCACAGTTCTTTGAATCCTAAACGAAAGTTTAGGATTATTGGCGGAAGTAGCTCATTTGGTAGAGCGGTAGCCTTCCAAGCTTCAGGTGGCCAGTTCGAGCCTGGTCTTCCGCTCAGAATTGTTTAGGTTGTGGTACTTTCCCTACCACAACTTAAACTTTAGTACTTCTGAGTAAGCCATTGTAGCTCAGGGGTAGAGCACTTCCTTGGTAGGGAAGAGGTCGTGAGTTCGATTCTCACCAACGGCTCAATCATTTAGAATACATATTTTAAATGAACTGAGATGATAGTAAAATAAAAGTTGAAGTGTGCGACGCAACAGGTGCTGAAGAAAGTACTTAAGCTTAGTTCACAAAACATTATATAACCATGGCCAATATGGCTGGTAAATTTTAAACACAACAAAAACCGATAAAAATGTCTAAAGAGACCTTTAAGAGGGATAAGCCCCACGTAAACATTGGTACCATAGGCCACGTTGACCATGGTAAAACAACATTAACTGCTGCTATTACAATGACCCTAGCTAAAAAAGGTATGGGTAACGTAATTAAGAAGTACGACGAAATTGATGGAGCTCCTGAAGAAAGAGAGCGTGGTATTACCATCAATACTGCTCACGTAGAATATCAAACTGATGCTCGTCACTATGCTCACGTTGACTGTCCAGGTCACGCCGACTATGTGAAGAATATGATTACTGGTGCTGCTCAAATGGATGGTGCTATCTTAGTAGTTGCTGCTACTGATGGTCCTATGCCACAAACAAAAGAGCACATCTTATTGGCTCGTCAGGTAGGTGTACCTCGTATTGTAGTATTTATGAACAAGGTAGATTTAGTTGAAGATCCTGAATTATTGGAATTAGTTGAAATGGAAATCCGTGAAGAATTAACTAAACGTGGTTTCGATGGTGATAATACTCCAATTATCCAAGGTTCTGCTACTGGTGCAATTGCTGAAGAACCACAATGGACTGCTAAAATTGAAGAATTAATGGCAGCTGTTGACGAATATATTCCATTACCTCCAAGACCTATTGATATGCCTTTCTTGATGAGTGTTGAGGATGTATTCTCAATCACTGGTCGTGGAACTGTTGCTACTGGTCGTATTGAAAGAGGTATTATTAAAGTAGGTGAAGGAATTGAAATAGTTGGTTTAATGGAAGAACCATTAACTTCAACTGTTACTGGTGTTGAAATGTTCAAGAAATTGTTAGATAGAGGTGAAGCTGGAGATAATGCAGGTTTATTATTACGTGGTATTGAGAAATCTCAAATCCGTCGTGGTATGGTACTTTGTGCTCCTAAATCAATTACTCCACATACAGACTTCAAAGGTGAAGTTTACGTATTGAGTAAAGATGAAGGTGGTCGTCATACTCCATTCTTTAACAAATATCGTCCTCAATTCTATTTCCGTACTACAGACGTAACTGGAGAAGTTATGTTACCTGAAGGAACAGAAATGGTAATGCCTGGTGATAATGTGAGCATTTCAGTTAAATTAATTCAACCTATCGCTATGGAGAAAGGTTTGAAATTCGCTATCCGTGAAGGTGGTAGAACTGTAGGTGCTGGTCAGGTTACTGAAATTGTAAAATAAAAACGGCATCCAAATTTCTCTTTAAGAGTGATTTTGGAAGCTTAAAATACCGAACAAAGTACCTTTGGTTACAAGCCTTGGGTACTTTGTTCTTTAAAAAGTTCTTAAAAATATGCTTTTTATCTTTCCTTAAAAAGAGCTAAAAAGTATTTTACACGGGCATGGTGCAACGGTAGCATACGGGTCTCCAAAACCTTTGATCTGGGTTCGAATCCTAGTGCCCGTGCTAATTTTTACTAGTTTAAAGTTTAAAGTTTAAAGTTTTTTAACCTTAAGCATATAAACCTTAAACCTTAAACATTATTACAATGAATAAAATTTCAACATATTTCAAGGATAGCTATCATGAGCTTGTAGAAAAAGTTACATGGCCTACTTGGATGCAATTGCAACAAAGCACTATTATTGTTTTAGTAGCAACGATTATTATTACAATACTAGTTGGTGTAATGGATTTAGGTAGCAACCAATTATTGAAATTGATTTATTCTTTATTTAAGTAATTATAAGTACAATGGAAGAAATAATAGCTCAAGATATAACTGTACCACAAGTAGAAGACAATACCAAATGGTATGTATTACGTGTGGTTAGTGGTAAAGAGCGTAGTGTGAAAGAATATTTAGATAAAGACATTGCTCGTAGTGGTTGGACTGAAATTATTAAGCAAGTTTTCTTACCAATGGAAAAAGTGTACAAGGTACAAAACGGTAAGAAAGTGATGAGAGAGAAAAACTATTTTCCTGGCTATGTAATGTTAGAAGTACTAGATGGTAAATTGACTGATGATATTGTACAACACATTAGTAACATTTCAAACATTATGCACTTTTTAACCGATGGAAAAGGTTCTAAAGGCAATATTATTTCTTTGCGTAAGGCAGAAGTAAATAAAATGTTGGGTAAGGTAGATGAAATGAATGATCAAGGTGTTAGTATTAGTGAACCATTTATTGTTGGTGAAACTATTAAAATTATTGAAGGACCATTTAACGACTTTAATGGTGTTATTGAAGAAGTGAATGACGAGAAGAAGAAATTAAAAGTAGTAGTGAAAATTTTTGGTAGAAGTACGCCAGTTGAATTAAACTACATGCAAGTAGAAAAATTAAGTTAAGTTAAATTAAGTTAAGTATAAACTCATTTGCTATATGAAAAAGCCCCGCATTTGCGGGGTTTTTGTTTTATTGTTGTTGCTGTTCTTCAAATGGGTCTTCAGGAAAGTACACATCTTTATTATCGCCTTCGAAGGTTTGTAATGGTACGTTGGTAATATCCTCAAATACATGTCCATCTTCGTAGCCTACAGAAACAAATACAGATAGTAGTTGTTTTGCCGGCCCTTTAAAAGTTCCTTTAACAGGAGAACAATCGTTGAAATCTTTTCCTACCGCCAATTTTACATGATGATTGGTAGCCCAAACATTATTGGTTGGATCTATACCAGCCCAACCAAATCCAGGAATATAGGCTTCAATCCATGCATGTGTTGCACCTTCTCCTCTCATGCCATTTTTATTGGGGCATATATAACCACTTACATATCGAGATGGAATTTTTAAAGTTCTTAAAATTTGCAACATTAAATGTGCAAAATCCTGACAAACACCAGCTTTTACTTCTAAAATTTCATCAACTGTAGTTTCAATAGTGGTAATGCCTTTAATGTATTTAAACTGCTTATAAATAAGTTCACTGCAAGCTTCTACAACTGCTGCTATACTTCTATTTTCAGGATGAAGGGTGAGTATAATTTCATCAATTTGCGATTGACTTTTTATGGTATCGGCTTGGCTTAGTTCAAGGTACAAAAGGTTGTTGCCAATTTCATTTTTTAAATCTTCCCAAGTGCTGTGAAAATTTATTTTTAATTGAGAAGATTGTGTAGTTCTAATAACCAATCTACTATCAATTGTCATTTCTTTATGTGGTGATAACACGTTGAATAAACCAATTCTATTGCCCCAATAATCTGTGAAAACATATACATCTGGATGGTTGGTTATGATAACATCATGTTGTAAAATCTCTTGCTCATTACATAAGTAGGGATATATTTTTATTTCGTTACTACTTTCTTTTACTGCTCTATCGTATTCGTATTTAGTGATGTGGTGTATCGTGAAAACAGGCATTAGTTGTTGTTTAAGAATAAGAGAAAAACTGCTTTGCCAATTGGTTACTGAAGGCAATTAACTCTTTTCTGGTGGAAAATAAAAATTCTTGTAAACTTTTCTGATTTAGAGCTTCAAAATCAGCATATTCTATTTTGCTCACTAAACGTCCTAATTGTTTAGAAAGTGTTTTTGTTTCGGCAGCAGCATTGTTTTTTACAGCATCATTAAAATATTTATCTAAACGTTTTAAAGTATATAAAACACTTCTAGTGAAATTCTCATTAAACAACACTTGATGCAATGCATTGTGGTTATGATTATTGCTTCTATAAGATTTTAAATGCAATTCATATCCACTTAACGATAGCAGTAATGGTCGCCATTGCAGTATATCTTTTTCTTCATCTAAATTATAATCAATCTCTGCAAAATATTTATTGGTCATTTCAATAGTCAATACACAACGCTCAATATACCTGCCTAAGTTCATAAAACTCCAACCTAAGCCACGAGGCATGGTTGTGTCAGATACACCATTATATAAAACACAGCCTTGTTCTAAAGATTCAATAGTAGCAATGGCTTCAAAACCTTTTAATTGTAAATCGGGCGATAAATTATTAACGCTATGAAACAACTGATTCACATGTTCCCATACTTCTTTAGTAATATGATCTTGTACACCTCTTGCATTTTCTCTACTACGAGCAACCATTGCTTTTAAAGAGTTGCTATTGCTAGCGTCTAACAATAATTTATGTAAAGTTTGTTCTGTATCGTCTTTTAAAACGGCAATTTCATCTGCAGTTGAATGGGTAAAACATTCTAACATGGGCTTCCAGCTAAGGTTTTGATTTACCCCTTTATCTAACATTAATATATAATGTGTTTTAGTGCCACGTATTAAGCCATCGGCTCTTTCCATGTAACGATTTAACCAAAACAATGAATCTGCAATTCTACTTAGCATATATTTAGTAACGTTTAAGGTTGAACGTTTAAAGTTTAATGTTTAAGAAACATAGTTGATTAATTAATCAAGCAAATACTATTCTTAGTTATATTTTTTATTAGCCGAACTTTTGTTTTTCATGGCATCTTTACTGGCGTCGCACAGCCGATAGCTATCGGCTTCAAGGCTTTGTTATTAATTAGGCAATGTTGTTAGTTTCTGGTTACTCGATTTTTCGTTGCTCGTTGTTCAACTTCCTTTTTTCAGCTCGTTCCAAAAACTTAACATCAAAAATCAAACATCTAGCATCTAGTCAATAACCCAAGTGTCTTTACTACCACCACCCTGTGATGAATTTACCACTAACGAACCTTCTTTTAAAGCAACCCTAGTTAAACCACCTGGCACAATTTGAATACCTGTTGGTCCACACAAAGCATAAGGACGTAAGTCAACATGCCTTGCCTCAAACTTGCCATTAATAAAACATGGAACAGTTGATAGCTTAATAATCGGTTGAGCAATAAAACTTCTTGGATCGGCTTCTACAGCAATTTTAAATTCATCAATGGTTTTTTCATCGGCACTATTGCCCATTAACATTCCATAACCACCACTTTGGTTGGTATGCTTAATCACCATTTTATGAATGTTTTCAAATACATGTTGCCTTGCGTCAACATTACTCATTTCATAAGTAGGAACATTTGGTAAAATCGGTTCTTCGTTTAAATAATATTGAATCATGGCTGGTACATAATTGTACACAGCTTTATCATCGGCAACGCCATTGCCCATTGCATTTACAATGGCCACATTGCCCTTTCTATAAGCACCTACTAAACCTGGAACTCCCAATGCACTATTGGCTTTAAATACCAAAGGATCTAAAAAATCATCATCTACTCGTCTATAAATAACATGTACTTGTTGCAAACCATTGGTGGTTTTCATGTACACTTTATGATTATCAACTACCAAGTCTCTTCCTTCAACTAAAGGAATGCCCATTTGCCTTGCCAAAAAAGTATGTTCGTAATAAGCCGAATTAAAAATACCCGGTGTAAGTATGACTGCTGTTGGGTTTGACAGTTGTTGTGGTGCCAACTGCAACAAAATTTCGTGTAATTGTAATGGATAATTGCTTACCATTTTTACCTTATTGTTGTTGAGCATTTCAGGGAAGATTCTTTTGGTAACTTCTCTGTTCTCTAACATATAACTCACACCACTTGGCGTTCTGAGGTTGTCTTCTAAAATGTAAAATGTACCATCATCGCCACGTATTAAATCAATACCACTGATGTGTACATAAATATCGTATGGTACTTTGATGCCAAAAACTTCTCTGGTATAATGTGGGCAAGATGCAATGAGTGCAGCAGGTACAATGCCTTCTTTTACAATTTGCTGATCGTTATAAATATCTTTTAAGAAAAGATTTAAAGCTTTTAATCTTTGCTTAATGCCTAATTCAATATGATTCCATTCGGCCGAAGTAATGATACGAGGAATAATATCGAACGGAAAAATTCTTTCAATGCCTTTATTATCGCTGTACACAGTGAAGGTTATTCCTTGGTTCATGAATAGTTCACCAGCAAGCCTATCTTTTTGTTGTAAATCGGCAACATTAAATTGTTGTAATGCAGCCAATACTTGAGCATACTGATTTCTTACGCCAGCAGTGCTGCCCATTTCATCATAAATACCTTCGGTAAGTGCATATTGTTGCAATAATGCTGTTGTATTCATAAGCACAAAGAATTAGGTTTGGTTGATACAAAAAATGCTTGACTGTGTTTTTCAACAGCAAGCATTTTCGTTGGCTACAAGATAAGGAAAATCTTATTCGAGAATATTTTTCTAAAAAATATTTCACATTTTCAGCATAATACCTAAGTAAATTATGTATTATTGCAGCATGAAAAATTCTAGCTTATACAAGGGTTGTTTAGAACCCATTATTTTACAATTATTGAAAAATAATGGTAGAATGTATGGCTATCAAATAACACAACTGGTTAAAGAAACTACCAAAGGCGAATTGAATATTACCGAAGGTGCATTATACCCTTTACTCCATAAATTAGAAGAGCAAGGCATTGTAGAAGCTGAGCTGGAGCAAATTGGCAATAGAATGAGAAAATATTATAGTCTTACTAAGCAAGGAAAGAAAGAAACGAATTTGGCTATTGAAGAAATGAAAACATTTATTGAAAGTTTACAAATATTGGTTCACTCAAAATATGCGTAAGATGGCAAGCTATGAATTGAACGATGAACAAATTAATGAGCTATTTAGTTTTTGCAAAAAGCATTATGTACATCATTACGATGTGCAGGTTGAATTGGTAGATCATTTAGCCAATGCTATTGAAGAAAGAATAAATGCCAATCCTAATTTAAGCTTTGAAAAAGCATTAGATGAAGTGTATAAAACCTTTGGCTACAAAGGATTTGCAGGCATTGTTGAAGCCAAAACAATTGCTATTGAAAAACAATATAGAAAGTTGAGATACAAGTTGTTTTTTGCTTATTTCACTTGGCCCAAAGCCATGTTTACGATGTTCATTTTTGCTTGTTTGCTCTCCTTAAAATCCTTTGTTTCTAATGAAGCCTTAGACATATTAATTGCCGTTATTATTTTGGGATATGTTGTATTGAATATCTTTTTTATTTGGAAAGCTAACAAACCATTTAAAAATCAAACACAAAAACTATTGCTCACAGAAGCAGGTAAACAAAAGTTTTTTTTATCAATATTTCTGTCTCAAGTTTTAATTCAAACAAGTCGATTGTTTGGTAATGAATTAGAAATGAATTATTACCAATATGGCTTTTTCTGTTTGTTGATAATGCTTATGATTCTATGTTCTCTAGCTTATGTAGAATTATGTAAACAGCTACATGCAAAAGCTACTAGAGAATATCCAATAGCTTTTGCATAAGTATTGTAAAGAGAAATTAATTGATTCCTCTCGACTTCATTATTTTATTTAAGTTTTTCAGCATTAAAAACAGCATTGCAGCAGCAGCCATTAATAAAATAAAATTCAACCAAAAAAAGTTGGCTTTATTTTCATATGTATCCCACATGCTGGCTAAAATGCCTGATAATTTATTGCCTATTGAAGTGGCTAAAAACCATCCACCCATCATTAAAGATGTTATACGTACAGGACTGAGTTTAGAAACCAATGACAATCCCATTGGGCTCAACAACAATTCTCCTATTGTTATTACACCATAACCACCTACTAACCACCAAACACTTACTTTTTCGCTTCCATTATTGCCTGCATGTACTGCTGCAACCATTACTAACACAGATAATGCTGAAATAAATAAACCAAATGCAATTTTTGTAGGTGTACTTGGTTCTTTACCTTTTCGTCTTAAAAAAGTAAAAAAAGCAACCACCAAAGGTGTAAGAATAATTACCCAGCCAGGATTAATACTTTGACTTAAATTGGTTGACCATACACTTACGTCATCTCCTTCATTTAATGTAGCTTTTTGAGCATCGTTTCTAAAGTAAACTGGATAGTTATACTCTTTAATTACTTTGCCATCTTGCTTTTGTAGCCTAAATAACTCATCGTATAAAGCAACAGAATCTTTTTTATAGGTAAGTGTTTGAGTAAACTGTACAGCATTAAATGCTTTTTCTGTTGTGCCACTTACACTTCTATTGGTATATCTATCGGCCCAAGTAGTTAATGCACTACCATTTTGTTTAAACACTGCCCAAAACATAACCACTACAGCAAATATTGCAAGCAATACACCCAATGAAGCTTTCTCTTCTTTTTGTGCTCTAAAGTATAAAGAGGCATAAAAAAGAATTACCGGAATACAAGCAAAAATGAATGCATCGGTTGAATCACTGCCAAAAATATTATTGGGAATTAACCAACCAATTACACCAGCAATAACCGATGGCAATAAAATAATACCCGTAATTTTTGCCATGCTCATATCGCCTTCTTGTACTTGTTTTTTTACATCAAAATCGGCATAGTGTTTTGTGCCAATTAAAAAAGTAATTACGCCAATAAACATTCCAATACCAGCAGCTGCAAATGCATAGCCCCAACCAAATGTGTTGTATAAAACGGCTCCAAAAAAGTTGCACACAAAAGCACCAATATTAATACCCATGTAAAAAATATTGTAGCCTTCATCTTTTTGGTGATTGTGTTTGGGTGTAGTATATACATTACCTAGTAAAGTAGAAATATTGGGTTTAAAGAATCCGTTACCTACAATCACTAAAGTCATGCTAATGTATAAAACAGGTAAACTATGCACAGCCATTAAGCAATAACCAATGCCCATTAATAATCCACCAATAATGATAGATTTTCTGTAACCCCAATATCGGTCGGCAATTAAGCCCCCTAAAAATGGAGTAAGAAAAACAAGGGCAATAAAAGTTCCGTACAAATCGGCACTATCTTTTTCGGTCATGGCAAAACCAGCTTTTACATCTTTCAGATATAAAGTAAAAATGCCAATCATTAGATAGTAACCAAAGCGTTCCCACATTTCAGAGAAAAACAGAAAAGGTAAAGCTCTAGGATGTTGTTTCCACATAGCAATTGTTTTAAATAAAAAGGCGATGCAAAGCATCGCCTTAAAAGTAAGTAAGTTTTATTTATTTGATGCCGTGCATCATTTTTTTAAGTCTCGGAGTAAGTGCAAAAAGTATTACAGAAGCTACACCACATAATATTACAAAAACCATGAAGAATTCGTAAAGATTGTGTATTTCGAAACTAGCAAATACTGGATTTGTAGGACTGATTTGATTTTTTTCAAGTAGAGTTAACTGTTCTGCAGTAGGGGTAACTGTTTTATTTAAAATTCCTTGCAAATCAATGCCTAGTTCTTTTGCTTTATTAAACTTATCGCCTGTTGCAGGTAAAATAGAACCTAATGTTCCTGATAAAGCATAACCTGCTGCGTTAGAAATAAAGAAAACGCCATAAGCTAAAGATGCAAAACGTTTAGGAGCTAATTTACCTACTAATGAAAGACCAATAGGTGATAAACAAAGTTCACCAAAGGTTTGAATAAGATACAATAGAATTAACCAGTAGATAGCTAGTAATCCATTATTGCCTAAATCTTTTACATTATGAGCAATAATAAAATAACTAACTGCTATTAATAACAAACCAACGGCTTGTTTGAATGGAGAAGTAGGTTCTTTGCCACCTGCTCTTAATTTATCCCATAAAATACTAAATGGTATTGCAAAA
Source organism: Asaia bogorensis (assembly GCA_943371535.1). Lineage (GTDB taxonomy): Bacteria > Bacteroidota > Bacteroidia > Chitinophagales > Chitinophagaceae > UBA1930. The sequence goes on along the minus strand of CALRVE020000002.1, from coordinate 155,458 downwards.
ATTACAACGAATAATCCATTGAAAATTTGTACCATCGAAGGCGGCATATTCCAACCAAAAAAGTTTCTATCGGTTTGATTATCTGCAATGAAAGTTAATGAAGAACCTGCTTGTTCAAATGCAGCCCAAAAGAATATTACAAAGAAAGATACAATATAAATAACCCAAATTCTTTGTGTTTCAATTTTAGTTAATGTTTTATCTGAAAGTATTAAACCTGCTAGTGTAATTCCACTAGCATAAATTACTGGATAAATAATTGTTTTTACAACATTGTCTCCATCGGTAAAATAATTAAATATAAAAAATAAACCTGCAAAAGCAACCACAGCTCCAATTAATGAACCTTTACTAAAAGTAGCTTTCTGTGACTCTCCTTCCTCAAAATCTGATGCTTGATTTCCAGAGGGTAGTCCACCAATTGCTTTACCATCGGGGGTTACAACGTATTTATTTTTTAAAAAATAGAAAACCAATGTTCCAATAATCATTGCACCACCTGCTGCTAAGAAGCCCCATTTAAATGCATGAATATCTCTTACGCCACCACTATCTTTTACATCACCAAGAATTGGACAAATAAACTGTCCTAAAAATGCACCAACATTAATACCCATATAAAAAATGGTGAAAGCCGTATCTAATTTACTTTTCTCTTGCTTAGGATATAAACTCCCCACCATTGATGAAATATTAGGCTTGAAAAATCCATTACCGAAAATAATGATGCCCAATGCCACCCACATTAATGTTGTAGCTAACGATAAATTAGTAGGAAAAACAGAAGCACTTGTAAACAGTAATAACTGACCAACAGCCATCATTGCACCACCCATTAAAATACAATTTCTATTGCCAAAAAAACGATCGGCAATGAAACCACCTAACAATGGGGTTAAGTAGCATAAACCTAAAAACCCTCCATAAATTAAAGACGCATCGGCCTCTTTCATCATTAAAGAGTTTACCAAAAACAGGGTTAACAATGCTCTCATTCCATAAAAGTTGAAACGTTCCCACATTTCAGTTCCAAATAAAACCCATAAACCCTTTGGATGCCCTTTCTGTTGTACAGCAGTTTGACTCATATAGTTAATTTTCGTTAGTGTTTATAATTTGAAAGGCTCAAAATAAGCAGAAATATTTATAAAAGAATAAAAACAAAAAAACTAAATATTTAAAAACTAAAAACTAAAATGGGAAAGAACCAAAAACTAAAATTCAAAAAACTAAAGAACTAAAATTTCCGAAATCAAGTTTACTTTCGCCCAACTTTAAGCAACTAGATTATGAATATTCTTTTATTGGGTAGTGGTGGTCGTGAACATGCATTGGCTTGGAAAATGAATCAAAGCCATCATTGCGATCAATTATTTATAGCTCCAGGTAATCCTGGCACTGCTACTTGTGGTACCAATGTGCTACTGAACATCAACGATTTTGAAAATATAAAGGACTTTATTACAGCCAATAATATTGCTTTATTGGTGGTGGGACCTGAAGAACCTTTGGTGAATGGCATTTACGATTTTATGTTCAATGCGTTCGGCAATAAACTCATTATTATTGGTCCATCTGCACAAGCTGCCCAATTAGAAGGAAGCAAGGCTTTCAGCAAACAATTTATGCAAAGGCACCATATTCCAACTGCTGCTTATGCTGAATTTACCCAAGAAAATTTTGAAGCAGGGAAAGTATATATACAGCAACATTCTTTACCCATTGTTTTAAAAGCCGATGGTTTAGCTGCTGGAAAAGGTGTGGTTATTTGCGAAACACATGAACATGCTTTAGCTGTATTTGAAGAAATGATCATCAACAAACAATTTGGTGAAGCTAGCAGCAAAGTAGTGATTGAACAATTTTTGCAAGGCATTGAAGTAAGTGTATTTGTATTAACCAATGGAAAAGATTATCAAGTAATTGGTCATGCAAAAGATTACAAAAGAATTGGTGTTGGCGATATTGGCTTAAATACTGGTGGAATGGGTTGTGTAACACCTGTACCTTTTATGAATGACGTATTTATGCAAACGGTTGAACAAACCATTATTCAGCCTACAGTAAATGGATTAGCAAAAGAAAATTTAGTGTACAATGGGTTTATATTTTTTGGACTGATGAATTGTAATGGAATTCCTTATGTAATTGAATACAATTGCAGAATGGGTGATCCTGAAACCGAAGTTGTAATGCCTCGTTTAGAAACAGATTTAGTGAGTTTATTTGCTGCAATGGATAATGGCACTTTAGCAGATACCAATATTGAATACAATGAAGGAAGCTTTGCAACTGTTATGGCTGTAAGTGGTGGTTATCCTGGTGAGTACCAAAAAAATATTCTCATTAATGGCTTAGCAGAACTAGCTCAACAAAGAGAATCCATTGTCTTTCATGCTGGAACAAAACAAGATGGTGATACTATTGTAACCAATGGTGGACGTGTACTAACAGTTACGTCAGGAGCTGCTACCATTGCAGATGCTGTACAACAATCAACCAAAATTTTACAACAAATTTCTTTTGAAGGCATGTATTTTAGAAATGATATTGGGTATGAGTTTGGTGGTGAGTGAGTGGTAAGTGGAAAATGGCGAGTGGGAGAAGTTAGAAAGTTATAAGTTGTAAGTTATAAGTTGTAAGTAATAAGTTGTCGGTAGTAAGTTTTAAGTAAGAAAGAGAATTTAGAAGATAGAATCTAGGATTTATTAAAGGGAAAAAGTACGGTTTATTACAACTACCATAAACTCTAAAATAATCATTTACAACGTCCAACGTCCAACGTCCAACTATAATCTCCAAACTATATAAGTTAAAACTAAATTATTTTTTTTGTCCTCTTGTTTTTGGTTTGCCGTATTTAGCCCTCATTTTGTCTTTATAGCTTACTTTTTTATAAGTTCTACTATTTTTTGCAGATTTTTCATGAAATGCTGGCCCAACATCATCTCTCTTTTTTTCTTTCAACTGAACTTCTTTTACAAGGGGCTTTTTAGGCTTTTCATCTTCGGTTAATTCAGTTGAAATTTCAAGGTCTAACGGCAACTCATTAAAAGGAACAGCATAGTTCATTAAGTTTTCAATTTTGTTTAAAAACTTTTGTTCTTTGTCTGTAACAAACGAAATAGCAATTCCTTTTTTATCGGCTCTACCAGTTCTTCCAATTCGGTGCATATAATTTTCTGGAACATCGGGCAAATCGAAATTGATTACATGCGTTACTTCGGCAATGTCTAAGCCTCTTGCAACAATATCGGTAGCAATAATAAATCGATATGTTCCATCTTTAAATTTGTTAACGGTATTAAATCGATGATTTTGTTCTTTATTAGAATGAATTACGCCCATTTTGTTTTCATACAAATGAAACAATTCATCAAACACTTCATCGGCTAATTTTTTTGAATCTACAAACACCAATACTTTGCTCATGCTTTCGTCTTGTTGCAACAAGTATTTCAGCATATTTACTTTTGTATAAAAATTAGGTAAGTAATAACCTTGCTGCACAATATTGGTAAGTGGAGTGCCTGTTGGTGCAGCTTCTATTCGAATAGGACTGTTGAAATATACATCTAAAATTTGTTCAACTTCATCTGTAATGGTTGCTGAGAACAATAAGTTTTGACGCTTAGGTGGTAGTAGTTCAAAAATGTTTTTAAGCTGGGTTCTAAAACCTAAGTTCAACATTTCATCCATTTCATCAATCACCAGTTTTTTTATATTTTTTGTTTTAATGGCACCGGCAAAAATTAAATCAATCAAACGGCCAGGTGTAGCAACTAAAACATCCATTCCATTTTCTACAGCAATTTTTTGTGTATTCATATTTACACCACCATACACACCAACAGCAACAACATTCATGTAAGAGGTTAATTTTTTTACTTCATCAACCACTTGTGTAACCAATTCTCTTGTTGGTACAACAACCAATATTTGCGGATGCTTTTCTTTAGAAAATTTCCATTGTTTTAAGCAAGCCAATAAATAAGCATAAGTTTTACCTGTACCTGTTTGTGCAATGCCACATACATCTTTACCACTCATGGCAATTGGGAAAACTTTTTGCTGAATAGTGGTAGGAATGGTTAAACCCAAATCACTTAAAGCGTTGAGTAAAGGCGTATTCAAATTCAAATCAGCAAACTGCATAAACAAATTTTAGTGGCAGTAAAGGTATTTGTATTTTATTGAATGGTTACCTATACACTAAATAGTTGTTAATTTTTGCCTTAAGAATATTTTTAAATTAGGCTGTTTTTTTTCAGCATACAATTATTTACCAATATTGTATCATTATTTATTGAATTAGAGATTAAAGCTTAACCCCAACACTTATAAAAAAGTTTCTTGCATCGCTAGGCATTAAACCAGGACCAGGAAAACCGCCTGCTCTTCTTGTAAAGTAAACAGCATTGGTTAAATTGTTAAGACCTGCTTTTACATTGTATTTTTTATATCTATAGCTAGCAGCAATATCAATAATTGTGTAAGCAGGTATTAAGCCAACTGTTGCAGCAGCATTGGGTTGTATGGTGTTTGTTGCATCGGTAAATGTGCTACTTACATAACTTAATTGAGTAGTTAGAGAAAAACTTTTGTATAAGTAAGTCAATCCACCACGAAGTATATGATCTGGAGCATTCTCTACTTTCTTATTCTTTAAATTGGTTTCTTTTAAAGTGTTATCGGCATTTTTTGTAATGACTATAAAATCATCATATAATGAACTGTTGTAACTGTAGGTTGTGAACAATGCAATTTCTCCATATTTTTTGCCTAGTAAACCTGCTTGCATAAAATTAAATTCTACCAAAGCCTCAATTCCTTTGCTAATACTAGTGCCTACATTGGTTCTAAGGTTATAAGAAGTTAAATCAGGACGTAACTGCACAATTGTTCCAATTCTATTGCCATAATTCAAATAGTAAACATTTGCATCAAAGTTTAAATAGTTTTTTATTTTGGCTCTATAACCTAAGTCTATACTGTACGATCTGCTGTCTTTTAAATTAGCATCAACCACATCGGTAGTTGCAGATACAGCTAAATCGGCAAACTGAATTGGTCTGTAAGATTGAGTGATGTTACCATAAATTTCACCCGTTTTTAAGTGGTATTCTGTTGCTAAGCCAAATAGTATAAAGCTTCTTTTTCTGCTTTCAGCATTCATTAAATTTTCAGTGCCATTGGCATTCATTCCAATTCTTCCAGAGCCCGTTGCTGTAAGTGTTTCCCATCTTATACCAGGAATAATTAGTAGTTTTTTTAGCCTAATTACATTTTCTACTGATGCAGCAATATTGGTGGTAGTAAAATTTAAATCTCCCGGATAGGTTGTATTTAAATTATGTATGTTATAGTCGAACCCTGTACTACCCTTACCATTTCTTAAACGATGTGTTTTGCCATTAAAATACTTTACCGATGCTGTTAATGAATTACTGATATTGCCAACGGAATAATTGGTTAAATATCTAAGTTCGGCACCAGCATTTCTATATCTATCAATATCAATGGTTCTGTGATTATAATCATTGGTTGTTTTATTAATGGTGTCTAAAATATTAATAGGATTAATGAAGCCAATACTATTACGATCACCTTGTAAATAAAATATTTTTAGGTTGAATATATTGTTTTCATTTAATTTATAATCAATCGTTGAGGATGCAGTAGTCCAATCTATATTCATCCAATTTCTTGCTCTAAAAGATTGTTTAGAATCTACTGCTAGTTGTGCATCTGTTAATCCACCTGGTTGTTGGCTTAGCATATAATATTTTAAAAGCTCAACACCCATTTTTAATTTACTATTCACTTGATAGTTATATGTTCCATAACCTGTATTGGCTTTATAGGCACTATTGGTTCTATAACCATCGGCTGCTCTATGATCAAAAAATGCATAGTAATTACTTTTTTTATGTGTTCCACCAATGGCATTGTAGGTATTCAAGAGTCCAAAACTTCCAGCAGTTTGCTGACTTTCTATGGAGAAAGGTTTATTGATATCGCTGCCATCTTTTAATACATAATTCAACATACCACCAATTTGTGGCCCAAATTGTAAACTGCCTGCACCCTTTACAATTTGTAGCCTTTGAACTGCTTGCATAGGAGGATTGTAATATGCTTCTGGATATCCAAATGGATCGGCAGAAATATCAAAGCCATTTTGGCGAACATTAAAATCCCAGCTTCTATTGGCACTTAAGCCTCTTGTTGCAATGCCAATTTGTAAGCCACTTCCATCACTTTCCCAAATATGAATACCCGGCACTTTTGCTAAAATTTGCCTCATGGTATTGGTAGCAATATTTCCATTTACATTATTTACAACAACTAAGGCATTTTTTTTGCCTGCGTAAATATGTGTTCCAACAATTTCAGGTAATTGGTAAGTGGTAGTTCTTGTATCAGTTCCAACAACAGTGATGCTTGGTAAATACTCTTTGTGAGTAAATGTATCTAATAGAAGTGCATCGTTTGATTTTTGTGCATGAATATTAAAGAAAGCTAAAAGTAAAATAAGTGAAATGATGTAACGCATTGAGATCTATTTGTTTTTTGCAAACTTGTAGTTCTATTTTTAAGATTGATTATACAATCGGGAAACAGTAGTTACGCAATCGGGAAATGATGTTATTAGAATGGTTGCCAATTTCGTAAATTTGAAGAAATATTTTAATCACTTTATTTTATATATATGAAAATCACTTTTTTTTCAACTCAGCCTTACGATAAATTTTTTTTTAATCAGCAAAATGAACAATTGGGTTTTGAATTGGAATATTTTGAAACGCATTTAGGTCCACATATTGTAAATGCAATATCACATACCGATGCTGTTTGTGTTTTTGTAAACGATAAAGTAAACGAATCTGTAATTGAAGTTTTAGCCACTAAAGGGGTTAAAACAATTGCATTGCGTTGTGCAGGGTTTAATAATGTAGATATTGAAGCAGCCAAAAAACATGGAATTCAAGTTTGTAGAGTGCCGGCTTATAGTCCACAAGCTGTAGCTGAACATGCTGTTGCTATGATGCTTACTTTAAATAGAAAAACCAATAAGGCTTACAATAGAGTTCGTGAACAAAATTTTTCTTTAAATGGATTATTGGGTTTCGATGTTTTTGGCAAAACTGTAGGTGTAATTGGCACAGGAAATATTGGAAAAGCATTTTGCAAAATCATGTTGGGTTTTGGTTGTAGAGTATTGGCTTTTGATATGTTTGTAGATAAAGAAATGGAAGGATTGGGTGTTGAATACAAACCATTGATTGATGTATTTGCAGCAGCTGATATTATTTCTTTGCATTGCCCATTAAATGAGCAAACCAAACATTTGATTAGTAAAGAAACTATTGCTTTAATGAAAAAAGGTGTAATGCTTATTAATACAAGTAGAGGAGGTTTAATACAAACTAAAGATGCTATTGCTGCATTAAAATCGCATCAAATAGGTTATTTAGGAATTGATGTGTATGAACAAGAAGACAAATTATTTTTCAAAGATTTATCTTCAACAATTATTGAAGATGATACCATACAGCGATTGATGAGTTTTCCCAATGTTTTAATTACTGCCCATCAGGCTTTTTTTACCACAGAAGCATTAACACAAATAGCAAGTACAACGTTAAATAATATACAAGAACTGTATACAAAAGGCAATTTAACCATTAAGGCAGCGTTAGTAGTGTAAATTTTATCTGATATTCGTAGTTATTTAGAAAATTGTACGCATGAAGTTTGTAAGTTGTAAAAATATTTTTTTAGCAGCAATTGTTATATTGATTAGTTCTTGTATTAAAGAAACTAGTTACGAAAAAGGAGCAAATGCATTTGGTAAATCTGTTGGAACACTCAGAGATAGTTTAGGCAATTGCCAACGTATTATTGTTAACGGAATATACAAAGCCGATACTACGTTAACCGATAGTAATTATTTAGTAGTAAGAGTAAATGTTACAACATCGGGTCAGTATAAAATATTATCAGATACTGCCAATGGTTTTTGGTTTTTAGATAGTGGTTATGCGGTTGCAGGAACACAAACTTTAAAAATTAGAGGATTTGGAAAACCCATTTTACCATTGAATACCAATTTTGTTTTATCGTACAATAATTCTATTTGTTTGTTTACGGTAAAACAAACAACTCCACCACCCGTTTTGCCAATTATAAGAGATTATTTTCCTACAACTGTTGGTAGCAATTGGGCATATGATGTAGCAGGATTTACAGATACATTACATGTAAGTGCAGCTGCAAAAGACAGTATCATTTCTGGCAATAGCCATAGAATATTGTATTCTACCAGAGGTACAACATTTAAAGACACAGGCTATTATCGTAAGCAAGGCAATGATTATTTCCGTTGGGATAATTTAGATGGAAATTCAACTAGTTTGTCATTGTTGTTTTTAAAAGAAAATACACCCATACTTACACAATGGAATAGTAATGTAGCTAATACTATATTTAATAGTATACCTACTCAGGTTAGAACAAGTTATACTTTAATGGCTGTAAACACTACACGAACAGTCAATGGAAATATATTTGACAGTGTAATACATGTTAAAAACGAATTGCAGTATTTGGTATTAGGTAATTTTCAAACTGTACAAACGTTCAATACTTATTTTGCGAAGAATGTTGGTTTAATTGAGTTTGACGTACCAGGAGTGTATTTACAAACTATTAGACGTTGGAAAGTATATTAAGGATTAGCTACAGAAGCACTGAAGCTCAAAAATCTGTTCAATCCGTGTCATCAGCGTTCCCATCCATTTGCGAAGCAAATAAATCAGCTTTCGAGTAAACCCACCCCAATTAACATCACAATCAAGATATGTAAATAGTTCCCCCTCCAAGGAGGGGAAGAACATTCGTTGTAAAAATTAGTGAACACCCGTTCAATCCGTGTCATATGCGTTCCCATCCATTTACGAAGTAAATAAATCAGCTTTCGAGTAAACCCACCCCAATTAACATCATAATCAAGATGTGTAAATAGTTTTCCCTCCAAGGAGGCGAAGATCATTAGGTGTAAAATCAGTGCAAATCCGTTCAATCCGTGTTATCAGCGTTCCCATCAATTTGCGATGCAAATAAAAAATTTGGCCATTCAAATTCAATCCTTTTACTTTGCAATTCAAAGTGCTTTTTATGAGTTCAACAAATCCTCACTTAGATACCTTACAAGACATTAAACAAATGATGGAACGTAGTAGTCGTTTCATTAGTTTAAGTGGCTTCAGTGGAATAGCTGCTGGCACAACTGCATTAATTGGAGCATGGTTTGCTAGCGAAGCTATCAATGAACAATCTGCATCAGGAAAAACATTGAGAGCAACTTACGAGTCAATGGATAATTACACTACTTCTGGATCGAACATCTTCGAAAATCAATTATTTTTCATTGCCTCAATCACATTTGTTGTAGCTTTTACTTCATCATTTTTATTTACTTATTTGCGAAGCAAGAAAACCAATACTCCAATTTGGGGTAAAACTGCACAACGATTATTGATTAATGTAATGATACCAATGTTAGTGGGCGGCTTATTTATTTTAAAATTGATAGAAGCTGGCAACTATGGTTTAATTGCACCTGGCTGTTTAATTTTTTATGGATTGGCACTGGTGAATGCAAGTAAATTTACTTTAGTAGAAATAAGATACTTAGGCTATGCTCAGTTGATTTTAGGTGTAATCAACTTATGGTTTATTGGCAAAGGACTTTATTTTTGGGCAGCAGGTTTTGGTGTTTTACACATTGTTTATGGTATTGTTATGTGGAATAAGTACGAAAGAAATAATTAATTTTAGAGCAGTGAGGTTATGAAGAATCCGATAGAAAATTTAAATAAATCATTTGATAGTCGTGTACGTTTAGGCATTATGAGTGCCTTAATGGTAAACGACGAAGTAAATTTTAATGAGTTGAAAGAACTGATACAAGTAACCGATGGAAACTTAGCTAGCCATATTAAAGCATTGGAAGAAAATGGATTTATTAAAGTGCATAAAGGTTTTATTGGACGAAAAACCAATACTACTTATGCTGCTACAAAAGCTGGTGAAAAGGCATTTAAACTACATTTAGAAGCATTAGAAGCAATGATTCGATTAACGAAATAATTTTTTTTATTCATACACTTTGAAAATCAAAGTACTTTTAATATTTATAAAATTAAACAACACACAAAATGGAAACAAATCAAACTGCTGCATTTGCAGTACCCAACAAAAACACATCATCTAATACTATTTTGGTAAAGTTGATCATTGTAACAGTAATTACTTTAATGATGCTCATTCCTACCACTTTTATTTCTAACCTTATTATTGAACGACAAACTACGTATCATCAAAATTTAAAAGCCCTAAAAGCTATAGGAGAGATTGAAGTAAGTATCACATCTATCAATTACGAAAAATCTATGAGAACTACTAAATATGCCATACTTGTAATAGGATTAACTTTTGCTGTTTTCTTTTTAATAGAGCTATTTCATAAAAGACAAGTGCATCCTATACAATATACTTTAGTAGGATTTGCATTGGCTATTTTTTATTTGCTAGTATTATCGTTAGGGGAGTATATTTTATTTGATTATGCCTACATCATTTCTGCTTTAGCAACCATAGCTTTAATTACTTTATATGTTAAAAGTCATTTTAAAAATTGGAATGCTTCGGCTGCATTAGGTGGTGTTTTAACTGCATTATATGGATTTATTTTAGTACTCATTAGTTTAGAAAATACTGCACTAATTATTGGTAGCATTGGATTGTTTATTGTTTTAGCAACAGTAATGTATGTTACAAGAAATATTGATTGGTATCATTTATCGGCTAGTAAAACTATCTAAAAATTATCATTATGAAGACTCCCTTTATAGTATTTATCAGATCGTTATTTATCTACTTGTTGCTTACATTGCCAGCATTGTTTGCATCAATATTATATTATTTTTCAGCAATATTTGCATTGAGTGTTTGCTGGGTTGCAGGATTGATATTTGTTTTTGGATTTTATTTAATTAAAGAATCAACTATTGAACACTCAATAAAATTTTATTCTTTATTTCTATTTGTGTTATTAGGTGTATGGATTGCATTTGAATGTATTCAACTATTTGGATTGAGGTATAATATTTGGCAAAATGCCGAGTGTTTGTTATTTCCATTAGCAGCATTCATATCAGGATGTATCAGCTTAATGTTTTCAAAAAAAACAATACTACTTCAATTTAAAAATCAATCAAATGAATTGGAAATTAATCGTAGCACTTCGTTGTAAATTATTGGTGTTTTTAACACATCAAATGGCTTTACCTGCACTTCAATACTTTAGAAAAGCAAAGCCATTTCCTTATACCATTGAGCAATTACAAACTTTGCCAAAAGGAACTCTAGGTAACGATTTAGTTACATTCATACAAACTAAAAACTTGCAATTACTTTCACACTATGCAAGGCACGATTTAAAGCATATTGTGTTAGGATTTGATACTACAGAAGAAGGAGAATTTTGCTTGCAATCTTTTATGTTAGGTAATGGCCGTATTTCAATTCCTGTAATTGCTACTGTTGGCTTTGGTTTATTTACTGCACCTGAATATTGGCAAAAAATGCGGTTATCATTTAGTATGGGAAGAAAGTGTAATTCTATACATACGTGGAATTGGTTTTCGTTACTTGAAGTACCTACAAAGAAAATTCAACATCAATTATTTTCTAATAGTATTACTTAATTCTCCAATTAATATCTGGATGACTTATTCTTAAATTGGGTGTTTGTTTGCCATTGGATATTTCTGTAACTCTTTTGGTAGTGTATTTTATCAACTGATTTAACCATAATGCCCCATAATTATTTTCATCGGCTTTGTTGTATAACAAAGCTTCTTTTAAGGCGTACGTAAAATATCCATTTTGATAGGTTGCACCTTCATACGCCACTTGCATGCCCCCTGATGCAGAGAATACAATTGTGCCATTTCCTTTTTCTGAAAATGAAAATAATTTTTGCATGGCTTCAAAGGGATTGTCTTGTTTCTTCTTAAACTTTAATGAAACACTTTTTGTTGAGGTTGAATCGGTTTGTGTTTGCTCTTTTGTAGTTTTATTCGTTGCTTCAATGCCTGATTTATCTAAATCGCCACTATGACAAGCATCTATCAACAACAATTTTTGTCGTGCTGGTATTTCATCTAAAGCACTCAGTAATTTACTAAAATCAATGGTGTTTTTTGATTCTTCAAATTGGGTGAATGATGTGGCTAATTGTAGTTCTTTATTGCTGTTTAATAAACCATGTCCACTATAAAAAACTACCACATAATCGTTAGGGTCGGTTTGTTTTTTTTGTAATAACCATTGCTGCACAGCATAGTTATTAGCAGCTTTATTAAACAATGTATCTACCTGTATATAAGCAAACAAAGTATCGCTCAATTGGTTTTTAAAAAGTTGGCTCATGTCTCTACCATCTTTAACTGCAAAAGGTAAGTTAGCACTCCTATTTGCATATTCACTAACAGAAACTACTAGTACATGTAAACCTGGCTTTTCTTGAGGTTTATTATGGTTTTGAATGATACGTAATGGTAAACTTTCTAGTCCATTTTTATTCACTACAACTACTTCAATTGCATTTTCGCCAAGTGCTAAAATTTCAAATAAATTGTATTCTATTTCGCCAAACTCCATGTTTAATGAGGTAGATTTTTTTACTACAGTTCCATTAATAGTTACTTTAATTTGTTGAATAGGTAGTTTACTTTTTATAGACAAGGCAAGCTTGAATTTATTACCAATATAACCTGTATTTTTTATAGTAACTGTTGGTAAAAGTTCGGGCTTGAAATCTTGTAGTTTATTGGTAATACGTTCACTACGTTTGAGCACTGCTTTACGTAATAACTCTTTAAATTCTTTATCGTGTTCGGGTATTTGTTCTAAAATTAAATCGGGTCTATTAAAAGTTAAATCAAATAAACTTCTTCTGTAACTATGGTTACCAAATTTAAAACTAATACAATCTTCATTACCTGTTTTTTCATAGTAATTGAAGTTTTGGAAATTCTTTTCGTACGAAACAAATAATGCACTTGCTTCAACAGTTTTCTCGTTATACACTGGAATTAATGTTAGAAAATATTCAGACATATTATTCTGCCATTTATAAAATTGCATATGATCTTCAAGCTGCACTGCCACAAATTGGTTGAAGAGTAAAACATTTTCAATTTCAGGATACAAGTTCATATTAATACCCCATTGATCATTACTAGCATTCAACATTCTTCCTCTTATACCTTGATAGTAAATACCATTACCAGGTGTATTACTTTTTATGTTTACTGAACCTGTCCATAAAACCATTTCTTCACCCTTAGAAATTTTTATTTTATGTACATAAAAAGGTAAATTAGGTTGCGATGGATCTATTTGTAATTGAAATTCTTTAGTTGCATTTACTACATTACTTTTTAAATCATATTGCATTACATAATTTAAATAATGATTTCCTACTTTTTTAACTTGATTGATATACAATTGTTCGGTACTATCAGATAGTGCAACAGTAAATCGTTTAAAAATATTTCCATAATTATATTCTATAAACAATAGATCTTTTTTAATAGAAAAATCTTTGGTAGAAAAAACTCTTAGTCTACAAGAATCCATATCTTGATGGCTACTTAAATACTCTTTAATTATAAAATATTTACCATCGTACGAAAATATTTTTTGTGCAAAAGATGAATTATTCATCAACTGTAAAGGTGCATGTGTTGGTAATTTAAAAATGCACTTATGTAAACTATCGTAAATGCTAAAATCTACATTATAGATATTATTGGCATCATTATTTTTAGTAGTGATATACCATTTCTTTTTTGCTTCAATACCAACAATATTTTCGTTATTAGTTAATTGTACTTGTTGAATATAAATTTGATTGCTTTTGTTATTGTTAAACTCAAAAACCTTTAGTTTATAAGTGTTATTCTCTTCTTTAAAAACCGATACATAGCCATTTTCCCATTGTGCAGTAAATTGTAAATTTTTATCGTTAGAGTTGAATAAAAATTGATTGGTCTTTTCTGTTAAAGTAGATAAATCAACTTCTTGTTCAGATGTTCCAGAAACCATAAATCGTAATGAGTTTGTATTACTACCATAAAATGAATTGGTAATTTGTAAATGGCTACCACCATTATAGGTGTTAGACAAACCAGTTTTTAAATTCAAACTCACTAAACTTCTTTCACATCTGTTATTAGGTACTTCGAGAATGCTAAACAAAGAAGAATCTTTTAAATTAAATTGAAAGCTAACTACGTTGCCTACAGAAGATTTAGGTAAAACATTAAAGTCTTCAATAGTGTGATTATTAACAGAATAATATTGTAATCTATTAGCCGAATCAATTAAAAACAAGCTATTGCCTTCTTCAAAAAATTGTGTACTAAAAACTTCATCTTTATAATTAAAATTGGTAGCCATGCAAGTTTTAATAGGCTTCAAATTACTGATGGTGCTTACTTTTTCTGTTTGAATATGAATTCTTTTTACTTGTGCTGTTTTTTTACTTGCTATAATTAAATAGCTGTTTGAAGTATCGGCAATAAACAGTTGTGGAAGCTTAATGGTAGAAGTAATTTTCTTATCAAATTCTCCTTTTTTATACACTAAAATTTCTCCTGTTCTGCTGCATGTATAAAAGCAATTGGCAATTGCATTATAACTATATTGATAAATGTTTTCAGCTTCTTGAAGTTTAGGTAGAATTATTTTTTTATTGAATTTGTATTGTATTAAAGCTAGCATACCATTTGGTTCAATAGCTTGTGCAAGCTGTAAGGTGGTTAAATTGATGACGGTTAGAAAATCTTTATAAATAGTATCCTTGCCAATATTGGTATATTCTTCCCAAACAATTGCAATTGTATTGTAGGCCTCAATATGTTCTACAATTCTTATTGTACAATTAAATGCACTCTTAGGTAATACAGCATAATTACCATAATATGCTTTAGTAGTTTCATCCCAAAATTGAAGTTCATGCTGATTGCTCAGTACTACTAAACCCACTGATTTAAAATGATACACATTATTAATAGGTGGAGCAAGTGGTTTAAATATAACAGGTGTTGGTAGTTGTGCCTTTGATGAATTCATACAAAATAAAATGCCGAAACAGAAAAAGGAAATAATACAATTTTTCAATTTTAATTTTAGCAAACGCATAAATTATAATGATGTTAGCTGCTTACGGAAATGTAATTACAAGCTAAAGTTATTGTAATTGATATACAATAGTTATAAAGATTCATTTAGCAACAATTTATCATTAACATTAATTAACTGATAGTTTCTCTGCTTAATTGTTGTTTCAATTATTTTTACAGATGCGTTTAATTGTTGTACTATTTATTGTAATGCTTCAGCAAGTTGGCCAAGCTCAACAGCTTAATGGTGTTGTTTTAACTAGCGATACCAAATTACCTGTACCATTTGCAAGTGTTTATTTAGCTAACACATCTGTTGGAACAAGTACCAATATAAACGGTGTGTTTGTAATACAATCTTTTCCCAATGGTAGATTCGATTTGGTTGTTTCATGTTTAGGTTATGAAACTTTTCAAACTACTATACAATCAAATAAGTTAGATTCATTAACTATTTATTTAAAACCCAGAGCTAAAGAGTTAGATGAAGTAGTTGTACAATCGTACGAAAAAGATGGTTGGAATAAATGGGGGAAATTGTTTTTAGAGTCCTTTATTGGCACTACTGAATTTGCACAAAATTGTACAATAAAAAATTATAAAGCCATTCGTTTTAAATTCAACAAAAAAGATAACAGTTTAACTGCATTTGCCAATGAAACTTTAATTGTTGAGAATAAAGATTTAGGGTACGAAATCAAATACGATTTAATCAACTTCAATTACAATTTTCGGACCTCGGTGTTGTATTATTCTGGATATCCATTTTTTACCAATATGTTTACTAAGCGAAAAGGGAAACAACAACGTTGGGAAAGAAATAGAAATGAAGCTTATAAGGGCTCACTTATGCATTTTATGAGAGCCTTCTATAGAAATACTTTTGCTGAAGAAAATTTTGAATTGCGTAGATTGTATAAAGTACCCAATACAGAGAAAATTCGAGTAAAAAGCATAATGAGTAAAAGCATTAAAAGCACTATCTCTAATAGTAAAGAGCCCATTAGAATACGTATTGGTGAAACTTCTATGGAATCTAATGGCGATAATGATTCATCTGCTTATTACAATAGAATTCTTCGTGAGCCAGATGAAAAGAATATTTTAGTCAATCAATTATTAACTGGCGATAGTATTGCTTATGCCTTCAGCAATACCATTGCTGTACTAGATTTTGATAATTATATTCAAGTAACTTATAAAGGAAAATCTGAGCCTGAAGAGTACGTGCAATTTCAAAAACAAAATGCACCGGCAGCATCATTAACATCTGTGATTCATTTAGTGAACAAACAACCCATTTATGTTACATCAAATGGAATGCATTACAATGGTCCAGATTTATTATGTAGTGCTTATTGGGCATGGAGTGAAAAATTGGCCAATTTGCTACCATTCGATTTTAAGCCTAATACTGAAAAGAAGTAATTAAGAAGGTATATTCTTTTTCTTGAAATCTACTGTACTTATAACTAAAGCAATCAATACAACAATCATACTCATTTTTGCTGTGAGTGCAACATTGTAAGAGTTGTCTTTTTGTCCTTGCATAATGCCAAATAAGGCCCAAGCAACAACAGCACAAAATGCCCATTGTTTTTCTATAACACCAAAATAAATTGCCAATAAGCTAGCAATATCAATCATACTACAGCTCCAAACATAAGGTTCAATTCCTACACCATTAAAACCAATAGAAACCAATAAAGCAGTAATGTTGGCAATAGTTGCAACACATATCCAAGCTAGGTACACTACAAAAGGAATAGTTAATGCAAATTGTTGAATGGCAGTTAACGCTAATGTGGTTTGTTTTTGTTTTAAGTACATAATAACTAAGGCAAATAGAAACAATAGCATAACAAAAACCGATGCTACAATTTGTAAATGATGCCACACAAAAATCCATGTAGCGTTAATGATACAAGTAACAATAAAAATTTTTGCTATTTGTAAGATGAATTTTTCAGTAGAGCTAGAATTATTTTTCTTCAGTAATAAAGAGCTACTAATAACTACATATAAAGCAAGCAATAAATAGATAATTCCCCAAATGCTAAATGTAAATCCAGCTGGTACAAATAAGTTTGGATAAAATGCACTTACTTCTCCTGTATTTAAACCATTGATAGGTAAAATATTGGCTAAAGCATTTACAACAATCATTGCTATAAATGCTAGTATTTGTACAATGATAATTGGATAGTTTTTTTTCATACAGTTCTTTTAAAATGGAAAGGTACAACATAACAAGAGGCTGTCTTAAACTAATCAAATTTGTCACATTGAGCCGATAGCTATCGGCTGCCAATGACAGACTTTGTAAATCATTAAAAACCATTTGTAAACAAATGATTTTTTTATTGCCACGGATGCACGGATTAGCACGGAGTATATAATAATCAAAATCAACGAATCCGTTATTTTCCGTGCATCCGTGGCAATAATGTCATTTTCAAAATGCTTTTCTGCGAAGCAGAAATTGTTTACTCATCCGATCGCTATCGGATATGACAATCAATGAGACTTTTTAAGACAATTTCTAGTTGAGGGATGATGTAAAAATATTTATTGTATTACTCCCAACTCCTTACCCACTTTTGTGAAAGCTGCAATAGCTTTATCTAAATGTGTTTGTGTATGTGCAGCACTTAATTGCACACGAATTCTTGCTTTACCTTTAGGTACAACAGGAAAGAAAAATCCAATGACATAAATACCCTCTTCTAAAATTTTAGTTGCAAATTTTTGAGCCAATACTGCATCGTACAACATTACAGGTACAATGGGATGATCGCCTTGCGGAATATCGAAACCAGCTTCAGTCATTTTTGTTCTAAAGTATTGGGTGTTAAATTCTAATTGGTCTCTTAACTCAGTAGTTTCTGTAAGCATATCTAAAACAGCAATGCTTGCACCAACAATACTTGGAGCAACAGTGTTAGAAAATAAATAAGGACGAGAACGCTGACGTAACATTTCAATTACGTCTTTTTTACCACTGGTAAAACCTCCACTTGCACCACCCAATGCTTTACCTAAAGTGCCAGTGATAATATCGATTCTGCCCATCACATTTCTGTACTCATGGGTGCCTCTGCCTGTTTTGCCTAAAAAGCCTGAAGAATGACATTCATCAATCATAACAATAGCATCATATTGATCTGCTAGATCGCAAATTTTATCTAATTGAGCAATCGTTCCATCCATACTAAAACTACCATCGGTAACAATAATTCTACTTCTTAAATGAGCACTCTCTTTCAGTTTTTCTTCTAAATCGGCCATGTTATTATGCTCATAACGATAACGATGAGCTTTACATAATCGTACTCCATCAATAATACTTGCATGATTTAATGCATCGCTAATAATGGCATCCTCTTCATTAAACAAAGGTTCAAACACACCGCCATTTGCATCAAAAGCAGCAGCATATAAAATGGTGTCTTCTGTGCCTAAAAACTGTGCAATCTTTTGTTCTAATTCTTTATGAATATCTTGTGTGCCACAAATAAAACGAACACTACTCATACCATAACCATGTGTGTCAATGGCTTTATGTGCAGCTTCAATTACTTTTGGATGAGATGATAAACCCAAATAATTGTTGGCACAAAAGTTTAGAACGGTTTTACCGTTTACTACTATTTCAGGGCCTTGTTCACTGGTGATGATGCGTTCTTTTTTAAACAAGCCAGCCAATTCAATTTCATTCAATTCGGCTTTAATTCTTTCAGTAAATTTTGTATTCATTGCAGGCAATTTTATTGCGGCAAAGATAGGTTTTGAAAAGGTTGCACCATTTTTTCTTTGTGAATTCAGTAACAGAGATATAGCTACTGTAGGTTAATGATTTCAGAAAATTCATCTTCTTATTTTGTATTTAAAAGAACTCCCTTATTTTTATTGAACATAATAAACATATGAAATATACTATTCTGTTCTTGTTACTTGTAAGCCAAATGAATACTGCATTTGCACAAACTGCTAATGAAAAAAAAGTACAAGCTTGTTTAACTGAAAATGAAATGAGGTTATATAAAATAATTATGGATTATCGTAAAGAGAAGGGCTTGCCATCAATACCACTATCTACTTCTTTAAGTTTTGTTGCACAAACACATGCCAAAGACATTGTAAATAATAAACCCAATAATGGCAATTGTAATATGCATAGTTGGAGTAGTAATGGCAGTTGGAGCAGTTGCTGTTATACACCAGACCATAAACAAGCTGAGTGTATGTGGAAGAAGCTAATGGAATTAACCAATTATAAAGGCTATGGTTTTGAAATTTCTTTTAGTATGTCTAAAAGTGATAATGCAACTTATACTGTACAAGCCGAGGAAGCTTTACGAGGTTGGAAAAGTAGCCCAGGCCATAATGATGTGGTAATTAATCAAAGCATTTGGAAAGATGAGCCTTGGAAATCTATTGGTATTGGTATATATCAAGGTTATGCATGTGTTTGGTTTGGCAGAGAAGCCGATGCAGAACCAACACCTGTTATTTGTAAATAATTTATACTACAAATCTATAACCAACACCTTTAATAGTCAGTATTTCAATAGCTGCATCTTCTTTTAAATAGGAGCGAAGCTTGGTAATATATACATCTAAGTTTCGGCTATTGAAAAAACTATCATTGCCCCAAATATGGTTGAGTAAATCTCTTCTATCTATAACAGTATTTTTATGTTGGTATAAAAATTTCAGCAATTCACTTTCTCTGTAGCTTAATTTTTTTTCTTCTGTATTAAAATGCAGTACTTGTTTATTTAAATGAAAAATGTATTTACCTAAACTAATGGTATCGCCAGAGGTAACAAAAATATTCTCTTTTTTTACTTTTAATAAATATTCAATACGTACAATCAGTTCTTCCATACTAAAAGGCTTACGTAAGTAATCGTTACCACCTATTTTAAAACCTTTTACCACATCTTCGGTTTGTGTTTTAGCCGTTAAAAAAATAATAGGTACATCACTATTTAGCTTTCTAATATCTTCTGCAATATCAAAACCATTTTTATTGGGTAGCATTATATCTAACACACAAATATCTGGTTCTACTTCTCCAAAAACAGGTACTACTTTATCGCCATCGGTTTCCATGGTAACATCAAATCCTCTGCTTTCTAAAGTTTCCGATACAATTTTGCCTAAAAATAATTCGTCTTCTACATACAAAACTTTAATGCTCATATACTATTTATTGTAACTAGTTTGTAGGAATTATAACTGTAAAACAACTGCCTTTACCTAATTCACTTTGCACTGTTATAGAACCTTTGTGCTTATGAACAATATGGGCAACATAACTTAGTCCCAAGCCATATCCTTTGGTGTTATGTACATTGCCTGAAGGTACTCTAAAAAATTTATCAAACACTTTCGATTGATATTCTTCTGCAATGCCAATACCATTATCAATTACTTGAAATTGCAATGCTTGATTTTGTTGTTCAATATGCACTTTTACAAAACCATTGCTCTTGCTGTATTTCAAAGCATTGTCTAATAAATTATACACTACACTTGTAATATGTAATTTATCGGCATTTATAGTAAAACTTTCTCCTGAAGTAGTTAATGCAATTGCAATATGTTGTTTTTCAAATTGTAATTTCATTGTGTTCATTACTTCTTCGGTTAAATTTTTGATATCAAAGAGTTCTTTATTCAATTCAACTTCTTTGTTTTCAAACATCGACAGTTTTAATACTTTATCTACCAATAAACTTAAGCGTTGCAATTCAGATGCTGAAATGTCTAAGTATTCTTTAGTTTTTTCTGGGCTGGTAATTCCACCAAAATTTCTCAATGCTTCAATGGCAACATTAACAGTAGCAATAGGTGTTTTTAATTCGTGGGTGATATTGCTGATGAATTCATTTTTCATATTGGCTAGTTGCTTTTGCTCCATTAGGTTTCTGTATAAACTTATAAATGAAGCAATCACAAAACTTAGTAACAACAATGAACCTGCAATTTGCCAACCCATTTTTTGAATAATGAAACTGAAAATATTATCAAACTTAGCTTGATATGAATATGGCGTAGTAAAACCAATCAACACATTGCTAGTAGCAAAATCTTTACTACTATCTTTCTTCAGTTCGGCTTTAGCTACATCTTCTTTACTACATTCTTTAAATAAAATTTTGTATTGTAGCGGTTTATTGCTTTTGCTTAATTCTGCCTTATATGCTGAATCTACAAAATAAACAGGTAGCGAATCATTAATGCTTTTACTTCTGCTAAAAAAACGAATTACAGGCGATGAACTGTCTTTACTTATTTCATTTGGATAACCATTAAAACTAAAATTGGTAATCTTAATATCTGTTATTTTTTTGGGTGTAATAGGAGCCTTGTCTTTAAATTCAAGAATCATTTTTTTTGTTCGAGCAAAATCAGGAATAGAATCATTGCTATCAGTTGTATAACTATAGCTTTGTGAGTAACTCATTCTTGAAATAGAAGTGTTGCCTAATGAATCTTTTTTAATAATAATAGTCGAGTCGCCCAATGCCTTTTGTTTTAAAAATACTTCAATGAACTCTGGAGGAAGTACTAGTTTTTTAGCAGATGTGTTTTTTCTTACTACCACTGAGTCTATTGTGCTTGGATCTATATCATTCAAATTTGAAGAAATAGTAATATTTTTATTCCATTTTAAAGCAGGCTTTTTGGGTTGATTCTTATCCACACGATTGATGAAAATTGGCTCTTGAACCTTAGCATTTTTCAAGTTTTTATTCAGTTCGCTATTTAATTGTTGCGATAAGAAAGAGTCTTTTTCAAAACGCTGTTTTTGTAATTTATAAATGGTTTCTCTAAAAGTAACATCTACTTCTTTTTTAAGGCTATTAAATTCGTCTTTGTACAATTTTGTTAACCAATAGGTTTGAAATGCAGCCAACAATACAATGGCTAAAATCATAAAATTTCTAGATAAACTCAGCTTTTGCATTTCAATAAATTTTGCTGTACAAATGTACTAGTTGCATTGTAGTAAACTTTTGCCGTTAACCTTAATTAACCTTATTGCAACACCCGTTAACTGTAGCTAATTTAGTTTTGGGCTCTTAAAAAATTATCATGAAAACGGTTAAATTATTATTGGTATTGCTGTTATTTATTACTACAACCAATGCACAAACAAAAGAAGGTACAATTGTTTACGAAAGAAAAATAAATATGCATAAGCGTATTACCGATGCTCAAATGAGGGCTTACATACCTGAGTTTAGAACTAGTAAACATGAGTTATTGTTTAGCGATAGTGCATCTATTTATAGAACTATACCAGAAGATGAAATGCCTGAAACAAATGAAGGGGGTGTACGGATGGTGATGCGTTTTGGTGGTGGAGATGGAGAAGAACTTTACAAAAACTTTAGTTTGCTTCAATCTATTCGTCAAACCGATATTGGTTCTAAAACCTATATAATTGAAGATAGCATTAGAACCCAACAATGGAAATTGAGTAATGAAGCCAAAACAATTATGGGGTACAGTTGCCGAAAAGCTGTGGCTAAACAAATACTAAGAATTGCAGGCAATGTTAGAATGATTAACAACACCAATGGTGTTAGTGATACTACAAAATCTTCTACCACACAACCTCAACAACAAGAAGTAGAGATTATAGCTTGGTATGCCGAAGATATTGTGAGCCCTGTTGGACCTGAAAACAATGGAGGATTGCCAGGTGTAATTTTACAATTGGATGTAAATGGTGGTGAAACTGTTTTTACAGCAGTAGATATAAAAAAAGAGGTAAATAAAAAATTAGTAAAAGCTCCATCAAAAGGTAAAAAAGTTACTACTCAAGAATATGCCAAGCTCATGCAGCAGATGATAGATAACATGCAGCAAAACGGAGGAGGAAGGATGATGCGTTTTGGTGAGTAGATTGGTAGAATTTTATTTAGAAGAAAAGAATGTCAACATCGGCATTCTTTTCTTTTTAATTAATCTGAATCAATGTATATATTTAGTAACCCAGTTTATCAGCTTAGTTTATTTTTGCCAATATGCAAATTGCTGCTGGAAATATAATTGTTGCTACTCCACTATTAGATGGTTCAATTTTTGAACATTCTGTTATTTTAATTACAGAGAAAAATGTACATGGAGCTGTAGGATTTATTATAAATAAATTATACCCAAACGTGTTGAACGATTTAACAGAGTTTAGCAAAAGCAAGCCTTTTCCTCTTTATGCTGGTGGACCAGTTGAACAAGAAAGTTTATTTTTTGTACATAATCAACCCAAATTAATGAATGATTCCATTTGCATTAATGATACACTTTATTTTGGCGGAAATTTTAAACAAGCTGTTCAGCTCATAAATAATGGTAGCATTGGCATACATGATATTCAACTATTCATTGGTTATTGTGGTTGGGATGAAGGCGAATTAGAAGCAGAAATTGAAGAAGGCAGTTGGATGGTTACCAATGCATTGGTAGAACAAATTTTTGCAACAACCCATACAATTAACTTGCAATTGTTATACTCAACATCTATCAAAAAATAGCATTTTTTTGGTACTATGTAGAAACTACAACATATAATTAACTTCATTTTCTATACCCAATTCAAGCATTGCTGCCCTACCTTTGCAAAAATTTTAAAAAATGGAATACCGTATAGAAAAAGACACCATGGGTGAGGTACATGTACCTGCCAATGTTTATTGGGGAGCACAAACCCAACGCAGTATAGATAATTTTAAAATTGCACAAGACATTAATAAAATGCCTAAAGAAATTATTGAGGCATTTGCTTACTTAAAAAAAGCAGCTGCATTAGCCAATAATGAATTGGGTGTTTTGTCGAACGAAAAGAAAGATGCTATTGCAACAGTATGTGATGAAATTTTAGCAGGAAAACTCAACGATCAATTTCCTTTAGTGGTTTGGCAAACTGGCAGTGGTACACAAAGTAACATGAATGTAAATGAAGTGGTTGCTTATAAAGCCCATGTAAATGCAGGTGGAAGTTTATTGGATGAAAAAAAATCAATTCACCCAAATGACGATGTAAATAAATCGCAAAGCAGTAATGATACTTTTCCAACAGCTATGCATATTGCAGCGTATAAAATGTTGATGGAAACTACTATTCCCGGTATAACTAAATTACGTGATACATTGGCTGCAAAGAGCAGAGAGTTTATGCAGGTGGTTAAAATTGGTAGAACCCATTTTATGGATGCTACACCTTTAACTGTAGGACAAGAATTTAGTGGTTATGTTGCTCAATTAACACATGGGTTAAAAGCCATTAATAATTCATTAGCACATTTAAGTGAATTGGCTTTAGGTGGAACTGCTGTTGGTACAGGTATTAATACACCAAAAGGTTATGATGTTGTTGTAGCTAAACACATAGCTGCTTTAACAGGCTTACCATTTGTAACTGCAGAAAATAAATTTGAAGCATTGGCAGCACACGATGCAATTGTAGAAGCTCATGGTGCATTGAAAACGGTTGCAGTTAGCTTAATGAAAATTGCCAATGATATTAGAATGTTATCTAGTGGTCCGAGAAGTGGGATTGGTGAAATTTTTATTCCAGATAATGAACCAGGAAGTTCTATTATGCCAGGCAAAGTTAACCCAACACAATGTGAAGCATTAACCATGATTGCTGCACAAGTAATGGGCAATGATGTTACTGTTGGAATTGGTGGAAGCTTAGGACATTTTGAATTGAATGTATTTAAACCAGTAATGATTTATAATTTCTTACATAGTGCAAGATTAATTGGAGAAGGTTGTGTAAGCTTTAACGATAAATGTGCCATTGGATTAAAACCAATTGAAGAAAACATTAAAAAACATGTTGATAATAGCTTGATGTTGGTAACAGCTTTAAATACCAAGATTGGCTATTACAATGCTGCTGCTATTGCTCAAGATGCACACCATCGTGGTATTACATTGAAACAAGCTGCATTAGAATATAAATTGAAAGGATTGGATTTTGAACACATGACTTCCGAACAATTTGATGCTTGGGTAGTACCAAGTGAAATGTGTGGAGAGATAAAATAACTTATTACTAAACCACAACAGCGGTATAAAAACCTGTTGGCGGTTTAAGAAAAATCTTGCTTACCATTTAAAAACAAAAATATGAACGATAAAAACACCCCTTCAGGGGTTGGGGGAATGAAGCTTGCTACAAAATTTATTCATGCTGGTATGGAGCCAGATCCAAGTACTGGAGCTGTAATGGTACCTATTTACCAAACCAGTACATATGTACAAGAAGCACCAGGA
The DNA here is from genome assembly GCA_943371535.1 of Asaia bogorensis. Taxonomy (GTDB): domain Bacteria; phylum Bacteroidota; class Bacteroidia; order Chitinophagales; family Chitinophagaceae; genus UBA1930. Next base: position 129,896 of record CALRVE020000002.1, on the reverse strand, counting down.
AAAAATAAAGGCTTTGAATATGCCAGAAGCCAAAATCCAACACGTTTTGCATTGGAAGAAGCTTTTGCTAAAATTGAAAATGGAAATTATGGTTTAGCTTTTAGTAGTGGCGTAGCTGCAACAGATGCAGTAATTAAGTTATTAAACCCTGGTGATGAAGTAATTGCAGCTAATGATATGTATGGTGGTACTTATAGATTGTTTACAAAAGTATTTGAACGTTTTGGTATTGTATTTACTTATGTAGATACTACCAATGTTGAAAATATTGCTAAAGCAATTTCTGCTAAAACAAAATTGGTTTGGATAGAAACTCCTACCAATCCACTCATGAATATTACAGATATTGCTGCTGTTGCTACAATAACTAAAGCCAATAAATGTTTGTTGTGTGTTGACAACACCTTTGCGTCGCCCTACTTACAAAATCCTTTAGATTATGGAGCAGATATTGTAATGCACAGTGCTACAAAATATTTAGGTGGTCATAGTGATGTAATACAAGGATGCTTGGTGGTGAATAATAAACAATTGAGAGACGATTTGTATTTCATTCAAAAAAGTTGTGGTGCAGTGCCTGGTCCACAAGATTGTTTTTTGGTATTACGTGGTATTAAAACATTGCATGTGCGTATGCAACGCCATTGTGAAAATGGAGAAAAAATTGCACATTGGTTACGCAACAATCCTAAAGTTGCAAAAGTATATTGGCCTGGTTTTGAAGATAGTAAAGGTTATGCAATAGCCAAACAACAAATGCGTGGCTTTGGTGGTATGATTAGCTTTGAGTTAAAGAACGATAACATAGAAGAAGTGAATAGAGTTTTATCTTCTACACATTTTTTTTCATTAGCAGAAAGTTTGGGTGGTGTAGAAAGTTTAATCAATCATCCTGCAACCATGACGCATGCTTCTATACCAAGAGAAGAAAGAATAAAAAATGGTTTAAGTGATGGATTAATACGTTTGAGTGTGGGTATTGAAGATGTAGATGATTTAATTGAAGATTTGAATAAGGCAATTGGGTAATTGGAACACGGATAACACAGATTCAACTGATTTACACAGATTTTTAATAAAAAAGGTTCACCTAATGTGAGCCTTTTTTATTAAAAAGCACCTTAGTGAACTTTGCGAAAAACTTTGTGTTCTTTGTGGTTAAAAAATACATTCTTGAAAAATATCAAACTCATAGATTTTCTAAACAGTAAAGTTGATCAATACAATCAACCTTCTTTCATCAAAGACGACCCTATTTGCATTCCTCATTTATTTACGAAAAAGCAAGACATAGAAATAGCTGGATTTTTTGCAGCCATTTTTGCTTGGGGTAATCGTACTACCATCATCAACAAAAGCAAAGAGTTGATGCAATTGATGCATATGCAGCCATTTGATTTTGTATTACATCATTCTGATGATGATTTAAAAAAACTGTTGCACTTTAAACACAGAACTTTTAATACCACCGATCTTTTATATTTTATTGAATTCTTTAAATTTCATTATTCTACCAACAAAAGTTTAGAAACTGCATTTACTAAGTGGGGTAATACTGCAGAGGAAATGCTCATTGGTTTTCACCATTATTTTTTTAGTTTAGAGCATGTGCCTAATAGAACCAAAAAACATGTTTCTACCCCGTATAAAAATTCTAGTTGTAAACGCTTAAATATGTATTTGCGTTGGATGGTAAGAAAAGATTCTAATGGTGTTGATTTTGGTATTTGGAAAAATATCCAACCATCGCAATTGATTTGTCCAATTGATGTACATGTTGCAAGAGTTGCTAAACGTTTCAACTTAGTACAACGCAAACAAATAGATTGGCAAACGGCTATTGAATTAACCAATTATTTACGAACTTTAGATGCCCAAGATCCAGTGAAATATGATTTTGCTTTGTTTGCTTTGGGTGTAATGGAAAAGTATTCTTAATTGTTTCAAATGCACAACAATAACTTTATACAAGAACAAATTGAAAAAGAAGCAGGCATTGCTTTACAAGAAAACTGGCAAACAAGTTTTCAAGAGTATATCAATCATCTCATCAATAATGATTTTGAAAAACTCGTTTTTCTGTTGTATAGAATTGATGTGAGTGAACAAAAAATAAAGACTTTATTAGAGAATACATCAGCTTTAAATGCTGGAGAACTTATTACAGAAGCTATTATTGAAAGAATTGAAGAAAAGAAAGTCGCTAGAGAAAAGTATAAACAAATAGGTGAAATTTCGGAAGAAGAGAAATGGTGATTTTTCTTTTCAATGTTTACTCTGATGTCTTCGGTTTTTTATGTTCTTTCAAGTTTGCGACTCTTAAAATAAAATACATTTTTCATTGAATTATTTGTTCAATTATGAACAAAGCGTTGAAGCCGATAGCTATCGGCTGTGCGACACTTTGGTATTGAGCCAAGTCGAAATACGCTCAGTGTAGGCTACACAATTGCTCATTAGAAATTCTACAGCTCGTCCCCAAATTATCAGTTATTTTTGTCACTAAATTTTTATACGATGAAGCTTGTATCTTATTTAAAAGATGGCCACGATCAATTGGCTTTTTTAGTAGATGATTATTTATTTGATTGCGATTTTGTGCATCCTGAATTACCAGGTAGTATGACCATGTTTTTGAATTATTGGGATGATACTTTTCCTGTTGCACAAGCTGTAAATGCTGCAATTGTAGATGGTAGAATTGGTAAAGAAAAAGGTATTGCATTAGAAAATATAGAGTTGTTAGCTCCCATTCCTTTTCCAACAAGTTGTAGAGATGGTTATGCTTTTCGTCAACATGTAGCTGCTGCAAGAAGAAATAGAAAAGTAGATATGATTGCTGAATTTGATCAATATCCTATCTTTTACATGACCAATCATTTAAGCATTCAAGGTCCTGGTGATATTTTGTGCATGCCCGATCATTTTGAAAAATTAGATTTTGAATTAGAAGCTGCAATTGTGATTTGTAAGCATGGACGAAATATTCCTGCTGAAGAAGCAGATCATTATATTGGTGGTTTAATGATTATGAATGATATGAGTGCAAGACGTTTACAAATGGAAGAAATGTTGTTAAATCTTGGTCCTGCAAAGGGAAAAGATTTTAGTACAGTGATTGGCCCATGCTTGGTTACACTGGATGAATTGGAGCAATATGAAATACCTGCAAAAGAAAATCATGTAGGTAAAGCTTGGAGCTTAAATATGAAATGTTGGGTAAATGGTGTACAGGTGAGTGAAGGAAATGTAGGTGATATGGATTGGACGTTTGCTGAAATTATTGAACGTGCTAGTTATGGTGTTAACCTACATCCTGGAGATGTGATCGGTAGTGGAACAGTTGGCACAGGTTGTTTCTTAGAGTTAAATGGAACTGGAAAATTAAATGATTCCAACTATCAAGAACAATGGTTACAAGCTGGTGATGTTGTAGAAATGGAAATAACTGGTTTAGGAAAATTGAGCAATACGATTGTGAAGGAGGAAAGTGATTTTAGTATTTTGGCTAGGAAGAAGCTTTAAATTAGCGGATTGGCGAATTTTCGAATTGGTGAATTAATACAAATCAATTTATGGCTAAGTATACCTCTTTTACTGAGTTACCACTATGGGTTGAAGCTGTTGATTTTGCAGCAGAAGTATATTTGTTTTGTGAAGAAGGCAAATTGAAAACTGATTATCGAATGAAAGATCAGTTGAGGGCAGCAGCATCGTCGATTTCTAATAATATCGCAGAAGGCTTTGAATATGGTAATGCAAAAGTATTTGTTAAGTTTTTAACTTATTCAAAAGGTTCTGCTGGTGAAGTCTATAATCAATTCACAATCTTATTCAAAGCAAAAATGATTGATGAGAAATCCTATATTTATTATTCAACAAAAGCAATGGAATTTACAAAAAAGATTGGCGGGTTTATTCAATATCTAAAAGCAAGAAATCAGAAGAGTAGTTCATTAATGTAAAAATTCGCCAATTCATCAATCCACTAATTCGAGAATCATGCTTATAAACATTCAAGAACTCCCAATACAACAACGTCAGGCTTGGTTACAACATGCTGTATGTCCACGACCAATTGCATTTGCAAGTACAGTAGATAAAGAAGGAAATGTGAATTTGAGTCCGTTTTCTTTTTTCAATTTATTTTCTACCAATCCGCCGATTGTAATTTTTTCTCCTTCACGTAGTGGAAGAGACAATCATTTAAAACACACCCTGCAAAATGTATTAGAAGTTCCAGAAGTGGTGATTAATATTTGTGATTACCATATGGTGCAGCAAGTAAGTTTAAGTAGTTGTGAATATGCTAAAAATGTAGATGAATTTATAAAAGCAGGGTTCAACAAAGAAGCTTCTACTATAGTAAAACCACCCATGGTAAAAGAAGCCAAAGTAAAAATGGAGTGTAAAGTAATTGAAGTGAAAAGTTTGGGAGAAAATCCTGGGGCTGGTCAATTAGTGATTGCAGAAGTATTGTGCATGCATGTAGATGAAACTGTTTTAAATGCAGAAGGCAGCATGATTGATTTACACAAATTGCAACCCATTGCACGTTTAGGTGGCGATTGGTATGCAGTAATGAATGAACAAAATATGTTTACTGTTGCTAAGCCTAATAAAGAATTAGGCATTGGTGTAGATGCTTTGCCAGAGGGCATTAAAAGAAGCAATGTTTTGACAGGAAATAATTTAGGGCAACTAGCCAATGTACAAAAATTACCCATTGTAAGTCCAGCTTTTGAAGATGACAAACTGAAAAATATTGTACAATACTTTTCCATTAATCCTATAGAAATGGAAAATGAATTGCATGTGTATGCTAAAGAATTGTTGGCACAAGGCAATGTTGATGCTGCATGGCAAGTATTGCTAACTGCTGAAAATACCTAATAAGAATTATTTTAAGTAGAATAAATACATAAAAACTAGAATCGCTTACATCTTTATGTGTTTTTCTGTTTTTTGATATACGTGGCATGATTTTCAGCTATACTTAGATAGATGAAAAAATGGGCCAAGCGAATTCTACTGCTTGTGGGTGTGCTACTCGTACTACTCATTGCCCTTTTGTTGCTATTACAAACCAATTGGTCGAAGTCTTATATAAAAGAAAAACTTCAAACGTATCTTTCTACAAAAACCAATACTCAATTTGTTATTCATTCAATAGATTATAGTTTACCCAATTGGGTAGAATTAAATGGCGTTTATGTAAGCGATTTATCGAAAGACACTTTACTCTATGGCAAACAAATTCGTGTTGATGTTGCCATGCTTAAATTAATTGCTGGCAAGTATGAAATTAATAAAGTACTGTTAGATGATGTATATATAAACCTGTCCAACAAAGTAAATGATAGTGTATTCAATTATCAATTTATTGTTGATGCATTTAAAAGTAAATCCACAAACACAACAACTAGTTCAACGCCAATAAAATTTTCAATAGATGATATTGAATTAAAGAATGTTCGTTTCAATCAACTCAATTATAATGCTGGAGTACTCTTGAAATTACAAGCTCAACATTTTCAACTTAAAGTGAAGAATGTTGATTTTGATAAAATGAGTTTCAATGTATCTAAAGTATTGGCTAATGGACTTAAGTTCAACATGCAAATTGTAAAAGAACAATCTGCCGCAACTTCAACTACTGCTTTTGCTTTACCAATTATTCAACTCGATAGTTTCCATATCAAAAACTCAAATATTGTTTTTGAAAACAAACCACAACAATTATATAGCAATAATAAAATTAGCGATTTACAATTAGCTGAACTAAGTAATAAATCTGATATCAATACATTTAAGATAAAATCTATTTTGCTGAATAATAGCAACATTGAATTCAATCATTCTACTAAAAATGAAACAATTGTTGTAAAAGAAAATGCTGTTACTGTTCAAACGTCGGCAAACACCAATATCAATTTTGTTGTTGATGAAATAAATCTTTCGCAAAATAAAATTGTGTATAACAATCTAGCAAAACCTGAATTGCAAAAAGGGCTAGATTATTATCATTTGAATATTGACAATTTGAATTTTGTAGCTACAGCTAATCAATATGTTGATGGAGTTTTAGCTTCTACTATTGAACAATTCTCCTTTAAAGATAAAAGTGGTTTTCAGCTAGATAGTTTAAGTGGTAGTATTCAAATAGATACCAATGTAATAGTAGCTAAAAATTTAGTTGTTCGTACACCTACGTCAAGTATCAATACTACTGCAACAGTATTTCCAATTTCAGAAACTACCTTATCAAGTAGTGAAAATGATATTCAAATTTCTAAAACAATTATTGGCAAAAAAGATGTACAACTATTGTTGGGTAATCAAAGTGAACAATACAAAGAGCAACTCAATATTTTAGGAGATGTATTGGTGAGTGCCAACATAAAAGGAACTACCAACAACTTAAATATTCTTGCATTACAAGTTCAATCTACTAAGCCCAATATTTTGAATTTACAAATGAGTGGAAAGATTAACAACATCACTGATCCTAAAAAAATAAGTTACAATACCAATATTCAAAATCTTGCCGTTACCGAAAAATTGATTCAACCTTTTTTAAAAACGGTTAAACAAAAAATCATTCTTCCACCAATTATTCAAGTAAATGGAACTTTAGTTGGTAATACAAATAGTGTAAATACAAATGTTCGTACCAATTCAAAATATGGATTTGCTGCCATTAAAGCCAATCTTCAACAATTTCAGCAACCAGAAAAAATGGTGTACGATATTGTATTGAATGCAAAAGATTTAGAAACAGGAAAATGGATTGGTCAAGATTCTGTTCTAGGAAAACTCAATGGAAATATTGCACTAAAAGGCAATAAAGGTTTTGATGTGAAGAATAACAACATGAAAGTTGTTGCAGCCATACAATCTTTTCGCTACAAAGAAAATACCCTTCGTAATATTCAAGCAAATTCCACTTTCAATAATGGATTAATTAAAGGCTTTGCTTCTATTAAAGATTCTTTATTGGCAATGAACGTAAATGGCTCAGCAAATATTCATGATGAATATCCAACAGTAAATGCAGTGGTGAATGTTGCTCAAGCAAATTTGTATGCACTCGGAATTACAAAAGATAGCTTAACCATTGCAACATCCTCTACAGTAAAAATAGAAAATGCAACTCCAAAAAACTTAAAGGCTGAAATTATTATTGATAGTATCATTCTACAAAATGCATCACAAAAAATAATGGTAGATAGTTCAACCATTTTTGCATTTGTAAGAAACGATTCAACTATTATTCAATTAATTACTCCATTTGTTGATGCAAATATTAAAAGCACTGTTTATTACAATTCCATTCCATTATTATTGAATGATGCGATGGCTAAATTTTTACCATCAACAATCACAACAGAATCGCTTGCAAAAAATAAAAACGTTTTAGCTTCTGCAGCAATTGTAGAAGCAACGATTGTATTAAAGCCTAACCCTATTTATGATGCTTTTATTCCATCACTACAATTTAGTGAACCCATTCTAGTAAATGCAAGTATTAGCAATGCCAATACAGATAGTGCAGTGAATGTTCTATTAACTATGCCAAATCTTCAACTGAATGATTTACGTTTTAGTAAATCAACAGGAACACTAGTAAGTGTAGATGATTCATTAAAACTGAATCTGTTAATTGATACAGTACAATCGGGTAATGTAATTTTTTACGATGCCTCGGCAATTGGCGGTTTTCATCAGAACAATTTATCTACCACTATTACTTTGAAAGATTTTGAAAAGAAAGAACAGTTTCAAGCTTCTATTGCAGCCAAACCCAATACTATAGCAGGTTTTGATATTCAACTTGGCAAAGACTTATTGTTGAATAAAGAGCCTTGGGTAGTGAATACAGAAAATATAATTCGTACTTCTACCGAAGGATTCAACATACAAGCTTTTGATATTGGAAATGCCAATCAAAAAATTTCCATTCACAATGAAACACTAGCAGCAAGTTCTCCCATTCTTATTGGCATCAATGATTTTAAACTTAGCAGCATCACTTCATTGATTGAAAAAAGTGCTACTACGCTTGATGGTATTTTAAATGCAACTATTAAAGTAAGTGAACTAAACAATGCTATACCAACAATGGATGGCAACTTAAAATTGGATAGTATTACGTATCAACATATTTCTGTAGGAAATATTGAATTAGCTGCTCAAACTGCAAACAACAATGTAACTGTTACTGGTAAATTATTGGGTAATGGCAACAATGTAGATATGCGTGGAAATTATAATGCTAAAATAGTAGATGTAAAAGTGAACTTTAATCCCATCACTCTTGCAAGTATACAACCATTTACCCAAGGCAATCTTATAAGAAGTAGTGGAACAATTGCTGGTCCAATTAGTATTACTGGAGCAGCTGATAATCCTGTTTGGAATGGAACTTTAGTTTTTGATTCTATACAAACCACTGCTGCACAATTTGGAACCATTGTAAAAATAAATAATCAAAAAATAGCGATTCATTATCCAACTATTCAGTTCAATGATTTTACTATTTCAGATTCTACCAATCATACTATGCGTATTAATGGAACATTGACTCAAAACAATAAAAAGGATTTCGTTAGCAATTTATCGGTGGTAGCAAAAGATTTTACTGCCATTAATAACACTGCAGTTGATAATAATATTCTTTATGGAAAAGGAGTGGTTGATGTTGATGTAAACATGAATGGCGTTTTACAAGCACCAGATATTTCAGGCAGTATTGCAGCAAAAAAAGCTACTGCTATTCATTTTGTTCGTCAAAATACATCTCCTTCTGCAAAAGATAGAGAAGGTGTTGTTGAGTTTGTAAATATGGATACCATTGCTCATTTACTTACCACTGCAACTTATCAAGATGTAATTGCATTGCAAGAAAGTGCCAATAATTATGGCTCTTACAACTACAACTTAAATATTGAAATTGACCCAGAAGCAAAATTCAATATTATTATAGATCCCATTACAAGAGATGAATTAGAACTACAAGGCGATGCTCAACTAAATGCAGCATTAAACCCCAATGGTTCTGTTGGTTTGGTAGGAGTGTATAATTTAAAGAAAGGAAGTTATCAATTGAATTATCAATTTATTAAACGTAAGTTTTTATTGGTTGATGGAAGTACCATTACACTTAGTGGCGATCCATTAAAAGCTACTGCAAACATTACAGCTGCTTACGAAATTAAAACATCACCATTCGATTTAGTAGGAGGAGAAATTACAACAACCACCGCAGCCGAAAATGACGTGTACAAACGTAAAGTACCATTTGAGGTATTATTAAAAATAAATGGAGAAATCATGAAACCCATTTTAAGTTTTGATATTGCTCTAAAAGAAAAAGCCGAAGATGTTACTTATGCAATGGCTACTACCATTGAAAATAAATTACAACAACTTCGAACAGATGCTTCAGCAATGAATAAACAAGTTTTTGCATTGCTGGTTTTAAACAGATTTATTGGAGAACAAAGCAGAGATTTTTTTGCAGGCAATGGCAACAATAGCAATCTTATTGCCAATGAAAGTGTAAGTGGTTTTTTAAATGGAGCCATCAATCAAATTGCCGATGATTTAATCAAAGGCATTGATATAGGTATTAATTTAAAAAATGTAGATGATGATCCTAATGCAAAAAGAACAGATTTAAGTGTTGCTTTAAGTAAGAGTTTTTTGAATGATCGATTAAATATTAGTGTAGGTAAAAGTTTTACTGTAGATGGTAACGATCCTGGAGCCAATGGCAAAAATGCATCGAATAATAATATTCAATTTATTCCAGATGTAAATACTACTTATAAATTATCTAAAGATGGAAAATTTATGATTAGAGCTTACCGTCGTAATCAATACGAAGCTTTATTAGATGGTTATTTTATTGAAACGGGTGTTGCCTTTACGTTTACAGTAAACTATGATAAGCTGAATGAATTATTTAAAAAGAAGAAAAATGAATAACAAGTGGTATTATATATGTAGCATCATTTTACTGCTTGCTTGTGCATCTTGTAGCATACAAAAAAAACTACCTAAAGGAACGAATTTGTATGGTGGTGCTTCTATTGTAGTTAAAAAAACAGAGGACAATAAAAGCAAGTCTAAGCCCATTAGAAAAGCCTTAGAAAATGTTGCAACACCACAAAAAAATAAAATGATTTTGGGCTTTCCATATAAAGTAGCCATCTGGTATTTTGTTGGTGAAACCAAAAAACAATCTGGCTTTAAATATTGGTTGCGTAACAGATTGGGCGAAGCTCCTGTATTAAGTACAACAATTGACGTTGATGCCAATGCATTAAACATGCAAGCTTTTTTAGAAAACAAAGGCTACTTTAAATCATTGGTTACCGCAGAAAAAAAAATTAGAGGATATAAAATGAAAGCAGTGTATACTGCAACTGTACTAAAACCTTATACGCTTGATTCTATTACTTGGGTACTCGATTCTTCTCAATTGGGTAAAGATTTGTTGAAACTTAGAAACAACAATTCATTTATGCATAAAGGTGACCAATTTGATATTGAAAACATAAAAGCCGAACGCAATAGAGTGGATATTTTTTTAAAAAGAAGAGGGTATTATTTTTTTAGTCCTGATTATATCAAAGCCTTTATAGATAGCAGCAATAAAAGCAATAAACTTAATGTATACTTCACCATAAAAAAAGATATTCCTTTAAGTGCAAGGTTTCCACAAACCATTCAATCCATTACACTTTTTCCAAACTATACTTTATTAAATCCTCCACCCGATACTTCCAAAGTTGGCTTAATTGTATACGATAGTATTTTTATACGAGATACAGTAAAAAGTTTTAAACCCAGTGCCTTAGTTCGTCCATTAACGTATAAACCTGGTTCAATATATAATTTGAACAATCACAATCAAACTTTGAATAGATACATTAATATGGGTGTATTTAAGTTTGTGAAAAGTAGATACGAAGCTTCATCAGATTCTGTAGCACCTAAAAACATGGACGTATATTATTATTTCACTCCTACCAAAAAGAAAACGATTAGTGCCGAGTTGGGTGGATTTTCAAAATCAAATTCTTTTACCGGAGCTCAAATAAATTTGAATTGGCGAAACAGAAATCTTTTTCGTGGTGCCGAATTACTCAACATAAAAACTTATGGTGCTTTTGAAACTGCATCTAATGATACGTTAATTCAAAACAATAATTTTAGAGTAGGTGCCGAAGTTTCTTTATCGATTCCTCGTTTTGTAACACCGTTTCGAATTAAAGAAAGTAGTTACTTCCCTCCCTTTACCAAATTTACTTTTGGCTATGAGTGGTTTAGACGACAACTATTATACACTAAAAATTTCCTTCGTTTTCAGTACGATTTAAATTGGAAAGAAGGTTCTAATAAAGATCATACATTATCGCCATTGAGTATTACGTATAATAATGCAACAGCTTTTTCAAATCAATTTTTAGAGCAAATTAATAAGTATCCAGTTTTGCAATATGCCAATTTACCCGAAGTAATTGTAGGTTCTTTTTACAACTTTATTTACAATAGTAGAAACCCAAGGACAAAAAATATTTTTTACCTTAATGGAAATATAGACTTAGCAGGAAACATAGCAGGATTATTGAATAAACCAGATAGTGCATTTAGTAAAAAAATTGCAGGAGCATTTTTTGCTCAGTATGTAAAATTAGATGCTGAGTTTAGATACACTCGAAAAATAAACACCAATACTTATTGGGCAAATAGAATAAATATTGGTGCAGGAATGCCTTATGGCAATTCGGCTTACTTGCCATTCTCTCGTCAATTTATTATTGGAGGAAGTAATAGTTTGCGTGGTTTTGCCCCAAGACAATTAGGACCAGGAAGAGTGGTTACCAATGCCGAGCAACAAGCATCTTATCCTCAAATTGGTGGTGATTATAAATTAGAATTACAAACCGAAATTCGTTTCCCGATTGTTGGAAGATTAAGAGGAGCATTGTTTGCAGATGCAGGAAATATTTGGTCGAAGAATAGTTTGTTATATGGCAACGATGCAATGTTTAGTAAAGATTTTTTACAAGATATTGCTGTTGATGGTGGACTTGGTTTTCGTTTAGATATTAGTTTACTCATCATTCGATTAGACATTGGAATTCCTTTACGCAAACCCTATTTACCTCGAGGAGCAGAATGGGTAATTAAAGACATCAACTTTGGAGATGGTTCTTGGCGAAATCAAAACTTAGTATTTAATATTGGCATTGGATATCCATTTTAATTGTATGGGAAAGTTTACTGCAAATAAAAAGAACCTTGATAGGTTCTTTTTATTTTATAATGAATTTCATTTTCAATCTAATTCTTTTTAGGTGGAGTTTTTTGCATAGCTTTTAACTTTAATGCTTTGGCTTTTGCGGTAGAATCGGCAATACGTTTTTTCTCTTTCTTCTTGAAAAATCCTCTCAACAAGAAGTTGCTTTTTGCAGCTTCCATATTATCATTTAAACCTTCAGCAGCCTTGTTAGCTGTTGATACTGTTTTCTTTGCCGATGCAACTGTTTTTTCTAAATCGCTAGCAATTTTTTCATCGTTTAATAATCTGCCCAAAGTTCCTTTTCCATCATTTACTTTTCTAAAAATTGAAGACAAATTACCAGCTAATGTATCTACATTATCTAAAATATTGCCAAGTTTAGAACCTGCTTTTTCAATTTTACTCATTACCTTTTCCATGTCAAATGGATTCACAGCAACCAATTCTCCATTCTCAGCAATTAAAGCCGATGTTGCCCCACCTGGTGAAATTTGTATTAGTTTATCGCCCATTAAACCATCACCAGCAATGCTTGCCCTGCTATCTACTTTAATAAATTGTTTTACTTTTTCTTGAATAGAAATTTCCACTCGTATAGTAGTATCATTTTGTATATCAATATACTCTACTGTTCCAACATTAATACCTGCAAAACGTACAAAATTACCTTCTTGTAAACCTGCTACATTTTCATAATTGGCATGAAGCGTTATGGTATTGCGAAATAAATTTCGCTGATTACCTATAAAAAATATGACCAATAGGAGTAAGGTTATTCCTGCGGTAACAAAAATGCCTGTTTTAATTTTCACTGAATTGTTGATAGCCATATAAAATTATATTTTGAAAAATGAGTTGATAAAATTATCGTTTGAATTTTCTAATACGGTGTAACTGCCTTCTGCAATAAATTGTCCATCATTCATCACCAAAATCCTGTCGGCAGTAATTCTTGCACATAACATATCATGTGTAATGATGATTGAAGATGCTTTGTATTGTTCTCTAATATCGAGTATTAAATGACTAATTTCTTTTGAAGTAATGGTGTCTAAACCTGTTGTAGGTTCATCGTATAAAATAATTTCCGGCTTCACAATTAATGTTCTTGCTAAACCCATTCTCTTTCTTTGTCCTCCAGATAAATCAGATGGATTTTTATCCAAGCAATCGCTTAATCCAACTGCTTTCATTACTTCAACACTCAATGCTTCTATTTCTGCTTCATCAGTCATTTGTAATACACGACGTAAGGGGAATGCCAAGTTTTCTCTGACCGTCATTGAATCGTATAATGCAGCATGTTGAAATAAAAATCCGATTTTAACTCGAATGTTTTTTAATTCAACTTCATTCAAATCTTTAATCTCCTGACCTAAAACTTTTATACTGCCTTCATCTTGTGTTATCATACCAACAATACATTGTATTGTAACACTTTTACCTTGTCCACTTTTACCTAATACCACCAAATTCTCTCCTTTGCTTAAGGTAAGATTTACTCCTTTTAATACTTCGGTTTCGTTGAACGATTTTTTTAAATTTTCTATTTGTATAATTGTGTTCATGTAATTTATTGGTTGTAAACAAATACGCTAGTTAATTGCACTGCCAATGCATCTAAAACAATAATCCAAACAGAAGCAGCTACTACTGCCGAGTTTGCAGCAATACCAACACTTTCGGTTCCTTTATTTGCATGATAGCCTTTATAGCAACCAACAAAGCCTATAGCAAAACCAAATACAATGGTTTTAATAAAGGCAGGAAAAAAATCCGAAAAAATGAGAGAAGCGAAAGATTTATTGAAATATAAAACTCCTGTCATTTCTCCAGAAATATTGGTACCAACATAACCACCAAAAAACGACATAGCATCGGCAAATAAAACCAATAAAGGCATCATAAAAGTGCAAGCTAAAATTCTGGTTACTACTAAATATTGAATAGGGTTAGCACCTGAAACATCCATTGCCGAAATTTGCTCGGTAACTTTCATACTGCCTAATTCGGCACCAATGCCAGATGCAATTTTTCCAGCACAAATTAATGAGGTAATTACTGGTCCCATTTCTCGAATGATTGAAATGGCCACCATATTGGGTACATAGCCTTCGGCTCCAAAATCTTTTAATGTTGGTTGAGATTGTAGGGTTAATACAAAACCTAACACAAATCCGGTAATGAGTACAATGTTTAAAGATTTTAATCCTATTAAATAACATTGACGTATAAATTCATTCCATTCAAATCCATTTCTAAATATATTTCTAAAGAATGCAGCAGCAAACTGAGTTTGATCATTTATATCTTCAAACACATTTTTTAATTTAAGCGTAACTGTTTCTCTCATACAATAGGTTGTGCAATAACTGTTCCCTAAAAATGAAATATCGTATGATAATTGAAGTTTATTTTATAATCTGTGAAATATGTAATGAATAGATTGTATTGTGTAGGAGAAAGCTGATGTAAGGAAGACATCTTTAAAAACTAAAAACTAAAAACATGGACGATACTACTAAACAACAGAAAATAGCTTCGGTTGTGATGATTAATGGAAAAACCAATCAAGACTTTAACAATCATAAACCCAATGCTAGTGATGAGGGTTTTAGAGAACCTATTAAAGATCCCAACGAATTTGATACTACCCATGATGGTATGGATAGTTCAAACAAAGAAAATATAGTAGAAAAAACAAATGAAAATTCTTTATCTGATGAAGATAAAAAAAAGGAAGAAATTTTATTGAATGATGAAGAAGAAGTTCAGGAAGCTAAACATGTAGAAAATGCTTTTTTAAAATTAGACGATACCATATTTTAACTACAAACCTTTTAAATCAAGTTCTGTAGTTTCAATTCTTGTTACTTTCTTTTTCATCTTTTTTTCAATTACTGAAAAGTGATGTTCTTCTGTTTCGGCAACTAGTGAATAAGCAAATCCAGCATTGCTTGCTCTTCCTGTACGCCCAATTCTATGAATATAATCTTTGGGAGAACGTGGTAGCTCATAATTTACAACATAAGGTAAAAATTGAATATCTATACCACGAGAAGCTAAATCGGTTGCAACCAATACTTTTAGTTTTCCAGTTTTAAAGTTTTGTAAAGCATCGGTTCTTGCACCTTGACTTTTTTTGCTATGTATAGCAGCAGCTTCAATGCCATGCTTATTCAGCTTTTCAACCACTGCATCAGTTCTGTGGATAGATGAACAAAACACCAACACTTGCGTCATGTTGTTTTGTTGAATTAAATATCTTAACAATGGCCCTTTTCTTTCTTCACTAACTAAATAACAAGATTGAGTAATTAAATCAAGATTTTGTTGCTCTTCTGCTACTTCAATTTTTACAGGATTATGTAATAATATTTCTGTGATGGTATTAATTTCTTTGCCAAGTGTTGCAGAGAATAATAGGTTTTGTCTTTTTGCAGGAAGCAATTTTAGTATGTTGGCCATCTCATCTTTAAAACCCATGTTCAACATTTTATCGGCTTCATCTAAAACCAAAATATCAATTTCAGATAAGTTCATGGCGTTGTTATCTGCCAAGTCTAATAATCTTCCTGGTGTTGCAACTAAAATTTCAACGCCTTGTAAATTCATCATTTGAGTGTTAATAGAAACACCTCCAAAAACCGACATTACTTTTGTTTTACGTGGCATTACTTCTGCAAACTGCTTAAATACATCACCAACTTGTATTGCCAATTCTCTGGTAGGTACTAAAATTAACGCTTTAATAAAACGGTTTTTTGCAATTGGTTTTGCTTCAAACTGTTGTAAAATGGGTAATACAAAACTAGCTGTTTTACCACTGCCTGTTTGTGCAACGCCCAATACATCTTTTCCTAGAAGTATTGCTGGAATAGCTTGTTGCTGAATAGGATAAGCCTCTTTGTAACCCAATGATTGCAACTTTTTAACCAACGTTGCATATAAACCCAATGATGAAAATAACATGTTGAATAGTTGTAAATGTTGGCAAACTTACTGTTTAATAATTTGATACTTTTTTTGATTGAAACTTTCGGCTATTTTCATTTTCGAAAACATCTAAATACATTTGTAATCATTCAACAATTTTTCAGTTATGCCAACCACAAAAACTTGGTTCGATATTTTTTTAATCATCGCTCTTCGATATTTTATTATAGCAGGATTGGCATTTTTAGTTTGGTATATTATTCGTAAAAAAGCAATTGGATTCAAAAAAATTCAATTGAAATTTCCAGCGTTGAAAGATTACCAAAGAGAAATTGTATACTCTAGTATTACTATTATTATTTTCTCGTTTGTGCCTTATTATTTATTGAATACACACTTACGTCAGTACACTATGTTTTACATTAAGATAGAGCAATATGGATGGTTATGGTTTTGGTTAGCTTTTCCTATAATGTTGTTATTGCACGATGCTTATTTTTATTTTACACACAGATTAATGCATCATCCTAAACTATTTAAGCAAGTGCATTTAATACATCATAAAAGTACCAATCCATCGCCTTGGGCAGCTTTTGCATTTCATCCATTAGAAGCTATCGTAGAAGTGGGCATTGTGGTGTTATTCATCTTTTGTTTGCCTTTATGCCGATATCATTTGTTCTTTTTCTTTTTGTTTATGATGTTATATAATGTTTATGGACATTTAGGTTGGGAATTATACCCCAAAGGTTTTAGTAAAAGTAAAATAGGCAAATGGGTTAACACCTCTGTTAATCATAATCAGCACCACCAATATTTTAAAGGCAATTATGGGTTATATTTTTTGTGGTGGGATAGATGGTTTAATACCATTCGTGCCGATTATGATGAACAGTTCGAAGCAGTGAAAAGCCGATAGTTCATTGAAATAAAAAATCCCATTTCTTAAAAGAAACGGGATTAAAAAGTTGATGCTTCTATGATTAATTAAGAAGCTTTTGTTTCGGCTTTTTTACCAGCAACCGCAACTTTGTGTGGACGGCTTTTGCCGTAAGAGCCTTTAAAACGTTTGCCCTTTGCTGTTTTTTTGTCTCCTCTACCCATGATAGTTCTATTTGTTTAATGAATGATAGGCTACAAAAATAAAAAAATCCTACCGTAATGGCAGGATTTTTTTATTTGGTCTAAATCAGTGTTAGATTTTAGCACTTAATTCTTTACCAGCTTTAAAACGAGCTACTTTTTTAGCTTTAATTTTTATAGCTTCACCAGTTTGTGGATTACGACCAGTACGTGCAGCACGTTTAGATACAGAGAATGTACCAAAACCAACTAAAGTTACTTTATCGCCTTTTTTCAAAGTTTTTGTAACAGTAGCTACAAAAGAATCTAATGCAGCGTTAGCTTGAGTTTTAGTTACACCTGCATCTTCAGCAATCTGAGCAATCAATTCAGCTTTGTTCATAATAATTGTGTTTTAAAATGTAAATTTTGTTTGAGCAACAAATTTATTCGTTTTCAATACAAGTAAGATTAATTATTCAAAAAAAATAAAAATTGCATTTCTGTTAAAACCCTTATTAATAAAGGATTTCAACGATTTTCTATTTCTAAATTATTAAATCAGTTAAACGAAAATTTGCTCAAAAGCCTTGTAAATAAAGGGTTTCAGCTTATTTGTGCTGAAATTCAATGCCTGTAAGGCTTTTAAAAGAAATATAAGGGAGAAAGGGAATTACAAAAATCTATTTAAAAAACTATCCACACTCAATCCACAACCTCCATTAATGAGCGAAAACCTATGTATTGATTGCCCCAACTTCTATTAGCATCATCTCTTAACGCTGTTGCAAATAGTTCAATATAGCGATTATATTGGGCTTTACTTTCTGCATAATACTGTGCTGCATAAGTTACTCCTTCTGTTTCATCAATGTCTACAACTTTTACAAATTGGTATTTAATAAAGCAATTGGTAGCCATTACTTCTCGAATATGTTTTGTTTTCATCCATTCTACCCAAGCATCTTTTATAGAATGACTTACCTGAATTGTTACATTGTAAATGAACATACACTTATTTTTTTCTTTTTATTTCTTGAACAATTTTATAAATGAATAGCAAAAGTATTGTTGTTCATAATATAAATTTCTTTGCTTCTTAATTGCTCTAAATAATTATTAGCTAAACAAACTTTCTAAAACTTATACTAGCTTTCTTAACCCCGAAATGTTTACTCAAACCCAACAACGGTTTTTTTACTTTCTTGGCGGTTATAGCAATACTTACTATCATCTTTCACTCCTAAAAAAATTATTTTCAAAAAATCAGCTTCCTTATCTTCGCTTTAATGAAACATCTTTCTCTATATTGTTGTTGTTGTTGCTGCTGTTAATACAGCTACCCTCTACTTTTGTACAACAAATGTTCATGTCTATTTAAAATAATTTTTGGTTATGCCACTTAAGATATACAATTCTCTAAGCAGAAAAAAAGAAGAATTTCAGTCAATTACGCAAGGTCATGTTGGTATGTACGTTTGCGGACCAACCGTAAGTGGCGAAAGTCATTTAGGTCATGCACGTCCGTATATAACTTTTGATGTAGTGTACAGATATTTAATACACTTAGGTTATAAAGTACGATATGTTAGAAATATTACCGATGCCGGTCACTTTGAAGAAGAAGGTCGTGAGGCAGAAGATAAAATTAACACAAAAGCAGTTGTAGAAAAGTTAGAACCCATGGAATTGGTACAAAAATATACCAACCTATTTCATTGGGCAATGAAGCAGTTTAATAATATTGAACCAAGTATTGAACCAACAGCAACAGGCCATATTGTTGAGCAAATCAACATGATTGAACAAATCATAGCCGATGGATATGCTTATGTTGCCAATGGATCTGTTTATTTTGACGTGAATAAATACAACGAAGATTTTAGTAAAAAAGGATTGCCTTATGGCATACTAAGTGGCAGAAATTTAGAAGATCAATTAGATACTACAAGAGAATTAGACAATCAGGATGAGAAGCGTGATAAAAGTGATTTTGCCTTATGGAAAAATGCACCACCCGAACACTTAATGCGTTGGAAAAGCCCATGGGGCGAAGGTTTCCCAGGTTGGCATATTGAATGTAGTGCAATGGCTACAAAATATTTGGGTGCACAATTTGATATACATGGCGGTGGAATGGATTTGCAGTTTCCACATCATGAATGTGAGATTGCTCAAAGTAGTGTTTGCAATCATACGCCACCTGTAAAGTATTGGATGCATAACAACATGATTACCATTAATGGTAAAAAAATGGGTAAAAGCTATAACAATGTAATTAAATTAAGTGAGTTGTTTGCTGGCACACATCCTATTTTAGAGCAAGCTTATCATCCAATGACTATTCGTTTTTTTATTTTGCAATCGCATTATCGTTCACCAATTGATTTTAGTAACGAGGCATTGCAAGCAAGTGAAAAAGCATTTAAACGTTTATGGGAAGCATACGAAAATTTACAAAAATTATCATTAGGCAATTGGGATGCAAGCGATAAAATTTTAGACGAAAAAATCAAACAACAAGTAGCAGAGTTTACTGAATTTATTGAAGATGATTTTAGTACTGCCAAAGTATTGGCTAATATGTTTGAAATTACATCAACCATTAACGGTATAAAAAATCAGCAAATTAGCAGTACTGCAATTAGTAGTAACACTATTCAATTCATGCAAGAACAGTTTAAATTATTTATTGAACATATTTTTGGTTTAAAGGCTGAAGTTGCTAGCAATAACAAACAAATTGATGGTGTGTTGCAATTATTAATCAATATTCGAAAAGAAGCAAAAGCTAAAAAAGATTTTGTAACAAGCGACTTAATTAGAAACGAATTGGTGCAATTGGGCATTCAGCTAAAAGACGAAAAAGATGGCAGTGTGAGTTATAGTTTTAATTAATGCATCTTTAAAATTAACTAAATGGGCTGTTTTCAAGTGAAAACAGCCCATTTTTTGTTGTATGATAAATAATAAAAAAATAGTTTGTGTAAAATAGTTATTATATAGTGAAATAAATATACATTTGAACTAGTCATTTCCAATACAGTTATCAATAAGTTGATATTGACTTTTTGAATTGCTTAAGATGCTCATTTTGTTGAAACATTAAATACAATAAAAATGAATAAAATCTTTAAAGACTATTTCACGTTTTCAAAAAACGATAGAATTGCTATTGTTATATTGATAATAATCATGCTCATTTTTTTATGGTTGCCTAATTTTTTCTCGGTAGAAAAGTCAACTGTAAAAGCCGATACTAAAATAGTTGAGCAAATTGAAACACTCAATACTGAGCGACAAAATACTTACATTAATTCTTCCAACAACAATACCAATTATACAACAAGCTATACAAATAGTGATGCTTTAGCAAAAGGGGTTTTATTTTCATTTGATCCTAATACATTATCTGAAGAAGGTTGGTTGAAATTGGGCATTCGAGAAAAAACGGTGAAAACTATTTTAAACTATTGCAGTAAAGGAGGTAAGTTTAAACAACCAGAAGATATTAGAAAAATTTGGGGTTTACGAAAAGATGAAGCCGATAGAATTATTCCTTACATAAAAATAGCTGATAATGGAGTTGCGTCAACCAGCAATTCGTATAATAATAAGTACAGCCCAACACCTGCCAAACCAGCTATTGTAGATGTAAATACAGCCACTTCGCAACAATTCAAACTTTTGCCAGGTCTTGAGTATCCCTTGCCTTATAAAATTGTAAGTTATAGAGAAAAATTAGGTGGCTTTTTAACAGTTCAACAAGTAAAAGAAACGTATGGAATGACAGATTCAATTTTCACTGCTATATTGCCTTACTTACAAATTCAATCTATGGCAATTAGAAAAATCAATATTAACACCGCATCAGATTTTGATTTAGGTGGTCATCCATATATTGATAAAGCAGTAGCCAAAGCAATCGTTATTTATAGAAGTAAACATGGAGCCTATAAACATGTATCCGACATTAAAAAGATTGTATTCATAACCGAAGAAGTGTTTAACAAAATGGCTCCTTATTTGTCGGTTGAATAAATGACTATAAAATATTTGGATACATCAATTATTCCCTTAGTTTTGTAAAACTAACAAATGTTAGTACAGCCTTTAACGATTGCCATTTTATAATAGTCCTGCAGCAATGCAGGACTTATCTATTCAAAAACTAATTATGAATTTTTTAGCATCCGAATTAACACAACAAGTAGCACAAACCGCTAAAGATTTTGCACATCAATATATTAAGCCACATGTAATGGAGTGGGACGAAACGCAAGAATTCCCCATTCATATTTTTAAAGAATTGGGTAAGCTTGGTATGATGGGTGTTTTAGTGCCAGAAAAATATGGTGGTGCTGGATTAAGCTATTTTGAGTACAACGCCATAATTCAAGAAATTGCTAAAGTTTGTGGTTCAATAGGTTTAAGTGTGGCTGCACACAATAGTTTATGTACCAATCATATTTTAACTTTTGGTAACGATGCACAAAAAGAAAAATATCTACCAAAATTGGCCACAGCAGAACATATAGGAGCTTGGGGTTTAACAGAACCCAATACAGGTAGCGATGCAGGCAATATGAAAACGGTTGCAGTAAAAGAGGGTAATGATTGGATTTTAAATGGCACTAAAAGCTGGATTACACATGGTAAAACTGGAGATATTGCTGTTGTAATTTGTAGAACTGGTGAACCAAGAACAAGCGGTAACTCAACTGCCTTTATTGTTGAAAGAGGCACAGCAGGTTTTATGGCAGGAAAAAAAGAAAACAAGCTAGGCATGAGAGCAAGTGAAACGGCTGAAATGATTTTTGATAATTGTAGAATTAGTGATAGCCAACGTTTAGGAGAAGTGGGAGACGGTTTCCGTCAGGCATTAAAAATTTTAGATGGTGGTCGTATTTCAATTGCAGCACTTTCAATTGGTATTGCAAAAGGAGCTTATGAGGCTGCATTGCAATATTCAAAAGAGCGTTATCAGTTTGATCAACCTATTTGTAATTTCCAAGGCATTAGTTTTAAATTGGCTGATATGGCCACTGAAATAATGGCAAGCGATTTATTGGTTTGGCAAAGCTGCGATTTAAAAGAACGTGGAGAGAAACTGACCAAAAATGGAGCAATGGCAAAATATTATAGCAGCGAAATAGCTGTAAAAGTAGCCAACGATGCAGTACAAATTTTTGGTGGATATGGCTACACAAAAGACTTTCCGGTTGAAAAACATTATAGAGATGCGAAGCTTTGTACAATAGGAGAGGGTACTTCTGAAATTCAAAAATTAGTGATAGCAAGAGAAGTATTGCAATAGATACTACATAAATTTTTATGTTCACTAAATATTTATAGCTTACTTACCCATAGATATGCCAAATGAAAAGTAGATAAAACAGTGGTATGGTTTTTTGAAGTTTCTACAAATAAATATTGATGCTGTTTCTCAAACGTTTCATTGGTTACTTTATGTACATTCCATTTCCAAGCTTGCATGGTTGTAAAAAGTTGAGTTGAGTTATTGAATGTTCCTCCATCTTTTGTATAAATATTAAAGAATTTACATTTTTTGTTCTCTCTTAAATACATGGTAAACTTTTCTTCTTCACTATACAAAGCATCAAATAAGAGTATTCCTTTTATAGGATAATTACTGTATAAAGTAATATAACTCATGGCTCTGTATGCTCCACTATGCCCAGCAATAATGATAGAATTTGGCTTACTTGAAATGTCTATTTTCTTTTTCTGTAGTTGTGTAATTACATCTTTTAAAAACCAATTGAAATTATTGGGTTGTTCAAATTTTCCTGCATAACTATCTGGTGCATTTTTAGGTCCTTGAACAAAAACTAAAAGGGCATTTTTATTTGCTGTAGAAAATTGCTCAATTAAATTGAATGATTGAATGGTAGAATCAATATTGTTATTCCATCCATGCAGCCAAATAACCATTTCATAAGGTTTTGTAGGATTAAATTTTTGAGGAATAAAAACTAAAAATGAACTATCGTTATAATGTTCTTTAGCCGTGTATGTTTTACCTTGATAAATTCTTGGCTCAATATTTCTTAAAGAATCGGGAAACATGCTGTATGACGAAGTAGATTTAATTAAAATACCTAGCTCTTTAAAGTTTTTCTGTGCAAATGCAAAGCCATGTAAACAAATAAATACTAAACAATACAGCTTTTTCATGGTTATAATTTAGTTCACTAAAAGTATTGCATTTTTAAGCACTTTTGCAGTGCATTTACCATTATTAAAACTATTTCATGCAACTCTATTGTAATTCGTTAACTCAGTATAGCCGTTTAAAAACCAGAGAAGTTAAAATTGGTAATTTATTGTTGGGCAATGGTCACCCTATTCGTGTACAAACCATGACTACAACCGATACCATGGATACGATGGCAACAGTTGAACAAACCATTCGTTGTATAGAAGCAGGAGCTGAATTGGTTCGTATTACTGCTCCATCAAAAAAAGAAGCAGAGAACTTACAGAATATTAAAGATGAATTACGCAAACGTGGATACGATGTTCCATTAGTAGCTGATATTCATTTTACGCCCAATGCTGCTGAAATTGCAGCAAGAATTGTAGAGAAAGTGAGGGTGAACCCAGGTAATTATGTAGATAAGAAAAAGTTTGAACAAATTGAATATACCGATGCTGAATATTTAGAAGAAATAGAACGTATTCGTGAACGCTTTACTCCATTGGTGAGAATTTGTAAAGAACATGGAACAGCCATGCGTATTGGAACCAATCATGGGAGTTTGAGTGATAGAATTATGAGTCGTTATGGCGATACTGCTAATGGTATGGTAGAAAGTGCTATGGAATTTTTACGTATTGCTAGAAGTGAAGATTATCATAATATTATCTTGAGCATGAAGAGCAGTAATCCTCAGGTAATGGTGCAAGCTTATCGTTTACTAGTACAACAAATGGATGCTGAGTTTGGCGAAATTTATCCGTTGCATTTAGGTGTTACAGAAGCTGGTGATGGTGAAGATGGAAGAGTAAAAAGTGCTGCTGGTATTGGTACATTGTTAGAAGATGGTATTGGCGATACAATACGTGTAAGTTTAACTGAAGATCCTGAATTTGAAATTCCTGTTTGTAAAGATTTGGTAAGAAGATACCAGGTAGAAGGTGTAGGGCAAAAGGCTGAAGGCATTCCTGCAATGGACAAAATTCCTTACTCTCCTTTCAACTATGCCAGAAGAAAATCTTTTGCAGTAGATAATATTGGTGGCAATCAAGTGCCTATTGTAATTGCAGATTTAAGTAAGTTAGATGAAATAACACCTGCGTCATTAGAAAGTGTGGGTTATACATATGATGCGGTTACCGATAAATGGAATATTGGCGATGCTGCAGCTGATTATATTTTTACAGGTAAAGCTGAACTGAACTTTGCTTTGCCGGGAACAATAAAAGTTATTACATGGCCTAATCATTGGTTACAAGCAAGCGATAAAGACAAGTATATCCCAATTTACGATGGACAAGGATTTACTGAAAGAGCAACAACTCATCCAAAACTCAATTTTGTGATGATTGATTGTTTTAGTGATACAACCACAATCAATGATTTTACCTATTTGGATGAATTAGCTAATAATCCAACTGTAGTATTGTGTTTAAGCAGTAAACATCCACAGGCAATGCCTGCTGTACGCAGAATGTTTATGGAGTTGATGAATAGAAAAATAGAGAATCCTGTTGTATTAATTGTAGATAGTAATTGGCAAACGGCTGATGAACACTTAATTCATTTTGCTACAGAAGCTGGAGCTTTATTGTTAGATGGAATGGGTGATGGTGTTTGTTTTGGAATGACAGCTAATAGCTATGAAAAGGCAAAAGGTAAAGGGCAAAAGGCAGAAGGCAGAACCTACTTACAAAATCAATCTACAGAACAGTTTATTAACAATACTGCATTTTCCATTTTACAAGCAACCAGAACAAGAATTTCAAAAACCGAATATATCAGTTGCCCTAGTTGTGGTAGAACTTTATTCGACTTACAAGAAACCACTGCAAAAATTAGAAACAGAACCAATCATTTAAAAGGGGTAAAAATTGCCATTATGGGTTGTATTGTAAATGGCCCTGGAGAAATGGCTGATGCCGATTTTGGTTATGTTGGCAGTGGTGTAGGAAAAATTACTTTATACAAAAGCAAAGAAATTGTAAAACGTAACATTGATAGTGAAATTGCTGTTGATGAATTGATTAATTTATTAAAAGAACATGGGGCTTGGGTGGAGCCTGCTGTTTAATTTTGGTAAGAAATTTATTCTTTAATACGAAGACCTGCTTTTGTTGCAATACTTTTCCAACTATAAAATTGAAATGTTTTATCGGTACTCATAGCAACAAATAAACCACCCTCAAAGCCTGGTAAACTGATTGATGTAACATCGCTACCATCACTTTGATTGGTAGAAACGGGTACTGAAGTAATTCTAATATGATTGTGTTTGTTTTGAGCAGTTCCTTCCCTAGGATAAACATTAAAGGTATTGGCTGATTGATTGGATACTAGAATATAACCAGTACCATCATCAAACTTATAAATAGAAATCCCTTCATTGTCTTCTAAAAATTCGCCCTGGCCAAATACGGCTAGTTCTTCATTTCCTTTTGCAGGGTCGGCATAATACTTTCTAATGCCAAATTGCTCATCAGAGTAATAGACAAAACCCAGTTCATTATCTACTGCAAGTGACTCTATTTCTTTTTTACCAGAGTATCTGCCAAATTTTCTTACCAACTCTGCAACTACAACTCCCTTGCCATTATCTTTTAATAAATACTGGTATAAATAGCCGTTTGTTGGTCCTGTTTTACGACCAACAATTGCATAAATTGCATTATCAGAGGGTCTTGTATATAAAGCAGTACCCATAGTTTCTTTATCCTTTTTGTTAGTAGCATCTTCAAAAACTGGAATACCATAGCCACCATCAATAAATTGTACATCTGGTAAACTCACCACTCTTATTGCTTGCTTACCACGTTCTGTTGCAACTGCTATATCAATAAGTTTATTGTTCAGCATTAATCCGTAAGCAACATCAATATTATTTACACGTTGCATACCAAGAATAGTTCTAGCAGTATCTATTTTGCCATTTAATGAAAAAGTATAAATGCCACCGTTAGTGTTATGTTTATCAGTTCCAAGAATAAGACTTTGTGCAAGATTATTTTTGTTAATCCAAATTGCTGGATCATCACTGTCTTCAAATACTTTTTCTGTAATAAACAATGGCTTTACTGCTAAAGAGTCATGAGTGCTTAATTGCGTTTTCGAAGAGTTAGTTGCCATACAAGATGCAGCTAAAACTGAACCAATAATTAAAATATATTTGTACATGATAACATTAAATTGAATATTATTTATTTTAAATAATTAAAAAAAACAGCGATTGAGTTTACCAATCGCTGTTTAAAATGAGAATGCTAAAAGTTAGTAAATATCAAACTTTATACCTGCATTCCAACGGCTACGATAAAACTCAATTTGAGCAGTACGTTCTTTTGCTCCACTGTAGTAACGTAAAGGCTGATTGGTAATATTATTTACTTCTAAAAAAGCTCTAGTTTTTGGAGTAATTGCATAAGAAGTATTAAAATCTAAAAAGAATTGTTTATCATAAAATCTATCTTCAAATGCAGTTGAACCTACTTCATCTAAATAAGCAGCTGTAAAATTACCCGACAATCTTGCTATAAACTTTTTGTTTTCAAAGCTTAAAGATGCATTGAAAATATGAGGTGCTGTACCCGGTAAAGCTAATCCACTTCTTTTAACACCATCGCTATTAAAAATTCCATCAGCAGCACTTTTTGTGTAAGTGTAATTCGTATAAATTCCAAATCCTTTCCAAAATCCTGGTAAAAAATCAAGTTGACGTTGGTAAGAAATTTCAAAACCATACACATCTACACTTTCACCATTTCTACTTTGGCCATATACCCAGTTTTCTCCAGGAAGAATAGGATTATCGGTTGCTGTTGTTGGTTTAAATTCAGAATCGTAATTATTGCTTGTATATGTATTGGTTGTGTATGTGTAGATAAAGTTTTTTAATTGCTTATAGAATACACCTCCAGAAATAATACCAATAGATTTAAAATATTTTTCTGCCATCAAATCTATGTTTGTGCTTGTAGTTGCTTTTAAAGATGCATTACCTACAAAAATAGTTTTATCGGCTGTGTTTATATTTCTAAATGGAACAAGCTCATAATAACCTGGACGTGCTATTGCTGTAGTAATTGCAGCTCTGAGTACTGTATTATTATCATAATCGTATTTTACATTTAAGCTTGGCAAAAAGTTGGTATAATTATTCGATACGCTTGCATCACCTCTTAACGTAGTTTCATTTACAACGATATTTCCTGTATAATTGATGGATGTTTTTTCAACTCTTGCTCCAAAAATTACAGATAATTTTTTATTGATTTCTTGCTGAATACTAATGTAACCAGCAGTGATTTTTTCTTTAGCATTATAATTTAAAGCTAAAAATTCTTCAAAGCGTCTTGTAACATTAAACTGTCCTAACTGATTTAGGTTAACAGAACCCATAAAGTTTGCATTAGGAAAGCTATCTAAAATATATTTAGTACCTGCTTGAAAATTGCTAATAGTTTGATTGGTTACAGGAATACCAGCCATACGAACACCTGCTGCATTGTATAAAGGTGTTGATTGTGCATTTAATGCATATCTATAAAAATCGTTTAATCTATTTTTTTCCTTATCGCTGTATCTAGCACCTACTTTTACAAGCGTTTTTTTGTCTTTAAATATTTGAAGCGGTATTTTAATATTTATTTTACTATTCCAATCTTTCTCTACAGTTTCTCCAACCTGTTCTGTAAATCTTCTAAAACCAAAACTATTTGCATTTACTCTTGTAGTAGGGAAAACATGTGGCCGGCTTGGGTCAGCAATATCCATTGTGAGTAATTGATTGGTTGCATTGTATTCTAAATATCTTTCATTGGGTCTGTTTTCACTAGCTTGAGCAAATGAAGTGCTCCAATCTATTGTAATGGTTCTTAAAATAATATGTGTACCATTAATGCTATTCTTCTTAACAATTTGCTCTTCTAATCTTGCATTTTGAATTCTATTGCCACCAATACCACCTTTTGTTTGCCTTCTAATTTCACCTCTAAAAGTTCCATCGGCTTGAGGTGTAATTCCTGTGGCTCTTAAGCGGTATCTATTTTCCCAATCGTCTCTCCAATTATAAATGGTAGAAAAATTAATGGTATTCTTTTTATTTATCTTGATATCTCCATTTAAATTAAAGCTTCTTCTCATTCTTCTAACATCATATCTCCTAACATCATGTTCACCAACGTATGGTGTTCCATTAGCAGTTTGCAACCAAACCGCTTCTACATTGTCGCTACCAAATTGGTTACTATTTAATGTAACAGAAGCTACTAGTCCTA
Organism: Asaia bogorensis; assembly: GCA_943371535.1. Classification (GTDB taxonomy): domain Bacteria; phylum Bacteroidota; class Bacteroidia; order Chitinophagales; family Chitinophagaceae; genus UBA1930. The sequence continues at coordinate 101,092 of CALRVE020000002.1, read as the reverse complement.
GAACATTTTTTAACATTCTTCCACCTGCAACTAATGATATATTTCCAATAATGCCATCTCTAATGGGGTTGTTTCCATAGCTTGCTGTACCACTTAATCTCAACTTATTGGGTGCAGATCTTGTAACTAAATTTACACTGCCTCCTATTGCATCAGCATCCATATCAGGTGTTAGTGTTTTTGAAACTTCAACAGTTTGAACCATATCTGATGGTATCAAATCCATTTGAACTTTTCTGTTATCACCTTCGGCCGATGGTATTCTATCTCCATTTAGGGTAACTGAATTTAATTGAGGTGCCATTCCTCTAATAATAATATCTCTTGCTTCACCTTGATCGTTTTGCATAGTTACGCCAGCTATACGTTTAATGGCATCTCCAATATTTGCATCTGGAAAACGACCAATTTGATCGGCACTAATTACGTTTACGATATTTCCGGAATTTTTTTGTTGATTCAATGCCTTAGCTTGACCTTTTAATCTATCACCGAGTACAACTATTCCTTTTAATAATGACACCCCCGATTGTAGACTTATTGTTATTTCTATTGTTGTAGTTGTTAACTCAATCTTTCTTTTTAATGTTGCATAACCAATGTAAGCAACTTCGATTTCTTGAGTTCCTACAGGTATTTTATATAAGTATGCAGTACCTGTTAAATCTGTTACTGTAGTTATTTGAGTATTTAAAACTCTAACAACAGCTCCCGGTAGATTTAAATTGTTTTCATCGGTCACCTTTACTTTTAATAGTGAGGTTTGAGCACTAGCTTGAATAGCGTAAAAGCAAAAAAATGCCAGAGCTACAGCTAAAAATTTTTTCTTCATTTGAATTAGTTTTGAATGCTGATTTAATGATTGTCTAGTTTTTCTTAAGGCAGGCAATTCATTTAAGGTGGCAAATGTATCAGTGTATGTAGTGAATGACTATAATCCTAAATTAACTTTAGGTTTACTAATGGTTATGAAATTGTTAACTAAAATCTAGTTACTTGATATACTATTTCGTTAAAATACGTAGAAATAAATTTTTTAATATTAAACCATATACTTACAAGCGTTGCGGTATTTAATCTATAATAATACAAATCCATGTTAGCTTAGTTCCTAAACTTAATTAACAAAAATTGAACGTTTGCTTTTATTAAAATACATTTACCACTTTATTATCTTTTTAAAATATGCAAACAGATTTTCTCGTAATTGGTAGTGGTATTGCAGGGTTAACTTATGCACTTAAAACAGCCAAACATTTTCCCGATAAAAAAGTAGTAGTCATTACAAAAACCAATGCCGATGAAACCAATACCAAATATGCACAAGGTGGTATTGCTGGTGTATGGGATGAAGCAAAAGACAGCTTTGATAAACATATAGAAGATACTTTAATTGCTGGCGATGGTTTATGCAACGAAGCAATTGTTGAAATTGTTGTGAAAGAAGGTCCTGAAAGAATTCGTGAGATTATTGAATATGGAGCCAACTTCGATAAAGATGCAACAGGTGAATATGCTTTAGGACGTGAAGGTGGACATAGTGAATACAGAATATTACACCACAAAGATGTTACTGGCAAAGAAATGGAGAGGGCTTTGTTAGAAGAAGCTGCTGCAACAAAAAATATTGAAATTATCAATCACTGTTTTGTAATTGATATTATTACACAACATCATCTTGGGTTTTTAGTTACTAAATCTACTTTAGACATTACTTGTTATGGTGTGTATGTATTGAATTTAAACACCAATAAAATTGAAAAGATTTTAAGTAATATTACTTTATTGGCAACAGGTGGTTGTGGTCAGGCTTACAGAACAACGACCAATCCTAAAATTGCAACTGGCGATGGTATTGCAATGGTGTATAGAGCAAAAGGAAGAATTGAAAACATGGAGTTTATTCAGTTTCATCCAACTGCATTGTTTGAGCCAGGGATTTCACCTTCATTTTTAATTACTGAAGCCGTTCGTGGCGATGGTGGCATTTTACGCAATAAAGCTGGGGAAGCTTTCATGGAAAAGTATGATGAACGAAAAGATTTAGCACCTCGTGATATTGTTGCAAGAGCTATAGATAATGAAATGAAAAAAGGTGGCAATGAACATGTGTACTTGGATTGCAGGCATATGGATAAAGAAAAATTCATTCATCATTTTCCGAATATTTATGAAAAATGTTTAAGTATAGGTATTGATGTTACACAACACATGATTCCTGTTGCACCTGCTGCACATTATAGTTGTGGTGGTATTAAAACAGATGAACATGCACGTACGTCAATTCAAAATTTATATGCATGTGGTGAGTGTGCAAGTACAGGGTTACATGGGGCCAATCGTTTAGCCAGTAATAGTTTATTGGAAGCAATGGTATTTGGTCATAGAGCATTTTTAGATGTGGTGAATAATTATTCAAAAACCACACCTAACCCATCCATGGGAGGGGAACTTGTGCCAGATTGGAATGCAACAGGAACAACAGACCCTAGAGAAATGATTTTAATTACACAAAGCTTGAAAGAATTACAACAAATCATGAGTGATTATGTGGGCATTGTTCGTACTGATGTTCGTTTGGCAAGAGCAATGAAACGCTTAGATTTGTTATTTGTTGAAACAGAAGAATTGTATCGTTCAACCAAAGTATCACCACAATTATGTGAATTGAGAAATTTAATTACTGTTGGCTATTTAATTGTAAAAGGAGCTGAGTTTAGAAAAGAAAGCAGAGGATTGCATTATAATACTGATCATTTGAATAAGAGTGCGTTGTTGCAGAATATTATTTTATAACACCAAGTTCAATAGTTTATAAAGTTTAGTTTTAAGTTTAATAGTTTAAGTATGGCAACATTTAAAACACTTGAAGATATTATTGCTTGGCAAAAAGCTAGGCAATATCATATTGATTTGAAACAAGAGATTCACATACTTCAAGCAGCAAGAGACTTTGAACTTAAGGAGCAGCTAAAGTCATCTAGTGGATCAGTAATGGATAATATTGCTGAAGGATTTGGAAGAATGGGTAATACAGAATTTAAAAATTTTCTAACTATTGCTCATGGCTCTTTGCAAGAATCCATTTCTCAATTATATAGAATGCATGATTATGATTACATAAATATTGAGAGATTAAATTATTTAAAAGCATTAGCAAATGAAATTTCAAGATTGATTCGCTCATTAATAGAAAGCTTACAATCATCCGAAATGAGAGGTATAAAATTTAAGTAATGATGCTTTTAAACTTCTTAAACTAACTAAGCTTTTAAACTCATTGAACTCCAAACCCCAAACTCCAAACTCCAAACTAAATCATGTACTACATAATCTACCCCATCTTCTATCTTTTATCATTGCTTCCTTGGAGGGTAATGTATTTAATAGGTGATGGCATTTATACCTTACTCTATTATGTTTTTGGTTATAGAAAAGTAGTGGTGATGCGTAATTTATCCATTGCTTTTCCTGACAAAACTGAACAAGAGAAAATACGAATTGCTAAAGACTTCTACCACAATTTTGTGGATACTTTCATAGAAACAATTAAGCTTATATCTATCTCTTCTAAAGAATTTGACAAACGTTGTGTTACCAATTCGGAGGTTATTAATAACTTAAAAGCTAGTGGACAAAATGTTCAAATACATACCGGACATTTTTTTAATTGGGAGTTTGGAAACTTGGGTATGGCTAAAAATTTAGACTATAAATTTTTAGGTGTATTTATGCCATTAACGAATAAAGCTTTCAATCAACTCATTATTAAACTTCGTGAAAAATATGGTACAGTTTTAATACCTGTACCCGAGTTTAGAACAAGTTTTCATAATTACGCAAAAGATCAATATGCATTGGGTTTAGTGGCTGATCAAAATCCTTCTAATCCCAATAATTCAGTTTGGTTACCTTTTTTTGGTAAGATGGCACCATTTTATAATGGACCAGAAAAAGGTGCAGTACGTATGAATACAGCTGTAGTAATGATGAACTATTACAAAGTAAAAAGAGGTTACTATAAAATAGAATATACGCTACTTACTACTACACCCAAAGATTTACCTAAAGGAGGAATTACTAAAAAATTAATTGAATACATTGAAGCTAAAGTAAAAGAAAGACCTTCCAATTATTTATGGAGTCATAGACGTTGGAAGTTTGAATATGATGAAGAAAAATATGGGCATTTGAAAATCTAAAAAAGAGAGGCGTTACAAACTGTAACGCCTCTCTTTTGTTTTAGTAACTTCTCTTTTATTTCAAATCCAATTTAATTTGTAGTTCGTCAAATTGTTTGTCATCAATAGCACTTGGAGCATCTATCATTACATCTCTACCACTATTGTTTTTAGGGAAAGCGATAAAATCTCTGATACTTTCACTTCCACCTAAAATAGAGCATAATCTATCAAAGCCAAAGGCGATACCACCATGTGGAGGAGCACCATATTCAAAAGCACCCAATAAGAAACCAAACTTATGTTGTTGCTCTTCGGCATTCATGCCCAATGCTTCAAACATTTTTTCTTGTAATTCACGTTGAAAAATACGTATTGAACCTCCACCAATTTCATTGCCATTCAGTACCATATCATAAGCATTGGCTTTAATGTTAGCGTATGGATGTTCAAAATATCTTAAAGCGTCATCAACTTTAGGACTGTTACCAATCATCGTTTCAATATCACTTGGTTTAGGAGATGTGAATGGATGATGACGAGCAACCCAACGATTGGCTCCACCGCCGTCGGCATCTTCTGTGGCAAACTCAAACAAAGGAAAATCAATTACCCATAATAATTTAAATTCATCTGATTTTCTTAGTCCTAATCTTTTTCCTAATTCCAATCGCAAGTCACTCATTGCTTTTCTGGTTCTATCTTCTTCGCCTGCACCAATTAAAATTAAGTCACCAGCCTTGGCTTTTGAAAATGCAACCAGTTGTTTCAACTTTTCTTCATCTACAAATTTGTCGAAACTGCTTTTTACAGTTCCATCGGCATTTACTTTTATGTAAGCCAATCCTCCAAGTCCAATTTGTGGGCGTTTAACCCAATCGGTAATTTCATCTATTTGTTTACGAGAATATTCAGCAGCACCTTCAACTACAATACCTAAAACAGCTGTAGCATTGTCAAAGTGTGGCACACCAACATTATGATCAGTTGTACCAATAATTTGTTGCAACGAAGTTTCTGTTTTTCCTTTGGTTTTATAATTACACAATTCCATACCAAAACGAATATCTGGTTTATCGTTACCATATCTATACATGGCTTCCTCCCAAGACATGCGTTGAACAGCTTCAGTGTATTCAATGCCTTTTACATCTTTGAAAATGCGTTTCACCAAACCTTCAAACATATTTAAAATATCTTCTTGCTCAACAAAAGCCATTTCACAATCTATTTGTGTAAACTCTGGTTGGCGATCGGCTCTTAAATCTTCGTCTCTAAAGCATTTTACAATTTGATAGTATCTATCGTAACCACTTACCATCAGTAGTTGCTTAAAAGTTTGTGGGCTTTGTGGTAAAGCATAAAACTGTCCAGGGTTCATTCTACTTGGAACTACAAAATCTCTTGCTCCTTCTGGAGTTGATTTAATTAAGAAAGGTGTTTCAATATCCATGAAATTATTTTCGTGCAAATAATTTCTGGTGCTACGTCCTACAGCATAACGCAATTCTAAATTCTTTTTTACAGCATTACGACGTAAGTCTAAGAATCGATATTTCATTCTTAAATCATCGCCACCATCGGTATCATCTTCAATTTTAAATGGAGGAACTTCACTCTTATTTAATATTTTAAATGATGATAAAGTAATTTCAATTTCTCCTGTAGGAATATTGTTATTTTTACTACTACGTTCGGTAACTGTGCCAGTTGCTTGCAATACAAACTCACGACCTAAAGGGTTAGCCTCTAAATCTTTATTCAAGGCTTCACCAAATAAAAGTTGAGTAATGCCATAACGATCACGTAAATCAACAAAAGTGATTGCACCAAATTTTCTTACAGTTTGTACCCATCCAGCTAATGTTACAGTTTCGCCAACATTGCTGATGTTTAATTCGCCACAGGTTTTACTTCTAAACATTTGCCCTATCCCCTAAAGGGGGACTCTTTTTAGTTTAATAATTATTTTATTTGCTCAATAAAGAACAAAGCGTTGAAGGGTGTCTTTCGACTTCGCTCAGGATAAACTTGCAACGAACGATGCCTGAAGTGATGTAGTTGGTTAAAAAATTGTACATCTCGACTCCGCTCGATGCATAAAACAAATCCTTCGACTTCGCTCAGGACTCGACTTCGCTCAGGACTTGAAAAACAACGTATTTCAACGGGTGGCAAATATAACACATAACAGAAAGTAAGTCGGCCCGTATTTTTGTGAAAATATGCAAGAAGCTCATTTTATAGAAAAACCTATCTCACCACAAAAAACTAGAATAGCTGTAGCTGCTTTTTTCTTTGTTTCGGGCTTTGGATTTGCTACTTGGGCTAGTAGAATACCAGCTTTACAGCAGCAATTACAGTTAAGTGAAGCTCAATTGGGCACTGCATTATTTGCAATGCCATTGGGTTTAATGCTAACCTTACCCTTAACCAGTTTTTTATTGGGCAAATTCAGCAGCCGAAGTATTATGTTGCTAGGCTCAATTGCTTACAGTATTTTATTAATTGTGTTGGCATTTGTTAATACGAACTGGCAATTTATGTTGCTACTATTTTTATTTGGAGCTAGTAGAAATTTAATGAATATTCCTGTAAATGCACAAAGTGTAGGTGTACAGAAATTGTATAGTAAATCAATTATTTCTTCTTTTCATGGTGTATGGAGTTTGGCAGGATTTGTAGGAGCTAGCTTTGGTGGATTAATGATTTCGAAACAGGTTGATACTGCTACACATTTTATAGTGGTGAGTATTATTACTTTAGTGGTGATGGGATTTTTTTACAAAAACACGTATCATGACGATAAGCCAGTTGCAACAACTGAAAAAAGAAAAGCATTTTCTTTTCCAGATAAAGCATTGCTAAAAATTGGCCTAATTGCTTTTGCTTGCATGGCTTGCGAAGGAACAATGTACGATTGGAGTGGGGTGTATTTTGCAAAAGTAGTGCAAGCTTCTGTTCAATATCAGGCATTGGGTTATATTACTTATATGTGTGCAGTTACTTGTGGCAGATTTGTGGCAGACTATTGTATAAATAATTTTGGAATAAAAAGGGTTTTAGAAGCTTCGGCAGGTTTAATATTTATTGGAATATTATTGGCAGTTATTTTTCCCAATATTATTGTTGCTTCAATAGGTTTTGCATTAACAGGTTTGGGTGTATCAAGTATTATTCCTTTGAGTATGCGTATTGCAGGTAGTAATGCAGGTACTCAAACATCTGGTCAGGCCATTGCATCGGTATCTACAGTTAGTTATTTTGGTTTTTTGTTAGGTCCACCAGTGATTGGATATATTGGTGAGTTAGCCAATTTGCGTTGGTCGTTTTCATTATCGGCTGTGGCAGCTGTAGGAATTTGGATATTGTTGCAGAAGGTGAGTTTGAAATAAATTCGATAATAAAAGAGCCAATTATTCAATTGGCTCTTTTAGATTTTTGTGAGATTATTTTGTAGTAGCGTTCCAGTCTTTCCCAAATACTCTTTGAAGGGTTGGGGTTGTTCTAGCTTCGGCTTTTGTACGAATGGCCACTTCTTGTTCTGCAATTTTGGCAAACATGGCATTGGTAACAACACCTGCTAATAAATTGTCTAAGTTTAAATTTAGGTTTACTTTATTGCCTAAAATAAGTTTTGCAGGAGCAACTAATTTATCCCATTCTTTAGTGATATTGTATTGATCTAAAGCTGTTTTCATAATGGGAGTAACTGTAGTACGTAAATTTTCTCCAGTTGCATTTCTTAAATAATCGGTAGCAGCCGTTCCTCCATTTTTTACAATACCAATAGCATCTGTAATACTCATTTTTTTAATTCCATCTACAAAAATAGGGATGGAATTAGTAGCAGTTTGAGTAGCTGCATTGGTAAGTGTATTGGTAAATTTATCAATATCCTTGCTTAAACCCAATTGTTGTAATTTTTGTAAAACGGTATTTACATCTTTAGGAAGAATAGTATTCATTAACGCATCTTTACTAATCAACGCATTTCCATTGCTGCCAATGGTAAGCATTTCTTTAATGCCATTAATAGCATCTCTTTCAGATAAATAACTATCTGCCACTTGTTTTAAGACATCACAGCTGGTAAATAAAAGAGTGAAAAACACACTGAGTACGACGAATTTTTTTTTCATGTTGTTTGAAGAATTAGTTGTGTAAGGTAGGCTTATTTAGTTTTCTATTATTTCTATTGCTTTTTTTGCCTTAATAGGTTTTGAATTACAGCCAATAAGAATTTCAAAATCGGTAAAACGTAATTTATCACCTCTGCCAAATTTTTTGAGTGCTTCTTTAGATTCGTTAGATAAAATACTGCCTGTATTAATGATGTGTAACACTTCTCCTTTCTTTTTCTTCAGCTCCGTAATAAACTGTTTTACTTTATAAGCTGTATCGGTATTTAAAATTTTTACTTGGTTTTCAAATGACTCAGGAGTGATTTTATTTTTCTTTATCGTAACCGAAAAATCGACCATTGGCTCTTCTGGAAGCGATACTGGATATTTAATAGTGAATTTCTTTTTGCTAGTGATAAAGATGGTTATCGATGCTTCAGCAGGTTTTTCAAGGTTGCATATTTTCCATAAGTACACATTGGATTTTGTTGATTTTTTCAATGTACCAATGGTGGAAGAAACTTTTTGTATTTTGTTTTTGCCAACAATTTCAGCAAACGATATTTTGTTTTCATAGCCACTGATAATGGATGTAAACTCATCTGTACTTTGAGCATTTAACACTGAACTGCTAATAATTATACATATAAACACTAAGCACTTTGCTGAAAATTTCATTATTTTTTTTTTAAACATATAGTAGCAAGTTTAATTCAATTTCTATTCGCTAGAAAGTATTTAAGTTGTTTATTTAGCTGATAGAATATGTACGCAATAACATTTATTTGTGAATACACAGCAATACTAATCATTGTTAAATATGTTCATTAATTAAGTGTGGAATAAATCTACTTTTATTATCGGTAATTAAACTATTGGCTTCTCTAATACCTATACCTGCTGGTTCTTGGCCAATAATCCAACTGCCAATTACTGGATAATGATTGCTAAAATTAGGCAGTGTACATAAGTCTTGATAGATGTAACCTTCTTTACCATATGCACCTTCTGTTTTTTGTAAGGTTAAATTGTTTTTTACCATTTCTATATTGGCTCCTTCTCTTGAAAGAATGGGTTTTTTTACATATTGGGTTAATTTATCAGCATCAAAATATGCAGGTAATAAGTATGTACAATCAGGATACAATTTCCACAATATTGGTAGAATTGCTTTGTTAGATAAAATCATTTTCCAAGCAGGCTCAATCCACATAGTTTTGTTGCTGTCCTTTAAAATATTTTCACCAAAATTGTCTTTTGTCATCCATTCCCAAGGATACAGTTTGAACATATTTTTAATAGGTTCATTTTCCATATCTACGAATTGTTGAGCATCTTCATCCCAGCCAATATCATCTATAAAAACTAACTTGGTTATTATACCAGCTTGCATGGCACAATCTCTCATGTACTCTGTGTTGGTTAGGTCTTCTAGGGTTTCTTTTAAACAAGTAAAATGAACAACGCCTGGATATAAATACTCTTTTAAGTATTTCCAATACTCAATTAATTTTTCATGAATGCTGTTGAACTGGTCTTTGTTGGTATCAAAATCTTTTAACCAAAACCATTGAACAATACCTGCTTCATATAAGCTTGTTGGAGTATCTGCATTGAACTCTAGTAATTTTACTTCGCCGTTTTTGTAACAAAAATCAAATCGTCCGTAAATAGCAGGATGATCTTCCATCCAACTTTTTTCAATAAGAGGAATAATGGATTCAGGTATTTGAAAATGGCTGTATAATTTATTATCCATTACATGCTGTACTGCACCTAAGCATAAATCCCATAATTCTACAGTTGCTTTTTCGATGTACAAAATTTCGTCCATAGAAAATTCATAGTACACAGTTTCATCCCAATAAGGAACATTGCCTGTGTGAAAACCAAAGCCTAATTTTTCAACTGCTGATTGCCAGTTATTTCTTGGATTTGTTATAATTCGTTTCATACTGTTTGATTGTTGAATTTTCGGATTGGCGAATTATTTAATTCGATAATTGTTTCTAGCTACTAACACTATAACCACCCTTGCCAAAGCCACCTCTAATTACACTACTTTTATAATTATTGCTGCCAATATTACTATTTGGATGAATGGCATTTGAATAATAGCCTGCTCGTTGAAAACTACCATTGTTGTAGTTGCCATAAGGACGAAAAGCATAATACCACAATATTGCACTACCAATACCACTGCTATGGTTATGATGGGTACGAGTATATGGTGCAGTACTATCGCTACGTACGTAGGTTTTGGTGTTTCCACTTTCCCATTCATTATTGGGTTGATTACAACTGGCTAAAGCTGCAGTAATCAATATTAATTCAATGTGTTTTGTTTTTTTCATTGCCCTATCCCCTGAAGGGAATATTTTTTTGGTTGATAATTTGGTGCTGCTCAATTGTAATCTCATTGTTGAAGCCGATAGCTATCGGCTTCAACAATGCTCAGTAATTACTTCACTGTAATAAAAATTTCGTAATCTTTCTTAACTTGAACTTGCTTGGTGTCTCCTTCTTCATTTTCTGCAATCGTATTTTCATTACCAAGAGCAGGAATGGTGTCTCGATATTCAATAAATTTAGAAGTATTGTAGTTCGTCCACACTTGATGTTTAGTTATTAACACATCGTGTAAGCTATCTAAATGTTGAACAGAAATATCAGTTTCTATAGAGCCTCGTTTATTAATGGTATCTGTTAAGTCCTCACTTTTTTCATCATTACAAGATAGCATCATTAATATGGCACTGGCTAAAACTACCAGCACAATTGGTTTCATTGTAGTCATTATAAATTGTTTTTAAAAGCAGTTAATATAATTTCCCTTGCCACTTTTGAGTGGTAAATTTACATGTGAAAATTAGGACGTACATTAACGCAATGGAGACATATATATCCACATTCTTTGAATACTAATTTTCGAAAATTTTCAGGGAAGTGTAGCTAAAGCCGTGGTGGGTTTTCTCTTAATCTACAATTGGTGAAGAGAGACCTTATGTAATGGTTCATTTATCGATGGAGCGTACTCCGTTTGTTTTGATAAATCAAAGATATAGAGGAGCCCAATGATGCCGATTGCCATGCAGTATTAACGGTGAAACTACTTTCACGAATGGTAAAAAAGCTATTATAAGTGGTAGATATAGCTATAAAGGGCAAATATCAATGATAGTCGGCATTAAAATATTTGTGCTGTTTACATGCTTTCAAACTCTTCCTTATGTTTTGGTCTCCAAATTAAATAATAAAAAGCTAAAACTACAATACCTATTACAAAAGGAATAATGGCTAAATGTTTATAGGTATAATCACCCCAAAGTGGTTTTGTATCAAAATGTAAAAATTCACTAACCATCCAATAACTATTGGCAGTTATCCATACTGAGATTGCAATATTATGACACAACTCACTCATCATTTTTCTGGTTCGCCAAGCAATAACAATGGATATAATTAATGTAGGAAAAATCATAACAATACCCAATGGTTTCCAAAACATACACCAAGCCACATCTTTAAATAGCCAAAAAACAATATGTAAGTTTTCCATTTTACGATATTGAAGAGGAATATTATAAGTGGTTTGCGGATTACTCATGCTTTAGGGTTTTAAGCAATAAAAATAGGTTGTTTCACACAAAATGACAAAGGATATAAACTAAATTAATTTCACACAAAGTAACTAAGGATACGAAGTACACAAAGTTTTTTCATTAAGAAAAAAACTCCAAAGCAGAGAATCAAAGCTAAATTTTGGCACTTCATGAACGTTGTATTCTTTGTTAATTAGTGTGAAATCTATCGGCTTAATATTTTACTAAAACGTTGAACATTGGCCAAGGGATTGATTGGTTTTTGGTTCACCAAATGTTCGGTTAACTCATGGGCAAAGTATGGAGCCAATGAACATCCTTTTGTACCCATTCCATTTAAAATAGCTATGTTTTTATGTATAGGATGCAAACCAACAAATGGTCTGCGTTCCATATTGGCTGGTCGTTCAGCTGCAATATGATCAATGATTGTGTAAGGCAAGTTTAAAAAGCTGTTGAGTTGAACTTCCATTTTTTTTCTGAATGCTTCAGTGGGTTCTATATTTTCAAATTGCCATTCGTACGAAGAACCAACCCACCACAAATCTTCTTTCCATGGTACAATATTAAAGCCTTGCTTATAAATATTTTTCCTAGGTAAATTAGGTATTGAAACAATTAAAGCCTCGCCTTTCATTCTTGAATAAGGCAGATTTTTAAAGTAGGGATTTTCAAAACCTGCAACACCATCGCAAAAGATGGTTACAGGTTTAAGGTTTAAGGTTGAAGGTTGGACGTTTTTTGGATTTAATGCTTCTTCAACTAATTGATTGTTTTGTTTTAGTTGAATTCTCCATGCATTCATCAAATTTTGTACATCAACCAGCCAACATGGATTGGTTTCTCCAATGCCAAAAGGATAGTTGAAATATTGTTGCCATTGTTCGGGCTGTTCTACTTTTTTTAAGTATTGTGTTTCTTGTGATAAACGCTCATCAAATGCCATTTGCATTTGTGGTGTTGGATGAAAATCTAAAATATTGGTTTGTTGAATAATTGAAACATTTAATTCTTTTTCTAACTGCTGATAAATATTTACTGCAAATGGCATTATGTCTTCTATCATCCAGGTGCGTACAATTCTTCTTCCTGTAACAGGATTGATAACTCCACTGGCGACTTTGCTGGAAGTGAAAGGTTTGGCTTCATCGTACACCAAAAATTTCTTTCCTGCTTTATGTAAATAGTATGATAAGAATGTGCCACAAATACCTTGACCAACAATGATATAATCGGGAGTAGTGAGTGGTAATTGGTTAGTGGTGTTGGAGATATTATATTCCATGCTACAAATGTAGTAGGAGTTAGAGACTCTGAAGAACCAATAACCCTGACGACGGCTTTTAGCCTCGTCAGCGGTTGTAAAGAATTGAAAATAAAATCACCGCCGTCAAGGCTGGTAGCCGTTGACGGGGTTGATTTGATTCGTTAAAAGGTTTATTAAACCTATTCTTTTACCTTAATTTTTATTCCTTCACTGTGGCTGGTAAACTCTGGTGCATACATACATTGAATGGTTGCAATACCTACACTAAACGTACCTGTATGTGTAACATACAAAGGATATTCAAAAACATAAGTTCCTTTTTCCAATCTATCGATAAAGAAATTGGTACTTGCATCTTTGGTGGCTTCATAGTAGCCTAGTCCATCTTGCCATTTATAAGTACTCAATACATTTACTGGTTCTGTGCCACTTGCTCTCATATCTTTTAGGTGTAAATATTCCATGGTTCTATCGCTACTCAATACAATTTGTACAACCAATTTATCGCCTACTTTCAATTCATCATTTTCATTAATGGGTTCTAGTACTTTTCCTTTATCGGTATTCTTTTCTACAAATAATTTTTTCTTTAATGAAAGAGGTGAGGAAGCTTCTGTTATTTTATCTAAATCTTCAAAATATTGCCAGTACACTGCACCGTATGAAGGTGATGATTGTTGAATTGACGAATTGGTGGATTGTTGAATTGTAATATTTCCCATTGCTGCATTTACTTTATCGCCAGGAATTCTTTCTTTGATATATCCGTAACTCGTTTGTTGTTTCTCGTTGTTGGTTGCTCGTTGGCTGTTGATTATTTGAGTGCCTAATTTTATTTGCACTTGATTACTATTATTCACCCAATCACTTCCTGTATTTAATAAAACATAACAAGCATCGGCTGTAGCCACTGTTGTTTGCCAGTTGTTGGTTTGCTTATTTAAGATAAGCCATGTTTTAGCTGCATCAATTTTTTGTGTTAAGCCCACAAAATTATCTTTAGCAGCAACTTCAGCTAAGAACTCAATCATAGTGCTTTGATGTTCAATTGGTGATGCATACCAAAAACAAGCTGTTCTATCTTTCCAATATAAAGTGCCTTTGGTAGTATCTTCTACAGCATTTTCTATAACAGCAGGCAACAGGTTTACATTTACAAATCTTCGTTCGTTGTTACGGTATAAAACTAAACCAATCAATGCTGTATTGTACGTGTTTTGTTGATTCCAATATTGTTTAGCTTGATCATAAAAGTAATTATATGCATCTCTATTTTTTAAATCGTTGTTATAAAAACTACGCATGTATAAATACTGAATTTGAGTTGATGATAGATTGTTTTTGTTCAAATCAACTTTATTTATTTTGAGTTGATTATAATCTTTCAATAACTGTTCATCTAAGTACGCCAATGCTTTATTTGCAATGGTTTCAAGTTTTTCAGTTTGTTCTTTAGATAGAGCATTGATCTTTTTTAACTTGCCAATTCCTGTTACAATGTAATTCGTGATGTATCTGCTTTCATATCCACCTTTGAACCATGCAAAGCCACCATTTGAGCTTTGTAGTTGTTGTAATTTTTCAATCACTTCATTAATACTATTACTCATTTTCACAACATCAAAAAGTAGAGCTATGTTTTTTTGTTTTTGTTGTTCGGTTGTTGCATTCAATACCCAAGGAGTTTCTTGTAATAATACTTGTTTCAATTCTTCATTTTTTTGAAGGTTCGATTTAAAAGCAGTGGTATCTTTTTTCCATTCTTCAAAAACCGCTTTAATTTTTGGATATTTATTTATAATAGATGACGCAAGTGCGTTAGCATACATTCTGTTGAAAGTTTGCTCAGCACATTCATACGGATATTCCATTAAATAAGGCAATGATTGAACAACACTCCATATTGGATTGGCTGTGTATTCAACTGTAATACCTTCATGATTTAAACTTTCACTTGTAGTATTAATTAACTTATCGAAGGCGAATGATTTTTCTTTTTCGCCAGATTTTAAATACAAGGGCAAACTTTCTGTAACCAACATTCTATTGGTTAAAACTGGTAAAGTATTTTCTTCACCATCACCAAAAGCACCTGATCTTGCAGTTGCTCTCCAGGTTAATGGTTTATTGTAATTGAATGGAATTTGTATCGGAAATTTCACTACTGTACTTTGGTTAGCAGCAGCAGTAAAGTATTGGGTTGGAAAACTATTTTGAAACCAACCATCTACACTTGCACCTGTGATTGCATCAAAAAGTTCTAAAGTGCATTGTCCTGTTAATTCCTTGTCACTCAGATTGGCAATTTTGGTAACAAATTCCATATTGTCGCCTTCTCTTAAAAATCTTGGTGCATTGGGTTGTACCATTAATGTTTTTTGGGTAGTAATGGTAGCACTGTTGCTGCCAAAAGCCAAATCTTTGGTATGAGCAAAGCTGAGCCATTTCCATTGGGTGAGTGCTTCTGGGATGGTAAAACTGAAAGTATAATTGCCAGCAGTATCAGCATATAAATTGGGAAAGAAGAAGGCTGTTTCGTTGAAGTTTTTACGTGGCTTCAGTGCTTGTTCTTGTTCTATCTTTTTAGCACCTTCTTTTGTGGTGATAATGATTACACCATTTGCTGCTCTTGCTCCATAAAGAGCAGTTGCAGATGCATCGTTTAATACTTCTATAGAGCCAATATCATCAGGATTCATCGTTGCTTTATCTGCATCTACTATTACGCCATCTACTACATAAAGTGGGTTTGAACCAGCTTTTAGTGAACTTGCACCTCGTATAACTACAGAAGCTACAGAACCTGTCATACTAGCTTTTTTGGAAGTTCCATAGCCGATTACCACAACTTCATCCATTCGTTGTCCATTTCCTTCTGATACAATATTTACCCCAGCTAATCTGCCACTTAAAGTTGAGCTAGCACCTGGAGCAGCAAATCCTAATACATTGTTTTTGTTATTGTCAAACTGCATGTAGGAGAAATCATTAGGATGCTTCCACCACAATGGTTGTATTCTACTTATTTCATTGATGTTTTTGATAAGTTTATCATGATAAATCGTAAAAGTTTGTCGCTCATAGTCATCATCTCTGTTTGGTATAGAGTTTTCCAGAACAAAATTTTGATTGGAAGAAAAACTGTTACTGTAATAATTCAATTTCCATAAGGGTGGTTCAACAAATTCATGTTTTACAAACTGATCTAAGCTTGCATCATACATGGTCGTTAATAATTCAGCAGCCACTATTTCACCTTTATTGCCTTTAATATTTACGGTGTAGGATTCTTTATTGCCAGGTTCAGTTTTATTTCTAAAACTGGTATAATTTACCTGTAATTCTTTATTGCTCCAAGGTACCTGAACAGTGTATTGGTTGGTATAGACTCTGTTGTGAATAATATAGGCTTCGTTAATACCAATATTGCCTCTGTCTTTCTCTGTTGCTGTATAGTTTAAAGCGTTAATTCCTTTTTTATATTGATTAAATGAATAATTATTGGCAGCAATATTTTTATTTTGAACTTCCTGTATCACAAATATTTCATTGGCCATACTGCCTCTTAAAAATGTTGCAGTTTCTGCAGGCTGAATAAGGTTGTTTACAATGTATTTAAAATTGTACTGAGGATACGCTGTAGCATTTTTACTAAACAACTGCATGTACTTTATATCCTTTATTTCGTTGCCTTCCTTGTCTTTTGTAATGGCTTCAATTTTATAATAACCAATAGGTAATTGTGATTTGGTTAAAGTAAATGAAGCTTCTTTTTTAGTATCAAGAATAGTTGAATAGACTTCATTGCTTGCAGCCCAATTTTTTTCATTCAACTCATCGGCATAATCATCATTTGGAAAATGCTGAGTGTATTGTTCTTTCGTAAAAATGTATTGGTCGGCTTGTTGCCAATATCTTTTTCTGATTAATCTTTGTGGAGTTTCAACGCTGTATATTATTACTTTTACTTCAGCTGGTTCATTTTCGTTGCTCAGATTTTTCGTTGCAATAAATATTTGTTGAGAGCTATCAGCAATTGCAATTGATGGAGCAGTTAAGTTTAGAATTAAACTCTTGTAACCAACGGTAACAGTTGTGTTGCTATTTCTAGTTTCACCATTGGTATCTGTTACATCTGCATTAATGCTAAAGTCGAATAAAGGGTCAGTATTTTTATCAACAGCCTCTTCTGGTAAGGCTTTGAAAGTAATACTGAATTTACCTGATGCATCTGTTTTAATGATACTATCTGTAATAACTGTATTAATACTTCTTGGCCTATAACCACCTCTCCAATACCAATCATAAATAAATCTAGCATTTCTATTTACAGTAAATTTTACTGTTGCATTATCAATATTATTGCCTGCATAAGCTTTTGCAAATCCGGTAATGGTAATGCTATCATTTATTGTATAACTGCCTTTTACTTTTTCAAATTCTACATAAAATTTGGGGCGTTTGTACTCTTCTACACGAAAACCTTTTTCACTATTATCAAAATCATCTGCTTCAATTTTAAAGCCTCCAGTCAATACATTTTGTGGAATTTTAAAGTTGCCAGAGAAAGAGCCATACTCGTTTGCTTTAAAACTCAAAGAGTCTATTTCGTCGTCATTAGCATCTAATAAAAAAACTTTAATACTGTCTTTTGGTGAAAATATTTTTTCGGTTTTTGTTTTAAAGTCTTTGGTTATACCAATGCCTTTAAAATAAACTTTTTGTCCAGGCCTGTAAATACTTCTATCTGTAAAAAAGAATATTTTGGCTTTATCTATTTCGTAATCTTCTATTTCGTTTTTATTGCAATCGTTGTTATCGTTTTTGTTGTTGCTATAGCTCCTGTATATATAATCGCTGTTATCTAAAAACAGAGCATCATTTTTTGCAATAAATTCAAAATAAAAATTACCATAATTCTCTTTTGGTGTAAAGCTGAAAAAGCCGTTGTTGTCTGTTTTTTTTGTTGCTACTAAGCTTCTTGTGTTTTTATTAGTTGAGCTATTCCATTCGTCTTTATAAATCTTTGCTTCAACGGCTAGCATTGGTTTGCCAGTTTCTCTGTTCAAGACAAAATAATCGTTGCCATTTCTTATATAGCTGATGTTGGAAACATAGAAATACTGTTTACTCATTTCATCTGCTGTATCAATAAAATCTGCACCACTGCTGGTTAACAGCATGTATTTTCCTGCTGGTAAAGCATCAATTTTTATTTCAACTGAATGATTTTGGTAATCGTTGGTTTTGGGTAAAAGCTGGTAGAATTTTTTATAAGCTGAAAATTTATTGTAGTCAGCAAAATCCGTGTAATAATTATTACTTAACTCTTTTTTAGAACCGTCAACTTTAATAATTCTAATAAAAACGGTATCTATATTTTTATAATTCACCAATGCCCTGAATGGCTTATTTAGCACATTTACTTTTTCTGTTTGAGTACTGATTTTCTTTTCATGAATCTGATTTTTCAGGTTCAATAAATTAGCTCGTCCTTCACTTTCCTCTGTGAATTTAAGTAAAGCAGCATCAATTATTTTTAATGCTTCTACAAAAGCATATCTATTGTTAGTATCTTGAAAAGGTTTGTAGTTGGAAGCTTTGTCAAATTTATTTTCTGCCAATAAATAATTGGCTTGTGCAGCAGTATTAAATGGAAGTTTCGATAAATTAATTAATGCTGTTAAATATTTTTCTTCTTTTTTATCATTTGTTAAGTAAGTATTTACCCATTGTATTCTTTCAATATCTACATGAATGAATGCATTTTTATCAGCATCATTTATATGGTAATCGATTAAATCCTGAAACAAATGCAAGGCAATCAGTTGATGGGCTGTAGAATCTTTACTCTCAAAATTTTCAGTAATAAATTCATTGGCAGTACTTAATGCTTTGATATCTTTTAACTCAAAAGCATAAGTAGGCTTTGTTATATAATAATCGCCTGTTTTAAAATAATCCAATGCTTCATGCATTAAAATATCGAACAAGGTTGGTCTTAATTTTCGGGTATTTCCTTTAATAATAATGGCATCAAAATCTTCTAGTTTTACTGTTTTTAATAAAAAAGCATTTGCAATACTTACTAAATAATTTTTAGTAATAGCTTCATTAAAATCATCTGCATTCCAGGTTTCAATATCAGCTTTGCTAAAATTGGTTGTTTTGCTTCGGTTGTAATATTTCCAGCGGTTGTTGTTAAAGTACTGTTGGTATCTGTTGGCTAATAAACAGTATATAATGCTTTTAGCAGCCTCGTCTTTAGTAACTGCAATTTCGTTTTCCAAAATAGAAATGGCATTGTTGGGTTTATTGTCAAAAACTCGGTCTTCTAAACTTAACCTGTACACCAAGCATTTTATAATTTGTGGTTGCAATTGTTGCTGCTTGGCTTTTTCGTATACTTTATTAACTGCTGCCAACGCAGTTTTGGGTTGATTTTGTTTAATGATGAGTGTATCTATTCTAATCCACTCACTTTTAAATAAGGTATCGGTGGTTTGGGCTTTTAAGAAGAAGCATGAAGACAAAAGCAAAAGAGATATTGAAATTTTAGTAGCCATATCTATAAGTTAAGTTGGTAAAAGTACTGTTAACTTAACAGCGATGCAAAAGCTGTGCTAATTACATAAATAAATACAAAAAGCTTATGACATTGCTGTCATAAGCCATCCCCCTGTGAAATTTGAATAATTCAGGTTACTGATTTATTCAACTGCAATATGTTCTAATAATAGAAAGCAAGCAATACCGCTTTGTGGGTATTTTTTGTTTCACACGAAGAAACGAAGGATACAAAGTACACAAAGAAAAAATGCCCTTGCTTTCGCAAAGGCACTTTTAAACTAAACTTTTAAACTATATATACTCTATAAACTTCAAAATTACTTTTTCGCCAATTCAGCAGCCATTGTTTTACCAATATCTGCTGGACTTGCAACTACAGCAATACCACACTCAGCCATAATTTTCATTTTAGCTGCAGCAGTATCATCTGCACCACCAACAATTGCACCAGCATGACCCATTCTACGACCTGGAGGAGCAGTTTGACCAGCAATAAATCCTACCACCGGTTTAGTTTTATTGTCTTTAATCCAACGAGCAGCGTCTGCTTCCATGCTACCACCAATTTCACCAATCATTATTATACCATCGGTTTCAGGATCTTCCATTAATAATTTCACTGCTTCAACAGTTGGAGTACCAATAATTGGATCTCCACCAATACCAATGGCAGTGCTTATGCCTAAACCAGCTTTTACAGCTTGGTCAGCAGCTTCATAGGTTAATGTTCCACTTTTAGAAACAATACCAATGCGGCCTTTCTTAAAAATAAAACCTGGCATAATGCCCACTTTAGCTTCTTCTGCAGTAATAACACCTGGGCAGTTTGGACCAATTAAACGAGTGGTTTTACCTTGTAAATAGTTTTTCACTTTTACCATGTCTTGTACAGGAATTCCTTCTGTAATACATACTACCAAAGCAATTCCAGCATCAGCAGCTTCCATAATTGCATCAGCAGCAAAAGCTGGTGGTACAAAAATGATACTCACATTGGCACCAGTATTTTTTACAGCATCGGCAACTGTATTAAAAACGGGTTTATCTAAATGTGTTGTACCACCTTTATTGGGCGTTACACCACCTACTACATTCGTTCCATACTCAATCATTTGAGTGGCATGAAAAGTACCTTCAGTACCGGTAAAACCTTGTACTAAAATCTTAGAATCTTTGTTAACTAATACGGCCATTTTTTAATTTTTTGTGCCGCAAAAATAGGTGAAACCAATTGTAATATGTAAAGAATTCTGCCGATAACGTTATCGGGGAAATTGGAACGCTGATGACATTGATTGTACGGATTTGCACTGATTTATTCTGTGTTTCTCAAAAGATAGAACGCAGATGATGCTGATTGAATGGATTTTTAATGATTTCTACTTGTAAACCCACCCCAAAAAGTATGTTATTCAATTGAAGTTTGTATTGCCCCTCCGAGGAGGGAGGAGTATATTAGTCAATTTATGCTCTGTGTTTCTGTGGCAAAAATAAAAACCCGTTTTAATCAGCTTAATCCGTGTCATCCGTGTTCCAATCCCACCATTCATAACAAATTTCAGTTCTCATTTTTCAGTATCAGCCTAAACTTTTACTTTCAGCCCTTAATTAATTGAATTATGAAACGAATACATTGCTTTCTAGTTATTTCTATTTGCTTAATTGCTTTTTCAGCAAACGCACAACGTTCAAGGTCTATCAACTGGACCAAAGATGGCAATGCCTATTATGCCAATGAAGCAGCAGGTATTGTTAAGTATCAATTACCCGATTTTACAAAATCAACTTTAGTAGAAAAAGCAAAGTTGACACAAGATGGTAAAGCCATTGCTGTAAAAAGTTTCTCAGTAAGTGAAAATGAACAAATGTTTTTGCTGTTTACCAACACTAAAAAAGTTTGGCGTTACGAAACCAAAGGCGATTATTATATTTTTAATAAAGCCAATAGCACATTAAAACAATTGGGTAAAACATTACCAGCTTCTTCTTTAATGTTTGCAAAAATTAGTCCTGATGGTAGTAAGGCAGCTTACGTAAGCAACCACAATGTATATGTAGAAGATTTAACGAGCAATAAAATTACCCAATTAACTAAAGATGGTACAGATAGAATTATCAATGGCACATTCGATTGGGTGTATGAAGAAGAGTTTGGTTGTAGAGATGGTTTTAGATGGAGTCCTGATAGCAAAAGCATTGCTTACTGGCAAATTGATGCAAGAAAAATTCGTAATTTTTTAATGATTAATAATACCGATTCGATTTATTCATTAACAGTGCCTGTAGAATATCCAAAAGTGGGTGAAGATCCTTCTATGTGCAGAGTGGGAGTTGTAAATATTGCAACAGCCAAAACCAATTGGATGAAAGTACCTGGTGATGCGGTACAGCATTATATTCCAAGAATGGAGTGGGCAGCTAATAATGAATTAATTATTCAACAATTAGATCGCAAACAACAAGTAAGTAAAATTATGTTGTTGAATACCGTAAGCGGAGTTGCGTCATTGGTAAATGAAGAAAAAGATGCTGCATGGATTGATATTAAAAGCAGATGGAACAACGATGATCTAACAGGTTGGGAGTGGGTAAATGGTGGTAAAGATTTTTTATGGGTGAGTGAAAAAGATGGTTGGAGACATATCTATTTAATTAGTAAAGATGGTAAAAAAGAAACTTTGTTAACCAAAGGCAATTATGATATGATTGGTTTTGGTGCCATTGATGAAGCCAATGGTTATGTGTATTTTACAGCATCGCCAGAAAATGCTTTACAGCAATATTTATATAGAGTAAATTTAAAAGGAGATGGAAATGCTGAATTGATTTCTTCTGCCAATCAAAAAGGAACACATACTTACCAAATTTCACCAACTGGTTTATTTGCCAAACATGGTTTTTCTAATATTACTACTATGCCTTCGGAAGAATGGGTGAATTTAAAAACTGGTGAAGTAATTAAACCAGCTGCAAAGCGTAGTGCTGCAAAAGAAGAATCGAATGCATCATTTATTAAAATTACAACCGAAGATGGTGTTGCTATGGATGGCTGGTTAGTATTGCCTAATAATTTTGATAGTACTAAAAAATACCCTGTTGTATTTTATGTATATACAGAACCTGGAGCAACTACTGTAAGTGATACGTATGGCAATGCTGGTTTCCCATTTTATATGAGTGATATGGCTGCTGATGGTTACATACAAATTAGTCTTGACGGACGTGGCACTCCATCTCCAAAAGGAGCAGCATGGCGTAAAAGTATTTATAAAAAAGTGGGTATTTTAAATGTTCGTGATCAGGCAATGGCAGCTAAAGAAATTTTAAAATGGAATTATGTAGATAAAGACAGAATATTAGTAAGTGGATGGAGTGGTGGTGGTTCAACCACTTTAAACTTAATGTTTCAATATCCTGAAATTTATAAAACAGGTATTGCAGTTGCACCTGTTGCAAGCAGATTTACTTACGACAATATTTATGAAGAACGTTACATGGGTTTGCCACAAGAAAATAAAGCTGATTATACGCAAGCATCAGCTATTACACATGCCAAAGGTTTAAAAGGAAATTTATTACTCATTCATGGCACTGGCGATGATAATGTACATTATCAAAACACCGAATTGTTGATTAATGAGTTGGTAAAAAACAACAAACAATTTAGTATGATGAGTTATCCAAACCGTTCACATAGTATTAATGAAGGCAGAGGCACATCCCAACATTTATTTACTTTAATTACCAATTATATTAAAGAGAAATGTCCTGGTGGAGGAAGATAATTTTTATTAATTTGTTTCTTCCAAATCCAATTAAAAGTCCCGAATGATTGTTCATCCGGGACTTTTAATTTTTATTGATATTTTGCTTAAGGCATCACAAAACTAACGGCAGCTGGTGAGGTATTATTTAAATTGGGGAATATTCGTAAACCTGAATTGGGTTCTATATAATCATTAGATTGAAAGGAATCTCCATATACTTTCACAAAAATGGTTTGTCCACTTGTAAAACCCATTGCAGCTAATTCCCCATTGTTAAAACCGGCAAAACTGATGTTGCTGGAATAACTTCTTAAAGAACTAAAAGCCGAATAATTGGTATTAGAAACAGTTGCAGCATTGCTAAAAAAATAGCGAACAAAGCTTCTGTTACTTGTAGTTGGGGCAGGACTAAAAGCATAATTAAATGAAACACCTGGTTCTCCGTTAAACGTATTGCCATTTATTGAGAAACTACTAACTACAGTAGTAGAAACTTTACCAAAACCTATTACTGGAATAGTGGTTGTTGTAGATGCATGTTTAACACCAATAACTTTTTTTGTTCCATAGCCAGATTTACTTATTACAATTTCATACTCGTCGTAAGGTAAATTTTCGAAAGAAAATCTACCATTTGCATCAGTTGTTGTGTTTGTATTTGGTAAATTACCAATAGTAACGGTAATGCCTTGAGCATCATTTATAGAGTTAAGCTTATCATCCCAAGTTTGAATACTACCGCTTAATTTTCCTAATGAAATATTACTTGAAGTAGTATCTTTTTTACATGAACAGAGAATAAGAATACATAAGCCTATTAATAGATTAGAATTTTGGTTAGTTTTAAAAATCGTCATACAATAAATTTTTCTGCAAATATTTACTATAAAATTAATATCCAGCAAATTAAATATTGTAATGAACATTAATTCCCTAATTAGAGGGGTATTTAATTATCATACTTTAGTTAAACTTTAATAAAGAAAATTATCTGAAAATTGTTAGTTATTTCACATAATTCTTTATAAAAGCCACTGCTTTATTATAGGTATCAACTAAGTTGGCACCACTCCAGCCATGTGCTTCTCCTGTGTAAGTGATGTATTGATGCGTAGCACCTGCTAATTGTAATTTGCTTTGTAAATTATTGCTTTCACTTATTGGTACAACAAGATCGGCAGTTCCATGAAAAATGATGGTTGGAGGAACTGTTGCTGTAACAAAATTAATAGGACTACCGCTTGTGTATGCAGCAGCATTAGTAGTTGGAGTGCCTCCAACAGCATTCACAATAATGGGTTGTGTTAATGATGCCATAGGATGGTTGTTATACATCCATGCCATATCAGTTGGGCCAAATAAATTTACTACAGCTTTAATTTTACCATCGGAATTATTTTTATAACTTTTCAATAAAGTTAAATGAGCTCCTGCACTTGCACCCATTACAGCAATTTTAGAAGTATTAATATTGTATTCTGTTGCTTTGCTGTGTATAAAAGTAAATGCGTCATCAATATCAGCAAGTTGCTGTGGCAATAAAATGGTAGAACCGTTGGCTAATCTATAATTCAAATTAATAATAGCATAGTTACCCAACAAAGGCTTTAGATTTGGGATATCGTTGTTAAAATCTGCTTTATCGCCACCACTCCAACTTCCACCATGAATCATAATAACTGTGTGGGTACTTGACGTACTTCTATTTGCAGGTAAATACACATCCATTTTTTGCTGAGTACTTGTGGTTGCATAAGCAACATCTATCATAATTTTTTCAGCATTAGCGTCTATCATTTCTTCTGTACTCTTTTTACAAGAAAATAATGCCACACTAATACAAATGGTAAGAATAAGTTGTTTCATAATTAATAATTTAGCATTCTTCATATTTTATCTAGCAGGCATTGGTACAACAGGTAAACTTTCGTTACCCAATTGGTTTACACTTTGTACTGCAAAAAAATAATTGTCTTTACTGTAAGGCAATTTATAGTCTAAAGATTCTGTATAAAATTTCTTTTGCCAAACTGCACTAGTAGTTTCTCTCATCAATATAAAATATCCTTTTGCTTTGCCTGTTTTCGGGGCTTTCCAATATAAATAAGTAAAGTTACTTAGTTTTTTTACCTCCACTTTTACTTCTTCTGGCATGGCTGGTGCTTTTGATAAATTGGCTAAGTTGCTAAGATTTACTGCTGTATTTTTTCTTAAATATTCAAAGTCCATAAACTCTGGTAAATCTCCATATTGAATACCGTTTTCTTTTCTTACATCTTGGTGTTGGTGATAATAGTTTTCATTCATTTCGGTAAAACGTACAGCGGCAAAACCATTTTCTACAAATGGAGTATGATCTCCACCACGTAAAAAACGATCATTTCTATAAATCATTACAATTTGCATATTATCTACATAGCGTTCTCCAATTTCTTTTACATAACGTGCTAATTGGCGGGCTTTTCCATCGTTTTCTAAACCTAGTTGACGAATTTGTTTGCCATTTTTATCTAGTTCATATGCTGGTAATCCTTCACTAAAAACACGAAGCTGATTGTTGTTAATATTATTGGTTTCACTGCTATTATTGCTGCCCATAATATCATTATTTAAAACAGCTTCAATATTCCAGTTTTCTTGTTTGGCTTTTTTTGCCATATAATAGGCACCTAATAAACCTTGCTCTTCTCCACTAACAGTAACAAAAATAATAGTAGCAGGAAAGTTGCGTTTACTCATTATTCTAGCACATTCAATAACGGCTGCACACCCACTTGCGTCGTCATTGGCACCTGGAGCATCACCAACACTATCCATTACATTGGTACGCATGCCATCTAAATGCCCACTAATAATAAATACTCTTTTATCAGCAGTATCAGTTCCTTTTAATGTAGCTACAACATTGCCTAGAAGAATGTTTCTATCTACTCTTTTTCCATCTGGTTTGTAAGTAGTTGTATCTATAAAAGCTGTTAATCTTCCATTTGATGTTTTAGCAAAATCATTGAATTTGTTGAGTACCCATTTTCTTGCAGCACCTATTCCTCTTGTTGTAGAGTTTTGATTACTCAGAGTGTTTCTAGTACCAAAAGCAACCATTTGATAGATGTACGATTTAAGTGAATCGGAATTTACCTCTTTAACCATTGCTTCAATTTCTGGATCTCTTGTAATAGTAATTTGAGCAGTGATAGTTAAACTAAAACAAATGAATAGAATGAATAATAGTGTTCTCATGGCATGATTGTTGAATAATTGTGCAACCAAATTAATAGATTTTAAAATAATAACCCTATTTTGTAATGCTGAGCTATTATTTACCTAAATACAAGTATATGCAAAAGTTGTTTTCTCGTTTACCGAAAACTTGTTTGCTACTATTCTTTTTCAGTTTGTATGCTACAAAAGCTAAGGCCGATTTTGTAACAAAATATATTGAACAATATAAGCAATTGGTACAATCTTTATCTGAAGAATTTGGAATTCCAAGAAGTGTAATTACCGCTATAAGTGTTGTAGAATCTGGAGGAGGAAGAAGTAGAACTGTTAAATTATTAAACAATCATTTTGGTGTTGTTGGTAAAAATAATTTATTGAAAACCAAAGGTATTAAAACAAAATACAAGCATTTTGGCAGTGCTGAAGAATCGTATAGAGAGTTTTGTAAAATGCTAACTCGAAAAAAATATTATACAAAACTAAAGGGGAACATGAATTATACCATTTGGGTTACTGCAATGGCAAAAGCTGGATATAGTACAAAACCTGACCATTGGAAAAAACAAATTATACATGCAATTAAAAAGTATAAACTTCATTTATTAGATACGCCAAATAAGGTAACAAACGCAAAATAATATTCTAATATTTTGACTCTTTGATTATACTACATAAAAAACCTCACTTTTTTAAAAGTGAGGTTTTTTAGAGGGACGATTTTTTAATGTTTGTTGTTTTAAGAATGTTGGATAGGTTTTTCTTCTAGGATTGGATGTTAAAAACAGGATTTTGTGGATTTGGATTTTTCTAAGAATTTGGATTAATTTGATAGTGTAAAACTACAGGGGTAATTGGTTTAAAGTGGATGTTTTGGTTAGAATGATGCTCCATTAAGACAGCAGTTTTATTGAAATTATTGCAATAAAAAATCTCACTTGAAAGAAGTGAGATTTTTTATAAGTGTCAATCATTTTAAATTTCGATTGGCTTTTCTTAGAATGTTGGATAGGTTTTTCTTCTAGAATTGGATGTTAAAAACAGGATTTTGTGGATTTGGATTTTTCTAAGAATTTGGATTAATTCGATAGTGTAAAACTAAACTCTCCTATTGGTTTTATATACTTAAGCAAGTTTTTGCAATACCCCAATTAGGCAAGTATTTGTAGTTGAATTGAAAATAAATAGTGAAGAAGACTTAATCTAATAAATCGGGTCTTTTTTCTTGAGTTCTTTGTAGCGATTGATCCATACGCCAATCCTCTACTTTTTTAGGGTCGCCCGTTAATAAAATATCGGGCACTTTCCATCCTCTAAAATCTGCTGGCCTTGTATAAACAGGAGGGGCCAATAAATTGTCTTGAAAAGAATCTGTTAATGCCGATGTTTCATCGTTTAATACACCAGGAATTAATCGTCCAATGGCATCTACAACAACAGCAGCAGCTAGTTCGCCACCACTTAATACATAATCGCCAATAGAAATTTCCATGGTAATATAATGGTCTCTAATTCGCTGATCAATGCCTTTATAATGCCCACAAATAATGAGAATATTTTCTTTTAAAGAAAGACGGTTAGCGGTTTGTTGATTGAAGTTTTTTCCATCGGGGGTCATGTAAATAATTTCATCAAATTGGTTGGTTTGTTGTAATTCTTCAATAGCATTTATTAAAGGTTCACACATAATTACCATACCTGCACCACCACCATATTGGTAATCATCAATTTGACCATGTTTATTAATTGCCCATTTACGTAAGTTATAAGTATGAATATTGAGTAAACCTCTTTCTTTTGCACGTTTCATAATGCTATGAGCAAAAGGACTATCCAATAATTCTGGTGCAACTGATATAATGTGAATGTGCATGGTGCAAATGTAGTATAAAGCTATTCTTCAGATATGTATATCGTAATTGACCATGAAACTTTTGAGGCCACTTTTCTTCCATTCTTAAATGCAGGAATCCATTTTGGTCCACTTTTTAACAGTTTTATGTAAGCCGCTTCTATTTTACTTCTACTCGGTTTAGGATTTTGAATCGTAATGTCAGAAAGCTTTCCATCTTTATGAACAATAAAACTGGCAATTAATGTTGAACTAACTTCTGTTGAATCAAGTTCAACATTTAAGTTGCGTTGTTGATATTTATGCCAAACAACATTTCCTCCAGGAAACTCGGCTGGTAAATCAACAATTGTATGTATAGAGTCTTTGTAAGTTGAAGGCTCTTTAGTTGTCTCACTCTGAGCAAAAGTCTTATATGAGTTGAAAAGAAGAATGACTAGTATAAATATTTTTCTATTCATCATCACTACTTGTAAAATTTTCAATATCTCTTCTGTCTCTTTTAGTGGGTCGTCCAACTTTACTTAAACGTTTACCAGTATTAAATGCCGATGGCTGAAATTTCACCACATCTAATTCTTCTGGTGGGGTTACATCTTCATAATGTTTAATAGCCTCGGGATAAGCCACTCTTTTTTCTAATAATCCAGTCACTTTTATCACCCATTTTCGGGCTTCTGTTTTTACTTCATATTCTTCACCAATATTAACCGCTTTAGCAGCTTTTACATTATTGCCTTGCCATTTTATTTTGCCTTTATCACATGCATCTCCTGCTTGGCTTCTGGTTTTAAACAAACGTATAGCCCATAAGTATTTATCAATGCGTAACTTTTCTTTTACTTCTGCCATTGCACAATTAACTTTAACGCAAAGTAATTAATATGTGGGTTAAAAAAATCTTTGTTTTTGTAGCAGTTTTTATTTTTTGCAAATTAGGTGCACAAACAAAAATACCCACTATTGAAGAAGTAGCAGATAAGTTTTACAATACTTATGATATTAGAGTATTGGATTATCCGGCAGTAGGCTTTGAAAAAAGAAAAAACGGATGGACAGTTACTACCAAAATAGTTGAACATGGAGAATTGGTAAATGAAAAAAGTTATTTGATGTACGATGCTTCTATTGCAGTGTATTATCAATTACCTATCACAAAAAGAGCAGATGACTATAAAGTAGATTATAGAAATTATGTAGATGATTATCAAATAAGAAATTATCACCTGCATTTATTTTATGGTTATGCAGGTTGGTATAAAGATGTAATAAATGAGTATTCTAATGAAGCAACTTTAACCGATTCAGCATTATACAGTTTAGCTAGAGCTTATAGTATGTATGCCAGTAGTTTGTTAAATAATCAAGGGGGAGAAGCAGTTAAAGCTGAAATATTTCAACTGCCTTTGAACAATAATTGTTTAAATAAGCAGCAGTTAGATTTGTATAATGCTATTGCACAAAAAAGTATTCAAACATTTAAAAAGTTGCAAGAGCAAAATAGTTTGTTTGAAAGCCCTGTAGGAAAGATTGCTATTAAATATGCCAATGAAGTGATGGTGCAGTTTCATACATATTTAACCTATTCCAATCAACAGGCTAATAATTTTGAATTGCCCAATCATCTGTACGGCGATAGTATTGTGAATCAAATAAAATTACAGTTGGCGGCATGCCCTCAAAATGCTGTTTTATTATCGTTTGGCGATAACGATTTTTATCCTGTTTTATACGTTCAGCATAAATTAGGTGTTAGAAAAGATGTGTATGTAATTAATGAAAGTTTATTGGGTTTAGATAGATATATTTTTTCGGCAACACAGCCACAATTGAATAGTACTGGCATTCAAATTTCGTTAGACACCAATTTTTATAAAGGCGTAAAAAACGACTATTTTTTTTTAGAACTGAACGATTCAACAATGCGTTTTAAAGATATAATTCAACTCATAAAAACCAAATCATTGGTTAAGCAAGATGCCTTAAAATTGCCAGCCAATTATTTTACATTTAAGAAAGAAACTGCTACTATAGAGCTACAATTCAATGTTCCTTTTTTAGCAAAAAGTAATTGGATTATAATGGATATTTTATATAATTTGAAAGGAAGAAAATTTTGTATTACCAATAAATTTTATCGCCCTTTAGATGGCTTAAATAAATATTTTATTGAAGTAGATGATATTGGGGTGAGGGTTTTGTAATGAATATTTAGAGAGTTGCTACATGCAACAGAATATAACTATGAGACTACAAGTTTTGTAGCCCTTTAGCTCTTTGAGACTTGTAGTCTCGAAGTCCTATTCTATTGCCTTAGGCAATTTGCTAGCATCACAATAAAATCAATTTCAATGAACTCTTTATTATGTAGATAATTACTAGCATGCTAGCTCTCTAGCTCTTCGAGACTTGTAGTCTCGAAGAGTTATTCTATTGCCTTAGGCAATTTGCCAACATCACAATAAAAAATCAATTTCAATCAATCCTTTATTATGTACATAGTTACTAGCACTGCTGTATAAATAGTGTTCAGGTTCTGCAACTAAACCTGCCCTAACCGGATTTAAGTGAATATAATTGAGTTTGCTAAGCAAAAACTCCCTCGAATAGATTTCTTCTGGATGATTGTTACTAGTCCAAACTTTAAAAATTTGATTGGCATTGGTTCTTTTGGCATAAAACTCAAACATATATGTTAGCCATGCTCTTCTGCTTTCTTGTTCTGTTAAAATGGCTTTTGTAATGGCTTTGCTGGTATAGGTTTTAAAGTCTCTCACAACATCACTTAAATTGTTTTGTGTAGCAGTAAAAATTGTATGTACATGATTACTCATAATTACATAACCACCAATTTGTAAACCTTTATTTTGCTGGCAATATTTAAAGCTATCTATAATAATATCTCTATAATGTTGCCTCGTAAAAATATCAATCCAACCAACGATTGTAAAAGTAAGAAAGTGAGTGGCGGCTTGATTTCTTATTTTAAATCCTTCAGCATTTTCATAACTCATGCGATTCAGTTTTTGCAATTGAAGATATATAATATAGTTAAATGGTGTTGCTACAAGCAACAGAATATAACTACGAGACTACAAGTCTCGTTGAGCATTTTTGACGCTAATCTAATCAAGCATCAATTTGTAACCCTTACCATGAATATTAATCAATTTAATGGCTTTATCGTCGCTTAGTTTCTTGCGTAATTTAGATACCAATACATCTACATTTCTGCTAATAACAACAATACCTTCATCTTCCCAGATGGTTTTCATCAGCAGTTCCCTTTCTACTATTTGGTTGATATTTTCTGCAAATATTTTCAAGGCTTTGGTTTCTTTTTCAGATAGGGTAGTACTTCTATCCTCTATTGTAAGCAAATAATTGGTAGCATAAAATTTGTAATTGCCCAATGGTATAAAATTGGTATTATCTGAAGTGGGTATTGAATCTTCTTTTTTCCAAAACTTGTTTTTTATAGTAACACCTATAACACCCAAAGGAACTAGCAACAGCAGCAACCAAAAAAAACTAATTGGAGTTGCCCTTAAAAAATGAATCTCTATCACGTAACAACCAACATCTAATGTACGGCCATTGCAAGGTGTTAAATCGCTAGTTTGGTTATTTATTTCAAATGCAAGAACAGTTTCTTGTTGTGTACAATTTTTTAGGTTTACAATATAATCTTTAGCCAAAGGGTTTTGTTGAAACTCCCCTTTAACAATGTTCATGAGCGTATCTGCAATAACGCTAAAAGTAGTTTGAAAAGCAATCTGGTAAGTATCTTCATTCAATTGTTTAATTGGCAGCACCCTCGATGAAGAATCTTTAGCTGAAAGCAAGAGCCGATGTCCAATATCACGTAATACCACTTCTATATGCTTCTCAGGAATTTCATTTTTTGTATTGCTCAGTGCAACAACAAAAATTAATATACCACTACCAACAATTGAAGCGGCAAACAGTAAAAATGACTTCATGGCTGCAAAATAATCTATTACAGTTCAGTTTCAGGTTGTTTTACAAACGTTTTACATCTCTTTTACAAGTTTTTACTATTAAAAAACCACAAGGCTGTTGGTGGTAAATACCTTTACTGTATTGTTTCACCAAATTAAATAAAGTCATGAAAATCATTAATCATCTTCCTTTTTTGTTGTACATCCCAATTATTTCGGGTCTCTGTTTTCAATTCCTTTTTGCTAGTGAGCAGACGTCAGAATTTCCAAATGCATCTGCTTTCTCAGATAGTCAGCAAGTAAAAAAAAGTGATTATGCAGCAACTCCAAACATTGTTTTTAAATCTACCGATGGCGGACAAACCTGGCAAAACATGAGTGAAGGGCTGCCCAAACCTATAAAAGATGATTATAGTGTGGGTAGAAATGTTTTTGTAGCAGATAAAGGGCTTTTTTTAACTGCTGGAAATGGAATATATCACTGTAACGCCAATGCCACAACAGCTGTTTGGAAAAAAGAAATTTTTCCAAACAAAATGAGTAATATAGTAACTGCTAAGAACAGAATATTTGCGTACAATTATAATGGAGAAATTGTACAAAAAACAAACGGAACCAATACATGGTTGCCTGTGTACTCAAGCTTTAAAAGTAGTATAAACACCGTTTTTGAAACTGCTGTTGGCTCTGTTTTTATAGGATCAGAAAACGGACTTTTTAAATCTACCAATGGCGGAAAATCTTGGAAACAGGTTTATGTGGGAGGCTGGGTAATGAAACTGGTAGAGCAGAATGGTTTACTATTGGCAACCAGTGTGAGTGGAATAATAAGATCTACTGATAATGGTGAAAACTGGGCAGTAGTAATTAATGAGGGTGGCGTAGGCATTGATGTAGAACCTATTAAAGGTGGGTTTGCAGCTATTGCTTACAATACACAGTCGGAAACCAGAAGAATAAAAACCTCTTACGATGGTGGTAAAACCTGGCAGGCTATTGACGCAGGGCTTCCACCAAGTGCCATTATTTCCTCTATTATTCAGGTAGGTGAAAACTTATTTTGTGGACATCCATACGGTATTTATCAATCATCTAACAAGGGAAAAACATGGAAACGCATACTTTGTTCTATGGATGGTAAAGTATATAATTTATCTGTTTCGGGTAATGTAATTTATGCTGTACTAAGAAATGGAGGCTGTTGAGGATTATTTTTTTTCTGGCAATCTTTTTATCAAATAGACCTCTGGATTGTAAAAAACTTTAGAGGTTTATTTTTTGCACAAAGTAACTTTTGTTAAGCTATAGCTAGGAGCAACAGAATACAACTACGAGACTGCAAGTTTTGTAGAGCGTTATAGCGTTTTAGTATTTTCTTTCAACCATTCTACAATGGCTTCAAACTTCATTTCACCTGTAGAAATGGCAATAACAAAATTGTAAGTATCGTTTTGAGATGCTGTAAGTTTTATATTCCCCCTTCTTAAAGTAGCTAACATCACAGCAAAACCAGTTCTTTAATTTCCATCTACAAATGGATGATTAATAATTAGGCTTTCTGCAAATGCTGCTGCTTTTTCGTAAACGGTTGGATATAAGTCTTCGCCACCAAAAGTTTGAAATGGTCTTGCAATAGCACTTTCTAACATGCCTTCATCTCTAATTCCATGAGCTCCGCCATAAGTTTGAATGGAAAGTTCATGCAACTGCAATATTTCTTTCTTAGTAATCATTTTGCTAATTTTTCAAGTACTTCACCATATTCTGATACAGCTTCTTTCCAAATAGAATCAATGTCTAATGGTTTTGCATTTTGCTGCTCTAGATTGTTTAAATGTTGAATAATTTCAGCTAATACCAATTCATCATTGATAGCTGAAATTTTTACGATGGCTTCTTTTTTCATTTCTGCTACACTCATAAAATCAAATTTTATAACCCGAATTTATACTTTTTTCGCCCAAAAAAATTCTTTCCGGTTCAAGTATTTCATATTTACAGCAATTCCCCTACTTTTGCATCCCTAAGTCAAAAAAAGCAAATCTGCGGGTGTGGTGAAATTGGTAGACACGCTAGACTTAGGATCTAGTGCCGTGAGGCATGGGGGTTCGAGTCCCTCCACCCGCACCAAAGTGAAGTTGATAAGTGGAGAGGTTGACAGATTTTACTCTTCAACTCTCACTTATCAACTTTTTAATTTTAAACAATCTACAACGCTATTACAATGGCTACAGTTACAAGAGAAAGCATTGGTAATCTTACCGATAAACTTACAGTGAAAGTTTCTAAAGAAGATTATTTACAAAACTTTGAAAGCAATTTAAAAAAACAAGCAAAATCGGCCAATATTCCAGGTTTTAGAAAAGGCATGGTGCCTGCTGGTTTAGTGAAAAAAATGTACGGTCAAAGTTTATTTACCGATGAAGTGTTACGTACCGCAGAATCTCAGTTAAACGAGTATTTAACCAAAGAACAACTCGATATTTTTGCTCAGCCTTTACCTCTAGATATTGATGCAAGACAATTGGATATGAACAATCCAGCTGATTATGCATTTGCTTTTGAAATTGGCTTAAAGCCAGCTTTTGAAATTAATACCAACATTAATGTTACTCGTTATAAAGTAACTGTTACCGATGAAATGATGAACGATGAAATAGCTCGTTTACAAACTCGTTTTGGCAAAATGACTGAGCCTGAAACTGTAAGCAGTGAAGACCATGTGTTGAATGTAACATTTACAGAAGTAGATGCTGAAGGAAATGTTGTTGAAGGTGGTATAAATAAAGGCAACAGCTTATTGGTAAAATATTTTGCTCCTGCTTATAGAAGCAACTTAATGGGTAAGAAAAAAGATGATGTAGTAGATATACATTTAGCTACTGCTTTTGAAGACAAAGAATTAGCAACCATTTTAGCCGATTTAGGTTTAGATGCCACAACTGCTGGTGTTGCTGATAAAAACTTTAAACTTACCATTACTAAATTAGGCTTTGTTGAAAAAGCAGATATGAATGAAGAGTTTTTCTTAGCTGCTTATCCGAACAAAGAAATAAAAAGCGAAGAAGAATTACGCAATGCAGTAAAAGAAGATATTGAAGTTTATTATGATGCTCAAAGCAAAAATCAAGTGCATGATCAAATTTATCATCACTTATTAGACCATACCAACATGGAGTTTCCTGAAAGCTTTTTAAAGCGTTGGATTCAAACCAGTGGCGAAAAACCAAAAACTGCTGAAGAAGCCGAAGCTGAATTCCCTTCTTTCAGCAATAGTTTAAAATGGACTTTAATTACCAGCAAATTAGTAGAAGACAATAAAATTGAAGTGTTACCTGATGACATCAGAGGTTTTGCTAAGCAACAATTGTTTCAATACATGGGTGGTCAGTTAGGCATGTTGGGTGATAACCAACAATGGGTAGAAGATTATGCTGATAGAATGATGAAAGACAGAAAATTTGTGGAAGACAGCTACCATAGAATTAGCACTGAAAAAATGTTCAGCTTATTAGAAAGTAAAGTAGCTGCAAAAGAAGAAAGTATTGGTGCCGAAGAGTTTGCAAGCAAATTGCACAATCATAGTCACTAAAGTTAAATAGAACAATAAAAAGAGGCTGTATCTAATAAAAGATACAGCCTCTTTTTTGTAAGGTGATTATATTCAAATTGCTGAATTTCTATTTCCCACTCTTTCCCTTCAACCTTTTATGAAAACCCAAAAACAATCCTGCATTGCTAATGTTCATATCTATCATACCCTTACTGCCGGCATAAGCTAAGCCAAAGCCTAATGAACCACGAGCTACTAATTCACTTTCAGAGTTATTGTTTACTGGGGTTGTATAAGTATTACTCCATGATGCATAACTTAAATGGACACCTGCCAATCCAAAGAACTTCAACTTTTTATTTCTTAATATATCTATGTAATATCTTGAAAAAGCATTTAAACCTAAGTCAAAAACTTCGGATTCTTTAAGACTATACGTAAAGTTATAATTTGTTTTTTCTGAATTATATCCCACATGTAAGGCAGTACCAAACACAAAGTTTTTTTCAATTGCCCATTGCATGGTTGGTGCCATATGAAAACCTGCCCTTTTTACATTTTTTGTTAAGCTTAAATCTAAATAGGTGCTATATAAATCGGTGTAAGCTAGATTGGTTTGGATACCAAAAAATTTATCGCCTTTCTCTATGCCTTGTGCTAAAATTGAGGTGCATAGTATGCTACAGAATATAAAACAGATGAGTGGTTTCATGTATTTATAATTTGTTGCAAATTATTCGATATTGAAATTTTGCAAAAACGTAAATCATTATACTTATGTTAAAATAATTATGGTAGATTTTTTATCTTCCTCAATTCAACAAAGTTGCTTTTTGCTTACTCCATACATTTGCATTAATTATGAGTGAGGGGGCAAAAAAAAAGGTATTCAACTTTTCTTTATTAAAAAGAGTATTTGCATTTGTTGGGCCTTATAAAAAATGGTTTTATTTAAGTTTATTGTTGGCCATAGTTATGGCTGTTTTTGCTCCTATTCGTCCATTACTTATTCAGCTAACCATTAATAAAGCAATTGGCAAATCGGTAGATGCACCAAGTTGGTTAGAGTTTATTTTATTTTCAAAAGATATTAGTCAGCCAGTACAGTTTATACTATGGGTTACAGTTTTTCAAATTGTATTTATCATCATTGAATCGGCTATACGATTTTTATTTTCTTTCATAACAGCATGGCTTGGTCAGCATGTTGTAAAAGATATGAGGGTAGCCGTTTTTAAAAAAGTGATGGGTTTAAAATTACGTCAGTTCGATACTACGCCCATTGGCACACTTACCACAAGAACCATTAATGATATTGAAAGTATCAATGATATTTTTAGCGATGGATTAATTCCCATTATATCCGATTTACTAGTAATTATTGTAACCTTAAGCACCATGCTTTGGTTAGATTGGCAGTTAACATTAATTGCATTAATTCCGTTTCCGTTTTTAATTGTAGCTACTTATTATTTTAAAGAAAGTGTAAATACCAGTTTTATTCGTGTACGCAATGCAGTGGCTAGTTTAAATGCATTTGTACAAGAACATATTACAGGTATGGCTATAGTACAAGCTTTTGCAGCAGAAGATAGAGAGTTAAATAAGTTCAAGGAAATTAATAAAGAACACAGAGATGCCAATATCAAAGCCATTTTTGCGTACAGTGTTTTTTTTCCTGTGGTTGAATTGGTATTGGCCATTAGTACAGGTTTAGCAGTTTGGTGGATTGCCGATAAACAATTGCAACCGGGTTTATTAATTGCATTTATTTTATACCTCAATCAAATTTTTAGACCTTTAAGAGTAATTGCCGATAAGTTTAATGTACTTCAAATGGGCATGATTGCTGCCGAACGTGTATTTAAAGTTTTAGACAATCCCGATGAAGAAGAGAAGATAGCAACTAGTAAATCTGGAGTGGTGAATAATCAAAGTTTAAAAGGCGATATCAAATTTGAACAAGTAAGCTTTGCTTATACCGATGAAAACTATGTATTGAAGAATATTTCTTTTCATGTACAACCCGGAGAAACTGTTGCTTTAGTTGGTCATACTGGTAGTGGAAAAACTTCTATTATTAGTGTGTTAAACAAACTCTATCCTATTCAACAAGGAAATATTTTGATAGATGATTTGAATGTGAATGATTATTCAAATGATTTTTTAAGAAAAAATATTGGAGTGGTTTTGCAAGATGTTTTTTTGTTTTCAGGATCTGTGATAGATAATATTACATTAAGGGATGAGTCCATTACAAAACAACAAGTAATTGAAGCTGCTAAAATGATTGATGTACACAATTTTATAATGCAGTTGCCCAACAATTACGATTATCATGTAATGGAAAGAGGCAATACATTAAGTTTGGGGCAACGCCAGCTCATTTCTTTTATCAGAGCATTATTGTATAATCCGGCTGTATTAATTTTAGACGAAGCCACTTCTTCTATAGATACAGAAAGTGAAATGCTCATTCAAAAAGCCATTGATACACTTATTAAAGGCAGAACTTCTATTGTTATAGCACACAGATTGAGCACCATACGTAAAGCCCATAAAATTATTGTGTTAGATAAAGGCGAAATCAAAGAAATGGGTAATCATGAAGAGTTATTGGCTTTAAATGGCTATTATGCTAAGCTCTATTATATGCAGTTCGATAAACATCATACCCATACAGTTGCTATGTAGAATTGTTTTATTTTCTGCTAAATAATTGATAATCAGTAGATATTTTTTGAAAATTCTTTTCTTAAATTTCACATTCGCTATTAACAAGCAATAAAATGCTCATGCTATACACATTCATTTCCAATTTTGGGAAATTTTGCACATATTTACAAAGCTTGCAACCCAATTGCAGCCTTTAAATTAAGTGGTACGTCAAATAAGCAAAATCCGTACAATGAAAGCAGTTATTACTTTCTTGATATTAGTTTTATTGGTAAACTTCTCAGCAAATGCTCAGCCCAAAAGTGGCTTATACCTTTCTGTTAATCCATTGGCAGTATTAGAGCCTCAAGCAGCTTATGGTGCAGGTATTGGTTATCGTTTTAACGAGTACTTAGAAATCTCTGCCGAGTATGCAACTTTAGGTTCAAGTGCATTTTTTAACGATTATAGATTTACCAATGTGAATGGCTTTAGAAGTGTTGCTCAGTTAAAGTACACTATAAGCATGAATGAAGAAAAGTATAGTAAAGTATTTGTTGGAGCCGAAGCAAGATATAAAACATTCAATTATTTGGATGTTGCTAATTTTACCAACAAACAAACTGGTGAACTATTAAAAGATTGTGCACACCAAAACACTACCACAGTAAAAGGTTTTGCAGCAATTATTGGTAAACAATTCGATTTAGGTTATTTAAGTAATTGGAGTTTAGAGTTTACAGCTGGTATTGGTGTTAGAAATAAAAATATTCAAAGAAGCCAAACTCCAGAAAACTCGTTCATAATGCCTAAAGATATTGGGTTTGGTGAAACACCTAACTACTTAGAAAATCATACCTCATTATATTTCCCAATAGGTGTTAGAATTATGGTAAGGTTATAAGAATAGTAAAAAGATGTAGAGGCAGCAATTAAAAATTGCTGCTTTTTTATTTTGTTTTAAATTGCAATACAAAATTTTATTCATGGATTATAAACAACCCGAACTGCCTTTAAATATGCTCTCAGAAGCAGAGGTGGATGCTTTGTATGAAAAAGCTGAAATGGATTTATTGAGAGATGCTTTAAAACGTACACACAAAGAACGTTTTTTAATGATGACAAGGCTAATGAAACTAAACATTATGCTTAAGAGTGCAAAAGTTACCCATAAGCCATATACGCTTTCTAAATAATTTTTTATATGGACATTTTTGATGAAGAGTTAGTTGCGTTTTGGTCTGCTTTACGTGCCTTTAATGTAAAATATATTATGGTTGGTGGTGTTGCAACAAATTTACATGGCTATATAAGAAGTACAGATGATGTTGATGTTTGGATAGAAGATACACAAGAGAATAGAAGCAATTTTAGAAAAGCATTTAAGAAATATTCTGGAGTTGATTATTTTATGTTTGAAAGAATGCAAATTGTTCCAGGTTGGACAAGTTTTAACTTGAATAATGGGTATAAGCTAGATTTAATGACAGGAATGAAAGGGTTGGAAGATTTTTCATTTGATGAATGTTTTTCAATGGCAACAGAGGCAGAAATTTTAGATTTAAAGATTCCCTTCTTGCATATCAATCACTTAATTGCCAATAAAAAAGCAGTGAATCGTCCTAAAGACCAATTGGATGTCATTTACTTAGAAAAAATCAAGCAAATTAGAGCCGAAGAAGGATTATAAAGTCCCAAAAAATTCTTCAAATTCCGTTTTACAAATACCTCTATTTATCAATCATACCCTTATCTTTGCCGCAAATTTAGAGATGGTTATGGTGTTAAGAAGCATGAAATCTTTGCTGGTATTGGCTTTTAGCCTTTTTACAATTCTTTTTTCAACGAGTTTGCTTGCAAATGATACTACTCAAAATCATGTTGCTGAGCATCCTGTTGCCACAGATCATGAAGCAAAAGAAGAATCTTTTAACGTAACCGAAACAATTTTAGAACATATTAAAGATGATCACAGCTGGCATTTATGGGGCCACACTTCTTTGCCATTACCCGTAATCATTTATTCAGATAAAGGAATTGAATTTTTTTCTTCTGCTAAATTGGTAGATGAACATCATCATCCCAAAGCATATCAAGGTAATTACAACTACAAATTATTTGAAGGCAAATTGAAAGTTGCCAATGAAGATGGAACTTTAAATGAAGAATTAACCGCAAAAGTTTGGGATTTTTCTATTACTAAAAATGTTGCTTCTTTATTTGTTTCTATATTCTTGATATTGTTGATTTTTTTACAAGTTGGTGCAGCATACAAAAAAAGAGGTATTACATCGGCACCAAAAGGGTTACAATCGTTTATGGAGCCTGTAGTGCTCTTTGTAAGAGATGAAGTAGCGAAACCAAATATTGGTCATAAGTATGCTAAATACATGCCTTTCTTACTAACCATTTTCTTTTTAATATTATTCAATAACTTCTTAGGATTAATTCCATTTTTTCCTGGGGGAGCTAATGTTAGTGGAAATATTGCTTTTACCATGACTTTAGCGGTTTTTGTATTTATTGTAGTAAACATTAATGGTAATAAAAGTTATTGGGAACATATTTTCTGGATGCCAGGCATGCATTGGAGTATGAAGTTATTCCTTGCTCCAATTGAGTTAATTGGTGTGTTTACTAAGCCTATTTCTTTAATGATACGATTGTTTGCCAACATCACTGCTGGTCACATTCTTGTATTGAGCTTAATTTGTTTAATATTTATTTTCAAAACTGTATTTGCTTCTGCAATTGCTGTTCCTTTTGCAGTATTCATAGGATTAATTGAATTATTGGTAGCATTTTTACAAGCTTACATTTTCACCATGTTAAGTGCAATGTATATTGGAATGGCTACAGAAGAACATCATCATGCAGAAGAAGCACATCATTAATAATTTTTTTTCATTCACAATTTAAAACGTAACAAAATGGTATTAGCTGAAATCGTTGGAAGTGTTGCCGCTATTGGAGCTGGTTTAGCAGCTATTGGAGCCGGTATTGGTATTGGCCAAATTGGTAAAGGTGCTGTTGAAGGTATTGCTCGTCAGCCGGAAGCTGCTAACGACATTCGTGCAAACATGATTGTTGCTGCTGCATTCGTAGAAGCGGTAGCCTTGTTTGCTGTGGTAGTTGCCTTATTAGGTAATGGTTAATTTTCCACAAAACTTCTTATACAGGCTCTAGCACAGGGCGAAAAGCCTGTATATTTTACTCCTTTTAAAATAGGAGAATGAAAGAAAAATAAATTTTAGTTGAATAAATATAGTTTATGTTATTAGAAATAAATCCTTTGGTATTGCCAGATATTGGCTTGGTTTTTTGGAACACTATAGCCTTTATTTTACTGCTAGTAGTATTGGGCAAATTTGCATGGAAACCCATGTTAAAAGGCATTAGCGAAAGAGAAGAAGGCATTGAAGAAGCTTTGAGAAAAGCGGAGAAAATGAAAGCTGAAATGGCTACCATGCAAGGCGAAACTGAAGCTTTAATGCAACAAGCTCGTGAAGAACGTGCTGTGTTGATTAAAGAAGCCAAAGAACAATCAGATAAAATGATTGCCGATGCCAAAGAAAAGGCAAAAGGTGAGTATGATAGAATTTTGGCTGATGCTCAATTAGCTATTACACAACAAAAAAATGCAGCATTGACCGATGTTAAAAATCAAGTGGGTGCATTGGTAATTGAAGTAAGTGAAAAGATTTTAAGAAGAGAATTGAGCAATAAAACCGAGCAAGAAAAATACATTGCTGAGTTGGCTGAAGGAGTGAAGTTGAATTAATGAATTATTGAATTTGTGGATTGGTGAATTAATCAATTCGAGAATTCGACAATCCATCAATCCGAAAATTTAAAAAAATGCAGAATCCACGTTTAGCAAATAGATACGCAAAAAGTTTAGTTGATTTAGCTACAGAGAAAAATCAATTAGAAGCAGTATATGCCGATATGAAGTATATGCAAGCAGTGTGTGCAGGAAATAAAGATTTTGTGAGTCTTTTGAAAAGCCCAATTATTAAAGCCGATAAAAAAGCAAATATTATCAATGCTGTTACAGCAGGTAAGGTGAGTGAGATTACCCAATTGTTCAACCAATTATTGGTTACAAAAGGTCGTGAAAGCGAATTGCCAGAAATTGTAGAAGCATTTATTGAGCAATACAATGCAATTAAAGGAATTCATATTGTTACTTTAACCACTG
This sequence comes from Asaia bogorensis, assembly GCA_943371535.1. Taxonomy (GTDB): domain Bacteria; phylum Bacteroidota; class Bacteroidia; order Chitinophagales; family Chitinophagaceae; genus UBA1930. The sequence continues at coordinate 58,139 of CALRVE020000002.1, read as the reverse complement.
CTACAGAGGTAAGTGATGTTGTGAAAACTTCTATTGAAAATAAAGTGAAAGCTGCTCAAGGTATTGGTAATATTGAGTTACATACTAAAGTAAATGAAGATTTAATTGGTGGATTTGTGTTAGAATTTAATAATAACTTGGTAGATGCTAGTGTAGCAAGAGATCTACGAGATGTAAAGAAGCAATTTGAGAAGAATGTGTTTGTAGCGAATATGAGATAGGAGAAAGGTAGAAGGTGTAGGGTGGAAGGCAGAATACAGAAGATAGAAGAAAGAAAAGAGTTAAGGTTTAGGGTAGAAGGTTTAAGGCAAACGGAAAAAGGTAAATAGGAATTTGGAATTAGGGTTGACTTGCGATTCACGATTTACGGCTCACGTTTGATGAAAAAAGAACAGAACGTTGAAGGGTGCGACGCAACAAAAGAAACATAGTAGTACAACTGCTGGTTTCAAAAAAAATGATTTTAGTTTTTATAATAATTATAATTCTAGTATATGGTAAACATTAAGCCAGATGAAATATCTGCGATATTAAGGGAGCAATTGAGCAACTTTAATGCACATGCCGATTTAGAAGAAGTTGGTACCGTATTACAAGTGGGTGATGGTATTGCCCGTGTATATGGATTGAACAATGTACGTAGTGGTGAGCTAGTAGAGTTTGAAAATGGGGTACGTGCAATTGCCTTGAACCTTGAAGAAGACAATGTGGGTGTGGTTTTAATGGGTGAGAGTGGTGCAATTAAAGAAGGTGCTAAAGTGCGTAGAACAGGACAAATAGCCTCTATTAAAGTAGGGGAAGGTGTTGTTGGACGTGTAATTAACACTTTGGGTGAACCAATTGATGGTAAAGGCCCAATTACTGGCGAATTGTACGAAATGCCTTTAGAGCGTAAAGCTCCAGGGGTTATTTATCGTGAGCCGGTTAAAGAACCTTTACAAACTGGTATCAAAGCCATTGATGCGATGATTCCTATTGGTCGTGGTCAGCGTGAGTTGATTATTGGCGACCGTCAAACTGGTAAAACTGCGATTGCTGTTGATACCATCATTAACCAAAAAGAATTTTACGATGCAGGTAAACCTGTATTCTGTATATATGTAGCAATTGGTCAAAAAGCAAGTACTGTTGCTGGTGTGATGAAAACATTGAGCGATAATGGTGCTATGGCTTACACAACCATTGTGTGTGCTAGTGCTAGTGATCCAGCTCCTCAACAATTCTATGCTCCATTTGCTGGTGCTGCAATTGGTGAGTTTTTTAGAGATACCGGTCGTCCGGCATTAATCATTTTCGATGATTTGTCTAAGCAAGCGGTGGCTTATCGTGAAGTTTCTTTGTTGTTAAGAAGACCTCCAGGACGTGAAGCTTATCCTGGTGATGTATTCTATTTACATAGTCGTTTATTAGAAAGAGCTGCAAAAGTTATTGCCAATGACGATGTAGCTAAAAACATGAATGATTTACCAGAAAGTATCAGACATTTAGTAAAAGGTGGTGGTAGTTTAACTGCATTACCAATTATTGAAACTCAAGCTGGTGACGTATCTGCTTACATTCCTACCAACGTAATCTCCATTACCGATGGTCAGATTTTCTTAGAAGGTAACTTATTTAATGCTGGTATTCGTCCTGCTATTAACGTAGGTATTTCTGTAAGTCGTGTGGGTGGTAATGCACAGATTAAATCAATGAAAAAAGTAGCTGGTACATTAAAATTAGATCAAGCTTTATACCGTGAGTTAGAAGCGTTTTCTAAGTTTGGTGGCGATTTAGATGCTGCTACTAAAAACGTAATTGATAAAGGTGCACGTAACGTAGAAATATTAAAGCAATTGCAGTACTCTCCAATGAGTGTAGAAAAACAAGTTGCAATTATTTACTTAGGTACACAAGGTTTATTACGTGAAGTTGCAGTTAAAAAAGTAAAAGCATTTGAAGAACATTTCCTAGTTGAAATGGAAAATAAAATGCCTGATATTTTAGCTGAGTTTAAGAAAGGTCAATTAAATGATGATAGCATTAACAAAATGGTTGATATGGCAAAAGGAATTGCTATTCAATACAAATAAGCTTTAAATAATAGATTTTAAAAAAGGGTTTTGCGAAAGCAAAACCCTTTTTTATTTAGGTTTGATTTTTAGGTAACGAACAGTAGAATATCTATTTAGCTTCAGTGGCGTCGCACTCTTCAACAAAAGGAATTCTATTCAGCTTTTTAAAAGCAGACCACTCTAAATTGAAACTTTTAATAAATGATACTACATTCGCCAAGCACAAACATTACTATGGATTCAATTATTCAAGGCATACAAGACTTATATTTTAACTGGAAAAATGAGGCTTCAGTTCGTATAGAAAAATTACCTCAAAGTGGCAGCGATAGAATTTATTTTAGAATATTCGCTGCAAATGAAACCTTCATTGCAACCTATAATTTAAATGTTCAGGAGAATAATACTTTTGTAGTTTTCTCTAAACATTTTTCTCAACAACATTTACCTGTGCCTGATGTGTATTGTATCAATAACGAACAAACCATTTATATTCAAAAAGATTTAGGCTCAGATAGTTTATTGAATAAGCTAGAACAAAATGGGCATAATGATTATGTATATGGCTTGTTCAAAAAGAGTTTGCAGGCTTTAGCTGCCATACAAATTAAAGGCGACAAAAACTTGAATTACGATGTATGCCTTACTGCCAAAGAATTTGGTAAGCAAGCCATATTGAGCGATTTACTGTATTTTAAATATTACTTTCTCGATACATTGAAGTTGCCTTATGATAAACAGGCCATGTTGCAAGACTTTGAAGCACTCAGTACTTATTTAACTTTTACAGAACATAAGTATTTTATGTTTCGTGATTTTCAAAGCAGAAATATTATTGTCAATAACGATGAAGTGTTTTTTATAGATTATCAAGGAGGAATGAAAGGAGCTTTGCAATATGATGTAGCATCATTATTATGGCAAGCCAAGGCAGAGTTAAGCAGTGAATGGAAAGATGGTTTATTGCAATATTATATAGATGAAGTTGAGCAGTTGTTAGAAGCCAATATTGATAGAAATACATTTGTTAGTCAGTACAATGGCTATGTATTAATTAGATTATTGCAAGTAATGGGTGCTTATGGCTTTAGAGGTTTATTTGAACGAAAAGCTCATTTCTTAGCCAGTATTCCTTTAGGGTTAACCAATCTTAAATTCTTTTTAGAGAATAAGAGAATTGGTATTAGCACACCCGAATTTGATAGAGTTTTAAAGTTGGTAGCCAACGATGAAATGATAGCCAAGTTTACACCACCACAAGCCACAGACGCAACTCCTTTGTCAATTGTTATTAATAGTTTTAGTTATAAAAAAGGCATTCCACAAGATAATAGTGAAAATGGTGGAGGCTTTGTATTTGATATGAGAGGCATCTTAAATCCTGGAAGATTTGATGAGTATAAAACCTTATCAGGAAAAGATAAATCAGTACAAGATTTTTTGGAACAAAGAACCAAAATGAATGAGTTTTTAAACAGTGTGTGGGATTTAATTGATATAAATATTGAAGATTATTTACAACGTGGTTTCAGTAATTTGATGATTAATTTTGGTTGTACTGGTGGTCAGCATAGAAGTGTATATGCAGCAGAACAAACAGCTAGGCATTTAAGAAATAAGTACAAACTGAAAGTGGAACTGAATCATACCAATGAAGCCAATTGGAGAAGAGTGCTTTAGTTTTTTAGTTGTATAGTTTATAGTTCTATAGTTTGGAGTTGTTTAGTTTTTAGATTTTAATTTTTTAGTTTTTCAACTTTTAGTCTTTAGTTTTTAAATTCTTATCATGCAATTGAATGAAACATATAATCCCCCTTTAGGGGCTAGGGGTATGATTTTTGCAGCAGGCTTAGGTACAAGATTAAAGCCATGGACAGATCATCATCCTAAAGCATTGGCTGTTGTAAATGGCAAAAGCTTATTGCAACGCAATATTGAATATTTACAAGGGTTCGGGATTAAAGATGTAATTGTAAATGTGCATCACTTTGCCAATCAAATTATAGAAGCTATTGAAACCAATAATGGTTGGGGAAGCAACATCACCATTAGCGATGAAACCAATGAAGTATTAGAAACTGGTGGTGGACTAAAAAAAGCAGCATGGTATTTTGAAGCTCCACAAGATTTTGTGGTGATGAATGTTGATATGCTTACCGATTTTGATCTAGGCAAAATGATTGAGCAACATCAATCAACCAAGGCATTAGCAACATTGGCAGTTAGCAGTCGGGTTACGTCAAGATACTTTTTATTCAATGAAGCCAATCGTTTATGTGGTTGGAGAAATAAAAATACAGGAGATGAGAAAATTGTTATTCCAGAAAATACACTCATAGAAAAAGCATTTAGTGGTATTCATATGATTCATTCTAGCATTTTCAGCTTGATGCAACAAGAAGGAAAATTTTCTATGGTAGATGTGTATTTAAGTTTAGCACCTGAGTATGAAATTAATTGTTTCGACCATAGTGGAGCAAAACTATTAGATGTTGGGAAGCCAGAAAGTATTGTAAAGGCTGAACAAATGTTTCGATAAATATTAGAGCCTATTTAAAATCATTTCAATGGTTAATATGTGTTGCTTTTTGGCTGCAACTTCGTTGAATTTTTCGCCTTAGGCGTTAGACTAGGGCTGCAAAATTCGCCTTGTTTCGCTCAAAAATCATCTACATATTATTTCATCAAATAATTTTAAACAGGCTCTTATTCTTTTTTCTTTTTATTGGTTAATGAAAAGTTGAAATAACTATTGGTTACTACACGTTTAACTCTTTTTCTTTCCAAAGCTGGTTTTTGGTATTCAGTATAATAAATCTTTAATAAAATAAGAAAATATGAAATGAGGAGTGGACCAAAAATTAATCCAGTAATACCAAAATATTTTAGTCCCATAATAATCCCCAAAACAGTTACAACAGGGTGTACATCTGCCATTTTTTTTGCCAACATAAATCGAATTAAGTTATCGCTTAATCCAATCACTAAAAAGCCCCAAAGGGTTACAAATAAGCCATAGTTTGTATGGCCAGTTGCAAATAAATATGCTGCAGCAGGAATCCAAATTAACCCTGTACCAACAATGGGAATTACAGATGCAAAACCTGTCATAATACCCCAAAAACCAGCTTCTGGTAATCCTGAGATTTTATAGGCTACAAATCCAAGTGTGCCATGAATTACAGCAATTAAAGGCATCCCAATAGCATTACTAATAGTTTGTGCTACTAGTTCTTTGCCAAACAATTCAATAAGTGTTCTTTTAAAAGGCAGGTAAAAAACAATGGTAGCTTCTAATCTATTCATATTTACCAGTAGAAAATACATAAAAAAATACATCATGGTAATACTGCTAAAAAAGCTGAGGCTACTATTTAAAATTCCCGAAACCGATTGTGTAGTTAGCTCTTGTAGTTTACTCAAAGTTTGTGCAGATAAAATATTGATGTTGAACTTTAATTGTATTGCAGCATTTAATTCTTTTAAAGGCTGAACAATTGCATCTGGGTTGGAAGCCAATATAGATGCTTCCTTAAACAGCATACTTCCTATAAAGAATAGAGGTAATAAAATAATCAGAAAAGAGATAAATATAATAAAAGAGGCAGCTACGGATTTTTTCCAATTCCGTCTTTTTGTTAGCCATTCCATTAAGGGTTTACTTAATACATAAAACATAACTGCTCCAAGAAAAGCAGTAAAAAACTCAAGTAAACTAAATAATAACAAAACTGCAAAAATGGCAATGATGGCTAAAAAAAAGTATTTATTTATTTTATGTTCTTGATTGGTTTCCATTTTCTGTAATGTTGCTTTGTAAATGTAATATACTTTTTTAGTTCAGCCTTAATTATGCTTTGGATATATGAATAATGTAAAAATGAATTTAAATGGTGTAATTGTTTCTGCTGAAAAGCCTGCAATTACTGCCGATAATAGAAGTTTTAGATATGGCGACGGTTGCTTTGAAACCCTAAAAGCAGTGAATGGAAAAATTATTCATGCGAAAGAACATTTTGAACGTGTTTTTGCATCGTTAGAGTTGTTGCAATTTGATAAGCCCAATTATTTAACAGCTGCTTATTTAACCGAACATATCAGTAAGTTATTGCAACAAAATGGTCATACTAAATTGGCTAGAATAAGATTGACTTTATTTAGAGGAAATGGTGGATTGTATGATGCTGAAAATCATTTTCCCAATTACATTATTCAAACTTGGAACTTAAATGAAAGTAATAATAAACTCAACGAAAATGGCTTGGTGATTGATGTTTATAAAGATGCTAGAAAAGTGTGTGACAACTTTTCTCACTTAAAAAGTAATAACTATTTGAGCTATGCAATGGCTGCATTATGGGCTAAAAAAAATCATTTAAATGATGCATTATTATTGAATCCTTACGATAAAATTGCTGATGCTACTATTGCCAATGTTTTTATAGTGCAAGATGGAATGATAAAAACACCATCTGTAACCGAAGGTTGTGTAAACGGCATTATGAAAAACTACTTGTTGCATTGCTTAAGAGAAGAAAACATACCTGTTGAAGAAACTTCAATAACGATTGATGATGTGTTAAATGCCCAAGAAATTTTTTTAACCAATTCTATTTATGGAATAAAATGGGTGAAGCAATGTGGTAACAGTAATTATACTTTGCAAACAGCAGCATTGCTGCATAAAAAATTTATAGAGGTTTTGTGGAAATAATATTTCAACTTTCTTGACCAACCGCCGACAGGGCATTAAGCCGCTGTCGGGGTTTTTCAACAATTTAACGCTACCAATGTTAAGCAATACTATGAAACCTACTATCAATATTATTTGGTTTAGAAGAGATTTGCGTTTAAACGATAATGCAGCTTTGTACAATGCATTAAGAAATAATAACCCTGTTGTTCCTATTTTCATCTTCGATAAAAATATTTTAGACAAACTAGAAGATAAAGTAGATAGAAGAGTTGAGTTTATACATGCAGCATTAACCGAAATGCAAGATCAATTGGTACAACTGAGTAGCTCACTCGAAGTGTATTATGGCTATCCTATAGAAGTGTATAAGCAACTATTAAAAAAATATACAATTGAACATGTTCATACCAATCACGATTATGAATTGTATGCTTTAGAACGTGATCAAGCAATAAAAAATTTACTTGAAGCAAATGGAGTGGCCTTTAATACGTATAAAGATCAGGTGATATTTGAAAAAACTGAAGTAACAAAAGATGATGGTTTGCCTTATACTGTTTTTACGCCTTATAGTCGTAAATGGAAAGCTGCACTAAAACCATTTCATGTGCAAGCTTATTCAACTGAAAAATATTTTGCTAATTTCTATAAACAAGCAGTTCAAACAGTTCCTTCTTTAGAAAGTATGGGTTTTACATCTGTTGATAAGCCCTTTCCAACTAAGGAATTAAACGAAGCCATTATCAGTAAATATTCTACGCAAAGAGATTTTCCTGCAATACGTGGCACAACCCAATTGGGTGTACATTTTCGTTTTGGTACTATGAGTATTCGTGAAGCAGCAAGAAAAGCATTGGAATTAAATGAAACGTATTTGAATGAACTTATTTGGAGAGATTTTTATCATATGATTATTCATCATTTCCCACATGTACAAAAAGGATTGGCATTTAGAAAAGAATATGATTTAATTGAATGGCGAAATAATGAAGATGAATTTAATAAATGGTGTGAAGGCAAAACAGGTTATCCCATTGTAGATGCAGGCATGAGAGAGTTGAATGCAACAGGATTTATGCACAACAGAGTTCGTATGATTACCGCTAGCTTTTTAATTAAACACTTACTCATTGATTGGCGTTGGGGCGAAGCCTATTTTGCAAAAAAATTACTCGACTTTGATTTTGCTGCAAACAATGGTGGATGGCAATGGGCTGCAAGTAGTGGTTGTGATGCTGCTCCTTATTTTAGAGTATTCAACCCAACATTACAAACGGAAAAATTTGATAAACAATTACAATACATTAGAAAGTGGGTACCTGAATTTGAAGGATTCAATTATGTGAAACCCATTGTAAAACATGAAGATGCTAGAAAGAGAGTATTAGAAGTATATGCAAAAGCTTTGAAAGGTTAATTTCAAATTTGTGATTTAATAATTATTCATTCAGTTAATACAAAAAAAAATCCCAATACAAAACGCATTGGGATTTTTTATGTCTTTTATTTTTCATAACTCCCTACTTCCCATTCACCACTCACTCTGCCTTAACTTACTTCTTCATTTCTTCATAGTATGCATGAAAATAAGGAATTGTTTCAATGCCTTTATAGTAATTGAAAATATCAAATTTTTCATTTGGGCTATGTAAATTATCGCTATCTAAACCAAAGCCCATGAATACAGTTTTTAATCCTAGTACACTTTCAAATAAAGCAGTAATAGGAATACTTCCACCACCACGTACAGGTATTGGAGCTTTGCCAAAACTTGTTTCAATAGCTTTAGCAGCAGCTTTGTATTCAATGCTATCAACTGGTGTCATGTAAGGGTCGCCACCATGATGTACACTTGCTTTAAACTGAATATTTGTTGGAGCAATTTTTACCAAATGATCAATCAATAATTTCTCAGTTTTTGCTGTAGTTTGATTAGGCACTAAGCGGCAACTAATTTTTGCAAAAGCTTTACTTGGCAAAACAGTTTTAGCCCCTTCACCTGTATAACCTCCCCAGATGCCATTTACTTCAAGCGTTGGTCTTATACCAGTTCTTTCATTGGTGGTATAACCTTTTTCACCCCACAATTCAGTAACGCCTAAATCGTTTTTATATTCATTTTCATCGTAAGGAGCTTTGGCCATTTCTGCTCTTTCAGCAGCTGTACTTTCTACCACATCATCATAAAAACCTGGAATGGTGATATGATTGTTTTCATCATGTAAAGTGGCAATCATTTGAGCCAATATGGTAATAGGATTTGCAACTGCACCTCCATATACACCACTATGTAAATCTCTGTTTGGACCAGTAACTTCAACTTCAATATAGGTTAATCCTCTCACGCCAACATCAATACTTGGGTTTTCCATGCTTAGCATAGAGGTATCACTAATTAAAATAACATCGGCTTTTAATAATTCTTTTTGTGCATTCAAAAAATCGCCTAAATGTTTGCTGCCAATTTCTTCTTCTCCTTCAATTAAAAATTTTACGTTTACAGGTAAAGTATTGGTTTTAACCATAGTTTCCAATGCTTTCACATGCATGTAAAACTGACCTTTATCATCGCAAGCACCACGTGCAAAAATTTTACCATCTTTAATTACAGGTTCAAATGGTCCACTATGCCAAAGCTCTAATGGGTCAGGTGGTTGCACATCATAATGACCATATACTAAGACTGTAGGTTTATTAGCATCTATTATTTTCTCACCATAAACAATTGGATGTCCTTCGGTGGCATAAATTTCTGCTGTATCTGCACCGGCTTCTAACATTCTTTGTTTAACAGCTTCGGCACATTTTTGCATATCTTCTTTGTGCTCGGTTCTTGCACTAACACTTGGAATACGCAATAAATCGAGTAATTCATTTAAAAAGCGATCTTTATGTTGTTCTTGATAATCTTTCCAAACTTGCATAGCAATGATGTTTTATTGAGTGGCAAAATTAAGTATGTTTTGTTAGTACAAAATTGAATTATAAATATTAGTTGACTACTTTATTTTCTCTGAAAAGGAATAGCAAACTAAAATTATTGAATCAACTTTTTATAGTCCGTTTCACTTACGTTTAGCAAGCCAACTGGTTTCAATCTTTTAGTAAGTTCTCTCCAGTTTTTATCTTTTGCATAAATTTTTTGTAACAGAATTGTGGCTTTGGCCATTTGCTTATTATTAGCTAGTGTAATAGCTGTCCAATATTGCATTTCTAAATTTTGAGGAAACAGTTTCATGGCTGCATTGTATTCTTGCATAGCCAATTCCATATTATTCTTTTCTACTGCTAAGTCGCCACTATTCATGTGTTGATAAGCTAAGTGTACCGTATATAACCTTCTTAATTCTTTTAATGGTAACGGACAATCGTCAACCCTTAAATCAACAGTTTTATTATTCCATATTTCAACTGTTTTTCCTGGTACCACCATCAACGCAGCACTTTGCTTACCTCTAATATCGCCACCTGCATTTTCAGCAGCTTCTAAAGCAAGTAAAACTCTTTCTGCTAAATGCTTCCCTGTACTTTTCTCAAATGCATTTTTCATGCTTTCGCAAACTTTATTACCTAACATCATATTGCTTTGAACGCTAAAGTTGTTGCCTATTATATGGCTTGCATATTGAATGCATTTTGCACCTGTATGTGCAGCCACATTTCCTTTGTTATCTATAATAGCAACTTGCCTCACATCACGGCCATCATCAATCTTTATTAAACTATCTAATGCTTGTTGTGCAGTATAACCTTTTTTTAGAAGAGCCAATGCCTTAGGGCCATAGCTTTTATCAACAAAACTTTGTGTTGCAACAGCTCCTACACCAGCTTCTAACCAAGGCACAGCAGTGCCTACACTAAACCAATGGCTTTGCACACCAACTGCCATTTCTCCAGTTACTTCATCTCTTGCAACTATTGAGTAAGTATGTACTAATGGTTCTTTAGATTTAAATATTTGAGCATTTGATAATTGATAGATGCAAATAAAAAGGTAAGCAAATAGAAGATATTTTTTCATAATATATTTTTTGATAATGAAGGTATAACAATTGTGATTTCATTTGGTTAATACTATATAATTGCGATTAAGATTTTTTTAACTTCTGAAATCCTTTACTGTAAAGGGTTTCAAAAGAAATACAACTTTATTGCAAAAATATTTTTTAAAAAAATTTTGGTGCAATGAAAAATTTCTCTACAACTTTGCATCAGCAATAAATAAAATACATGCAACAAATAGTATTACATATTGAATCGAATAGCTGGTTTAATCCTGGAAAAGATTATACAGTTTGTGGGGCATGTACTGCTGAAAGTTAAGTTACTCAATAACAAAACTCAATCATACAAAAGCCCTACAGAAATGTGGGGCTTTTTAATTTTTCGCTTTTGGCATGTGAAAGAAAAATTTTAAAAAAATGTGTAATTGACTCAAAATTGAATCTTAGAACAAACCGCTGACGAGGCTGAAAGCCGTCGTCAGGGTTTAGAGATTACGTTGGTGAAACAGATAAAAATATTTAAGACAAACCCCGTCAACGGCTTTCAGCCTTGACGGCGGATTTCTAAAACGAAAACAACATAAATGAAACAGATACAACATACAAATGCAACACTTGCAAAACATTCGATACAATGGTTACGATCTATTGGAACATTGAATTGTACTGTTGAGGGAAGCAGTATGTCGTTTAGTACAAAAAAGGATTATCCCAACATAAGACCGTTTTATAACAAGCTTCGCTGATGGTGTATCAGCAAGGAGGTATAACCCGGTTAAGTGTAAAAACTAACCGGGTTTTTTAATGCCCCAATCCCCTAAAGGGAGTAAAAATGAATGATAAACAAAAGGAGGAACATAGAATGACAAACAAATTTTTAGTAGGCACATTGGTTAAGTATTTTGGAGAAATAAATACCATAAAAATGCTAAATCTTTTGCAAGCAAGAACAGTGAAGAAAAAAGCAAAAAAGTATCGAGCAAAGATCAATGCACAACAATAAAAAATATAGGAGCATTCCAATTGGTTGGATACTTCATCTGGAATGAAGAGGCTGCAGGTTCGAAATGGAGCAAAGCAAAATTCACGAATACCAATAAAGAAATAAAGATTACATGAGTAATCCTGTCTCCTATACAAAAAAAGGTCTGTTCGTCTAAAGGTTCAGGACGTTACTTTTTCGAAGTAAAGATATGGGTTCAATTCCCATACAGACTACCAAGGTTTGTTAGTGTAATGGTGAACATATTGAATTGTCGATTCAATGCTATGAGTTCTCCCGATAGCTATCGGGACTCATACAAACCGCAATCTTGTTGAGTGGTGCAATGGTGAGCATATCAGATTTTGACTCTGAAGATGATTGTTCGAATCTATCCTCAACAACAAATGGTGGTATTAGCTTATTGGCAAAGTGTCCGTCTGTGCAACGGAAGAACAGGGTTCGATTCCCGATACTCACCCCAACTGACTTGTAGTTTAATGGAGTAGAATACTGTGCTACGAACACAGCGGTAAAAGTTCGATTCTTTTCAAGTCAACGAAGATGATTTAGCTCAATGGTTAGAGCAGTACGCTTATACCGTACAGGGTGAAGGTTCAAGTCCGTCAGTCATCACAAAGCGATTTGGTGTAATGGCAACACAACTAGTTTCCTCTTTTTTTGAGAGGTAAAAATAAATTGGATGTATTCAGTTCAAATCTGAAAGTCGCTCAAATATTGGTTCATAGCTCATCCCGATAGTTATCGGGAGGCAGAGTACTTGGCTTTTAACCAAGGGGTTCAGGGTTCGATTCCCTGTGGGCCAACAAAAGGAAATATAGTTCAAAGGCAGAACGGGTGGTTGTTAACCATTTAATGAATGTTCGAATCATTCTATTTCCGCAAATATTTTTTGGAGAGTGTCCGATTGGTAGAGGAAGCTGTCTTGAAAACAGTTAACTGTAAAAGGTTTCAAGGTTCGAATCCTTGACTCTCCGCAAAGATGATAGATGTTATGCTGTACAAGTGTGCGACGCAAGTTCTGTGTCATGCTTGTTCTAAAGTTGGTAACATAAAAAAAAAGGAGAGTTGACCGAGATGGTAAGGTACTGGTATGCTAAACCAAGGTTGAGGTAATACTCAGGTAAGTTCTCCCGATAGCTATCGGGACTACACTCTCCGCAAAAGTTGTGTTGGCAGAGATGGCTCTATGCACCTGACTGCAAATCAGGAGAAGAAGGTTCAAGTCCTTCACACAACTCAATTGGTGCTTTGGCAGAGATGGGTAAATGCACTGGAGTGAAATCCCAGATATCAAGGTTCAATTCCTTGGGGCACCACAAATGCAGGTTTGATTGTAATGGTTAACAACATGGATTCCAAACCCATGAATGGAGGTTCGAGTCCTTCAACCTGTGCAAATAAAATTAAAAATTAAAAATATGAGAACAGCAAATCAATTCATAATGCAACACAGTAATGTAATGGTGCAATGGCACCAAAGTTTTCGAACGAAACAAAATACATCATTATGGACAATCAACTTATCAAGCAATATGGTACTGAAATACTCAGTTACCGTTTGCGAACTGCAAGACAAAAAACACGTTTGCAGTATGAAGATTTTGACAAGCAATTAATACAACTGAACAACAAAAGAAAACAGTTGTGGGAACAAAAACGAAACTTGGGATGGCAACTTTTGACACCACCCATTCAACGTGGGTTTAAAAGAATATTTGTTTTAAGAGATGATGTTGCAAGAAGTAGAAATGGATCTTTCTACGCAGCTATTCTTGAAAAGATAAATACCATACAATACAGTAGCAGAAAGGATTTCAAAGTAAAGAAGAGGAAGTTTGGAAGAAAAATTCATGTAGATAGAATTCAGCAGTTAAAACGCCTCTGTGCAAGAGAATTTTATAAATGTAACTTTTCTGAAGCCGAAAAACAATGCTTTTATCAATTATGGGAGATGAATAAAAACAAACAGGTGATTCAATATTTTTTATTTGTTGAACCATGGCGTTTTGTATTAAAAGTAATGCCTAATATGATTGATAAAACAAGAATTAAAGACAATTTACTTGAGGCAAGTATTGCTGAAATAGATAATTACTTTAAAAGGAATTGCTACGATAAAAGATTGTATAAAGTCTTAGACGGACATTATGGATATAAAGAATGGAAGCAATATGTAAAACATCAATACAATCATTTTTATGAGCGGAAAAATACTAATGAATTAATGGAAGAACTAATTGAAAACTAAACAGTCACATTGAGCCTGCCTTAATGTGATTGTAAAACCAACTAAAATGGAACAGCAAAAACAATGGCGGCGACTCAATGGAACAATGATTCAACAATCTATTGAAGATGAAGTAATTCAAGCTTTAATCAAAGAAAAAGAAGCAGCAAATACCATTAAAGTTTGTATTGGCACCGATAGTCAGGTGAAAGGTAGAACAACAGACTTTGCAACGGTAATTGTGTTTGTGCGTAAAGGCAAGGGTGCATTTATGTATATCCATAACCAAAGCACCAAACGTAAAATGCCAGTAAAGCAAAGGATGCTAGAAGAAGTTGCTATGAGCATTGATATTGCTTACAAGCTATGTCCTTTGTTCATTGCCTTTAATGTAGACATGGAAGTACATGCAGATATTAATACCAATCCTAATTTTAAAAGCAATGATGCTTTAAAAGAAGCCATGGGTTATATCATGGGTATGGGCTTTGTCTTCAAAGCAAAACCACATGCTTTTGCTAGTAGTCATTGTGCAGATAAAATGGTTCATTGATAGAACACAAAAGTCTAAGTATTAAAATATAACATTATTTAAAGTTCTTTAAAATATTATTCATGCAAGCATGAATACAAAAGCTTGCTTAACGGCAAGACTGGTATTGTTCTAAAATAATCAAACCAGACTTTAGTTTATACAACTAAGTAGTGCAGACGTATTAACTATCTGTATGCTGTTGATACTTTAGGTTATGCCAGCCACACGTTGTGTGTCAGAGGTTCGATTCCTCTTCTCAATTCACTTGAGATAGCTCAGTTGGTTAGAGCAACAACTCCAAGCATGGGTTCGAATCCCATTCCAATCTTAAACATTGGATAGTTCAGTGGTAGAACACTACACGGTTAATGTAGGATTTGAAGAAGTACATCGCTTCTATAAAAATGATGACCACAAACAAAAGCTGGTATTGAAAATTGGCAATCAAATGTCACACTGAGTTTATCGAAGTGTGGTGTTAGGTTGCAGTTGTATCAACACTTTGCAAGTGTCACTCAATAGTATAGCAGGTATAGCTTAACAATGCTTGTTTGTTGAAGATGCATCAATAAACAAAGTACTATTAACCTATATTGAACGTATTATTTTAAACATTTTCCGTGATGATGGAATGATGGAAAATATCAGCTTTTAATTATTAATTTTTTAAATAGATAACAATGAAAAGAATAAACATTAACGCCTACCAAGTAGGTTTGGTTTTTAAAAATGGCGTTTATCAACGTATGTTGAAGGAAGGGACTTATTGGATTTGGAACGAACAAGTATTTGCCTACGATTTAACTAAAGCATTTAACACACCAATAGAATTAAATATTTTATTGAAAGATGCAGCTTTGGCTGAAGCATTAGAGGTAGTTGAAGTAGGTGATAACGAAATTGCTTTGCAATACGAAAACGGTTTGTTGAAAACTGTTTTAGCTGCTGGTCGTTATGCATTTTGGAAAGGTTTTATCGAATACAAATTTGTAAAGGCCGATATCAGTAAAATAGAGATTGATGACAATATAGATCGTGCAACTTTGTTAAACAAACAGTTGATTGGTTATGTACGTACAAGTGCAGTAGAGAACTACGAGAAGGCTGTAATGTTTGTTGATGGTCAGTTTAAAACTATCTTAAACAGTGGTGTTTACTACTGGTGGAAAAACAGCATTGCAGTTGTTGTAGGCAAAGTAGATATGCGTCAGCAACAAGCAGAAATCAATGGTCAAGAAATCTTGACTAAAGACAAAGCTGCATTGCGTATCAATGCGTTTGCAGAGTACAAAGTAGTAGATATTGAAAAAGCGTTGTTGCAAAACAAAGAGTACGATAAACAATTGTATGTAACTTTTCAGTTGGCATTACGTGAGTATGTAAGCACTATGGGCTTTGATGAATTGTTGGAGAAAAAAGAAACCATTGCTCCATTTGTTTTGGAACGTGTAAAAAGCGAAGCTGAAAAATTGGGTGTTGAAGTAGCAGGCTTTGGTATCAGAGATATTATATTACCAGGCGATGTAAAAGAAATTATGAATCAGGTATTGGTAGCTGAGAAAAAAGCACAAGCCAACATCATTATGCGTAGAGAAGAAACTGCAAGTACACGTAGCTTGTTGAACACTGCTAAATTGATGGAAGAAAACGCCATGTTGTGGAAGTTGAAAGAGATGGAATATGTAGAGAAGATTGCCGACAAAATAAGCAACATCAGTGTTAACGGAAATGGAGATTTGGTAGGACAATTGAAACAAATTTTTGTACCACAGAAATAGTGAGAAGTGAGTTTTAAGTAGAAGGGCGTTGGTGAATTAAGTTTTATATTTATGTAACCAACGCCTTTATTACTATTTAGCTGTGGTTGCGTCGCACACTTGTACTGAAGGAAGCCATTCAGCTTAAAATAAATATTTATGACGATACAATATTGTTCTGATTTGCACTTGGAGTTTCCAGAGAATAAATATTTTCTTGAAAAAAATCCATTGATTCCAACTGGAGATATATTGATTTTAGCTGGTGATATTGTTCCATTTGCAAGGATGAAATCATTTGATTACTTTTTTGATTTTGTCTCAAATAATTTTCAGTTCACTTATTGGATACCCGGAAATCATGAATATTATTATTGCGATGCATCAAAGAAAACAGGTATTTTATTTGAAGAAATTAAGAAGAATGTATTTCTAGTAAATAATGTTGCAGTAATACATAAAAACTGGAGACTTATTTTTTCAACTCTGTGGTCAAAAATTAGTTCAGGAGCAGAATGGGATATTGAAAAAGCAATGAATGATTTTAAAGTAATTCGGTTTGGTGAAAAGAGATTCTCTACGAGAGTTTATAATCAACTACATAAAGATTCAATTAGTTTTATAGCAAAAGAAATAAGTAAGCCATTTGTTGGAAAAACAGTTGTTGCAACTCATCATGTGCCAACTTTTCTCAACTATCCAACTCAGTTTAAATTAAGTATTTTAAATGGAGCTTTTGCAACAGAATTATTTGATTTAATAGATGCTTCTTCAATAGATTATTGGATTTATGGCCATCATCATGTGAATACGCTTGAGTTTAAAATTAATAAAACAAAACTAGTAAGTAATCAATTGGGATATATTCGATACAATGAGCAACAAGGATTTGAAAGAAATAAAACTTTAGTTTTCACTTAAATAAGAACAAATGGAAAACATATTAACACAACTAAAAGAATTAGAAAAGCAAAAAAAAATAAAAATACTCTATGCATGCGAAACAGGTAGCAGAGCTTGGGGTTTCCCATCGCCAGATAGTGACTATGATGTACGTTTTATATACATGCACAACAAAGATTGGTATTTAAGTTTGGCAGAAAAGAAAGACACTGTTGAAGTAGCTTTAAAAGATGATTTAGACATAACTGGTTGGGACTTAAAAAAATGTTTGGTGTTACTTAAAAAATCAAATGCACCATTGATAGAAAGGTTTCAATCACCAATAGAATATTTTGCTGAGCCTTCTTTCAAAGATGATTTCAAGAAGTTGATAGCAGCTTATTATTCACCAACAGCAGTTTTTTTTCATCACCATTCTTTGGCAAAGAAGTTTTGGGAAGACATAAAAGATAGTAAGCAAATAAAACTGAAAAGTTATTTCTATTTGGTTCGATCTTTATTGAGTTGTAACTGGATAGTGAAAGACAAATCTGTTTTACCAATGGATATAGAATCTTTAATGCAATTGACTACAGAAACCAACAGAGGAATCTTAAGAGAGTTAATAGTATTAAAAGCAACCGTTGGAGAAAAATATTTGCATACAAAAACTGATGCACTACACAACCTTGCCTCAAAATTGTTAGATTTTGTAGAAGCATCAAAAGACAATCTTGGTGTTAATGATAATAGCTATGCTCAAATGGATGAATTCTTTTTAAAAACATTGTATGGAAACACTAACAATTGACTCGATAAAAAACAATGGTTGGCTAATCTTTGAAGCCATTACTGGCAGCAAGGCTTATGGACTAGACAATGAAAAATCTGATACAGATATACGAGGTGTTTTTGTATTGCCCAAACATTTGTACTATGGCTTAGACTATGTAGAACAAGTGAACAATGAAACAAACGATATTGTATATTACGAGTTGAAACGTTTTATAGAACTATTGGCTAAAAACAATCCAAATATTTTGGAGATGCTGAATGTTCCAGAAAAATGTGTGTTGCACAAAAATAGTTTGATGAACAGGTTAACACCTGAATTATTCTTATCAAAACTTTGTCAAAAAACATTTGCCAACTATGCTTTTACACAAATAAAAAAAGCCTATGGGTTAGAGAAAAAAATACTTAACCCGGTAGAAGAAGAAAGAAAGTCGGTATTAGATTTTTGTTTTGTGTATCAAGAAAAAGAAGCTGTTGCCTTATCAAAATATTTAAAAGATAACAAGCTGGAGCAAAGCAATGTTGGGCTAGCAGCAATAGCACATTTACGTGATTGTTATAATTTGTATTACTCAAATACTTTGCAATATGCAGGCATTACGAGAAAGGAAATAGCCAACGAAGTAAGCCTTAGCAGCATTCCAAAAGGTGAGCAACCCATAGCAATGTTGTACTTTAATAAAGATGCTTACTCAGTGTATTGTAAAAAGTACAAAGAGTATTGGGATTGGGTAGCCAAAAGAAATGATGAACGCTACAAAAACACTTTATCTCATGGAAAAAACTACGACTCTAAAAATATGTTGCATGTTTTTAGGTTGTTGTTAATGGCAAAAGAAATAGCAACTGAAAACAGGATTAACGTGTTTAGGTCAGACAGAGATTTTCTCTTATCTATTAAAGCTGGAAAGTTTGAGTATGAAGATTTGGTAAAGCAAGCAGAGGCATTAAATGAGCAATTGCCTTTGTTGTATGAACAATCAAGTTTGCAAGAAGAACCTGATGTAGAAAGGATAAATTGCTTGTTGGTAGAAATGAGGGGAATATATTACACGAATAAGTAAGATTGGTAGATTAAATATTTAGTATTGTTTAGTTAAAAATAACATACCTTAATATAAAAACATAATTATGGGAAGTCAAGATTTTATTAAGAAATTTATAAGTTCTAGAATTATCGAAAGTAATCGAGTGTCATGTTTAGTTATGGCAATAGATGATGCGAGAAAAGCGACTGGTAGGAATCTAGAAACAGGTAAACACAATGGAAAAATTTATATGGATGGAAACGATTTTATAAACCCCTATTCATTCATTGGGTTAATAAATTATTTATTGATTTTGGACTTAATTGGATGCGTATTTAAGACTAAAGACATTGCTGATAACAAACCGCCGATATATAATGCGTTAAAGCAGTTTACTGAAATAAAGGATGATAAATCGATTTTTACAATTATTGCTTTGAGGAATTGCTTAGCTCATAATTATGGATTAATTAATGTCCCTGATAAGGATAAGCATGATGATAATAGCCTACATCGATTTACAATTGATAATTCGGAAGACGCTGATTTAATAAATTTTCCAATAAAGCAACCTACTAGAAATCAAATTTATTCTCAAAAATCTGATGAGTATCAGACTCAAGTTTGTTACATAAAACTGATAGATTTAATAGAAACGACATATTGTAATTTAAAATCTAAGTTTGAAAAAGGGGAAGTAGAATTAAATCTAAAAAATGGTATAGATGAGTTGAAAGCTAGGTTTACAATTACAAACTAGTGAGATTGAAGTAGTCAATATTAATTTACCAATCACCATCATCATTCAAAATGTTCTGTAATTCTTCATCATCTGGCTTTGTGTAAATGCCAGTCAATATTTCATAAGCTTCAATAAACTGGTTTATCTCTGGATTGTCTTTATGAATAAGCATGGCATTGAGAATATTGGTATTGCCTGCACGAATAACGCCTTTGAGTTGTATAATATTTCCAGGGTTGTAGGTTGTAAACCAGTTGGTGAACTTATGAAAACGGGCTTTTTCACGTTGGTCGCTGTTGTCGCAGATATACACAACTGCATTTTCTTCTTTATTGAGAAATTCTTTGAGTATGGTTACAACTGTTGCTGCAATTCGTTTGTCTAACCCAATGGCGGTTATGGGTTTAACTTTTAGTTCGAGATTAAAACCAAAAACTTTTGTAGCTAAATTGGGGTAGGCTGAAACAGCAGTATCGAAAGCAAAAAAATAACAATGGTATTCGCATCCACTATTAGTGATGAAAGAGTAGTAGTCTGGCTTAACTGTTATGAAATTATACGGTTGCAAATTTAAAACCAAGTTCTTTAAGTTCTTCAAATGTTAAACCATGTTCTCTAGCAGCAGTAAGGTATTTGCTCATTTCAAGTGCAACCAATAGTTTTTCTGTTCCTTTGGCTTGCTTGGCTTTCTTAGCAAAATAGTCGGCAGTGCGTATTTGAAAACTATCTTCTTTAGCTGAAGCTTGCATGACAATTAAATTTATTGGAAAAGTACAACTTTTATTTGAAAAAGAAATATGACTTAGCACATGTTTCAATAAAACCAATTCACATCCAACTGCACAAGTTATTAACAAACGATTCTACGATGCCGTATAGTTGAATTCAAAAACTAAAGTTAGTTACACTAAAATTTTCCATTACTCATAAATGTAATTTGATTTTAAGAGTCATCATTTTTCATCAATTAGATATTCCACACTTCACAAAAAAATCCCAAATTCAAATTTTGCACATGGCTTATGGCTGGTAGATTGTACATTCACGCCACAAAAATAATGTATGCAATCGTCAGCAGATATTCAACAATTACAAGAAAAAATTAATTACCAATCTCAATTCATTGATCGAATAAAAGTTGAGTTGAGCAAAGTATTGGTGGGTCAACAAAATATGGTAGATAAACTATTGATTGGTTTATTAAGTAATGGTCATATTTTACTAGAAGGTGTGCCAGGCTTAGCAAAAACATTAACCATCAAATCGTTGGCACAATGTATTCATGCTAAATTTAGTCGAATACAATTTACACCCGATTTATTACCTGCCGATGTAATTGGTACCATGATGTACAACCAACCTAGAAATGAATTTGTAGTACGTAAAGGTCCCATCTTTGCCAACTTTATTTTAGCCGATGAAATTAACAGAGCTCCAGCAAAAGTGCAAAGTGCTTTATTAGAAGCCATGCAAGAAAGGCAAGTAACCATTGGCGAAGAAACCCATCGATTGCAAGAACCATTCTTGGTATTGGCTACACAAAACCCTTTAGAGCAAGAAGGTACTTATCCTTTGCCTGAAGCACAAGTAGATCGTTTTATGTTGAAGGTGGTAGTGGGTTATCCTGATAAAAAAGAAGAACAATTAATTATTCGTCAGCAAGTACAAGGGTTGCAATTACCAACTGTTCAACAAGTTGTGAGCACATCAGAAATTATTGAAGCAAAAGCATTGGTACGTGAAATTTATATGGATGAAAAAGTGGAGCAATACATTATAGATATTGTTTTTGCATCTCGTTTCCCAGATCAATATGGTTTAGGCAGAATGAAAGCGATGATTAGTTATGGAGGCTCGCCAAGAGCTAGTATTAATTTAGCATTGGCTGCAAAAGCATATGCTTATTTACAAAAAAGAGCATATGTAATTCCTGATGATGTAAAGGCAATTGCTAAAGATGTATTGCGTCATAGAATTGGTTTAACCTATGAAGCGGAAGCCGAAAATGTTACTGCCGAAATGTTGATTGATGATATTTTAAGAACCATTCATACGCCGTAGTGTGTTTTAAAGTTTGTAAAGTAAATAAGGTAGATAAAGTAAATAGGGTAGATTAAGTATAAAGGTTAAATAAAGTATAAAGGGTAGATAAGTAATAGGTATTGATTTACGAATTAAATTGATAAGTAAAATACTCATCCCCTCCTGGGAGGGGCAGTAAAATTTAAGTTTTTATAAAATGATTATTGGGGTGGGTTTGGTTGAATAAAGTACAAACCGTACAAGAGTGCGACGCAACAACAGCTCTATAGTAGCAATAAAGTTGGTTACATAAATTTCTTTGCTTAAAACAAATGAAAGAAAAAAAATTACATATAGAAAATGATGACTCTCCTTTGGGGCTTAGTGACATACTTAAAAAAGTTCGAGAGCTTGAAATAAAAAGTAAGAAGCTCACCAATAATTTGTTTACTGGCGAGTATCATAGTGCTTTTAAGGGTAGAGGTATGAGTTTTAAAGAAGTAAAAGAATACAGTGCAGGCGATGATGTACGTTTTATTGATTGGAATGTGAGTGCAAGAATGGGTGGCACTTATAGCAAATTATTTGAAGAAGAAAGAGAGCTAACTGTGTTTTTATTGGTAGATGTAAGTACCAGTAATTTATTGGGTAGTCAACTGCAAACAAAAAAAGATTTAATTACGCAAATTTGTGCTGTACTTGCTTTTAGTGCTTTAAGTAACAACGATAAAGTGGGTTTAATTTTCTTTAGCAATAAAGTAGAAAAATATATTCCATCTAAAAAAGGAAGAGAACATATTTTATACATGGTGAGAGAATTATTGCTTTTTCAATCAACCCATAAAACCACTGATATTGTTCAAGCTTTACAGTACTTAAATAGTATTGCTAAACAAAAAAGTATTGTTTTTTTATTGAGCGATTTTGTAGATGCAGGATATGAAAATGCTTTAAAAGTTGCTGCCAAAAAGCATGATGTTATTGGTATAAAAGTATACGACCAATTAGATGAGAACTTACCCGATATAGGTTTGTTGAGAGTAGAAGATATTGAAACTGGAATGAGTAATTATATTGATACATCAGATACTATGCTTCGGTATAAATATCATCAACAATTTTTGCAAATACAAGCCGATGCTGAGAAAGCTTTTAAAACTGCCGGAGCCGATTTAATTCAAATTTCTACTGAACAGGATTATGTAAAACTGCTGCAACAATTTTTTATTAAACGAGGATGATGCAAATGGGTAAACAAATTATATCAACTATTTTATATAAGCATTTATTGACTTGTTTGTTGTTGTGTGCATGCTATTTTAATGCATCTGCACAAAAAATTTCTGCAACCATTAATAGAGATAAAATACTTATTGGCGAGCAAGTAACACTTGAATTAAAAGCCGATGATATTGATTTAACTAAATACAATTTAAAACAATGGTTTATTGTTGCCGATACTTTTAATCATATAGAAGTGGCACAACGTGGTGTAATAGATACCATTAAAATAGGTGCCAATACAGGCTTTATACAAAAAATTCAACTTACTTCTTTTGATTCGGGCTATTGGCAAATTCCAATATTTTTTATTGCGTTGGAAGACAAGCAAAGCTTAAGTACAACTACTTTTAATACAACTGCTCTGCCGTTGGCAGTATTGCCTGTGAATGTTACCAACCTAAAAGATTATCACGATATAAAAGACATTGAAACCGTTACCCAAACATATAATTGGAAATGGATTATTGCTGGTGTAATTACTTTTTTAATTGTTTTATTTGCTGTGCTTTGGCTATTGAGTAAGAAGAAAAATATAGTAACCAAGCAATTCAATAATCAAGCACCACCGCATACTTGGGCATTGGCACAAATAGAAAAATTATTGCAGCAACAGTTGTTAGAAAAACAACAATTCAAATTATTTTATACGGAATTAATACAAATTTGCCGAAGCTTTTCCGATGCCGAACTCAAATTAAATACTGCTTCAAAAACAACAGATGAATATATCTTATTGATAAAAGGAAGAGTAGGTAATGAAACAGTACAATTACAATATTTTCAATTATTAAGATTGTGCAATGCAGTAAAATTTGCAAAATATATTCCTGCATCAGTTCAAAATATAGAATCTGTAGAAACAGCCAAATCATTTATTCATACTCTTCATCAATTTCAGTTTAAGCCATGATAAAAAATTGGCTCAGTCATATCAGTTTTGCATATCCTTGGATTTTACCATTATTATTAGTAGTGGTGTATATGCTGTATTGGTACATAAAAAATACTGCTGCAAAAACTAGTTCTATTAAAATTTCAACTACTCATTTTTTAGGTAATACAAATAATTGGAAAACAAGATTGCTGCATGTTCCATTTGTTTTTCGTTGTATAGCATTAGCAGCTTTCATTATTGCATTGGCAAGGCCACAACAAAAGTTTACAGAACAAGTAACCGATGGAGAAGGCATTGACATTGTATTGTGTTTAGATATTAGTGGTAGTATGACTGAAAAAGACTTTCTGCCCAATAGACTCGAAGCAAGTAAAGAAGTAGCTGCCAATTTTGTGCAACAACGCAAAGGCGATAGAGTTGGGGTAGTGATTTTTACCAATCTAAGTTTTACACTTTGTCCAATTACAACAGATCATAACACAGTACTTGCACAAATTAACAATATTCATAGTGGATATTTAGGAGAAGAAGGTACAGCTATTGGTAGTGGTTTAGCAACAAGTGTAGATCGATTAAAAGACAGCAAACTTAAAAGTAAGGTTATTATTCTGCTAACAGATGGTGTAGATTTTGGTGGAACTATACCGCCCGATATTGCAAAAGAAATGGCTAAAACCTACAATATAAAAGTGTATACAATTGGTGTTGGCAGTAATAAAGAAATGGATGTGCAAGTACAAAACGAATTTGGTACTACTACACAAAGAAAAAAATTAGAATTTAATGAAGCCTTATTACAAGAAATTGCCAATGAAACGGGTGGACAATATTTTCATGCAACCGATAAAGAAAATTTGACAAAAGTGTATGCCAGTATCAATCAGTTAGAAAAAAGTAAAATTCAAGTAACCACCTATCAAAGAGTAACCGATGAGTATTTTTGGTTTTTATTAGTTGGAATCACTTTTATTGTTTTAGAACTGTTGTTACGATTGACTATTCTAAAAAAGTTTCCCTAACACAACTATCACTTCCTTTTCTTCTAACATAACTTTAACCTGCATAACGCAGCGTTGTGGCAATGTTTATTAACAACACACCGTTAATTTGCAGCAAGTGTAGCTGTTTACTTACATTTGTTTTTGTTGAACTTCTTTATAAATTTAAATTATGGCAACAGTAGGAAAATCATCTTTAAAACGTGGAAAACCCAATTACATCTATAGTATAGTTGGTGTGGCATTGGTATTATTTATGATGGGCATTATGGGTTGGTTCTTTTTAAATAGTAAAGAAATAGCCACTAAGCTAAAAGAAGATATTAAAATTAGTGTGTATTTACGTACATTGAATAAAGATACTATTGGTCAAATTCAGCAATACATAGCTTCACAGCCATTTGCTAAAGATGTACGTTATATTAACAAAGCAGAAGCCACCAAAATTTGGAATGCTGAAAATAACGACGAGTGGGCAAAAATTTTAGATGTAAATCCATTGCCTGAAAGCATTGATTTTTATGCAAGAGCTGCTTATGTAAATAAAGACAGTTTAGAAATGATTGCTAAAAGTATCAGTACTTCATTTAGTAATCAAGTCACCGACATTAGTTACCCCAAAGATTTAACGAGTAATCTCGATCAAAAAGCCAAAGAAGTGGGATTAATATTTATAGTAATTGCTATTATACTTTGCACCATTGTAATTTTTAGTATTGATAATACCATTCGTTTGGCCATGTTCAGCAATCGCTTTCTTATAAAAACCATGCAAATGGTGGGTGCTACAAGAGGTTTTATTGCTAAACCCATGAATATAAAAGCAGTAATTAATGGATTAATTAGTGGCTTAATTGCTGTATTGCTCTTATTCGTTTTAATTGGTTGGGCCGAAAGCCAAATTGATGGACTGAAAGAAATTAGAGATACCAAACTTACCCTTACTCTTTTTGGTGGAATGATTTTATTAGGCATTTTAATTAGTTTATACAGTACGCATAGAAGTGTATTGAAGTATTTGAAAATGAAGTTGGACGATTTGTATTAGACAGAAGAAGCTAGAAGGTAGAAGCAAGAAGGTAGTGGGTGTAAATGGAGAATTGAATGAATTTCTTGAATGTACATATGAATATGAATTGTTGTTTTACTTAAAACTTTTGGCTTTTACCTTTACCCTTTTGCCTTTTTCCCTATATTGCAACTCTTAAATTTTAGGTATGAGTAAAAACAACAAACAATTAGATACACTTTTTACAAAAGATAATTATATCTGGATGGCTATTGGTGCTGTTGTTATTGCATTGGGTATGTTTTTAATGAGTGGTGGAAAAAACGCCGATCCTAATGCTTTTGATTATAAAGTAGTGTACAGTACTACCAGAATTACAGTTGCTCCAATCTTGATTTTATTGGGCTTTGTAATTGAAGTTTATGCCATTTTCAAAAAGCCGAAAATAAGTGAATAGTGTTACTATTAAAATAATCTAAAGCGATGTTAATCATCGCTTTTTTTGTTTCTTTACAACCTTAATTCACAAAATACATGAATACTTTTCAAGCAATTATTATTGCCATTGTTGAAGGATTAACCGAGTTTTTACCTGTTTCTTCTACTGGTCACATGATTATTACTAGTTCTTTAATGGGTATTGGTAAAGACGATTTTACCAAACTGTTTGAAATTGCTATTCAGCTTGGTGCAATACTTTCAGTTGTAGTTTTATATTGGAAAAAATTCTTCGATTTTAGTAAATGGCAGTTCTATGTAAAACTTGTTGTAGCTGTAATTCCTGCATTGTTATTAGGCAAATTGTTTTCCGATAAAATTGATGAGTTGTTAGAAAGTCCAACCACCGTTGCCATTAGTTTATTAGTTGGTGGAATTATTTTGTTATTTGTAGATAAGCTTTTTAAAACGCCAACCATTCACGAGGAAAAAGAAGTGAGTTATGCAAAAGCGTTTATTATTGGCATTTGGCAATGCATTGCTATGATTCCTGGAGTTAGTAGAAGTGCAGCAAGTATTATTGGTGGTATGCAACAAAACTTAACCAGAAATTTGGCAGCCGAATTTTCTTTCTTTTTAGCTGTACCAACTATGGCTGCAGCAACAGGTTATAAGTTGTTAAAGACCTATCAAGAACATCCAGAAATATTGCAGAATAAACAAAACTTAATTACTTTAGGTATTGGTAATGTGGTTGCTTTCATAGTTGCATTATTAGCCATTAAGTTCTTTATTGGATTTTTACAAAAGCATGGGTTTAAACTATTTGGTTGGTATAGAATTATTGTAGGCATTGTATTACTGGTATTAATTTATGCTGGCTATTTATAAAATACCCACTAACACTTATTGCATTTGTGCTACTAATTTTTCACTTTGTGAAAAATTAATGATATGCTAAAAAAAATAACTCTCCTATTATTTACAGCTTTTACATTATTAGCTTGTAGTTTGTTATCGCCTTATGGAAAAAAAGTAACTATCAATAGTACTCTTGAAATTTATATTAAAGGAGATAGTACTACCGAAGAAGATGCTAAACAATTAGGTAACTACTTAGCCGAAACATGGAAAGATTTAGACAATAAAAAATCTTTTCAGCTCATTAAAGAAAGTGGAACTTATATTGTAAAAATGGTGGTTGATGAAGAAAAAGTAAAAAACGATAAAACCTTAGATATAAGTTTTATGGCATTAAGAATGTTGATTGCTGAAAATGCATTTAAGGGAAGTCCAGTAAAATTAATATTAACCAATAATAAATTTAAAGCCATTAAAACTTACGATGACAAATTTGCCAATGATGCAGATAAAGATGAATCTACTAAACCTGCTGATTCGTCTTCAACAAAATAAATAAACCACATTTATTTTATAAAGGGATTGATTTTTAAAAAGTCAATCCCTTTTGCTTTTTTTACTAAAATCAATTTTGTATAGCTGAATTACTATCTTTAAAACCTAATTCATTTACATGCAAACAGCACCCAAAAAAGTAGTGAATGCCTGGGCTATGTACGACTGGGCCAATAGTGTTTATAATTTAGTCATTACTTCAACCATGTTTCCTGCTTACTATGAAGCAGTAACTAGCAGTAATAACAACGAAGTAAAATTTTTAGGTCGAACATTTATAAATACTTCTTTATACAATTATGCATTGGCATTTGCCTTTTTAATTGTAGCATGTATGTCACCCATTTTATCGTCTATTGCCGATTATAAAGGCAATAAAAAATCTTTTCTTCGATTCTTTTGTACACTAGGCAGTTTGGCTTGTAGTGGTTTGTTTTTCTTTAATAAAGATAATATTTCGTTAGGTATAATTTTAATGATTATTGCATGTATTGGTTATTGGAGTAGCTTGGTATTTTACAATTCTTACTTACCCGAAATTGCAGCAGAAGAAGATAGAGATAAAGTAAGTGCCAAAGGGTTTACAATGGGTTATATTGGGAGTGTATTATTGCAAATTGTATGTTTTGTGTTGTTGTTTAAGCAAGATTGGTTTGGGTTGAAAACTGATGGACAGGCTTTACAAATTTCTTTTTTATTAGTAGGAATTTGGTGGTTTGGGTTTGCTCAAAAAACTTTATTTGTATTGCCTAAAGGAACTCCTAGTGCCAACCGACCAGAGAAAAACATTTTTGTAAATGGTTTTATTGAATTAAAAAAAGTTTGGGTTCAAATGGGTAATATGCCTGTACTAAAAAGATTTTTAGTAGCATTTTTCTTTTACAATATGGGTGTGCAAACGGTAATGTTGGCAGCTACTTTGTATGGCAAAAGTGAATTGGTTATACCAACCACTAATTTAATTATTTCCATATTAGTTATTCAACTAGTTGCAATTCCTGGAGCATTATTAATGTCTATACTCTCTAGTAAAATTGGCAACTTACAAACTTTAATGATTGCCGTAACAATTTGGATTGGGCTTTGTGTTGCAGGATATTTATTACCCAAAGGCAATATCAATGCATTTTATGCTTTGGCTGCATGTGTAGGTTTTGTAATGGGTGGCATACAAAGTTTAAGTCGTTCTACTTACGCTAAGCTAATGCCTGAAACCAAAGACACCACTTCGTTTTTCAGCTTTTTTGATGTAACCGAAAAAGTGGCTATTGTAATTGGTATGTTAGGCTTTGGATACATCACCGAGTTGGCTGGAGGTTCTCAACGTAATTCAGTTTTATCATTAACTGTATTATTTATTATAGGATTGTTTTTATTGATGTACACTATTCAAGCACAAAAAAAGAAAAATCATGCAACTGTATAGTATAGAAACAGAAAATTTTAAATTAGATGGAGGTGCCATGTTTGGTGTGGTACCTAAAAGTATTTGGAATAAGTTAAACCCAGCCGATGAAAATAATTTATGTAGTTGGGCAATGCGTTGTTTACTAATTGAAGATGAGAATAGATTAATATTGGTAGATACAGGTATTGGCAATAAACAAGATGCCAAGTTTATGGGGCATTATTATTTGCATGGAGAACATACATTAGATAAATCTTTAGCCAAATTGGGTTTTAGTAAACATGATATTACCGATGTTTTTTTAACCCATTTACATTTTGATCATTGTGGTGGAAGTATAGAACGTGTTGGCGATACCTTACAACCTGCGTTTAAAAATGCCACTTATTGGAGCAATGAAGCTCACTGGAAATGGGCTACTCAGCCAAATGATCGAGAGAAAGCTTCATTTTTAAAAGACAACATTTTACCTATTGAACAAAGTGGACAGTTGAAATTTATTGATACACCAGTAGCAACAGTTGGTAAACTTTCTACAGCACCATTTACTCCAAATATTTCAGTACGTTTTGTGCATGGTCATACCGATGCAATGATGCTGCCTCAAATAAACTATCATGCAAAAACATTGGTTTATATGGCCGATTTATTGCCAAGTACTGCTCATATTCCTTTGCCTTATGTAATGGCGTACGATATGTTTCCTTTAACCACTTTACAAGAAAAAAAATCTTTCTTAACCGAAGCTGTCGAAAATAATTACACCCTCATTTTTGAGCATGATGTACACAATGAAGCTTGTACATTACAACAAACTGAAAAGGGAATAAGGGTTAATGAAATTTTTACCATTGGTGAATTATGATTAATCCGTATCTGCCCCAAAAACAGTTAAATGCCGATTTATTTGATTTGGGATAGTTTAAGGCGTATAAAATTCTACCAATAACTAGTATAAATGCTAAATTTATCTAAAATCATAACAATTTCTTTGCATTCCAGCTTGGCTAAACAAAATAAACCTGCTATTTTCGCCACCCAATTAATCGTAATTGGATTAAACAATATTTGTTAACGGCCTTAAATTTCTATTTAACATGGCAGTAAAAATGAGATTACAAAGACACGGCAGCAAAAAACGTCCTTTCTACTTTATAGTAGTGGCCGATGCTCGTGCACCTAGAGATGGTAAGTTTATTCAAAAAATTGGAACTTACAATCCATTAACTGTTCCAGCAACAATTCAGTTAGATCGCCAAAAAGCTTTAGACTGGTTGCATAAAGGTGCTCAACCCACCGATACAGTTAGACGAATTCTCTCTTTCAAGGGAGTGTTGTTCTTAAAGCATTTATTACGTGGTGTAAAACTTGGTTTATTTGATGATGCAACTGCAATGACCAAATTCCAAGCTTGGCACGAAGAACATGAAGCAAACGTAAAACGTCGTACCGACAGTCATCGTACACAACAACGTCAGCGTAGAGCTTATGTACCACCAGTTCGTAAAGTAGAAGAAGCACCAACGGCTGCTCCTGCTACTGAAGATACTACTGAAGCTTAAAAATGTATCAACATATACCTTTTAAAAGTCCTCCATTTTTTTGGAGGACTTTTTTTATTGCTTTAGAAAATAGAATCGCCAAAATGACATCAAATTTTACCTTTCATTTTCAAGGCACAGTGTTTGCAAAACGTTAGAAGGGAAGATAAAATTGGAAATTACATGTACATACATTAAATTTGTATCGTTATGCAACAAGTATTAGATATTTTAAAAGTAGCACACCGGGGTGGAATTGAACCCAGCATGGACTTATTGCATCAAAAAGAACAAAACATTCCAGGCTCAATTAATTATCATATTCGTAGATATTATGCTCAACATCCTTGGGTTGCCGATGATGCAGGCATGATGGTTTATCATTACAATTCAAAAAAGCCCGACGAAAATTATTTAGAATTACGTTTTTGCACCACAGGCAATAAATACTGTTACGATAAAAGCTGTAGCTTTTGTGAAAAACAACCCACCAATTGCCAAGGGCAACAAATAACAGTAGATGTTTTCACCTTTCATTTTTCTTCTACATTTTTAAATCAGTTTACACATAATGTAAAGTTGAGTAATAGAAAAGATGAAGTTTTGGCATTTAAACATCCTAATGCATTTACCAAAGTATTTCCTATTTGTAATAAAAAAAGAAATGTTTTAGATGCATTATTAAACCATAGTTATACCGGAGCACTAGAAAATATTTTCATCAACGCAAAAATTCATGAACTTTTATTGTACAGTTTAGATTGCTTGGTAGATGAAAAAGAAGAAGGGTTTACTTGTAAGTTTTTAGAAGATGAATACAGCCGAAATGGTATATATAGTGCTAGAGATATTTTATTGCAACATATTGGCGATCCTATAACCATTAAAGAATTAAGCCGAAAAGTAGCCATGAACGAATGTTACTTAAAGAAAGGCTTTAAAGAAATTTTTGGTACCACCATTTTCGATTTTTATCAGCAACAAAGAATGGAACATGCCAAATATTTGTTGTACGAAAAAGCATTAAGTGTAACCGATGTTTCAGCTTTATTAGGCTATTCATCTATCTCACATTTTTCCGCAGCCTTTAAAAAACACACTGGTTTAAAACCTTGTGATTTATTAAAATAAATTTATGAACTTATAGAACAAGCAACTCAAAAAGGGTTGCTTTTTTGTTGGTTGAATATTATATCATTCACCCCAAACATCATTTCAAAGCACTTGCCATCGAAGCACAGAACCACAGAAAAAAATCAGCGAAAATCCATTCAATCCGTGTCATCAGCGTTCCAATCCACCATTTGCGAAGCAAATAAAATCAGTTTCAAGCACTTGCCATCGAAGCACAGAACCACAGAAAAAAATCAGCGAAAATCCATTCAATCCGTGTCATCTGTGTTCCCATCTAACATTTGTAAAGCAAATAAAATCTGTTCCAAACACTTGCCAAAGAGGCACAGAAACTCAGAGAGGAAATTAGCGAAAATCCGCTCAACCCCTGTCATCAGCGTTCCAATCCACCATTTGCGAAGCAAATAAAATCAGTTTCAAACACTTGCCACAGAAGCACAGAGCTACAGAAAAAATTCCTTCAATCTGTATCATCAGCGTTCTATTTAAAACTTATAGCTATAAGCTACAATCGCTAAACTATCGCTTTAACAATTTCTTCTATAAAAATTGCCTCGTTTTTGTGTTGTAATGAGCACAACAAAACAAAATCAAATGAAATATTTTAAAACGCTATCGGTTGTTGCAATTGCTGTATTATTAGGTTCTTGTACTGTTATTCGTCAGGGAGAAGTGGGGGTGAAAAGAAAACTGGGTAAAATATCTGACGAATTTATTGATCAAGGTCCTAAAGGTTACAACCTATTCACCACAAGAATTCTAAAAGTGCCTACAAGAACGGTGAATATTGAAGTTCGTCCAGACTTACCCAGTAAAGAAGGTTTAACTATCAAAACTGAAGTATCTATTTTATACAGAATAAAAGCAGAAGCAGCTCCAGATGTTTTAAGAAAAATAGGTATGAATTATGAAACTGAAGTAATCTTACCTGTATTTAGATCTGCAGCAGCCGATGTTACAAGTAAATATTTTGCAAAAGACATGCATAGTGGCGAAAGAGCAGCTATTGAAGTGGCTATTAGAAAGCAAATGGGTGAAATATTAACAGCTAAAGGCTTTATTATTGAAAACGTATTATTAAAAGGTATTAGATTACCAGATGGTTTAGCAAGAAGTATTGAATTAAAATTACAAAGTGAGCAAGAAGCTCAACAAATGGTGTTTATTAAAGAACGTCAAGAGAGAGATGCAGAACGCCAAATTATAGAAGCAGAAGGAAAAAAGAAAATTGCAACCATACAAGCTCAAGGAGAAGCCAATGCAAAAATTATAGCAGCCGAGGGTCAAAAAAAGATTGCTGAAATTGAAGCTCAAGGTAAAGCCTTAGCTATGGAAATTGAAGCTACAGCAACACAAAAAGCCAATGATAGTATTCATAAATCATTAACCCCATCCATTTTAAAACTTAGACAAATTGAGGCTTTTAGAATATTTGGGTTAAGTAACAATAGTAAATTAATTATTACAGAAGGTAAAACTCCGTTCTTATCTATTCCAGATAAATTCTAATATAATTTTCTATTTCATTTAAGCCTGTAATTTCTATTGCAGGCTTTTTTATTTTAGTCAATCAAAATAAAAAGTCAACACAAAGTATTACAAATTCCATCTCCTAGTTACTTTTACAAAATGAAAAATATCATTTGCCTTTCATTGCTTATTCTCTTATTTGCTTGCAACAGCAGCAACAACAAAGTGGATACCATTATTCATCATGCAAATATTTATACTGTAGATAGTACATTCAGCATGGCAGAAGCAATTGCAGTAAAAGATGGTAAAATTGTAGCTATTGGTAACAATGAAGAAATTCTAAAAAAATATTCAGCCAATGAAATTATAGATGCACAAGGCAAAGCACTATATCCAGGTTTTATAGATGCTCATGCTCATTTTTTAGGTTATGGCAAGGGTTTATTTGAAGTGCAATTATTTGGTTGTAGTTCTTGGAATGAAGTAATTGAAAAAATTCAAGCTTTTACAAAAAATGCTGATACTACAAAATGGATAATTGGTAGAGGTTGGGATCAAAATAAATTTCCCAATAAACAATATCCAACTAATGAAGAGCTGAATAAATTGTATCCAAATACGCCGGTACTTTTAACAAGAATTGATGGTCATGCTGCTATTGCCAATGCAAAAGCATTAGAGTTAGCAGGAGTAAAGCCCAACCAAACTTTAGTAGGCGGAAGTATTGAAACAACAAATGGACAATTAACAGGTTTACTCATAGATAATGCAGTTGATTTAGTTAGTTCAAAAATTCCTACAACAACAAACGCCGATTATGAAAAATGGTTATTAGCAGCACAACAAAACTGCTTTGAACAAGGTTTAACCACCATTACCGATTGTGGTTTAATGTATAACGATGTTGAGCAAATTGATGCTTTACAAAAAGCAGGAAAACTCAATATGAAATTGTATGTAATGTTGAGTGATGATGCTAAAAACTATGCAAAATATTTAACCAAAGGACCCTACAAAACCGATAAGCTTTTTGTAAATGGCATAAAGGTTTATGCAGATGGAGCATTGGGCAGTCGTGGTGCATGTTTATTAAAACATTATAGCGATAAACCTAATTGGACTGGATTTTTATTGAAAGGTGAAAAGTATTTTGATTCCTTGGCAAACGTGTTGGTAAAAACCAATTTTCAAATGTGTACACATGCCATTGGCGATAGTGCTAATAGAGCTGTTCTTAAAATTTATAATAAGTATTTACAAGGAAAAAATGATAAACGTTGGCGTATTGAACATGCACAAGTGGTGAATGAACAAGATTTTAATTTGTTTGGTTTAACCTCAATTATTCCATCAGTACAACCAACACATGCTACAAGCGATATGTATTGGGCCGAAGAAAGACTTGGCAAATCAAGACTTCAACATGCGTACGCTTATCAGCAATTATTGCAACAAAATGGTTGGATTCCGTTGGGTACCGATTTTCCTGTAGAAGATATTTCTACTTTCAAAACATTCTTAGCATCAGTCGTTAGAAAAGATGATAAAGGATTTCCTGCAAATGGATTTCAAAAAGAAAATGCATTAACCCGAGAACAAACATTACGTGGCATGACTATTTGGGCTGCTAAAGCCAATTTTTTAGAAAAAGAAACAGGTAGTTTAGAAGTTGGTAAAAAAGCCGATTTTATTTTGCTAGATAAAGACTTGATGAAAATTACCGATACAGAAATCTTACAAACTAAAGTTGCTGCAACTTGGGTAGATGGAAAAAAAGTTTTTGAGAGAAAATAAATTATTCAATTTATAACCTTTACATCTTTTTGATATTAACTTGTTTTTACTGAAATATGACTTACGTCAGCTTCTGTAAAATTGTTCAGTCATTTCTTTGTCATAGTGCTCTACAAGAACATCGTTTTACAATTCTATGGCAATTCTTTTGAACCTTAGGGTAACATTTGCCGTATTATAATACGATGGCAAGTAAATTTATTTTTTCATTACTTTTTTTAATCAGCATCTATACAAAAGTTGCAGCACAAAAAGATACTTTGGCTGGCACTAGTGACGATGTTTTTATTACTGCTACTAGAAGTGAAAGAAAATTAAGCAATATTGCCGTACCTGCTATAATCATCAATAAAAAAACCATACAACAAACAGGTAGTTTAAAATTGCAAGATATATTGCAAGAACAAACTGGTATTAATGTAGTAAATAGTAGTTTGGCAACATCTTTAAACGGATACCCAAACCCTTTTGGTCAAGGTATACAAATGTTGGGTTTAGACCCATCTTATACAGCCATTTTAATGGATGGAGAACCGTTAATTGGTAGAAATGCAGGTATTTTAAAGTTGGGCAGAATTGCTACTGGTAATATTCGCCAAATAGAAATTGTAAAAGGTCCATCGTCAAGCTTATATGGTAGCGAGGCTATGGCTGGCGTAATAAATATACTTACAGCTTCACCAACTTTAGAAACAATTGATGCTCAATTTCATGCCGCAAGTAATAGTACTTATGCCGCAACAGCATCTTATGGTAATAAGTTTAAAAAAACAGGTGTTCAATTTTTTGTGAATACTTATACAACACAAGGTTACGATTTAGATGAGAAGTTGTACGGGAAAACAATTGATCCATTCACCGATTTTACTACCAATCTAAAATTAACACATGACTTTACCAATAAAACTCAATTATTGGTTTCTCTAAGAAGTTTTAGTTCAAAACAAAACAACAATTATCAAATTTTTCAATCTGGTACAGCAGGTATTGTTTCAGGTCATACAACAGAAAACGATCAATCGGCTTTTATTCAATTTAAACATCAAATAAATTCATTTAAGAAAGTTTATTTTAGAACATTCTATAATCAATATGCAAACAATTCTTTTGTTAATTTAGAAAATACAAATACTCAATTCGACGAAACAACTTTTCAACAATCTATTCTAAAGCCAGAACTACAATACGAAAGTGTAAAAAATAAAAAAAGTAGATATGTTGCAGGAGTTGGTGCTTATTTAGAAACTATAAATGCATCGAGATATTCGGGTAAACAAACACTCTATACACTTTATACATTTACACAAAAAGAATGGTTTGCCTTAAAAGAAAAGTTAACTATTATAGCAGGAGCAAGAATAGATAAAAGAACCGATTTTAACGTAAATCTCAGTCCACGAATTGCTTTAGCTTATAAACCCAATAGCCACTTTAAATTCACAACATCAGTTGGTTGGGGCTTTAAAGCTCCAGATTTTAGGCACATGTATTTAAATCTAGCTAACTCTCAAATAGGTTACTCATTAATTGGCTCAACTATTCTAGCACAACAATTACAAAGTTTACAACAACAAGGGGCTTTACAAAATGGTGCAAATATCAATCCATTTTTAAACACCGTAAACTTACAACCTGAAAAATCTTTTGGTACCCATATTGGGGCCAAATACACCAAAAATAAACTAGTTATTGAGGCGGGAATTTATAGAAATGACATTAATAATTTGATTGATGTATTTATTTTACCATTTACTAAAACCAATGGTGGTAATATATACAGCTATCGTAACATCAACAAAATATTTACACAAGGTATTGAATTAGATATTAAATATTCAGTTAATAAAAATGTAGTTCTTAGTGCAGGATATCAATTTGTAGAAGCAAAAGATAAAGAAGTGCTTAGCCAAATCAATGAAGGAACATTGTATAAAAGAGATCCAGCAACATTGATAACATCTGTGGTAAAACGTGCTGATTATTTTGGTATTGCCAATAGATCTAAACACAATATTAATGGCAAACTATTATGGATGAATAATGATAATAGTTTCAATGCCTATATACGATTTATTTATAGAGGTAAATTTGGATTTAACGATGTTAATGGTAATACCATTATTGATGACGAACGTGAGATGGTTGCAGGCTTTTGGATGTCTAATATTGCAATTTCAAAGAATTTCAATAAATCTTTTCAACTACAGGCAGGCATTGAAAATTTATTCAACTATACCAATGCTCAACAATTACCCCACATTGCAGGTAGGCTTTTATTTGTGAATATCAACTATGCTTTTAATAAAAAATAAAATAAAATCAATTTGTATGAAACGTTTCTTCTTTTTTGCTATTGCAGCTGTAGTGTTTTTTTCTTCTTGTACAAAAGAAACAGATTCAACTCCATCTGTTGTAAGTGGTACAAAAACTATTGCAGTAAATTTTAGTTCAGCTTCACAGTTTACTTTTTTTCGATTTAGTGATTCATCGGTTGTAGTAAATACCGATTCTGCAACCAATAAGTGGGACTTTGGTTTACGCTTCACTACTTTTATTGTAAACAGTAATTCAAGTGGTCCTGGTGCTGCAGGAGCAATTTTATTAGATGGAACTTTTGATGGAGTTACAACAGCACCAACAACAGGTTATGCTTACGATACTACCACTACTCGAAGAGCTATAAAAGATGGTAGCTGGTATAACTATAATGGTGCAACAAGAACATTTACACCAAAGGCCGGAAAAGTATTTGTATTTAAAACAGCCAATGGTATTAATTATGCTAAAATGGAATTATTAAGTGCAGATTATGCTCCATTTACAGGAATGTTTCCAACCACAATTTTGTATAAGTTCCGTTATACATATCAGGCAAATGGAAGTACTACATTTTAAAGTAGAATAACTTTTTTAAAGGCTGTTTCAAAAGATATATTTTAACCTTAAAAATCTTAAGTGTTTTAATTGCTTTTGAAACAGCTTTTTTTATTTGCTATAATCATACAAACTCAATTGAAGCTAAACATCCTCCATAGAGTATCTTCATTGCTTTTCTTTCATTATCCCTAACTTCGCCCACCTATAAAGTTTACTGTTAAATGTTTGTTGTTTGAAGTTATTTATTCTCTATTTAACCTTAAACAATAAACCTTAAACCTTTAACCAAAAGATGAGCAAGTACAAAGAATTTTCAGGTTTAAATCTTCCTTCAATAGAGAAAGAAATATTGGCTAAATGGGACGAAACCAATGCTTTTCAGCAAAGTATCGACTTAAAAGAAGGTGCAACACCATTTGTATTTTATGAAGGTCCGCCAAGTGCCAATGGAATGCCAGGCATTCATCATGTTATTTCTAGAACTTTAAAAGATTTGGTTTGCCGTTACAAAACCATGCAAGGTTTTCAGGTAAAACGTAAAGGTGGTTGGGATACACATGGTTTGCCTGTAGAATTAGGCGTAGAAAAAGAATTGGGCATCACCAAAGAAGATATTGGCAAAAAAATTTCTGTAGAAGAGTATAACCAAAAATGCCGTGAAGCAGTATTGCGTTATAAAAATGAATGGGACAGTATTACCAAAAAAATGGGTTATTGGGTAGATTTAAATAACCCTTACATCACATTCGAAAACAACTATATCGAAAGTTTGTGGTGGATTTTAAAACAATTGTACAGTAAAGAATTGTTGTACGAAAGTGTAAGCATTCAACCTTATTCTCCTGCTGCTGGTACGGGTTTAAGTTCTCATGAATTAAACCAACCAGGTACTTATAAAGATGTGAAAGATACGAGTGCTGTTGCGATGTTCCGCCTCCCCAACCCCTCCAAAGGAGGGGCTAATGCCAATCATGCAGGGGCAAAAAAAATATTTGATGCTATAGGTAATTCGAGTTCTGAAGTCCCTCCTTCGGAGGGATCTAGGGAGGCCTTCTTCATGGCTTGGACAACCACTCCTTGGACTTTACCTTCTAACCTTGGTTTGACTGTTGGACCAAATATTGATTATGTTTTGGTAAAAACATTCAACCCTTATACGAATCTTCCAGTGAATGTAATTCTTGCAAAAGCCTTGCTAGGCAAGTATTTTAAAGAAGAAGGAGAAAATGGTGATTTTGAAAATTACAATGCCGACGTAAAGCTGTTGCCTTGGAAAATATTAGCAGAATTCAAAGGCTCTGAAATTGAAAATTGTGAGTACGAACAACTTTTGCCTTACGAAGCCAATTCATTAGAAGCAATTCAGTCCATTACACCAGATGCCAAACCATTCCGTGTAATTTGTGGTGATTTTGTTACAACAGAAGATGGTACAGGCATTGTTCATACTGCTCCAGCTTTTGGTGCAGATGACTATCGTGTGGGCAAAAAATACAATATTGGTATTTTAACCATGGTAGATAGAGCAGGAAAGTTTGTAGATGGTTTGGGCGAATTCAGCAATCGCTATGTAAAAAATTATAAAGACGAAAAAGAGTATGTAGATGTAAATGTTGACATCTGCGTTAAGCTGAAAAAAGAAAACAGGGCTTTTAAAGTAGAAAAATATGAACACAGCTACCCACATTGCTGGAGAACAGACAAACCAATTTTGTACTATCCATTAGATGCATGGTTTATTAAAACCACCTCTTTAAAAGATAGAATGGTTGAGTTGAATAAAACCATTAACTGGAAACCAAAATCTACTGGTGAAGGTCGTTTTGGCAATTGGTTAGAAAATATGGTAGATTGGAATTTGAGCAGAAGTAGATATTGGGGAACGCCATTGCCTATTTGGCAAACAGAAGATGGCACAGAAGAAATTTGTATTGGTTCTATTGCTGAATTAAATGGTTTAATTCATGCCGATAGTCCAATAAAAGAAATAACAGATTTACATAAACCACAGGTAGATCATATCATTCTTACATCACCTTCTGGTAAACCCATGAAACGTGTGCCAGATTTAGTAGATGTTTGGTTCGACAGTGGTGCCATGCCTTATGCCCAATGGCATTTTCCATTTGAAAACAAAGAAATTTTTGCCAATAATTATCCAGCAGATTTTATTGCTGAAGGTGTTGATCAAACACGTGGTTGGTTTTATACTTTACATGCAATTGGTTCTCTAATAAAAGAGAGTGTAATTGAAGAATTAGAAAAAGCTGGTTTACCAACTGATAAAGTTGATGGGCGAGCTTACAAAACTGTGATAAGTAATGGTTTGGTGTTAGATAAGAATGGCAACAAAATGAGTAAGCGTTTGGGCAATGTGGTCAATCCATTTGAAACCATTGAAAAATATGGTGCCGATGCTACCCGTTGGTATTTAATTACTAATGCATCTCCTTGGGATAATTTGAAATTTGACATTGCCGGTATTCAAGAAGTACAACGTAAGTTCTTTGGAACATTGTACAATACCTATCAATTCTTTGCATTATACAGCAATGTAGATGGATTTGCTTTTAAAGAAGCATACATGCCATTAGAAGAAAGACCAGAAATTGACCGTTGGATTTTATCGTCTTTAAATACATTGATTAAGAAAGTAACAGAGTCAATGGATGATTATGAGCCAACTGCTGCCGGCCGTTTGGTAGAAGAATTTGTAGATGAGCATTTAAGCAATTGGTATGTTCGTTTGTGCAGAAGAAGATTTTGGAAAGGAGAGTATGAGGCCGATAAAATATCGGCTTACCAAACTTTGTACGAATGTTTAGAAACTATTGTACGTTTAATAGCTCCAATTTCTCCTTTCTTTGCCGATGCGGTTTTTCAAAACTTAAATGCAGTAACCAATAGGTTTAATGCAAGTTCTGTTCACCATGTTTCATTTCCAACTTGTACCGAGTTTGCAATAGATGCAGCTTTAGAAGAGAGAATGCAATTGGCACAAGATACTTGCTCATTGGTTTTATCGCTTCGTAAAAAGGTAAACATTAAGGTTAGGCAACCATTACAAAAAGTAATGATTCCTGTGTTGAACCCTACTATGAAAACACAATTGGAAAAAGTAGAAGACTTAATTAAAAGCGAAGTAAACGTAAAAGAACTAGAATACATTACTGAAACAGAAGGAGTTATAAAGAAAAAGATAAAAGCCAACTTTAAAACTCTAGGGGCTAAATTGGGTGCAAATATGAAAGAAGCGGCTGCCCAAATAGCCAATTTTACCCAACATCAAATAACCGAGTTAGAACAAACTGGTACAATTAATTTACAATTGTCAACTGTCAATTATCAATTGTCAACTGATGATGTTGAAATTTCAGCAGAAGACATTCCTGGTTGGAGCGTTGCAAGCAAATCACAACTCACTGTAGCACTGGATATTACGATTACTCCAGCCCTTCAAAGTGAGGGAGATGCCAGAGAGTTAATTAATCGTGTACAAAATATTCGAAAAGAAAATGGTTTTGAACTAACAGACCGTATATTCGTACAATTAGAGCAAGAAGGTGTGCCACAAAGCATACAAGATTCTCTGAACCAACATAAAACCTATATTTGCGGCGAAATTCTAGCAGATTCTATCGATTGGGTGCCAACGCTTTTGCAACAAAGCACTGAGATCGAGGTCAATAGTATTTTGCTTAAAATAGCAGTAACGAAAAAAGGATAAAGCTCATGGCTACAAAAAAACCAGCACCTAAAAAGGTGGCAAAAGCAGCAAAACCTGTTGCAAAGCCAGTGAAAAAAGCAGCAGCTCAAGCAAAACCTCAACCCAAGGCAAAGCCAGCTCCTGCAAAAGCAGCAAAACCTGTTGCAAAGCCAGTGAAAAAAGCAGCAGCTCCAGCTAAGCCCCAACCTAAGGCAAAGCCAGCACCTGCAAAAGCAGTAAAACCTGTTGCAAAGCCAGTGAAAAAAGCAGCAGATCCAGCTAAGCCTAAACCCAAGGCAAAGCCAGTACTTGCAAAAGCAACAAAACCTGTTGCAAAGCCAGTGAAAAAAGTAGTAGCTCCGGTAAAACCTCAACCCAAGGCAAAGCCAGCACCTGTAAAAGCAACAAAACCTGTTGTTAAACAAGTAGTGAAACAGCCCAAAGTATTAGCCAAGCCTCCAAAGGTTGAAGCAAAACCAAAAATTAAAGAAGCAAAAGTAGTGGCAGAAAAACCCGAAAAAATAGCAAAGCCCGTTAAGCCGTTTAAGCAGTTAAAACCTGCAAAAGTTCCGGTAAAAGTGAGTGGAATTGAAAAGTCGACTACAATTATTCCCATGAAGCAAAAGCCCATGAAGAAAAAGGAAGAACCTGTAAAAGATGTAAAAGTTCCAAAAACAGTAATTAAAACTAGTGTACCTTATAATCCAAGTTACACATCATTAGAAAAAAGAGTGGAAGAAACAAAACCAAATACACCCATGATTCGCTATGGCGATAATGAATTGAGTGAGTTCAGAGATCTCATCAATAAAAAGTTGGATGCAGCCAAAAAAGAATTGGCTTATTTTCAAGGTTTAATTACCCGTAAAGATGATGCAGGTGGAGATAATGGCGATGGTCGTTATATGACCATGGAAGATGGAAGTTTAAGTATGGAACGTGAGCAATTGAGTCAAATGGCTAGCAGAACTATTACATATATCGACCATTTAGAAAAAGCCATCATGCGTATTGAAAATAAAACCTATGGTGTTTGCAGAGTTACAGGTAAGTTAATAGACAAAGCAAGATTACGTGCAGTACCACATGCAACATTAAGCTTAGAAGCTAAGTTGGGATTAGTAAAACCAAGTGGAGAATAAATAATGCATATTCTCTTTTAAATAAAGCTTTAAGCCGCCGAAAGGTGGCTTTTTGTTTTTATGAGCAAAAAGGTTTGCAACACGTTTATTGAAGCACAAAATTCAATGCTTTGTTAATTAAATGGTTCAACGGTAAATGTATTTAATCTAAAAGTTCTATTATTGGTTTATAATTTTTTATGAAATTCATATTTACTTTTAGCTTTTTGTTTAGTGTTATTTTAAAACTACATGCTCAGTGTGGTATAACAAACTTTCAATATACCCAAAACATCAATCAAGTAAGTTTTACAGACAACTCTATACCTGCAAGCGGAATTTCAATAGTGAGTTATAGCTGGGATTTTGGAGATGGAAATTCAAGCACATCAATGAACCCAACACATGTATACAGTTCACCTGGGTTTTATAGTGTAAAACATTCGTTCAAAGGATCAAACAATTGCAATAGTGATACGCTCATAAAAATGGTATTCATCAATACTGTTACACCAGTTTCAATTGATAACTTTAAAACCATTTCAATAAATAACCAATTACTGTTAGAATGGAATACCCTTACAGAGAGTAATTTTGCTTATTTTATTATTCAAAAGTCATTAGACGGAAATAGTTTTAGTTCAATAACAAATATTTATCCTTCGGCCACTAAAAAATATTCATTTACCGATGTTGCTTTAGCTAAAGGTGTTAATTATTACAGGCTGAAAATGGTTGATAAAGATGGCAGTTATGAATTCTCTAAAGTAATTTCATTTAACAACTTAAATAGCAGT
Organism: Asaia bogorensis; assembly: GCA_943371535.1. Classification (GTDB taxonomy): domain Bacteria; phylum Bacteroidota; class Bacteroidia; order Chitinophagales; family Chitinophagaceae; genus UBA1930. The sequence continues at coordinate 14,500 of CALRVE020000002.1, read as the reverse complement.
TTAAACTTCTACATTTTTCCTAATCCTGCAATAAAAAAGACCATAAATATTGAATTAAAAAACTTTTCACACACATCACAAATACAAGTTAGCGTTTTTGATATTGTAGGAAAGTTACAAAAGCAGGCATTACAATTTGCTATCAATGGTAAAGTAACTATTGACCATCATTTTGCAAAAGGTATTTATACGGTAGTTGTTCAGCAAAATGAACAACAGGTATCAAAAATTTTGGTAGTAGAATAGCTTAATTATCTATGTAAAATAAAGCTTTAAACTGCTAGTTGCATAGTTGAGTTATATTTTAGTGTACAAGTGTGCGACGCCACTGAAGTTGATAGTAGTATTACAGTTCACTACCAAAAAAAAATTACCGTATTTCTCTCCACATTTTATCAATACTTTTCTGTTTCCAATTATTCAACACTTACATTTGCCCAATATAAAAACAGTATATGGTTGATGTACTTTTAGGCTTACAATGGGGCGATGAAGGCAAAGGAAAAATTGTAGATTTCTTTGCTCCCAACTATGATGTAATTGCACGTTTTCAAGGTGGTCCAAATGCTGGCCACACATTATATGTAGAAGGGAAAAAAGTAGTGTTGCACCAAATACCATCTGGTATTTTTCATAAAGGTTGTGTAAACCTAATTGGTAATGGTGTTGTATTAGATCCAGTAACTTTAAAAAGAGAATGCGATGTAGTTGCATCTTTTGGCGTGGATGTAAAATTGAATTTATTTATAGCCGAAAAAACCAATGTTATAATACCATCTCACAGAGCTTTAGACAAAGCAAGTGAAATGCAAAAAGGAGATAGCAAAATTGGTAGTACTTTAAAAGGTATTGGTCCAGCTTATATGGATAAAACTGGTCGTAACGCTATACGTGTAGGCGATTTGTTGAGTGCCGATTTTGAAAAGCAATACAAAGAATTAAGAGCCAAGCATCAAACTTTATTGAATAATTTTAATTTCACTGAAGACATTTCGGCTTGGGAAACAGAGTTTTTTGAAGCAGTAGAATTTTTAAAAACCTTGAATATTGTTAATGGAGAATATTTCATTAACAAAAAGTTAGACGAAGGCAAAAAAGTATTGGCAGAAGGTGCTCAAGGCAGTATGTTAGACATTGATTTTGGTACTTTTCCATTTGTTACATCATCTAACACTATTAGTGCTGGCGTTTGTACAGGTTTAGGTATTAGCCCTAAAAAAATTAATGAAGTAATTGGTGTTACCAAAGCATATTGCACAAGAGTGGGTGGTGGTCCTTTTCCTACAGAATTAAATGATGCAACTGGCGAAGAATTAAGAAGAATTGGTAGCGAATTTGGAGCAACAACAGGCCGCCCAAGAAGATGTGGTTGGATTGATTTAGTTGCCTTAAAATACACTTGTATGATTAATGGTATTACACAAGTTGTAATGACCAAAGCCGATGTGTTAGATGCTTTTGAAGAGTTACAGGTTTGTACCGAATATAAAGTAGATGGCGTACTAACCAATGAAGTGCCATTTCAAATAAGTAAAGCTACCATAGAGCCTCAATATAAAGCTTTTAAAGGTTGGAATTGCGATAGTTCTGTTTTAAAAAATGCAGCAGATTTGCCTGCTGATATGTCAACCTATGTAGCGTTTATTAACGAATACATTGGAGCACCAATAAAATATGTTTCCAATGGCCCGGGTCGTGAACAATTGATTAGTTTATAAGTTATAAAAAAAATTAGTTTAAAAATTTGGTAGATAAAGTTTTGCGTTGAAATTTTACACCATCAAAATATAAAATCTTATTAGAACCATGCCAACAAAATCTGATAAGGATCTAAAATCCTCCACACCTAAAGTGCCTGCAAAAGAAAGTGTAGCAAAACCATCTTCTAAAAGTAAAAAACAATTAGAAGAAGATGACGATGATTTAGAAGACGATGATGATTTTGATACTAAGCCAACCAAGAAAACGGCTTCAAAATCTACTTCAAAAAAAGCGAAAGACGAAGACGATGAGGATGATGAAGAAGACGAGGTAGAAGAAAAAGACGATTGGGAAGCAACCGAAGAAGAAGATGCTTGGGATCCTGATTTTGACGAATTTGATATTCCAAAAGCAAAAGGCGGTAAAGCAGCAGGTGGAAAAAAATCGAGCGATGACGATGACTTTAAAGTAGATGAAGACTTTAAAGAGTTTGACTTATTTGATGATGGTGGAGATGACTTTTCTGATGACGATGATTTTTAATTGTAATCAATAGTGTGAATAGAACAAAGGCAACATTTGCCATCGATAATTATAGTGTATTTAAACAACAAATGTTGAGTTGGGCAAACCAGTTCAACATTTGTTGTTTTTTAGACAACCATCAATATCAAACACCCTATAATAGTGTTGAATGTTTGTTGGCGGTAAATGCTGTTAGTAGCTTTACGTCAACCCCCAATACACTCAAAGATTTTACTCAATTTGAACAAACCAAGAACGATTGGTTATTTGGTCATGTAAGCTATGATTTTAAAAATGAATTGCATGGATTAACCTCTAATCACCACGATGGAATTCAGTTCCCAGATTTTTTTTTCTTTCAACCTGAAACGGTGATTGAGTTAAGTAAAAACGAAGTAGTGATTACCTGTATAGAAAATAAGCCTGAAAGTATTTTTACGAAAATTAGAGGAATTAAGAATTGGGAATTAAGTAATACTCCAAACCCCCAACCCCAAATAATTAATAACGAACAACGAACAACGAACAATGAACAATTGACAATTGATAGTGAACAATTAACAACGAAAAACGAGCAACGTAAAACGAGCAACGAGCAACGAGTATCGAGTATCGAGCAACGAGCAACGAACAACGAGCAACGAAAAACGAGCAACGAGCAACGAGTATCGAGTATCGAGCAACGAGCAACGAACATCATCACCCCTAGAATAACCAAAGAAATCTATCTAAAAACCATTGAGCAATTAAAAAAACATATTCTAAGAGGAGATTGTTACGAAATTAATTTTTGTCAGGAGTTTTATGCAACCAATGTAACTATCAATCCGTTGGAAACGTATCAAAAACTAGCTGAAATTTCACCAAATCCATTTTCTTGCTTTTACAAATTGGAGGATAAATTTTTGCTTTGTGCAAGCCCCGAACGATACATTAAAAAACAAGGTACACAAATCATTTCCCAACCCATCAAGGGAACATTTAAAAGAAATGTACACAATCCCGAAATAGATATAGCCAATAAAAATGCTTTACAAAACAGCAGTAAAGACAAAGCTGAGAATGTAATGGTGGTAGATTTGGTACGAAACGATTTTAGTAAAATTTGTACCGAAGCATCAGTAAAAGTAGATGAATTATTTGCAGTATATACATTTCCGCAAGTGTATCAAATGATTTCTACCATTAGTGGAACTGTAGCACCCCATACCAATTTTGCAAATGTGTTAGCAGCCACTTTTCCTATGGGTAGTATGACGGGTGCTCCAAAGCAAAAAGTAATGGAGTTAACCGAACAATACGAACAAACCAAAAGAGGCATTTATAGTGGTTGTGTAGGGTACATAGCACCCAATAAAGATTTTGATTTTAACGTAGTTATCAGAAGCATAATGTACAATGCACAAAACCAATACCTCAGCTATCAAGTAGGTGGTGGCATAACCTATAACAGCCATGCAGAAAGTGAATATGAAGAATGTTTATTGAAAGCAGAGGCAATGAGGAGGGTGTTGAACAGTTAATTCATGTCCTTTTGTCGCAAACCACATCTTTGCATATTATTTGAACAGCTTATTTTTCAAAATAACAAAACACTTATCTTCAACGCAAAATTTTAAGCATGAATATTGAGCAAGAATTTAACAAGTTCGCTGTAAAGCATAGAGGTATTAGTAGCAGTACATTACATAATTATCAAACCCATTTTAATCCCACTAATTTAACGCCTTACATTATAGAAGAACGTCCAATGAACATTGCTCAAATGGATGTTTTTAGTAGATTAATGATGGACAGAATTATTTTTTTGGGCGAAGGCATTAACGATTATGTAGCCAATATTATCACGGCTCAAATGTTGTTTTTAGAAAGTGTAGATAGAACCCGTGACATTCAAATGTATATTAACAGTCCAGGAGGTAGTGTTTACGCTGGTTTAGGTGTGTACGATACCATGCAATTTATTAGCCCCGATGTGAGTACTATTTGTACAGGCATTGCAGCTAGCATGGGTGCAGTTTTATTATGTGCTGGCGTTAAAGGCAAAAGAACAGCATTAAAGCATAGCAGAATTATGTTGCATCAACCAAGTGGTGCAATTGGTGGTCAAGCAACCGATATTGGTATCACTGCTAAAGAAATTAAGCTCTTAAAGCATGAACTGTATGAAGTAATTTCAGAACACAGTGGTAAAGACATTGAAACTGTTGCCAAAGATTGCGACAGAGATTTTTGGATGAAAGCCATTGATGCAAAAGCTTATGGTTTAGTAGATGAGGTTTTATTAACCAATCCGAAAAAAGAGAAGAAAGATTAATAATGGTTAGAGGGAAGTAGTAAGTAGCTAGGGGGAAGTGATAAGTTCTAACAACCTACTAGCCATTCACCATTTACCACTAGCATCAACAAATCACTATAAACAAATTAAAATGATACATAGCAAATACATAGTTAGTCCGTTTAGAATGGACGATGAAGAAGAAACTCCAAAAGACGAAAAGCAAGAACAAGTGAGCCCGGGCATGATGAAGAAAATGGAAAAAATGTTCTTTGAAAAAAGAGCCGTTTATTTATGGGGTGTGGTAGAAGATAAAACCATTAGAGATGTGGTTGGTAAAATACTATTGCTAGATGCCGATAAGCCGGGTGAAGAAATAAAATTATACATCAACAGTCCTGGCGGTAGCGTAACAAGTGGAATGGTTTTGTACGATACCATTAAATTACTTAGTAGCCCTGTAAGTACTATTTGTATGGGTTTAGCAGCTAGTATGGGTTCAATTTTATTAAGTGTTGGTACAAAGGGTAGAAGATTCATTTATCCTTCTGGAGAGGTAATGATCCATCAGCCAAGTTTAGGAGGTTATTACCAAGCAACATCGGCCGATATTGAAATTCAAGCCATTCAAATTGAAAAAACCAAAATGATGGGAGCAAAAATTTTGGCCGATAACTGTGGTAAAACAGTTGAACAAATTTTAAAAGATTTTGATAGAGATTATTGGATGGATGCCAATGAAGCAGTTGCTTATGGTATTGTAGATGCTGTTTTAGATAAAATTTAGTATTGAATAAAAGTTATACAATAAGCTGTTTTACAAAACCATGTAAAGCAGCTTATTCTTTTTAAAAGCTTACTGTTGAACTAAGTTGCTACCAATTTGTAATAACTTAAACAAATGGGTTATAAATAAACTGCCAATTTTGGGTTAAAATAGGCTAGTTTTGCTGTTGTTGCAAGCAATAAGCAACTTAATCGTATCTATTGTCATCTGTATATAGTATTGCTAGTATAGTTAAATAAAATTTCCAATGGCCAAACAAAGTCATTTACATTGTTCCTTTTGTGCAAGAAGCCGAGATGAGGTTAAAATACTGATTGCTGGTCAGGAAGGGCATATTTGTGAAAATTGTGTAGAACATGCACAAGAAATTATTGCTCAAGAATTAAATATTAAGCCAGAGCATACTGCTGCTGGTGGTGGTGCATCTAATTTCAAATTATCGGTTCGTAAACCTGCTGAAATAAAAAAATTCTTAGACGAATATGTAATTGGTCAAGATGAAGCTAAACGCATTTTGGCAGTTGCGGTATATAATCACTTTAAAAGAATTACCCAAAAACAAGTAGCCGATGATGTTGAAATTGAAAAGAGTAACATCATCATGGTAGGCGAAACTGGCACGGGCAAAACATTATTAGCTAAAAGTATTGCTAGAATGTTGAATGTTCCCTTTGCTATTGTAGATGCAACGGTATTTACAGAAGCAGGTTATGTGGGCGAAGATGTAGAAAGTATGCTTACTCGTTTATTGCAGAATTGTAATTACGATGTTGCTGCTGCCGAAAGAGGAATTGTTTATGTAGATGAGTTGGATAAAATAGCACGTAAAGGCGATAATCCATCTATTACTAGAGATGTAAGTGGCGAAGGTGTGCAACAAGGTTTATTGAAAATGTTAGAAGGTACAGAAGTGTTGGTTCCACCTCAAGGCGGAAGAAAACATCCTGAACAAAAAATGATTAAATTAGATACTAAAAACATTTTATTTATTTGTGGTGGTGCTTTTGATGGTATTGATAGAGTAATTGCTAAAAGAATTAATACCAACGCCATAGGCTTTAATGTAAATAAAGCCGAGCAGGAAATGCAACGCAAAAATTTACTGCAGTTTATTAATGCTCAAGATTTAAAAGGCTTTGGTTTAATTCCTGAATTGTTAGGAAGATTACCTGTAGTTACACATTTGAATCCTTTAGATGCCGATACGTTAAGAAATATTTTAACCGAGCCTAAAAACTCATTAATTAAACAGTTTACCAAGTTGTTCGATTTAGAAGGCATTAAATTAACGATAGATGAAGCTGTTTTAAACTTTATGGTTGGCAAAGCTTTAGAATATAAATTAGGAGCTAGAGGGTTAAGAAGCATTTGCGAAAGCATTTTAACCGATGCAATGTTTGAATTACCAGGCACAGGAGAAACTGAATTGCATGTAACTATAGACTATGCAGAAAGCATGTTTAATAAAAGCAAAATGAGTTTATTGAAAGTAGCTTAGTACAATAAATGCTACTTTATATTTAACCCAGATTACGCAGCAACTGTTGTTTAATCTGGGTTTATTTTTGTTCATCACCTTCGCAACTACATTCCCAATCTTTGCCTAAGTCTATACAAGTAACAACGGTTACTTCAGTATTGCAAGGAGCAAAAATGATTCTCAGTTTTTGTTGGTCTTTACTAATGCCTTCCACTGCATAACGTTTATTGCAATCAGCTCCTTTTAAATCGCTTTTTTTATAATTGATGGTTCCGTTTTTCAAAATATCTACTACTTCTGCTTCAGAAACTTTTCTGCAATCCATTCGGCATTTAGCATGTTTACTATAATTAATGGTAGATGGATTTCTATTTAAACCACGTTGAGTAGTAACCTCTACAACTGTTTTTGTAGTGATTTTTTTGGGAGTTGTAGAATTGCAATTTTTTAATGCTAGTGCAATAATGGCAATAACAATCAATAAAATATAAGGCAGTGCTTTTTTGGTATTCATGCTATGCAATTTAGTAGAAATTGGTGCAAATTTGTTCAAACTCTGTCTATTGTGTTCAATCGGCTTCAAAAAATGCAAACTATTATCTTTGCAGCCTTATGGATAAGATGCGTAGTGTAGCCTTTCATACTTTAGGGTGCAAATTAAACTTTTCAGAAACCTCTACTCTTGCAAGAATGTTGGAGACAGAGGGATTTGAAAAAAAACAATTTGAAGATATTGCCGATGTTTATGTAATTAATACATGCTCGGTTACCGATAATGCCGATAAAGAATGCAGGCAAATTGTACGTAGAATTCAACGAAAAGCTCCAGAAAGTTTGGTAGTGATTACCGGTTGTTACGCTCAGTTGAAACCTAAAGAGATTGCCGAAATTCCTGGGGTTGATTTAGTGTTAGGTGCAGCCGAAAAGTTTAATATCGCTCAGCATTTATCTAATTTAACCAAAGGCGATAGTACAAAAATTTGTAGCTGTGATATTGCAGATGTTACTGGCTTTACGTCATCTTTTTCTGCCAATGATAGAACCAGAACTTTCTTAAAAGTACAAGATGGTTGCGATTATAATTGCAGCTTTTGTACTATACCCATGGCTCGTGGTAAAAGCAGAAGTGATAGTATTCAAAACGTACTTATTAATGCCAAAGCAATTGCAGCAAAAGGGGTAAAAGAAATTGTGTTGACTGGTGTAAACTTGGGCGATTTTGGTAAAGGTCCCGATGGTGCAGGTGTAACAATTGGCATCAATCAACGAGAAGAAAGTTTTTATGAACTCATACAAGAATTAGATGCAATAGAAGGAATAGAACGCTATAGAATTTCTTCTATTGAGCCCAATTTATTAACGCCTGAAATCATTGAATTTGTTGCCAAGAGCAAAAAGTTCATGCCTCATTTTCATATTCCATTGCAAAGTGGCAGCAACGATATTTTGAAACTCATGCGTAGAAGATACAAACGAGAATTGTATGCCGAACGTGTTGCAATGATTAAACAATTCATGCCACATTGTGCAATTGGTGTAGATGTGATTGTTGGTTTTCCTGGAGAAACCAATGAACACTTCAAAGAAACTTTCGATTTTTTACACAGTTTAGATGTTAGCTATTTGCATGTATTTACTTATAGTGAAAGAGCTAATACGCATGCATTAGACATTCAGCCTGTTGTGCCTATTAATATCAGAAACGAACGCAACAAAACATTGCGTAATCTCAGCTTTATGAAGCTGCAATATTTTACTCAACAATTTATTGGACAATCAAGAAAAGTATTGTTTGAAGCTTTTGATAAAAATGGAATGATGGAAGGCTACACCGATAATTATTTAAGAATTACAACACCTTACAGAAAAGAATGGGCCAATGAATTGGTAGATTGGAAGTTGTAAAATTTGCTTCGTTCAATTTAAAAAACTAAATCAACCCATCTTTCATGTGCAAGGTTCTGTTGCTCAAAGCAGCCAATTCCTCATTATGGGTAACAATTAAAAAGGTTTGATTCAGTTCGTTTCTTAACTGTATAAATAAATCATGTAGTTCTTTAGCATTGGTACTATCCAAGTTACCAGTAGGTTCATCTGCAAAAACAATAGATGGATTATTGATTAATGCTCTAGCTACAGCCACTCTTTGTTGTTCGCCACCACTTAATTGATTGGGTTTATTATGCAGTCTATTACCCAAACCTAAACGATGTAATAATTGTTCTGCAGCTTGTTTTACTTCGGTTGAGTTTCGTTGAGCAATCCAACCCGGAATACATACATTTTCTACAGCCGAAAATTCGGGTAATAAATGATGAAATTGAAATATAAAACCAATATGTTGATTTCTAAATGCAGCTAGTTTTTTACCTTGTAATGTATGAACAGGTTCGTTGTTTAAAAAAATGGTTCCAGCATCGGCATTATCTAATGTGCCTAAAATATGCAATAAGGTACTTTTCCCTGCACCACTACTACCAATAATACTAACAATTTCACCAGCATGCACTTGCATGTTCACCCCTTTTAAAATGGGTAAGTTGTTGTACGATTTATAAATATTTTCGGCTAAAAGCATGCTGTAAAGATGCTGTTGTTTATGGGTTTAAAAAAATTGAAAAAATAAATAAAGGTAGAAGGTAGAAGGCAAAAGGTAGAAGGGAAAAGGCAGAAGGCAGAAGGTAGAAGGCAGAAGATAGAAGTTAGAAGACAGAAGATGAAAAAAACTAAAAACTAAAAACTAAAAACTAAAAACTAAAAAACTAAACTAAAGCTTTGGATTACCAGTAACCAGCAACCAGTAACCACAGAACTAAAAAACTAGAAACCCGCAACTAGCATCCAGCAACCAGCAACTAGTAACCAGTAACCAGTAACCAGTAACCAGCAACCAGCATCCAGCAACCAGTAACCAGTAACCAGCAACCAACTTTAAACAAAATTTTATCACCCTAGTTTACACATCAATTTGGTAGTTTCATTTATACGGTTACATTTGCAAAAATTTACAAGCTATGTTTTGGACATTAGAGTTAGCCAGCTATTTAGAAGAAGCTCCTTGGCCAGCCACTAAAGATGAGTTAATTGATTACAGCATACGTAGTGGTGCACCGCTTGAAGTGGTAGAAAACTTACAAGAATTAGACGACGAAGGAACCGAAATCTATGAAAGCATAGAAGATATTTGGCCAGATTATCCTAGCCAAGAAGATTTTATGTTTAATGAAGATGAGTACTAGTTCTCAAAAATCTCTTTAAAAAACCTTTGCAAGCCATTTAACTTAGTTAAATGGTTTTTTTGTACCCTTTTTTTGAAAAAAAGTGCACTAATTTTTTGTTAATTCAGGTTAAGCATCTAAATTGTGGCTTCCTAGAAAAAAATGCTTGCAAAAATCCGCATACATTCCTGCAAAAACCAAAACTTATTTAAACTAAATTAATTCTTTTATGAAGAAATTATTACTTCTATTAAGTGTAGTATTTGCTACATTTATTGCTAATGCACAAACCACTATTTTAAGCAACGATTTTGAAGGTGCTGGTGACGATGGTTGGACGATGGTAAATAGTGCTACCAATGTATGGCGTGTTGGTACAGTTGGTTCTCCAAGTGGTGGAACAAAACATGCATTTATCAGTAACGATGCAGGTGTTACGAACACGTATAATGCTAACTCTTTAACAGCTTCACATTTATATCGTTCTATCAACTTTCCAGCAGGTGAAGGGGCAATTATATTAAGTTTTGATGTAAGAGGAACTGGTGAACCAGGTTCAACAACAACCAGTTGGGATTACATAAGGGTATCGCTAACAAGTGCAGCACCTGTAGCTGGTACAGTTCCAGCACTTGCAGATCAACTACCTGCTTATTTTAGTGGTTATTCAACCCATAAAAAAGTTTGGGTTGCAGTACCCGCTTCTTACGCAGGGTTAACCAGAAATCTGGTTTTCACTTTTAGGTGCGATGGTTCTGGGGGTGACGTATCAGCTGGTTTTGCTGTAGATAATATTACTTTAACCAGCAGTACAGTTACTGCTTTAGCAGGAACAAAAACTTTACAATCGGGTGGAGATTTTTCTTCATTTGGAGAAGCTATTGCAAATATTAATGCTCATGGCGTAGATGCAGGAGGTTTAACATTAAACGTTTTAGCTGGAGCAACTTTTAATGAAGCACCAACTGGTTTAGCTCCGTTAGCAGGTGGTGGTGCCATTACTTTTCAAAAAAATGGTGTGGGTGCTAATCCAAAATTAATCAATCAAGGTACATCTGCTTCAAGGGTTACATCTACAGGAAATGTTACAAAATCAGGTACAGCAGCAGTATTTGCACTATATGGAGCAGATAATGTAACCTTAGATGGGATAGATTTAGAAACTACTGAGTTTATTACAGGTAGCACTTGCGTAATTACAGGTTTAGGTGTATATAATATTAGTGCAACTGATGGTGCAACCAATAATACTTTTAGAAACTTAAATATTAAAACTGCTATAACTAGCACATCATCTGTTGGTATTCATCAAAACGTTTTTGTTACGCCAACGAATCTAACAGGTGGTAATAGCAATAACACTTACAAGAATCTAACAATAAGCAACGCTTACCGTTCAATTTTTTTGGTGGGTAATTCAAGCTTTAGAGATGAAGCAAATACTATTACAGCAGACCCTAGTTATTCTACTGGTACAAACACAGCAGGCTATAACGATTTAGGTAATATTACTGTTTCTGCAACTTCTGGTATGAGGGCTATGGAGTTAGCAGGACAGAATAATCTTATTGTTGAGAAAAGCGAAATAAGAAATTTTGCAAGTACAAATACTGCAAGTACAAATGATGTGGCTGGAATAATGGTAAGTACTGCTGCGAATAATAATTTAACTATTCAAAATAATTTAATACATGATATCTCAGGTGTAGGTACTACCACACAGGTAGTTTATGGTATTTGGTTTAATGGTGCATGTGCCATTGGTACTTCCAATGTCATTGGAAATAAAATCTATAAAATTTCTGGTCAATCAACAACTAGTGGTACCACAAGAGGTATTTTATACAACAATAGTTCTTCAACTGGTATTGGCAATATTGTAAACAATATGTTGTATCAGTTAGAAAGTCCAAAATCTACTCAAAATGCGTTAACTGCTGCTTGTGTAAGAGGTATTGAATTGAATAGTGCTTTTGGTGTAAATATGTACCATAATACGGTGTATTTAGACGCTTCTTACAACGGTACTTCTACCAATCACTTTCAAACAGCATGTTTATACATTGCCTCTAGTACTAGCACAGTGTTAGACATGAAGAATAATATTTTCGTGAATAATAGTGTTACTTCAACATCTGGTACAAATACAAGAGCTGTTGCAATTTATAAATCTACAGCCACAATTGGTACTCAAATAACAGCAGGTTCAAACAACAACTTATTGTATGCTGGTGCACCAAGTAGTAAAAATTTATTGTACTTTGGAGCAACTTTACCGGGGGCACTAGATATTGCTACTTATCAAAGCAACACTACAAGTGGTATTAATAACGGTGGTGGTACAAGAGAAAGTGCAGCACAAACCGAGAATCCTCCTTTTGTAAGTGTTAGCGGTACGTATGATGTACATTTAAGTACAACTTTACCTACTTATGCTGAAGGTACAGGTACACCTATTGCAACAGTAACAACAGATATTGATGGTGATGCAAGAAATGCTACTACACCCGATATTGGTGCAGATGAGTTTACTGGTACTGTACCTTCACCTTGTGTTACACCTACTGCACAACCTACCTCATTAGTAGCAAATGCAACAGGACAAACAACTGCAACTGGTTCTTTTACAGCAGCTTCGCCTGCCCCTAGCAATTACTTGATTGTTAGAACAACTGCTAGTTCTTTAGATGCAACACCAGTTGATGCTACTACTTATACAGTTGGTGCTAATTTAACTTTTGGTGCAGGTGGTTATGTAGAGTCTGTGGGTAGTGCAACTACTTTCAATTCTACAGGTTTAACAGGCGGTACTACTTATTATTATTGGATATTCTCTTTTAACAATAATTCTTGTACAGGTGGTCCGGCTTATTTAACAACAAGCCCAGCTACTGCAAGTACAACAACGGGTGCATTATTTACTTCAATTACATCAGGTAATTGGGAAGATGCTTCAACTTGGGATCAAGGTGTTAATATCCCAACTTCTATCAGTGATGTTGTAATTGCAGGAACACACACCGTAACTGTTAGTGCAGCGAATGCAAATGTTAACATTGTTACCGTTAATTCAACTGGTATTTTATCTATAGGTGGAAGCACACTTAATGTTGCTAATACATTAACTAACGCTGGTACTATAAATGCAACTGGTGGTATATTAAATGTGAGTGGTGGGTCAGGAACTGGGATTACAAATAGCACTACTGGTTCATTTAATGTAAGTGGAAGTAATGTTAATCTTGGGCCAACCGATAATAGTTTTGCAAATAGACTTTTCACCAATAATGGAATTCTCACAGTTAGTTCAGGCACACTATTTATTGCAGGTAGACTGTTGGTAAATTTATCTTCTACTTTTAACCAAAGTGGGGGTAATATAAATATTGATGGCAATGCTGGAGGAAACCTTAGTAATAGCGTTTCTGCAGGAGTTGCTTTAGTTGATTTGAATCCGACCAATTTAACAAGTATCAATTTAACTGGAGGTACATTAACAATAGTTGATCCTCATGCTGGAGCTTCTTCAAAGTCAATTCTTGTTACTGGGGCTACTGCGGGTCCAATTAATGTTACATCTGCTCATACTTTACGTTTTGGCAATGAAACATCAACAGATGCTGGTGGTACATCAACTTTTGGATTTAGGGTTGATACTTGGAATACTACAACAGGTATGCCTTTCGGAAATGTTATTATTAACGGACCAGCTGGTACCAATCGAAGCGTAACTGGTCAATATCAACAACCAATTTTAGGCGATGTAACCGTTAATAGTGGCGGAGAGTACAGTATTGCAACTGGATATATCAATGGAAACTTAACTGTAAATACAGGCGGAATATTTACATCTGCAACGATTGTAAGCTTTTCTAATTCTACATTTGTTGATGGATCTAGTGTTGGGTTCTCGGCTTCAACAAATGCACAGACAATCTCTGGTTCTGGAACTTTCAGGAATCTTGCTGCTTCACCAACTGCAAATTTTACAGGTATTACTATTTTCAATACAAATACTTCTGGTGTAACTTTTGGTACAGGTTTAACATCACCAACCTTTAGTGGAGGCTTAACTATTACAGATGGTTCATTCAATGCTGATGGCTTATCGTTTGTTGCTGGTTCTGCACAAGCTATAGCTTTAACTGCGGCTACATCTTCAATTAATGTTACTAACTTAATTATTAATAAGTCTGCAGGTACTGCAACTTTAAGTGGTTCTGGTTTCTTAAATGTTACAGGTACAGTAACTCCAACTGCAGGCACATTAGCTGCTGGTGGCAGATTAGTATTAAAATCAACAGCCTCAGGCACTGCACGTATAGCAGCAGGTACAGGTTCATACATTTCAGGCAATGTAATTACCGAAACCTTTATCCCAGGCGGCAGAAGAGCATTTAGATTCTTAGGTCATCCATTTACAGCAGCTCAAGCAATGAGCAGTTTAGTAGATGATATTTTTGTAACAGGTTCAGGGGCAGGCTTTGATGCAACACTTACCAATGCAGCAT
>CALRVE020000001.1:0-192036 GCA_943371535.1 Asaia bogorensis | reverse complement strand
ATAAAAATAGCTATTCCTGCAATGTATATGATTGGCTGAGCTAATAGAATGGTCATAAAATATTGGTTTCCTTGGATTGGGGGAAATGAAAACATTACAACCTAATAAACGGCTATTGTAGTTTTTTATTGCTTTTGTGGCGGTCTTTGTCTCTAATATTCTTTTTATCAAAGTTTTTTTCTAAAGCATCGGTTAAATTAACCCCTGTTTGATTGGCTAGGCAAATGAGTACCCATAATACGTCGGCCATTTCATCGGCCAATTCTTTGTTTTGGTCGCTTTCTTTAAAAGATTGCTCTCCATACTTTCTTACCATTAACCTTGATAGTTCACCCACTTCTTCCATTAAAATACCCAAATTGGTGAGTTCATTAAAATATCTTACGCCAACAGTTTGTATCCATTGGTCTACTTGTGTTTGTGCTTGTTCTATGGTCATGATTGTATTATTTTAATACACGAATTTTACGAATTACACGAATATGGTTAATTCGTTACAAAACTACTCTTTTCCATGAAAGAGATCTTTCTCCAAAATTGATTATGATACCCAATTTAGATCTTGAAACATTCAAGTAGCTTATCGTTTGTGCGACATGAGCATCAATTATTGCAGTAGCTGATTTTACTTCTATAATTATGGACTCGTATACTAAAAAATCTGCTACATAAGGATTACTTAGAGGTTTGTCTTTATAATAAACTTGGTACCTTTTTTCTCTTTTAAATGGAATATTATTTTCTCTAAACTCTATCTCCATTGCATCTTTATAATTAATCTCTTTCAAACCCATACCAAGTGTTTTATGTATTTCCATACAAACTCCAACAACTTTAATAGACTCTTCTTTAAAAATAATTTCAGCCATAAAGTAAGTTTTTGTAAATCCAACAATTCGTGTAATTCGTTCAAATTCGTGCTATAAAAATTTTCTTAACTTACTCCCTATTTTTACTATCTATCACTATTGTTACTGGTCCATCGTTTAATAAACTCACTTTCATATCTGCTCCAAAAATGCCTGTTTGAATGTTCTTTTGTACATCTTTTTCTAACTGTGCAATCATTTGTTCATATAATGGAATTGCAATATTGGGCTTACTTGCTTTTATATAAGAAGGTCTGTTGCCTTTTTTGGTAGATGCATGTAAAGTAAACTGACTAATCAATAAAACTTCACCTCGTACATCTAACAAGCTTTTATTCATTACTCCTTGTTCATCATTAAAAATTCTAAGGTTTACAATTTTATTGCTCAGCCATTGAATGTCTTCAAATGTATCTGTATCTTCTATGCCCAACAAAACCAATAAACCATTTGTAATGCTTCCAACAATAGCATTCTCTACTTTAACAGAAGCTTGTGTTACACGTTGTATCACTACTCTCATAAATTAGATTTAATTTTATGGCATGAAGATAGATATTACCAAAGAAATTGTTTTTAAAACTGCAAGAAGTGGTGGCAGTGGCGGACAAAATGTAAACAAAGTAGAAACAATGGTTGAAGGCAGATGGCATATTGAAAATTCTATTATTGCTACTGCCGAACAAAAAATAGTAATTGCCGAAAAATTAAGTAATAGAATAACAGCCGATGGAAATTTATTGGTAAAATCTCAGGAGGCAAGAACACAAATAAGCAACAAAGCCATTGTACTACAGAAGATGAATGAGTTGGTGAATGCTGCATTACACAAAAAGAAAAGCCGTATTGCAACAAAAATTCCAAGAGCTGTTGTTGAAAAAAGAATTGAAGGCAAAAAAATAAAATCGATACACAAGGCAGGTAGAAAGAAAATAAACATGGGAGATTATTAAATGAAAATTCAACTACTCAAATTGCTATTCATTGTTGCAAGTGGCTTTACGTCATGTACCATTATTGCACAAAGTAATCTTACAATTGAGTTTAAACATGTTGTTGAAAAACAACCTTTAATTTTATTTGATTCTTTGTACACCAATAATTTCAACGAACCTTTTGTGGTAAACAAATTGAAGTATTATATTTCGAACATTACTATATATAACAATCAAATTAAAACAGTAAAAAACGGTTATTATTTAGTTGATGCAAGTAACATCAATACTCACTTCATAAACTTAATAACATCTACAAAAAATATTGATGCCATTGAATTTACCATTGGCGTAGATAGTTTAAAAAATACCGAAGGGGCACAAACTGGAGCATTAGACCCAATGAATGGCATGTTTTGGACCTGGAATAGTGGTTACATTTTTGCAAAATTAGAAGGACAAAGCGATTCGTCTAAAGCAGCTTCTAACTATTTTACCTATCATATTGGTGGATATAAAAACAATGAAAATGCATTGCAAACTATCTATTTAAAAATCAATCAACCTATACTAAATACTAGAAAAATTATGATTGATGTTGATGTTTTAAAATGGTTTGATGGAGCAACACCTCTACGTATTGCAGAAACACAAATTTGTCACCAACCGGGTAAATTGGCTCAACAAATTGCTAAAAATTACGCCTCTATGTTTAGTATTGCTGCTGTAGAAGAATGAAAGTATTTACAACCATATTACTACTCATTGGATTTGCCTTTATTGGTGCAAGTTTTATTGTGATAGCTAAACATAAAACTACACCATTAAAATTTATTGTTCCAAAAGGTTGGCCAAAGCCTGAATATAATTTTAAGAAGAATCCTTTAACTGTAGAAGGTTTTGAATTAGGCAAAAAATTATTTTACGATGAACGTTTAAGTAAAGATAGTACCATTAGCTGTGGCAGCTGTCATCAACAGTTTGGTGCGTTTGCAACGTACGACCATAATTTAAGTCATGGTTTTAATAACAGCTTAACCAACCGAAATGCACCTGCATTACAAAATTTAGCTTGGCAAAAAGAATTTATGTTAGATGGAGGTATTAACCATCTTGACGTACAGCCACTAGCACCCATTACTGCTGAAAATGAAATGGCTGAAACCATTGAACATGTGATTTACAAAATACAAAAAGACACTGCATATAGAAGAATGTACAAGGCAGCTTTTGGCGATGAAACGGTGAACACACAACGAACAATGAAAGCCTTAAGCCAGTTTATGCTCATGTTGGTAAGTAGCAATAGCAAGTACGATAGAGTACAACGTGGCGAAGACAGTTTTAATCTACCTCAACGTTTAGGCTATGAAATTTTTCTGCAAAAATGTGTGAGTTGCCACAAGCCTCCTTTTTTTACAGATTTTACTTATCGCAATAATGGTATGCCATTAGATAAAACATTGAATGATGTTGGTAGAATGCTCATTACTAGAAATGCCAATGATTCACTCAAATTCAGGGTTCCTTCTTTACGTAATGTAATGCTCACTTTTCCGTATGGACATGATGGTCGTTTTTTTGGGTTGAGCAATGTATTTGATCATTATAGAACTAAAATGCAACCTATAGCAACTACAGATAGTTTATTAAAAAATAAATTGTATTTATCTAATTTTCAAATTGGGCAGCTTACTGCTTTTATGTACACTTTAACCGATTCTAGTTTTATTAAAAACCCTTTGTTTGCTCCGCCAGGTAATTATACAACACCATTCATTCATAACCATTAAGTTAGTAAGTAAAGCTATAATTGTTGAACCACAGAGTTGCTGAGTTAAGGAGTTACACGAAGTATGTATATTGTTTAAAGTTTATAAAAAATCTCTGTTTTTTGCTTTAAGCCTTCTATTTCACTATGGTAAATAATTGCTTCATTGTATTCTGTTATCATTAAAAAATCTATCCCTACTTTTGAACAAATTAAATTAGCAGATTGAGTAAGATTAAGCAATTGGCTGGGCAAACGATGTGGTATGGAATTAGTTCCATTGCTGCAAGGTTTATCAATTATCTATTAACGCCCTATTTAACCTATAAGTTTACCGAAGTTGAATATGGAGAAATGAGTATTGTATATTCTTTCATTCCTTTTATGAATGTGGTATTTACTTATGGTATGGAAACTGCTTTTTTTAGGTTTGCCAATACCAACGACAAACAAAAAGTTTATAGCACTACTAGTATTTCTTTACTCATTTCAACCATTGTATTGAGTATATTTTTATTGGCATTGAGTACCCCTTTAAGTACTTTATTACAAATTGAATTACATACCGATTACCTCTTATATGCCATAGCTATTATTGCATTAGATGCATTAAGTTCTATTGCGTTTGCTAAATTAAGGCAAGATGGAAGGCCCATAAAATTTGCTGTAGTACGTGTAGGAAGCATTCTTGTAAATATTTTTAGTATTTACTTTTTTTTAAGTATTTGTCCAAAGTGGCTGGCTCAAGACCCTAATCATTGGTGTAACAGTTTTTACAAACCCAACTGGGCGGTGGGTTATGTTTTGTTGGCAAACCTTATTCAATCTGGTTTAACCTTATTGTTTTTAACCAAAGAGTTTTTAGGTTTTAAATGGACGTTTGATATACAGCTTTGGAAAAAAATGATGGTGTATGGTTTACCATTAATATTGGCTGGTTTTGCTGGAATGATTAATGAAACCTTCGACAGAATTATGCTAGGTTGGTTAGCTCCTGTTGACACTGTTGATGCAGCCAAGGCAGAAGTAGGCATTTACTCGGCTTGTTACAAATTATCTATACTGATTACTTTGGCTGTACAAGCATTTAGAATGGGTGCCGAGCCATTCTTTTTTAAGCAAGCACAAGAAAAAGACGCTCCAAAAACCTATGCAAGAGTAATGAAGTTTTTTGTGATCACCCTTTGCTTTATGTTTTTGGCAGTAGTATTATACTTGGATGTTTGGAAACAATTTATACGTAATGAAAATATGTGGGTTGGCTTAAAAGTAGTACCAATATTGCTTTTAGCCAATATGTTCTTAGGCATTTACTACAACTTAAGCATTTGGTATAAGTTGGGTAATAAAACTATTGCAGGTGCTTATATTACTTTAATTGGTGCAGCCATAACATTGCTGATTAATTATATTTTCATACCACACTTTAGTTACATGGCTTGTGCATGGGCAACATTTGCTTGTTATGGAAGCATGATGGTAATTAGTTTTATTTGGGGACAAAAAGAATATCCCATTCCATATGTATGGAAAAAACTAGTTGCTTACATAGTTATTGTTGTACTTATTTTTTTATTGCACAAAGGCATTATTTATTGGTATCAACCAATGTGGTTTAGCTTATTTATTGGTACAATATTGTTTTCAATTTTTAGTTGGTTTATACTTTTGGTGGAGAAGAAAGAGTTTCAAAAATTACCCATCATTGGGAGGTTTGTGAAGTAAAAACTATCCAAGCTACGATTAAACCTTTCAATTCTAAACAACCGCAGACGAGGCTTTGAGCCATCGTCTGGGTAAATATAATTTTTGAGAAAGATTTTGTTTAACCCCGTCAACGGTTTTCAACCTTGACGGCGGTTATAAATTGAAGCATCATTATTTATAATCGGCAATACTCAATCTATTTAAACAAAAGTCCATTTCATTTTCATCGTTGCTGCAAACAATCACTAATTTATTTGAGCAGTAGTTTTCTATAAGTTGATGATATAATTCAAATCCATTTTTATCTAAATTGGTGCAAGGTTCATCTAACAACAAAATAGGAGCAGTTGAAAAAACAGCTTGTGCTAGTTTAACCCGTTGTTTCATACCACTAGAATAATATCGCATTTGTTTTTGAGCCGCTTTTTCTAAATCAATAATTGAAATAATTTCTGGAATAGATAACATGAGTGGTTTAAAGGAAGCATGAAATTGTAAAAACTCCGTTACACTCATTTCTTCAATTAATTCTAAATATGGGGCTGTAATTGAAATATGCTGATAAATATCTTCTGAAGAGATTGCTGATTTTTGATTTGAGATTTCGGATTTGAGATTTGCAATTGCTGATTGTTCAGTTCCGTCATCTGTCTTCGGTTCTCTGTCTTCTGACTTCAGACTTCTGTCATCTGCCATCTGTCTTCTATCTTCTATCTTCTCTCTTCTTTCTTCTGACTCCTGTCTCCTGTCTCCTGACTTCAGACTTTCTTCTCCCAAAAAATACAACACTTTTCCTTCACTAATATTCGTACTACCAGCAATAGATTGTAGCAAAGTACTTTTTCCACTACCATTAGCACCAGTAATAGCATAAGTATTTCCTTGTTGGAAAGTATAGGTGAGTTTACGAAATATCCAATCTCGGTTAAAGCGTTTACCAGCTTGTTCTAATTGTATTTCCATTCCCCTAGCCCCTGAAGGGGAGTTTATAAAATTATCTTCTTTGGGGTAAATGCTCATTTAGTTGAATATAGATTAGAACGTTGAAGAGTGCGACGCCGGTAAAGTTGAAATTTGCACAATAGCTGACATCATAAAAATGCCTTTCACTCTTTTAGTAGTTAAAGCATTTATTCCCCTTTAGGGGTTGGGGCTAATCTTCGTCATTGGCTCCTTTGGTAAAACGTTTAATAATTCCACGACCACTTTCTCTTATAAAAGTCACAATATCGTCTCTTTCATCACTAGCTCTAATTTCTTCTTCAATAAAATCTACTGCTTGTGATGTGTTTAAACCTTTATTATAAATGATTCTATAGATGTCTAAAATATGGTTGATTTTGTCTAAACTAAATCCTCTTCTTTTTAAACCAACACTATTTACACCACCATAACTCAAAGGATTACGTACAGCTTTTATAAATGGAGGTACATCTTTACTTACTAAACTACCCCCTGCAATAAATGTATGCTGACCAATATTTGAAAATTGATGCACTGCACTTACCCCACCAATGATAGCAAAATCGCCAATGGTTACATGACCTGCAACCTGAACGCTATTGCTTAAAATACATGAATTGCCAATTAAACAATCGTGTGCAATATGGCTGTAAGCCATAATTAAACAATTGCTGCCCACCACAGTTTTACCTCTGTCATGTGTACCACGATTCACTGTTACAAACTCTCTAATGGTGGTATTATCGCCAATTTCAACAGTACTTTTTTCGCCACCAAATTTTAAATCTTGTGGTATTGCACCAAGTACAGCACCAGGAAAAATACTACAGTTTTTGCCAATTCGTGTACCATCCATAATGGTTACATTACTGCCAATCCATGTGCCTTCACCAATTTTTACATCTCCATGTATAACGGTGAAAGGGTCTATTTTAACATTAGAAGCAACTTTAGCGTTAGGGTCTATGTAGGTAAAGGGATGCGTCATTTAATTAGTTTCAATAAAATAAAAGTATGGTATTAGAGGCAATTTTAAGTGGTTTCGCTGCATGTTAAGCAGTTCTTAAGTATTTCTTTTAACTACTTGTGCCACCAAAATGGCTTCAGTAGCCACTTTACCACCCACATAAACGGTTCCTTTCATTTCGCAAATGCCTCTTCTTATAGGAGCATTCAGTTCCATTTTAAGCAACATAGTATCTCCTGGGCGAACCATTTGTTTGAACTTACAATTGTCTATTTTTAAGAAATAAGTATCGTATTGACCTTCTGGCATTGAGTTAATACACAAAATTCCACCTGTTTGTGCCAATGCCTCAATTTGTAAAACACCGGGCATTACCGGATTGCCTGGAAAATGACCTGGAAAAAACCACTCGTTAAACGTTACATTTTTTACCCCAACAATTTGTTGATCGGTGAGTTCTATAATTTTATCAACCAATAAAAAGGGATGACGATGTGGCAACACTTTTTCTATTTGCTGTAAAGTAAAAACTGGTGGTAAGCTTGTATCGTAAACAGGTACATCTTTTACATGCTTGTTCTTTTTAATGTACTGTTTAATTTTTTTAGCAAACTCAACATTGGTGCTATGTCCGGGACGGTTGGCAATAATTCTAGCTTTGATAGGATAACCAATTAAAGCTAAATCGCCCACCACGTCTAATAGTTTATGTCTTGCAGGCTCATTGGGAAAACGCAACTCTAAATTATTTAAATACCCTTCGCTTTTTACTTCAATTTTCTCACGGTTAAATGCTTTTGCCAAACGATTCATTTCTTCATCGGTAACTGGCTTATCAACCACAACAATAGCATTATTAATATCGCCACCTTTTACCAAATCGTTCTCCAATAACATTTCTAATTCATGCAAAAAACAAAATGTACGGCACGGAGCAATTTCTGTTTTAAAATCTTTTATGGTTTTTAAGCCAGCATGTTGTGTACCTAAAACAGGACTATTAAAATCTATTAAAGTAGTTATTTGATAATCAATTGCAGGCATAGCCACCATTTCTACACGTTTGGCTTCATCGTACAAATAAATATTTTCATCTATACTATACCAAGCTTTAGCAGCATCTTGTTCAAAAACGCCAGCTTGTGCTATGAGTTCAACAAAAGGTTGACTACTACCATCAATAATAGGTACTTCAGGACCATCAATTTCAATCAACGTATTATCAACCCCCATACCAACTAAGGCTGCTAAAACGTGTTCAACAGTACTTACTTTAACATCGTCTATTTGTAAAGTAGTACCACGGCTAGTATCTGTAACCAAATCACAATCTGCCTTAATCATCGGTTTATTGGGTAAATCAACTCGTTGAAACTGAATACCAAAACCAGGATTAGCAGGCTTCAAGGTCATATCTACCAAAATACCAGTATGTAAACCAGTGCCACTAATATTAATTGCACTACTAAGTGTATGCTGTTTATCGGGGTTAAAATTTGCGTCCATTATTTAAGTTTGCTTTTTGGGTAACCAACAATTGTATAGCTATTCAACTTCTGTTGCTTTGCACAGCCGATAGCTATCGGCTTGTACTGTTGATTCTTTGGTCATCTATTTATGGTACCAACAAAAATAAGTGTTCAAGTGCAAATTGGGTAATTACAGTTGATTGTAGGTAAACAACTTACTAAATATGCAATAAAAACTATTTAATTGGTTTCATAAGCAGCCAAAATAAAGCCAAGATTGCTATTCAAGGCACAATACTTGCAAAGGCAGTAGTATCTTCAATCAATTTAACTCAAATCGTTCTCAAATAAAGTTATGTTTAAAAAAATACTCAAAATTGTAGGTATCAGCTTATTGGTGTTAATAGTTTTGGCTTTCACCCTTCCGTATATCTTCAAAGGCAAAATTGTTGCTTTAGTAAAAACCGAAATCAATCAACAACTCAATGCAACAGTAGATTTTAAAGATGTTGATATTTCAATTTTTAGACATTTTCCTAAGCTGGCTGTTGGTTTAAACAATTTACATATTGTTGGTAAAGGAGAGTTTGCAGAAGATACTTTATTACAAGCCCAACAAATAGATGTTGCTTTAGATTTAATGAGTGCTATAAAAGGTAAAGACATAAAAATTTACAATATAGTACTTAAACAACCCCAAATAAATGCCATTGTACATGCCAATGGGTTGGCCAACTGGGATATTGTAAAACCCGATAGTACTGCAACTACAGATACTACTGCAAACAACCTTCAACTAAATTTAGAAAAATACAGCATAGAAAATGGAACTGTGCAATATAGAGATGACGCAAGTGCCATGACAGCAAAAGTTACCAACTTAAACCACCAAGGAAAAGGAAATTTTATAGCCGATATTTTTACTCTAGCAACTACCACCACTGCCGATGCAGTAGATTTTAGTTATGGCGGCATTCCATATTTTAATCAAGTAAAAACCAGTATTGATGCAGCTATTGAAGTAAATACCAAAAACAGCAAATACAGTTTTAATACAGAAAAAATACAGTTGAATGAACTGCAATTAACCACTCAAGGTTTTCTGCAATTAGTGAATGATAGTACTTATGCAATGGATATAAACTTCAAAGCCCCATCAACCGATTTTAAAAATATCCTTTCATTTGTACCTGCTATTTATCAAAACAATTTTTCCAGTATTAAAACCAGTGGACAAGCCATTTTTAATGGATTTGTAAAAGGGAATTACAATAGCACAAGCATTCCTGCTTACAACATACATCTAGATGTAAAAAATGGTTATTTTAAATATCCCGATTTGCCTAAAGCTGTTCAAAATATTAATTTAACCATGCAGGTAGATAATCCTGATGGAGTAACAGATCATACTGTAGTAAATATTCCACAAGCACATATTGAGTTTGGGGCAGACCCGTTTGATTTTAGACTACTAGTAAAAAATCCAATTACCAATATGTTTGTAGATGCTGCTGCTAAAGGCGTTTTAGATTTATCGAGCATTACTCAATTTGTAAAGTTGCAATCAGGCACTACCCTTAAAGGAATATTGAATGCCAATGCAAGCATGAGTGGTAATGTAAGCAGCATTGAAAAACAGCAATACAATAAAATGAATGCAGCAGGCACTATTGGTTTAAATGCGTTTAAATATGCTTCAACAGATTATCCTACAGGTGTGGAATTGAAGAATTTATTAATGACTTTCACTCCTAAAAATGTTACACTCAATAATGTTGCTGGCAACTTTATGCATACCAATTTTACAGCCAATGGTTATGTAAACAATTTGTTGGAATATGCCTTACAAAATAAAGCATTGGATGGAGCAGTTAATTTAACTGCCGATAAAATTAACCTAAACGAATGGATGGGCGTTAGCACCGATTCTTCCAACAAAAACACTGCCACCAGCAAACCTTTTATTGTGCCGAATAATTTGAACTTCTTGGTTAATGCCAAAGCCCAAGAAGTAGTGTACGATAAATTGAATATTCAACAATTATCGGGTAACTTATTAATTGCTAACGAAACAGTAACCATGAATAATGTAAAGGGCAATGCATTAGATGGAACAGTGGTAATTAGTGGCTCATACTCTACCAAAGCTAGTAAAACCAAACCCGATATTGCTTTGAACTATAATGTAATAAATGTGGATATTCAAAAAACATTTATGGCTTTTAATACCGTTCAAAAGTTGATGCCAATTGGTAAATTTTTAGCTGGTAAATTAAGCTCTCAATTAAACCTTTCTGGAAAATTAGGCAACAACATGATGCCCGATTTAAATACACTTTCAGGTTTAGGCAATGTACTTATGCTAGAAGGCGTATTAAGCAGTTTTCAACCATTAGATAAATTATCGCAAACATTGAATGTAAATGCGTTAAAAAACATTTCGGCTAAAGACATTAAAGCTTTTTTTGAGTTTGCCAATGGCAATGTTTTAGTAAAACCATTTACCGTTAAAGTAAAAGATATTGAAATGGAAATTGGTGGTTTACATGGCTTAACCCAAGCAATGGATTATACCATTAACATGAAAATTCCTAGAGCTTCAATGGGTGAAAAAGGCAATAACCTGGTAAACAATTTAGCCCAACAAATCAGCAATCAGGGAGTGCCCGTTAAAGTAGGAGATATTGTGCCTATACAAGTAAAAATGGGTGGCAGCATTTTATCGCCTACTATAAAAACCAACTTAAAGCAAACCACCACTTCATTGGCACAAGATATTAAAACGCAGGTTACCAGTTTTGCTACAGCTAAAGCCGATAGTGCTAAAGCTGCTATTAAAGACACACTCAACTCGGTTAAAAATGAAATACTGAAAACTGCAAAAGATGAGTTAACCAAAAAGTTGTTGAATAAAAATGACAGCAGTTCAATATCATCACCCAACGATACTAAAAAGAATATAGAAGAAAAAGGTAAAGGTTTATTGAAAAATTTAAACCCATTTAAAAAGAAAGAAAAAGAACAGTAATAACTAAGGCAAAATCATCTACCTGCACTATTTATTCAAAAGTTGTTCTATGGTTTTTTCTAAAGCCTTAATACGCTTTTCCATATCGGGCAAACTTCTTGATAAAGTTTGGCTGCGTAAGGCTGCAATATAATCGTAAGCAGGAGTACCAGTTACAGTAGTATTGGGTTTAGTAATACTTTTATTTACGCCACTTTGCCCATTAATTTTTGTTCCGTCGGCAATGGTAATATGTCCTGCAATACCTGCTTGCCCACCAATCATTAAATTATTACCCAACTTACTGCTACCACTAATACCAGTTTGTGCAGCAATAACAGAATTGGCTCCAACTTCAGCATTATGACCTACTTGAATAAGGTTATCTAATTTGCTACCACTTTTAATAATGGTACTGCCCATTGTAGCTCTATCAATAGTGCTATTGGCACCAATTTCTACATAATCTTCAATAATTACATTGCCTATTTGAGGTATTTTTTTAAAAGTTCCATCTGCTAAAGGAGCAAACCCAAAACCATCGCTACCCACAACAGTTCCTGCATGTATAATTACATTTTTTCCCAGCAAACAATCATTATATACTTTAACACCTGCATGTAAAATAGTATTATCGCCCAATTGTACATTGTTGCTAATTACAACGCTTGAAAAAAGTTTTACATTATCACCAATCACCACATTATCGCCAATATAACAAAAGGCTGCTATAAAAACATTGCTGCCAATTTTTGCAGTTGGGGCAATAAAGCTAGGTTGCTGAATGCCCTGCAATTGTTGTGTTTGCAACGCTTGATACTTGGTAAGTAAAATAGCAAAAGCACTATATGCATCTTTTACACGAATTAAACTACAGCTTACTGCTTTTTTTAACTCCAAAGATTCATTTACAATTACAATAGATGCTGAGGTTGAGTACAAATAATCTTCGTATTTAGGATTCGATAAAAAACATAATTGCCCAGCTTGGGCTTCTTCTATTTTGGCAAAAGCAGTCACCGTTATTGATGCATCACCTTCTACTTTACCATCTATTAACATGGCTATTTGTGCTGCAGTAAAAGTCATAAGTCAATCAAAAGTTTAAGGTTGTGTGGTTTAAGGTTTTTTGTAGTTTTAAGAACACCCAACCACTTTAAACTTTAAAC
Source organism: Asaia bogorensis (assembly GCA_943371535.1). Classification (GTDB taxonomy): domain Bacteria; phylum Bacteroidota; class Bacteroidia; order Chitinophagales; family Chitinophagaceae; genus UBA1930. The sequence continues at coordinate 179,179 of CALRVE020000001.1, read as the reverse complement.
GGCAAAGAACAAATGTAGAATTTTTTTATTGGTGCAGAAATAGTTTGATGAATAAGTGGATTATCGACCATAGAAATATCTTTTACAGTTCCATCTTTCAATAAAATATTAATGCGTTCATCATTGGTTTTATACATGGTATTATTGGCTGTACCTGTTTGTACAAAGTAATCAACCATGGTTGCATCAATTTGCCAATTGTTTATAGCATCTTGCTTCATTTTTTCAACTACCGATTCATCAAAAGGTTCTGATTGTAGCTGAATTTTGTACAACTGCCTATTCAATAATTTAGTAGCCAAAGTTTTTAAAATAAAATCGCTGTGCTGACTCCAACGTTTTATAGCAAACGAAAAATCAATATCATCTAACTCACAAAATTGTTCTAATAAATCTCTATTCATTGTACCATTAAAACTATGCAAGAAAAAATCTGTAGCTCCACCAGTGGTTAAATTATCAATGCCTGTAGTGCTTAATTCTTTCACACGTTTAAAAATATTTACCAATAAAGTTTCGGCAGCTACTACTGTTTTATGCAAATACACTTGCCAGTACATTTGTCTTCTGGCAACTAAAAATTTTTCAATACTGTAAATACCTTTTTCTTCTACCATCAATTCGCCGTTGTGTACGGTAAGCATTTTAATAATTCTATCGTAGCCAATTACACCTTCACTAACGCCAGTAAAAAAACTATCTCTTGTTAAGTAATCCATTCTATCAACATCCAATTGACCACTCACCAATTGATGCAAAAACTTCTTGGGATATTCGTCTTTAAAAATAGCAATTGCCATGCTTAGTGCACCATTCAACTCTTCATTCATGGCTTCCATAATTTGAAGGCTCAACGTTTCGTGATGAATACCAGGTAAAATTTTATTTTCTAGTGCATGAGAAAACGGACCATGACCTACATCGTGTAACAATATAGCAGCTTTTGCAGCCATTTCTTCTTCCTCTGTTATTGCAACACCTTTATCTTTTAATTCGTTAATAGCTAAACACATTAAATGATAAGCACCCAATGAATGATGTAATCTTGTATGTACAGCACCAGGATACACCAAATAAGCCAATGCCATTTGATGAATACGACGTAAACGCTGATAATATGGATGAGCAATTACACTAAACAACAGTGGATGATTGATGGTAATAAAACCATAAACTGGATCGTTAATTATTTTACGTTTTGCAGGCATTTGATAAAAATAAGTTGTAAACTTAATTTGTTTGTTTGACAAGATAAGGGCTTATTTTATATAAATTTATTGTATGGGATTGAAAGAAAAACTACATCACTTAATTGATAGTTGTAATGATGAAGAAATATTACAAGATACTGTGCAATTATTAGAACAATCTTTAGATAAAAGCGATTGGTGGAATTTACTCTCTAATGAACAAAAAAATACAACATTAAAAGCCATAGAAGAATCAGCAAATAATCAAACAATTAGTCACCAAAGTATCCAGCAAAAAATATGGAGCAAATTTGGGAAATAAGGTGGACCAACACTGCTGCCAATGAATTTGAAGTAACTATTGATTGGTTGTTATATAAATTCAATAAAAAAATTGCTGCATCTTTTAGAGACAAAGTTTGGAGCAAAGTACAAAGAGTAAGTAAAAGTCCTTTGATTGGCAAGCCCTCCCCTTATTTAGAAAATTGCCGACAATGTGACACACATATAGATATACTTAGGGTTTTTGATGGTAGACAAAATACTTCTAAACTTCAATAAACTCATTTGCATATTTTTGCAGCATGAAAAAGCTATTGCTTCTTTTGGGTATCACATGTACAATTTCGGCAATTGTTCTTTCATTTACGTCTAATAAAATCATCAATTCTAAAGAAGCTCTAGGCGAAAAATTATTTTTCGATACCATTCTCTCAAAAGATTATTCGGTAAGTTGTGCTAGTTGTCATAAACCCAATTTTGGCTTTGCCGATACTGCAACATTTAGTATGGGCATTCATGGAATACCCACCAAACGAAACACACCTTCTGTGTTAAACATGGCTTTTCGTCCTCATTTTTTTTGGGATGGCCGAGCTGCAAGTTTAGAAGAACAAGCATTAATGCCTATTTCAAATCCCGATGAAATGGGCTTACCAATTGATGAAGCAGTGAAACGCTTGAATGAAAATGCGGTATATAAAAAACTCTTCCTCAAAATTTTTAAACAAAAACCCAATGCTAAAAATTTAGGATTGGCCATTGCAGCTTTTGAAAAAACCTTGGAAACTGGTGAAAGTAAATTTGATTTAGCTTTTGACTATAAAGCTACTTTAACCGAACAAGAAGAAAGAGGCCGACAATTATTTGTAGGCGATAAAGCCAAATGTTTTGATTGCCATAGAGGTGATGATTTTACCAACGATGATTTTAAAAATATTGGTTTATTTGATGGCAATGCATTAAACGATAGAGGACGTTTTGATATTACCAAAGACAGCAATGATTTAGGAAAATTTAAAACGCCAGGGTTACGTAATGTAGCTATTACTGCACCATATATGCACGATGGCAGGTTTAAATCTTTACTAGAAGTGGTAGAATATTACAATAATCCCACTGCATTTATAAATAATCCGTTGAATTTAGATAGCACATTGGCTGTGCCATTAGGCTTAACCAAGCAGGAAAAATTGGACTTGGTTGCTTTCATGAAAACCTTAACTGATAAGCGTTACGTTAAACAAAAGCCAACAGCAAAACAATAATTGATTAATACATTCACCTGCATTAATGAACTATTAACTGCACAAAAATCTTCTTCATTTCATTTCTTTAACAAAAACTTTGCTACATTAAGTATGATTTTTACATTAGGTTTATATCTTTAAAACAAATCATTAACATTATGGAAGAAAGAAAATACAGAATACTACTTTGCGAAGATGATACCAACCTTGGTATGGTATTAAAAAACTACTTAGAATTAAATGATTATGAAGTAGTATTGGAAAGAGATGGAAGGCTTGGTTTAGCTGCATTTCAACGAGAAAAATTTGACATTTGTTTACTAGATGTAATGATGCCAAATATGGATGGCTTTACAGCGGCAGAAGAAATTAGAGACATTGACCCTGAAGTGCCATTATTTTTCTTGAGTGCTAAAACCATGAAAGAAGACATTATTCAAGGTTATAAGCTAGGTGCCGATGATTACATTACCAAACCTTTTGACAGTGAAGTGTTGTTAATGAAAATAAAAGTCATTTTAAAACGTAACGAAGAAGAAAATAAGGTAAATGAAAATATTGAATTCGATTTAGGTATTTATCATTTCAATCCAAAACTTCGTGAGTTGATTCATGATGGTAAAACACAAACATTATCGCCTAAAGAAAATGATTTGTTGAAAATGTTGGCCGAACATAAAAACGATTTATTACCAAGAGAAAGAGCTTTAAAGAAAATTTGGGGCAGCGATACCTATTTTAATGGCAGAAGCATGGATGTGTATATTGCTAAATTGCGTAAGTATTTAAAAGACGATGAAAAAATTGAAATCGTCAATATTCATGGCAACGGATTTAGATTGGTTGCTCCATAAAATGAATAAGATAATATTTAATCAAAGGGATAACTTTTCAGTTATCCCTTTTTAGTTTTTGGTAAAAAAAATTTGTAATATTTTAAATGTGTAATAGCATTTTAAAAAATCTTCACCAAAATTTTCATACTCCAAAAAATAACCAATAATCCTAATAATATAAACGATGTTTTACGTGGAAGTTTACCAGTCAATTTTGCTGCAATTGGTGCAGCCACTAATCCTCCTAAAATTAAGCCCAGTATAGTTTGCCAATGACTTACCCCTATTAAAGTAAAGAAAGTAAATGCACTTGCCAATGTTACAAAAAACTCTGTTAAACTAACCGAACCAATTACATATTTAGGGCTTCTACCTTTGGTAATTAATGTAGTGGTAACTATTGGTCCCCAACCACCACCACCAAACGAATCTAAAAAACCACCTGCACCTGCTAACAAACTATATCGCTTAAACTTTTTTTGTTGCTTTTGTTGGATAAATGCATTTAATAAAATTCTTATGCCTAAAAATAGTGTATAACAAGCCAATATAGGTCTAATGATTGCAGTATGATTATCGCCTAAATAAACTAACAATATTGCACCAAAAACAGCTCCAATAACACCGGGTATTAATAACGCTTTAAACAATTTTTTATTTACGTTTCCAAATTTATAATGGCTGTAGCCACTTGCTCCGCTTGCAAACATTTCTGCTGTATGAATACTTCCACTAATGGCAGCTGGATTAATACCAGCTGATAATAAAACAGTTGCACTAGTTACACCATAACCCATGCCCAATGCACCATCAATTAATTGTGCAAGAAAACCAGCAATGACCATTACTGGAAATTTATTATCTAGTTGATTGTAAAAGTGAATAGCTGTTTCAGAAATTTTTTGAAACGACACAAAAGAAATGATTAGGTGTAGTATGATTAAACTGAAGAAAAATATAATACAATATGTTGCAATATTCTTCCAGCGTCGCTCAGTATAAAATGATTCACTTTCAACTACATCCTCTTTGTAATCAATCGTTTTATCTGGTTTACTTTTTTTTAACTGATTCAACATTAAGCTATATAAAACATTTACTAAAATTTAGGTGCATTTTTATTGAAATAACACTGCTGCTACTGTGCTGTTACTTGTTTCATCAATTAGTATTGCACTTCCATTGGCTCTTAAATCTGCATATTTATCAAATACCAATGGTGCTGCAGTTTTGATAGTGGCTTTTACAACTTCATTCAGTTTAACATTACCATCTATTTCTTGTTGTTGTAAAGAATTTACATCTACTTTATACGCCACTTGTTTTACAGCAGAACGTACCAAACGACTGTTGTGTTGCAAATAATATTTGTTACCAGCAATCAATGGTTTTTCATCCATCCAGCATAACAACACTTCAATTTCACTGCTTACTTGTGGAAGATTATTAGATAGTACAATACTATCGCCACGGCTAATATCAATATCATCAGCCAAAGAAATAGTTGCACTTTGAGGAGCAAAAACTTCATCAACTTCAACTCCTGCAATTTCCAATTTAGAAATCGTTGTTTCAATTCCGGCTGGTAGTACAGTTACTTTATCACCAGTTTTATAAACCCCACTAATTACTTTTCCGGCATAGCCACGATAATCGTGTAGTTCTTCTGTTTGTGGACGAATAACAAACTGCACTTGAAAACGGGGTTCCGTCAGGTTAATATCACTGTCAACAGGAACATCTTCTAACAGTTCCAATAAACACTTGCCATCGTACCAATTCATATTGGTAGAAGCATCAACAATATTATCACCCAATAAAGCACTAATGGGCACATAAGTTACATTTTCTAAACCCAATTGTTTAGCAACTTCTGCATAATCAATCACAATGTTGTTGTAAGTATCTTGAGAAAAATCTACCAAATCCATTTTGTTAATAGCTACTACCACATGTGGAATTTTCAATAAAGAAGCAATGATGCTATGTCTTCTAGTTTGTTCTACTACTCCTTGTCTTGCATCAACCAATACAATAATTAAATTGGCATTTGATGCACCAGTAATCATATTTCTGGTGTATTGCACATGCCCAGGAGCATCGGCAATAATAAACTTGCGTTTGGGTGTACTGAAATAACGGTAAGCAACATCAATGGTAATACCTTGTTCACGTTCTGCTCGTAAACCGTCTGTCAGCAAAGCCAAATCAATTGGACCAGCTTCTTTGTTCTTGGTTTGCTTTTCCAATTGCTCCAATTGGTCAATCAAAATATTTTTACTATCGTACAGCAACCTGCCAATCAATGTGCTTTTACCATCATCTACACTGCCTGCTGTTATAAATCTTAAGATATCCATTGTATAATTTTGAATTGTGAATGTTGAATTTTAAATGAGATTAATTCAACATTTAAAATTTTGCATTTAGCATTATTTAAAAGTATCCATTCTTCTTTCTATCTTCCATCGCTGCCTCTGTTACCTTATCATCAATTCTAGTTTCACCTCGTTCACTAATTTTAGCTGCAGTAATTTCATTAATCACTTCTTCTAATGTTGATGCATTAGATTCTACTGCTGCAGTGCAAGTCATATCACCTACTGTTCTATAACGAACTTGTTTTTTAATAACTACATCTGTTACTTCTAAGCTCACGTAAGGAGAATTAGCTACCAACTGACCTTCATGTACAATCACTTCACGTTCATGGGCAAAATAGATAGAAGGTAATTGAATATTTTCATGCTTAATATAATTCCAAATATCTAATTCAGTCCAATTGCTGATGGGGAATACACGAACATTTTCACCTTTACTAATTCTTCCATTATAAATATTCCAAAGCTCTGGTCTTTGCAATTTTGGGTTCCACTGACCAAAGTCATCTCTCACCGAAAAAATTCTTTCTTTTGCTCTGGCTTTTTCTTCATCTCTTCTTGCACCACCAATGCATGCATCAAATTTGAACTCTTCAATGGTATCTAATAAAGTGTAGGTCTGTAACCAGTTTCTACTTGGAAATTTCCCTTTAGGTTCAGTTAAACTTTTTGCTTTAATAGTATCTTCAACTTTACGTACAATTAAAGTTGCACCAACACTTGTAGCCATTGCATCTCTGTAATCCAATGCTTCTTGAAAATTATGACCAGTATCTATATGTACCAGTGGAAAAGGAATTTTACCAGGAGCAAAAGCTTTTTGAGCCAAGTGTACTAAAGTGATAGAATCTTTTCCTCCACTAAATAATAATGCAGGCTTCTCAAATTGAGCAGATATTTCACGAAAAATGTGAATGCTTTCTGCTTCCAATTGTTCTAAGTAATTTAAATGATATTTACTCATACTTCTTTTATTCTATTAACCTACTTTTTTAGTAGGGTTTTATTTCAAAAAAATCTATTTTGCTTTTACAGGTGGGTGAACATGCAAACCACATTCTTTTTTATCGGCATCTTCCCACCACCAACGGCCAGCTCTAAAATCATCACCTGATTGAATGGCCCTTGTACATGGCATACAACCAATACTTACAAAACCTTTATCGTGCAATGGATTGTAAGGAATTCCATTTGCTTTAATGAAGTTGGTTACTTCTTCTGTAGTCCAATGTAACAAAGGATGATATTTGATAATATCGTTCACTTCATCATATTCAACCAATGGCATATCATTTCTCCCATTAGAATGTGCTGCTCTAATTCCTGTAATCCAAACAGCTTTACCTTTTAATGCACGTTGCAATGGCTCTACTTTACGTATGTAGCAACATTGTTTTCTATTGTCAAACGATTCATAAAAACTGTTCGGACCATTTTCGGCTACAAAGGTTTGCAACACACTTGCGTCAGGATAATAAGCAGTAATTTTAGCATTGTATAATTCAAGCGTTCTGCTCCAAGTGGCATAGGTTTCGGCAAACAATCTTCCAGTATCTAAAGTAAAAACATCAACAGGCAAATTATTCTTAAAAATAGTATATCCAATTACCTGATCTTCCCAACTAAAACTAGTAGAAAAAACAACTTTGCCGTTATAAGCTGATGCAATATTGGCTACACTTTCAACAATATTTAGTGGATTGATGTGTACTAAAACCGATTCGATATTTTTTTGTGGTGTTTCCAAATTGAATGATACATAATAGTGAAGAAAATGATATTGCTTAATTGACTGTTATTAACAATAGAAACAACAAATAAATTTATGTGTATGCATCAAAGAAAGTTTCATTGTCTACTAATTTAGTAGGTAAAAGTAATTGTTTAATCTATAAATTGAGTAGAGTTTTAAAGAAAATTGTATAATCTAGTTTTAAACACTCATTTTTTCACTAACAAGTGTTTGTTGTTTGACATGAACACGATGCCCTGAAACTCAATAAACACAAGGCTTATAAGAAGTTAACAAATATTTTATTAAAATAAATTTTGCAGTTTCATAAACGTACTTATACATTTGCAATAGTTCTTTAAACAATTACTTATCAAGAAAGGTGGAGGGATTTGCCCAATGAAACCTTTGCAACCCTTTTAGTTTACTCAACTAAAAGAAGGTGCAAACTCAATTCCTACAATATGCAGGAAAGAGATAAGTCAGAGTACAGTTTGAAAATTTACAGCGATTGTATCGCTACAACATATCAAGCTCATCTGACTTAACAGATGAGCTTTTTTATTGCCCATTTGTTAAGTCTTCCTCTTACTTTCTTGAAAATTTTTTGCTACGGAACCTTATTGTTTAACCAATTTTCATCAAACTCAAAAACAAAAAAAGATGAGCCAACAACTTCGTTTCGAAACATTGCAATTGCACGCAGGACAACAAATTGATCCAACCACTAAAAGCCGTGCAGTACCTATTTATCAAACCACTTCTTATGGATTTGATAATGCTGAACATGCTGCCAATTTATTTGGCTTAAAAGCATTTGGTAATATTTACACCAGAATTATGAACCCGACAACCGATGTGTTTGAACAACGAATTGCAGCATTGGAAGGTGGCGTTGCAGCAGTATCAGTAGCTAGCGGACAAGCAGCACAGTTTTTAGCATTGAACAATATTTTACAGGCTGGCGACAATTTTATATCCACTTCATTTCTATATGGTGGTACACACAATCAATTTAAAGTTGCCTTTAAACGTTTAGGTATTGAAGCTCGTTTTGCCAATGGTGATGATGTAGAAAGTTTTGTTCCATTAATTGATAAAAATACCAAAGCCATTTATTTGGAAACCATTGGTAATCCTCGTTTAAACATTCCAGATTTTGAAAAGTTTGCAGCATTGGCTAAAGAATATGATTTGCCATTAATTGTAGACAATACATTTGGTGCAGGTGGTTATTTATTCAAGCCTTTAGAACATGGTGCTAACATTGTTGTAGAAAGTGCAACCAAGTGGATTGGTGGTCATGGTACAACCATTGGTGGTGTTATAGTTGATGGTGGAACATATGATTGGGGCAATGGAAAGTTTCCTCAATTTACTGAGCCAAGTGAAGGCTATCATGGATTAAAATTTGCAGAAGTATTTGGTGTAAATAATCCTTTAGGTTTACCCAATATTGCTTTTGCAATTCGTGCAAGAGTAGAAGGGTTAAGAGATTTTGGTGCAGCACAATCACCTTTCAATTCATTCTTGTTATTGCAAGGGTTAGAAACACTTTCTTTACGAGTTGAACGTCATGTACAAAACACGCTAGCATTGGCACAATGGTTAGAAAGTCATCCAAGTGTTGAGTATGTTTTATATCCAGGTTTAGAAAGCAATGCTTATCATACTTTGGCAAAAAAATATTTGAAAAACGGATTTGGTGGTGTATTACAATTTGGCATTAAAGGTGGTAAAGAAAACGCAGCTCAGTTTATCGATTCATTAAAACTAGCTAGCCATTTAGCAAACGTGGGAGATGCTAAAACATTGGTGATACATCCTGCTTCAACCACACATGAGCAATTGAGTGAAGTTGAACAATTGGCAAGTGGCGTTGCACCCAATCAAATACGTGTAAGCGTAGGAATTGAACATATTGAAGATATTAAAGCCGATTTTGAGCAGGCATTTATAAAAGTATTTCAAGAAGATTTGGTAATTGGATAAAAGAAACGCTAGTCGGGAATCGTGAGTCACAAGTTTGATTCCTGACTAGCGACTTCAGTTTAAGCGACTTCCGTTCTCTACAACAACTAAAAGCCGATAACAAAAAATGTCTTATCAAACATTTATCAGTAAGGAAATTTTTCATTTAGAAAGTGGTAAATCATTACCACAGCTACATTTGGCGTATCATACTTTTGGTGAATTGAATACAACTAAAAGCAATGTGGTTTGGGTTTTTCATGCCCTTACTGCTAACAGTAATCCTATTGAATGGTGGCCAGGCATAGTGGGTAATGGTTGTATAATAAATTCACAACAGTATTTTATTGTTTGTGTAAATATGCCTAATAGTTGCTATGGAAGTATTGGACCACTTGACGTAAATCCACTTACAAACGAACCTTACTACCATAACTTCCCATTATTTACAACAAGAGATATGGTTAGAGCTTATCAATTGTTGAAAGAAAGTTTAGGCATCGAAAAAATTCACATGGGTATTGGTGGAAGTATGGGTGGACAACAATTGTTAGAATGGGCTATTGAGCAGCCTAAATTGTTTGAATATATTGTACCCATTGCTACCAATGCACAACATTCGCCTTGGGGAATTGCTTTCAATAAATCGCAAAGAATGTGTATTGAAAACGATCCTACCTGGAAAAACCAACAACCAAAAGCCGGAATTGAAGGCATGAAAACTGCACGTTCATTGGCATTGATTTCTTACAGGCATTATCAAGCTTATACAGAAACACAAACAGGTGTTGTTGATGACAGCTTACCAATAGATGAACAAGTGTTTAAAGCAGAAACCTATCAGCAATATCAGGGGCAAAAATTAGCCAATCGCTTCAATGCTTTTAGCTATTGGTTTTTGACTAAAGCAATGGATACACACAATGTAGGAAGAGGAAGAAAAAGTATTATTGATGCTCTGAAAAGTATACAGGCAAAAGCTTTGGTGATTAGTATTAAAACTGATATTTTATTCCCTATTCAAGAACAAGAGTTTTTAGTAGCACATATTCCCAATGCAGAATTAACCATTATCAATTCTCATTATGGTCACGATGGATTTCTATTGGAACATGAAAAAATTACTTTACTGTTAAGAGGCTTTTTGAAAAGAGACGAATTAATTAATTAACCACAGAGACACAGAAAATACAAAAATTCACAAAGAAAAACTCTATGCAAACTCTTTTACTCAGTTACTCTGTGGTAAAATAAACATAACCACAAAGACACAAAGAACACAAAGATTGCACAAAGAAAAACTCTGTGTAACTTCTTTAACTCCCTTGCTCTGTGGTAAAACCAAAAAATAAAAACATGTCAACACATAAACAATTAACTCTGGGATTATTTGGCTTTGGCGTAGTAGGCGAAGGCTTATATAAAATTTTAAAACAAACGCCTTCCCTTAATGCAAGGATTAAAAGAATTGTCATTAAACATCCTGATAAAAAAAGAAATGCACCGGGAGAAATATTTACACAGTTAGCAAATGAAGTTTTGAACGATGATTCTATCAACGTAATTGTTGAATTAATTGATGATGCCGATGCTGCTTATTATATTGTAACTGAAGCCTTAAAAAAAGGCAAAGCTGTTGTAAGTGCCAATAAAAAATTAATAGCAGAACATTTAGAAGAATTATTGGCTTTACAAAAAAAACATAATGTACCTTTTTTGTATGAAGCATCTACCTGTGCATCCATTCCTGTAATAAGAAATTTAGAAGAATACTACGACAATGACTTACTGCATAGCGTTAGTGGCATTGTAAATGGTAGTACCAATTTTATTTTGTCCAAAATTTTTAATGAGGGATTAGAATTTGTGGAAGCCTTATTACAAGCTCAACAATTGGGTTTTGCTGAAAGTAATCCAAGCCTCGATGTATTGGGAATTGATGCTGTAAACAAACTCACCATTTTATTGGTGCATGCTTATGGCATTGTAACCCAACCAACTTCAATACTGTTTAATGGCATACAAAATATTCAAGTACAAGATGCAAAAGTAGCCAATGAAAAAGAGTTTAAAATTAAACTAGTAGCTAAAGCAGTTAAACTAAAAAATGGAAAAATTGCAGCCTATTTGTTGCCACAGTTTGTAACTGCCGATACTCAATTGTACAATGTAGAAAATGAATACAATGGTGTGGTGATTGAAAGTGGATTTTCGGATAAGCAATTCTTTTATGGTAAAGGAGCAGGAAGTTTTCCAACTGCATCAGCTGTATTGATTGATATTTCTGCCTTGCGTTACAATTATAAATACGAGTACAAGAAGAAATATCAATCAGTAGAAAATAAATTGAGCAATGAATACTATTTAAAAGTATATGTGAGTTACGACAATTTAAAAAGCGTTCAAAAAGATGCGTTTGAATGGATTGAAGAATTTCATAGTGGTCAACAAAGAAGTTATTTTGTTGGTGTAATTCATGCTGAAAAATTATTGAAAGATGATTGGTGGAAACAACATGATGTTTCTTTAATTCTTACACCAGAACCAATTATTGAAAATATTGATTATAGAGATGTACAGAAAAGAAGTTTGGAATTGGCTGGTGTGTTATAACCTTTACTAAAAGGTTTTAAAATTGTAAGATAAGTTTTCAATTAAAATAGTTATGCCTATATGAACTTAGAAAATTTATTTAATAATTTACCTCCCTTTCTAATAAATATTACTAACTTGTGCCTACACACATTAATATATTTTATATGCTTGTAAAATTGTATACCTTAGTAATCTGTTTTTTGCTTCTGATAAATAAAAATCAAGCACAAGACGCTGCACTTACTGCTGGATTACAAACAATCGCAAACGATGAAGCTTTGGCTGGCATGTCGGTAATTGCTATTCGAGGAGATAGTATAGCCTACCAAGGATATTTTGGGAAAAGAAATATAGCTAGCGATTTACCAGTTAATGCCAACACTAGATATAGAATAGCCTCTATTAGCAAATCAATTTCGGCTGTAGCCCTAATGAAATTATACGAGCAAAATTTGTTTCAACTAGATGATGATGTAAGTTCTTACTTAGGTTTTACATTGCGTAACCCCAATTTTCCTTCAGATAAAATTACTTTTAGAATGTTGTTGAGTCACAAAAGTAGCATACAAGATGGCACTGGTTATAATGGTTTTTTATCGGCTACATCAGCTTTAACGCCACCACCAATAAGCCAGTTACTTACACCCACTGGCACTTACTATACAGCTAACATGTTTAGAACTGAAAGGCCAGGTACGTACTTTAATTATTCGAATGTACAGTTTGGTGTTATTGGAACTTTGGTTGAAAAGATATCGAACCAAAGATTTGATATTTATGTTCGTCAAAATATTTTACAACCATTGGGCATTACTGGTAGTTTTAATATAGATGATATTGCTGCCGACATTAATGATTTGGCAACTTTATATAGAAGGGTTAGCAATGTTTGGACACCACAAGCAGATAACTTTAATGGCGTTGCACCAACACCTAGAAATTATAGTACATATACAATTGGCAGTAATGGGTTGGTTTTTGGGCCACAAGGTAATTTAAGAATTAGTGCTAGAGAATTAGCAATTTTTACATCTATGATTTCTAGAAATGGCATTTCGCTTTCTGGAGTTAGAATTTTAAATGATAGCACCGTAAGAAGAATGCGAAATCCAGAATATACCTATACCAATGCTGCGAGTGGTAACAATTATTATGGTTTATTTAGAAGATGGGGTTTGGGCTTACAAATTTCTACTGCAAACCCAACAAACGATCAAGTATTTGCAGGCAAAATAATGTGGGGCCATACTGGCGAAGCCTATGGTTTAATAAGCGATACCTTTATTGATACAGCCACAAAAACAGGAGTTGTATTTATTACCAATGGAAAATTTGGTAGTTATACCTCTTGCAACACAGCTTTTTATTGTGTAGAAGAAAAAGTATTTAATGCAGTAAATACCTTTTTATTAACGTCATTACCCGTAACAATAGATAATTTTAGTTTGCTGAAAAAAAACAATCAAATACAATTATTTTGGAATACACTGAACGAAATAAACAACAATGGTTTTGAAATTGAGAGAAGCACTGATGGCAATAGATTTACAACAATTGCATTTGTTGCTTCTAAGGCATTAATGGGCAACAGTACTGCAACAAATCAATATACTTTTAACGATTTAAATTTTTCAGATGGCATAAATTATTATCGTTTAAAACAGGTTGATAAAGATGGCAAAATAACCTATAGTATAGTAAAGCAAATAACTATATCCAAAATAAACGATTTATCCATCCAATATATTTATCCTAACCCAGCAACAAACTTCTTAAATATTGCAATTGGTTCATTTAAAAACCAAAGCGTAAGTATAACAATTATAAATGCTTTAGGAGTACAAAAAATAAATATAATAAAAGATATTATAAAAGGTAATCAAGTTATTACTTTACCAATTTCAAGACTTATAAATGGAGCTTATTCCATACTATTAAATGGAAAAAGTGCAGTTACTTTTATAAAAAAATAGTTGTGGTTTTAGATGCACAATCTATAAATTTAAATACTGATATTTTTTACAAAAGGATTTTCTTTAATTGAAGAATTTCACAGAAGTCAACAAAGAAGTTATTTTGTTGGGGTAATTCATGCAGAGCAATTATTCAAAGATGATTGGTGGAAACAACATGGTGTTTCTTTAATTCTATCACCAACCAAATTATTGAAAATATTGATTATAGAGATGTTCAGCAAAGAAGTTTAGAATTGGCTAGTGTATTGTAAAATATATGCCACATCTTTTAAGGTGTGGTATACATTTTATAAGTAATCTATAGCTTGCATTTTGATTTAAACCCTTCTATTTTTAGTCGGGTTTATTTTTTGATATAAAGTAATCAAATGTGAATTTGTATCTTACCAAAAAATAACCCAACCAATGCTTAAATATTGTTGTATTGTTTTGTTCTTTTTTGCAAGTACAATAAAACTAACTGCACAAAAAACAACCAAAGCCGATTCTTTGGCATGGGTGAAATTAAATAAACAAACAGAAGCTTATATTGAAAATGGTGTAAATGATTCTGCATTAATTTTTGCTAAGAAGGCTTTTAAAAAAGCTACTATTATTTTTGGCAAATCACATATTTGTTATGCTATCAGTTCAAACAACTTGGCAGATACTTATGTTCTTTTAGGAGCATACAATGAAGCCGAACCCTACTTTAAAATAGCTATTTTAATTTACAAAAAGAAATATGGAATTAATCATATTGATTATGCAGGTAGTTTAAACGATTTAGCAATGCTGTATTTTGAAATGGGCAACTATAAAGGAGCAGAAGATTTATTTAAAAAAGTATTGGTCATTTTTGGTAAAACCATTGGAAAGAATCATGCAGATTATGCAACCATTCTAAGTAACCTTGCCCAACTGTATGAAGCAATAGGCAATTATGCAACTGCCGAACCTTTATCAAAATCGGCTTTAGCTATTAGAAAAAAATTATTAGGAGAAAATAACACAGACTATGCAGTTAGCTTAAATAATTTGGCTGGTATATTTAGACTTGTTGGTAAGTACGACTCATCTGAAATTTATTATTTAAAGTCTATTGCAATACTTAAAAAAATACTTGGTGAAGAACATGCCAATTATGCTAGTGCATCAAACAACTTGGCTTATTTATATCAAAAAACAGGTAAATATATTTTAGCAGAGAACTTGTACAATATTTCAATAGAAATAAGAAAAAAAATATTGGGTATAGAACACCCAGACTATTCTGTTAGTCTTTGTAATATGGCTGGTTTATATACAGAAATGGCAAGGTTTAAAGAGGCTGAAAACTTATATCAAAAAGCATTAATAATAGATAAAAAGAACCTTGGTGAAACACATCCTAGCTATGCAATTAGTTTAAATAATATATCTAGTTTATATGAAGCAATGGGTAATTATTCACTAGCAGAAAGCATCAATAAACAAGCCCTACAAATTTTTAAAAATTCAACAGGAGAAAATCATGTAGATTATGCAATGAGTTTAAACAACTTAGGCTACTTATACGAAAGTATGGGCAACTACGAAGAAGCTGAAAAATTATTTAAACAATCTTTAGACATTAGAAAAAATGTATTAGGAGCAACACATGCCGATTGTGCTATGAGTTATAATAATCTAGGTGCTCTTTACGAAACAATGGGCAATTATTTAGCTGCTGAAAACATGTATGCATTAGGGTTAAGTACATATAAAAAGGCATTGGGAACAGAAAATCCAGACTATGCAAAAAGCCTCAATAACTTAGGTGGCTTGTATATGAACTTGGGTAACTATGCAAAGGCAGAATCTATCTACTTTTCAACCATCAAACTCAGAAAAAACATATTGGGCGAAGCCCACCCAGATTATGCTACAAGCATTAATAATTTGGCAACCTTATATGAGGCTATGAATAGAAAAATAGAAGCAGAACCTTTATTAAAACTATCCATCAGCATTTATAAAAAAAGTTATGGCGAAGAACATCCCATTTATGCAAGTGCACTAAACAATTTAGCCATATTGTATAAGAGTTTAAACAAATATACTGAAGCAGAAAATTTATTTGAACAAGCCTTAGCAATTAGAAAAAAAGCATTGGGTGTATTGCATATAGAATATGCTAGTAGTTTACTAAACCTTGCCAATCTATATGTACAAATGAACTTATTTAACAAGGCAGAAAATATGTATTTAGAAGCTAAAGCAATAGATGAAAAAGTTTTGGGCACTATGCATCCAAATTATGCAAACGACTTAAATAAACTCAGCATTCTCTACTACAAAAGCAACAATTTTATTCAATGGAATGAACTTATTACAACAACATTACAAACAGAAAATACCAATCAGCAATTATTATTACAAAACTTTAGTGAACCTGAAAAAGAACTTTTCTTAAAAAATGAAAGTGAAATGCAAGATATTTTTTTATCTATGTTACACCACTTTAAACCAACAAATATTAATAGCTTTTATCAAAGTACTACAGCCAAACAAGGTTGGTTGTTACAAGGCAAACAATTATTGAGTAGTTGGGCAGCACAATCAAAAGATACCACCGTAAAAAAGCTATATACACAATGGCAAAATACCCATAAAATTTTCGCAGTAGCACTTCAACTGAGTGAAGAAAAAAGAAAAATAAATGGCATACAGTTAGATAGTTTGCAACAACAATTACAAGCATTAGAAAAGCAATTAATTAATGCTTTACCTGCATTACAAAATAGTATTGCCAATAAAGGGAGCAGTGGTAAAATAGTAGCTCAACAACTAAAGCAACATGAGGCACTCATTCATTGGACAAGCTTTAAATATCATTCATTAAAAGGCAGTACAGATTCTGTTTTATATGCAGCATTTATAATTACACCCAATGATACTACACCAAAATTTGTAACAGCATTTGAAGAAAGTCAGTTGCAAAAATTACTAAAAAATTATCATAGCAGTAGTGGAAGAAGCACAATACAAAAAGAAAAAACAGCAACAGCCAATATAGATGCTGCTTTGTACAATCTTATTTGGCAACCAATAGTACCTCATTTAAAAAACGCTACTACTATTTATAATTTACCAGCAGGATTCTTACACAAAATAAGTTTTGCAGCACTAACTGATAGCAGTAGTAAAAAGCAATTAATTGACAAGTACGATATACATCAATTGCTCAGCATTAATGAGCTGTTACAACCAATACAAACTAAAAATGCTACTCAATCAATGGCATTATTTGGGGGTGCTAATTATGATGTAAATAATATTTCTTCTAACAAAAAAACAACTTCTATTAATACTGGTTTTAGAAACACCACAGCCAATAAAAATATTCGTTTCAATTATTTACATGGCACTAAAACAGAAGTTGAAACCGTTGCTTCAAATGCAATACAAACGAACTTAAAAATTGAAAGCTATATTGGCAATAACGCTTCTGAAGATAATTTTAAACAATTAAATGGCAATAATGCTCCTAGTATTTTGCATATAGCAACACATGGTTTTTATTTTCCTCCAACCAATACAACCAACGATTTTCCTTTATTAAGAAGTGGTTTGGTATTAAGTGGGGTAAACAATTATTGGGGTAAAGACACTTTACTAGAAAACCAAGAAGATGGTATTGTAACTGCACAAGAAATTAGCAACCTCAATTTATTAAATACCGATTTGGTAGTATTAAGTGCTTGTCAAACTGCTTTGGGTGATATTAATGGAAGTGAGGGTGTATATGGTTTACAGCGTGCCTTTAAAATGGCTGGTGTTAAGAAATTATTGATGAGTTTATGGGAAGTTCCCGATGCTGAAACTGCAGAATTAATGCAGCTTTTTTATAGCAATGTATTTAAAGGCGACACTTATTATACTGCTTTTAGAAAAGCACAACTTACCTTAAAAGCCAAATACAAAGACCCTACTAAATGGGCTGGGTTTGTGTTGGTGGGTGAGTGATGATTTTTTAGAGTGGTCTTCTCTTCAAGAGAAGACCACTCTACGCACAGTTCACCAAAACTTCATTTGCTACATATTGTTTGTGCCATTAATTTTGCTCATGGCAACAATAAAATCTCCACGCTCCAAGTCAACTTACAACAACCGAACTTTTATTGATGGTTTAACTTTCGATGATGTATTATTGGTTCCTGCTTACAGTCAGGTTTTACCTAGAGAAGTCAACATCAGTGCTCATCTTACTAAAGAAATTGTATTAAACGTTCCTATGCTTTCAGCAGCTATGGATACTGTAACAGAAGCTAATTTAGCTATTGCATTGGCAAGAGAAGGAGGTTTAGGCATTTTACACAAAAACATGAGTATTGAACGTCAGGCCGAACAAGTACGTAAAGTAAAACGTAGCGAAAGTGGCATGATCATAGACCCTGTTACTTTATTTGTGGATGCTACTATTGGCGATGCTTTGCGTTTAATGAAAGAAAATAAAATTGGCGGTATTCCTATCATCGATAAAAATCAAAAATTGGTAGGCATTTTAACCAATAGAGATTTACGTTTTGAAACCGATAAAAAACGTAAAGTGAGTGAAGTAATGACCAAAGAAAAACTAATTACCGCACCCGAAGGAACGGATTTAAAAAAAGCTCAAAACATTTTAAGCAATCATAAAATTGAAAAATTGCCTGTTGTAAATAAACAAGGTAAATTGGTGGGACTAATTACTTATAGAGATATTTTACAACTCACCAATCACCCCAATGCTGTGAAAGATGGTTATGGAAGATTGTTGGTGGGTGCTGCTTTAGGTATTACCAACGATTTAATGCAACGTGCCGAAGCATTGATACATGTTGGAGTTGATGTGGTTACATTAGACAGTGCACATGGCCATAGTAAAGGTGTAATTGAAGCACTGAAAGCATTAAGAAAAAACTTTAAAAAATTACAAATTATTGGTGGTAACGTAGGTACTGCAGAAGGTGCATTAGCTTTAGCTAATGCTGGTGCCAATTGTGTTAAAGTAGGTATTGGCCCTGGAAGTATTTGTACTACTCGTATTGTTGCAGGTGCAGGTGTACCACAACTTACTGCTGTAATGGAAGCTAGTAATGCGTTGAAAGGAAAAAATATTCCTGTTATTGCCGATGGTGGAATTCGTTACACAGGTGATATGGTGAAAGCGTTAGCTGCTGGTGCAAATGTGGTAATGATGGGAAGTGTGTTTGCAGGGGTGGAAGAAAGTCCTGGAGAAACCATTATTTATGAAGGAAGAAAGTTTAAAGAATATCGTGGAATGGGTAGCTTAGGTGCAATGAGCCAAGGTAGTGGTGATAGATATTTTCAAGATGTAGAAGATGATGTAAAAAAGTATGTTCCAGAAGGTATTGAAGGCAGGGTTGCTTATAAAGGAAGTTTAAGTGAAATTGTTTATCAATATGTTGGTGGGTTAAGAAGTGGTATGGGTTATTGTGGAGCTAAAAATATTGCTGAATTACAAAAAGCCACTTTCGTAAAAATTACCAATGCTGGTATGAAAGAAAGCCATGCACATGATGTAGATATTACTAAAGAAGCTCCTAATTATAGTAGAAAGTAAATTTTATATAACCCAGACGACGGCTCATAGCCTCGTCTGCGGTTATTGAGAACTTAAAAAAACCCCCCGTCAAAGTTGAAAACTGTTGACGGGGTTTTATATAATGTGTAATGAATTTACTTCACTAAAGTTAATTCATCTACAATATGTTTGGCACCACCTAATTTATCAATGCACCATAAAACATAACGTACATCTACACAAATAGTACGATTTAAATCTTTATCAAAAGCCAACTTATGACTTAAAGCTTCATAGTTACCATCGAAAGCTAAACCAATTAAATTGCCTTTTGCATCTAATACCGGACTACCAGAGTTTCCTCCTGTAATATCATTGGTGGTTATAAAACATACCACCACATCATTGTATTTTTTATCGGCATATTCACCATAGTCTTTCGCCTTATTCAAGTCTAAAAACTTCGTAGGCAAATCAAATTCATAATCTCCTTTTACATATTTTGCCATTGCACCACCCATGGTACAAACAAAATCGTACTTCACTGCATCTTTTGGATTATAGCTTTTTACATTACCATAAGAAACCCTCATAGTAAAGTTTGCATCAGGATAAGTACCATTCATTTTTGTAGGATTCATTTCAAATAACCCTTTCAAATACAATCTGCCCAACTCATTATTCTTTGTAACAAACGATGCATATTTAGGTGCATAATTGCTGCTATAATTACTAAAAAATGCTTTGGCTACTTTAAATGCAGGATCTTCAGCCAATGTTGTTGCACTAGGTTTTTCTGTAAAAGACAACCACTTGGCATCGTCAAAAGCCATGGTGTTAGCAAATACATCGGCAGCAAACATTTTGTATGTATTTTGTTCAATATCGTTATAGGTTTTAAATAAATCTTCGTAAAAACCTTTTGGGTGTTGGTCTTTATCTACATCGCTATAAAACATAGCAACAACAGCTGCTAAAATATTTTGATCACTTTTTTTGTTCTCGCCTTCTAAGAAATTTTTTCTTGCAGCAGTTGCATTTTCAATGGCTTTTTTAACTTCTTCAGGTTTATAATCTTTTCTTTTTAATAATGCCTCTAGGCTCATCCAACTTGCAGCATAAGCAATTAACGGACTACCAGCAATACCTTCATTTATGTATTGGCGATGTTTTGCAAAAGGAGTCCATTCTTTATAATTCTTTTCGTACTCGGCAAAAATATTTTCATATTCAGGTTTTGCTTTTGCCCAGTTTATAAATGCAGCTTCTTCAGTTTGTTTTGCTCCAAACGTGTTAAACTTCAATAATTGTTTGGTTTCTCCATCAAAAAATTTCCAGTAGTTAGCAATACCTGCGTAGTTGCTAGCCAATTGTAATTTAACAGCTTTGTTGTTTTTCATTTGCTCGAACATGTACTTTAAACGTACATCACGAAGCTTTACTAGAGATGGATTATTGATATCTGTAGCTAATTGAATACCATAAGAAGTTTCATATCTATTTGTACCACCTGGGTAACCATAAATCATGCTGTAATCGCCATCTTTAAAGCCTTTTAAGCTTACTGGTAAATGATATTTAGGAACCATTGGTGCATTATCATTAGCAAATTTTGATGGTTTACCATCTTTATTAGCGTACACACGAAATACAGAAAAATCACCCGTATGTCTTGGCCACTCCCAGTTATCAGTATCACCTCCAAATTTGCCTATACTTTCTGGTGGAGTGCCTACTAAACGAATGTCTTTATAAACATCGTACACAAAAACAAAAAACTGATTGCCTTTAAACATGCTAGCAACTACTGCATCTTTAAATTCATCGCCACCAACAATATTTTTTACAATTTCGGCTACAATTTCATTGTATTTTTTTGTTCTATCGGCACCGGTTAAACTACCTAATTCAGCATTAATTTTTGCAGTAACATCTTCAATTCTATTTAAAAACTTTACGCTTAATTTGGTAGAAATTTCTTTGGTTTTATCGCTAGCCCAAAAACCATCTTGCAAATAATTGGCTTCAACTGTACTAGCCGATGCAATAGCACCATAACCACAATGGTGATTGGTAAATATTAAACCTTGATTGCTTACAATTTCTCCTGTACATCCGCCACCAAAAATGATAATAGCATCTTTAATAGAAGATTTGTTAATACTGTAGAGTTGCTCGGGTTTTAACTTCAACCCTTTTTTAACCATATCGTTATACACTTGTTGTCCTAATAGCATAGGCAACCACATACCTTCATCGGCATAACTACGAAACATCGTTAGCACTAAGGCTAGAGATACAAATAGCTTTTTCATATTTTGACAATAATTTTTTAAGTGTGGCAATGTAGTAAATATTGGTTGAGGAAAAACTGATTTTTTTACAATTGAATAGAAATTGACATAAAAAAAGCCCTGCATTTTGCAGGACTTTTTAGAATAAATTAAAGGAGCAGCATTATTTCTTTGGAAGAACTAAACCTCCATCTTCTACATCTTCAACCTCTATATCACTTGGAAACTTTCTATTAGCACGTTCTTCTTTAAAAATGGTAAATAAATCATTGATAAAGTTTACTGTGCTTACTAAGCTGTTTTGCTTTGCATTCACCATATTTACTTCGAAATAGCTTTTTACGGATTTGTCTTCAAAATTATCTGATGTTAGAATAATATTTTTAAACGTATTGTTTGCAGCAGTTAATGCTTTTTTACCTGATTCATCATTTCCACTTGTCATAGCAGCAGTAAATAAACTTGTAAAATCAACAAACGTTGCAGTGCTTTTACCTTTTAGTTTACTCAATACATCGGCACTAATAGTTGCTTTGCCAGTTCCTGCTACATAAGCAGCATAAGTTGCACTATCGCTAGCTAGAATAAAATTTTTATCATCTACCATTAAAAACAAACTAGTTGCTGTCATACCTACACCATTACGATAACCAGTAGCCGTTTTTTGTGCAAATCCAGTTTCAACTGCTTTTTGCATCAATTTATCAAATGCCAACTTATTACCAATATTAGCTGAGAAAATTAATTTAGCACTTGGCATGCTGCTAGTGTAAGTTTGTGTTTTGCCTTCAAAATCTTGATACTTCATTTCTTTTGGAGCAATAGAAAAATCAGATACTATTACATTTATTTCTCCTTTCAATGCTTTAAAAATATCGGCACTAGTTAAACCTTGTCCTGCTAAAAATCCATCAACCATTCCACCAACTTGTAACTCGGTTAATAAGCCATTGAATAATTCTGGATTAAAAGATACCAACATGGCTCCATTGATATTTTGAGAAGGGAATTTTTCCAATGCACTCATATTTACTGTTGGTCCAGCATATTTTTTCAATATGCTACTTAACATTGGGTTGGTATGTGTTACAGATTTTACTACAATTTTACCTTCTTCAAAATTGAATGTACCAGCCGAATAATTGTCTTTCAACAACTCTTCTAACTTAGGTAAATTCAAAGGTGTACCACTTAAAGCAGCCAATGTACCTGCACTTGTACTAAAACCATAGGCATCTGCTTTTTCTTTAAACATGTTGTTAAACAAATCTACCGAACCCATACTTTGCTCGGCTTTTAAGTTAAAATAACGAGCCACTTCTTCTTTATGTTCTTTTTTAATGGTTGTTTCATCGGGCATTTCATAATTACCTAAAGAATCAAATGTCATTTTAGGTGTTTTGTTATACATGGTTAATAAAACCACTTCTTTATTCCATGCAATTGAAGTATTGTAAGCAGCTTCTAGGTAAGAAAAATTGCTTTCTTTTTGAATAGCTTTACTTTTTAATTCATCTTGCCCTTTAATAAAAGCTTCAAACTTAGCTTCGTCTTTTATAGTAGCAGCTAAGGTTACAGCATTGGCTTCACCTTTTTGAACAGAGGCTTTTTGTACCACAAATAAAAACACATTCTCATCAATATTAATGGTGCTGTTTTTAAAATCGGACCAAAGTTTTTTGGCTTTATTAGCATCGGCTGTATCGGTATTTACCGAAAGTTTATTTACAAAACTGTCGATAGTTAAATTACCTTGTTTCATTTTGTCTTCTAACGACTTAGGATTGACAGCTAATACTACTGTAGCATCTTTAGGAATATATTTGGCTTCTTTGGGTGCTTTGTTACCACATGATGCCAACACCAACAAAACAGTTGAGAAACTCAACCAATTGAAAAGCTTTTTTTGCATAAAATTTTATTTGAATAACGAAAATAATGGATTGTTTGCTATTGTTGCAAAATTATGATAGTTGGTAAGCATTGTAATGATAGGTTATATCAATACAATCAACCACTTACAAATTAAACAAATCAACTCACAAAGCTAAAAAGCTATTCAGTTATATTTCGGCTAAATTTATATTTATTATATTTTATATTGTTAATATATTCCCTGCTAATATTTCGCTAATTTTACCGCATGTTAAAAGCAATAATTGTAGATGATGAAGGCAAAGCAAGAAGAATTTTAGAAAGCTTCTTAGCCGATTATTGCCCAACTGTGCAAATTGTTGCAATAACTGAAGATGTACCTCAAGCGGTAAAAGCCATTAAAAAATTTGAACCAGATGTTGTTTTTTTAGATATTGAAATGCCCGGCTATAATGGTTTTCAGCTCATAGAGTTTTTTGATGAAATAAATTTTGACATTGTTTTCACCACAGCATATAGCGAATTTGCTTTAAAAGCTTTTCAAGTAAGTGCAATAGATTATTTGCTAAAACCAATACAAATAGAACAACTTATTAATGCAGTAAATAAAGTTGAACGCATTAGAGGTAACTCGTTAATTAAAGAACGTATTGAAACACTGCAAACCAATTTAGAAGAATTTAAAATTAAAAAAATTGTAGTGCCTTTAAGTGAGGGCAGTTTATTTATAGAACTGAAAGAAATTATTTACTTAAAAGCTGAAGGTAGTTATGTAAACTTTTTTTTGAAAGATGGCACTAAAATTTTAGCCAGTAAAAACATTAAAGATTTTGAAGATCAGCTTACACAAACAGATGGATTTTATAGAACACATCGCAGCTTTTTAATTAATACTGCTTTTGTTACCAATGTATCCAGCGATAATGCTGAAGTTACATTAAATGGTAAAGCTACTGTTGCCATTGCCAGAGAAAGAAAGCAAGATTTTATGCAATACTTAAAAGCAGCTACCAGTAAATAAGCTTTTCTTAAAATAAACTTATTTTATTGGGTACAATTGCAAAACTTTTTCTATGAAACTCACATAAGCCAAATTGCTCAATGGCTTTTCTATGTTGCAATGTGCCATAACCTTTATTTTTATTCCAACCATACATGGGGTATTGTTCATGCAGTTGTAGCATATACTCATCTCTATAGGTTTTAGCTAAAATGCTGGCTGCTGCAATTGATGCAAATTTTCCATCGCCTTTAATAATGCATTGATGGGGCGTTTTTTTGTAGGGTATAAACCTGTTTCCATCTATCAACAATAGTTTAGGTTTTTTCTTTAGTTGGTCTATGGCTAAATGCATGGCTTTGAAGCTAGCTTTTAAAATGTTGATTTGATCAATTTCTGCATGGGTAACCATTGCTACTGCAAAACTTATTGCATGTTGTTCAATGTATAAACGTAATTCGTTTCTATCTTTTTCAGCTACTTGTTTACTATCATTAAGTAGCGGATGATGGAAATGATTAGGTAAAATTACAGCAGCTGCAAAAACCGGACCTGCATAACAACCTCTGCCAGCTTCATCGCAGCCAGCTTCTACAACTTGAGTTTGGTAAAATAAATCGAGTGCCATTGTTGAACAAAGTTATAAAATTTAAAGCTGATAGTTATTGACTATGCGATACTTCGACTTCGCTCAGTACAGGCTATGAGAAAGTTGAATAAAGTTTTGAACGATGACCTCATAAAAAATAAATATCCTTCAACAAAAACAATTATTACCTAAAACAAAAACTTTATAGCAACTACCATGTTTTACATTTGCAGCATCAATTTTTAAAGTAGTAGTTATGATTACAGACGAACGGAAAACTAAAGTGGTTGCCAATTGGATTTTTATTGGTATTGGCATGTTAATTATACAAGTTTTATTGGGTGGAATTACACGATTAACTGGTAGTGGTTTAAGTATTACAGAATGGAAACCTATTATGGGAGCGTTACCCCCCATGAACGAAACTGAATGGCAGCTTGCATTTGAGCAATATCAAACCATTGCTCAATACAAATATTTGAATACACATTTTACACTGGGCGATTTTAAATTTATTTTCTTTTGGGAATGGTTTCATAGGCAATGGGCAAGATTAATTGGGCTGGTATTTTTATTTCCGTTTGTGTACTTTTTAGTGAAGGGCTATTTTAAAAAATGGATGATTAACCCTTTAATCATTTTGTTTTTATTGGGTGCAATGCAAGGTGCAATTGGTTGGATTATGGTGCAAAGTGGTTTAAACGATAACGATTTGTATGTTAGCCATATTCGTTTATCGGTTCATTTTGTTAGTGCAATGGTTTTAATAAGTTATGCTTTAATTTTTGGCTTATCGTTAGTAATAAATCCAACAGAAAAAGTAAATAATCCTGCACTTAAAAAAGCAATGATTTGGATGATTTTTTTATTAACAGCTCAACTTTTTTACGGTGCATTTATGGCTGGTTTAAAAGCTGCAAATGCTGCACCAACTTGGCCTAGCATAAATGGAATGTTTATTCCTGAACACTTGGGCAATATTTTTCACGATAGAATTACCATACACTTAATACATAGAACACTAGCTTATGTTATAGCCATTTTAATTTTTTGGTGGTGGTTTAAAGCAAAAATTATTTCGGTATCGGCAGCTTTTAATAAAGCTAAACATTGGCCTTTTATTTTAGTAATTATACAAATTGTATTGGGCGTTTTAAGTGTGCTAACTAGCCCATCTATTAAGCTTGGTAATTTTGGTGTGTTTGAGTGGATGGCACAATTGCATCAATTGGTGGGCATGTTATTGTTACTATCACTTATTGCAGTAACCTATATTTTAAGTTGGCAAAAACTAGTTAAGTAATATTGGTAAGTTTTTTGCAGGCAGCAACATTGTTGTTCATTTTGTCTTATTTTACAACATAATGCCTGCCATGAAAAAAATACTTATTGGATTTTGGTATAGTCTTCCTATTCAATTACTTTTTTTACACTTTCGTAGGTATCAAATTTTTTTGGTATTTTGGTACATATTATTTGCTACAGTCGGTGGCTTTTTTATGGAAAATTTTGGTGCATACTCTTTATACCTTGCTCCAGAATATTACGATGAGGTAAGTTTTTTTAGTACAGCAATTGTTGGTGTGGCCATTGGTGTATTTATTATGAGTTGGCATATAACCACTTTTATTTTACATAGAAAACATATTGAATTTTTAGCCACTACTGCTCAACCATTTTTAAAGTTTTGTATTAACAATAGTGTTTTGCCATTACTCTTTTTAGTATTCTACTTTTTTAACGCCATTGATTATGCCCAACACAAAGCATTGCTTGAATTGAGTGAAATTTTGATATTGATTTTTGGATTTTTAGCTGGATACTCATTTTCAATTTTACTGGCATTTGGTTATTTTTTTAGTGCCGATAGACGAATTTATCAAAGCATGCATTTGATATTACATTCAGCACATGCATCTTATGCTAATACCTCTATTAACAACCCATTACCTGCTGACAAAAAAGATATTCGGGTTGATTGGTTTTTGAGTGCCAAACTACATTTACGCAAGCCAAGAGACATTCGTCATTATAGTAGAGAATTATTGGACACCATTTTTCAACGTCAACATTTTGCTGCGGTTATTGCTTTTTTAATTGCATTTATTTTTTTAATCATTACTGGGTTTTCATCAGACAGTAGATTGTTTCAAATACCTGCAGCTGCTAGTATTACCATTTTATTTTCTTTAATGATTGCAGTAGGTGGGGCTTTATCGGTTTTTTTAAAAAGTTGGAGTATTCCGTTAGTGTTATTATTGTATGTAGGGTTGAATTATTTGTACGAACAAAACTATATTGATCCAAGAAATAAAGCCTATGGCCTAAATTATTGGAACAAAGAACAACGCCCCAACTATAATAGAGCTAGCTTGTTAACCTTGGCCAGCGATGAAAATATTGAAGCCGACAAACAAGCTTTTTTAAAAAGATTAGAAGCATGGAAAGCCAAACAAAAAACCGATAAACCAATTTTATACATCATTAATACAAGTGGTGGTGGTTTACGTAGTGCCAACTTTACGTTTACGGTATTACAACAATTAGATAGTTTAATGAATGGTAATTTAATGCACCAAACTGTTTTAATTAATGGAGCTTCTGGAGGGCTGTTAGGTGCTGCTTATTTTAGAGAATTGTATAGATTAAAATTGAACAATCAACAAATTAATTTACAAGACAAAACTTACAGAGACGATATTTCAAAAGATCTATTAAACCCTTTATTTTCTTCATTAGTAAGCCGAGATTTAATTAGTCCGGTACAAAAATTTACAGTCAATAATTTTGAATATGTAAAAGATAGAGGCTTTGCTTTTGAACAAAAATTAAGTGAAAACACGAGAGGCTATTTGAATAAAAGTGTACAAGATTATACTTTAGATGAAGACAATGCAACCATACCTACTATGTTGTTTAATAGTGTAATTAGCCGTGATGGACGAAAAATGATTATTTGTACAAATCCTGTACGTTTTTTAATGAGGGCAACAACCGATAGCAATAAAATAGTTATTCCCGACCCCGATGCAATTGACTTCAACAGCTTTTTTGCTCATCAAAATAGTACACAAATTAAAGTATTGAGTGCATTGCGTATGAATGCCACTTTTCCGTACGTGTTACCCAATGTATGGTTGCCTACCAACCCAATTATTGATGTGATGGATGCTGGATTAAGAGATAATTACGGACAAGAAAACACTTTGCGATTTATTGAAGTATTTAAAGATTGGCTAAAATCCAACACAGGTAAAGTTGTGCTAATTCAAATACGAGATAGAAGCATAAGCGATTGGGAAAAACCTTACGAGAGCAAAAACTTAATTGGCTTATTTACCAAGCCTGCATTTTTGCTACAAAACAATTGGTTTAAGTTGCAAGATTTTTATCAGCAAGGACAATTAGAATACTTGAGTGAAAGTTATGGTAGTAATTTAGAAAGAGTTTGCTTTCAATATGAAGCAACTGGTAAAGAAAATGCAGCTAGTTTAAATTTTCATTTAACCAATAGAGAAAAAGTAGATATAGCAAAATCTATCCATAATAAAATCAACAAACAAGAACTGAATAAATTGAAAAAATGGATGAGTGAGCTACCATCTAATTAATAATATATAGCTGACCTTCTACCCTGCAATCAACTGAAAACAATTTTCTAATATTTGAATATCAAATTCATCAGAAGTTTCTTTGGGTTCTCCATCTATATGAAGAGGTGCATGCTTTAAATTCTTAATTTTTAAAGAAGCCGATTGAAAGTATAAAATATTTTTCTTGGTTACATCTTCTACCAACTGTTGCAGTTTATTGTTACCTCTAATTTGTCGTAAAACTGCAAAAGGCAATTTAGCTTTGTTCATTTTTTGAACAATTACAATGTCTAACAACCCATCATTTAAGCTTGCATGTGGTGCTATGGTTACATTATTGCCAAACTGATTACTATTGGCAATGCTGATGAAAAATGCATCGGTAAAAAAAGAAATATTGTCTATCGTAACTTCAAACTGATAAGGCTGTGCCTTAAAAAAATGAATTAAACTTTGAGTGGTATAAGTAAGCAAACCTCTGCTTGCTTTGGTACTAAATTCATGTGCCACTTTTGCATCGAAGCCAATACCACTAAGCATACAAGAAAACTGCCCATTGATTAAAAACGCATCTGTACTTTTTGCAGTTCCTGTAAATAATAAATCAATCGCTTCTTTGGGCTTCATAGGTATGTTGGCAGCTCTTGCTAAACCATTACCACTACCTACCGGAACAATACCAAAGTTTACTGGCATTTGATGTAAACTATTCACTAGTTGATTCACTGTTCCATCGCCACCAACCATTATAACATCGGTTATTTTTTCAGCATTGATTTTTTCTTTCAAAAAATCGTAATTACCTGTTGCATTGGTTGATACAATTTCAAAGGGAATATTTCTATCGGAGGTTTCTTTTTCTATTAATGCTTTAATGCCCTCTTTTTTTGCTGTACCCGAAATAGGATTAATCAAATACACCATCTTTCTACTCATCATCATCTTTCATAATTTATACAAGAGCTAACAGTGTTACTGTATCTGAATCTTGGTTAATAAAAATTTTCTTACTTTCACAGTTGCAGCTTCTTTTGGGTCGGTTGGTGTAGCAATGGTAAATAATCTATACGTTTCTCCTACTTTGGTTTTTGAAAAAAGATCTTTTAATGAAGCACTCAAATTGCCAATAATTCTTCCTGTAAAAAAAATAGGTATTTCTTCATCTTTACTATTGAGTAAAATATATTTTCGGGTTAGTGTAGGTTCGTTTTTTGCATTAGAATAAACCATAAATAACTTACCATCTTTCTTACTATCTAGTTTTAAAACATTCTCGTTATTATCTTCAGTAACAATTGCAGTAATTGATGTTCCTTGAGCTGATATTTGAATATCTAACACTCTTTCTTCAGTTTCTTCTTGTGCAAATAATGCGGTACTCATAAACAAGGTTGCTACAAGTAATAAAGTTTTCATAACGGTATTTTTTTGATGATTAATTAAGGCAAATACTTTGCCACTTAATGCATTAAAGATTATTTTTTGAATTCTTTAGTTTTTGCAATTTCACTAAGACTTACGTTTACGTTTCTAATCATGAGATGTCTCCTATTGTCGACATAACATAAACCTAATACCTTCTTGCGTTTCACTACCACCCATTTACGTTTCTCTTACATCCTACTTACCATTCACGTTTCTAATTATCAGATGTCTCCAATCGTCGACATAACATAACCCCACTCACGATTTCACTACTCACGATTTACCACCTCAACAATGCACTTGCCCAAGTAAAGCCACTACCAAATGCTGCTAAACAAACTAAATCGCCATCTTTAATTTTTCCTTGTTCCCAAGCTTCACATAATGCAATTGGCACACTAGCTGCTGTAGTGTTACCATATTTTTGAATATTGTTATGTACTTGATCGTCTCTTAACTGTAACTTCTGCTGTACAAATTGAGAAATTCTTAAGTTGGCTTGATGTGGAATCAGCATATTCAAATCGGCCGTTGTTAGTCCATTGGTTTGTAATGCTTCTTGTATTACTTCAGGAAATTTTACAATGGCTTTTTTAAACACACTTGGACCATCCATAAAAGGATAAATCTGTCCATCATCAATCATGGCATGACTAAAAAACATTTGTCCTATTTCAGCTTCATCAAAGCTGGCATATCTTTCTTCTTTCCAATGATTGGCATGTGTACCTGGATTATACATAGCTAAAATTTCGGCACTATCGCCATCACTATGTAAATGTGTACTTAAAATACCTTGATTGTCTTGTTCAGTTGGTTGTACAATTACTGCACCTGCACCATCGCCAAAAATTACACTCACGTTACGTCCTCTTGTAGTAAAGTCTAAACCAAAGCTGTGCTTTTCACTGCCAATCACCAAAATGTTTTTATACATACCGGTTTTAATAAATTGGTCGGCTACACTTAAAGCATATACAAATCCACTACATTGATTGCGTATGTCTAAAGCACCAATTTCTTTCATTTTCATGGCACGTTGCACCAATACACCACAACCGGGAAAATAATAATCGGGCGATAAAGTAGCAAACAAAATAAAATCTACATCCTGTGCAGTGATTCCAGCCCTTTCAATGGCAATTTTTGCAGCTTCAACACCCATGGTAGTGGTGGTTTCTTCTGTACGATGAGCATATCTGCGTTCTTGAATACCTGTACGTTCTTGAATCCACTCATCGGTGGTATCCATGTACTTTTTAAGGTCGTTATTTGTAACTACTGTAGATGGCACATACATGCCTATACCAGCTATTTTAGATTTTGGCATAACAATCATTTTTAGTGCAGCAAAGTAAGTGTATTTATTGGTTTGAAAAATGATTACCAAACACATAGGTTATACAAAAATAATAACCATTCATCTTTTGCATTAAGCGTTATTCAATTAAAGCAATTTATCAAAACCATATTCAGTATTTTCGATGCATACAAAATGGCTTCATGAAAATAGCATTGCAACATATTGTTCCTATTCCATTAAAAGATAAAATCATTAACCGTACATCTGATATTTGGAATACTACTCAGGAATTTTCGAGTAAAGAATGGATAAAAATTAAAGCCCCTAGTGGAACTGGCAAAACAACATTGACCCATATTATTTATAAACTTAGAAACGATTTTACAGGTGATGTTTTATGGGATAATATTTCTATAAAAAATATTCATGGCGATGCATTGGCTGTAATACGACAACAAAAGTTGAGTATTATTTTTCAAGATTTGCGTTTGTTACCCAACCTTACAGCTAGAGAAAATATTGAACTGAATAGAATTTTACAAGAACCTTATTATGAAGCCAAGATGATTGATACACTGGCCGAACAATTAGGCATTACACATATTTTACAACAAAGAGCAGGTTTATGCAGTTATGGCGAACAACAACGTATTTGTATTATTCGTTCACTAATGCAACCATTTGAAATGTTATTGATGGATGAACCTTTTAGTCATTTAGATAAAGCCAACACAGCCATTGCTGCAAGTTTAATTGCAACTGAATGTACCAAAAGAAATGCTGGATTTGTACTAACCGATTTAGATGATGATGATTGTTTTGTGTATAGCAGAAAATTGAACTTGTGATTTTTATTTGCTTCGCAAATTGTAATAGGAACTCGGATGACACGGATTGAGTGGATTTGAACGGATTTGTTTTGTTGATGAATTTGTAGAAAAGAAAATGATGCTTAACCACAGAGTAACAGAGTTTAAGAGTTACACAGAATTTTTATTTGCTTCGCAAATTTTAATTGAAACACTGATGACACGGATTGAGTGGATTTGAACGGATTTGTTATTGTAGATGAATTTGTAGAAAAGAAAATAAGAATTTACTTAACCACTGAGAAACTGAGGTGAGGAATTGCACAGAGTTTTTTAGTATAAAGTTTGAAAATACCTATGTGATACTTTGTGCTCTTTGTGTCTCAGTGGCATAACAAAAAAGACAAATATGTTATTTACACTTCTTAAAAAAATAATTAAAACCTCGGCCGGACGAACTCGTTTCATTATGGCGTTTGTGGGTTTGAGTGTAGCACTTTTGCTAATACTTTCGGCTATACAAATACAAGCCAATTACAACGATTTATTACAAGGTAAAACCAATCAAGATAGTACTGCCAACTTTTTGGTAATTAATAAAGTAGTAAACAACAATACCTTAAATGCAACAACTTTAAGCGATGAAACGTTGAAGGATTTACAACAACAACCTTTTATTGAATCTGTTGGAAATATTAGTCCTGGAAGGTTTAAAGCTTCTATTGAAAGTTTAATACCTG
Organism: Asaia bogorensis; assembly: GCA_943371535.1. Classification (GTDB taxonomy): domain Bacteria; phylum Bacteroidota; class Bacteroidia; order Chitinophagales; family Chitinophagaceae; genus UBA1930. The sequence continues at coordinate 145,814 of CALRVE020000001.1, read as the reverse complement.
CATTTCCTTTTTATACAGATATTGCTTTTGAAAGTGTTGGAGATGATTTTATAGACGTTAATAGCAAAGATTGGCAATGGAATGAAGATGCCGATTTTATTCCTATGATTATTCCCAATATGTTTTTAGATATTTATAATTTCCAATTCTCCGTTTCACAAGGCTACCCTCAAATTACGCCAGACGCATTAAAAATGTTGTCGTTTAAAGTAAACTTATACAACAGTTATGGTGTTGCTCAAAGCTATAGAGGAAGAATTGTAGGTTTTAGTGATAGAACTTCGAGTGTATTGGTACCACAAAGTTTTATGAATTGGGCCAATCAAAAATTGGGCAATCAACAAAGCAGTAAACCAAGCCGTGTAGTAATAAGAACAAAAGATCCTGGTAATCCTGCTTTAGTAAATTATTTGCAACAAAAAGGCTTAACCACAGATGCCGATAAAACTCGTTTTAGCAAATACAGGAAAATTGTTGAAGTGGTGGTGAATGTAAGTTGGGTTACTGGTGCAATAATGTTGCTGTTTGCATTATTGGTTTTTACTTTGTTTATACAACTTACTATTGCATCTTGTAAAGATGAAATTCAACTATTAATTACTTTAGGAGCATCGCCCAAACAGCTGAGTAAATTTTTAATGAAGCAATTTTTCCCTCCCAATATTATCATTATTGGTTTTACGTTATTGGTAATCTCAATAATCCAATATTTGCTATCTGCCTTTTTACAAAAGCAAAATATTTTCACAAGTGCATTTATTTCGTGGACTACTATTGTTACTTCAATTATAGTTTTGGTATTGTTGTGGTTGGTTAATTATACTACTATAAAAAAGTATATTCAATCAACAAAATAAAGCGTACTATTAATTAACTTGCTCAACGATTGCTAATAACTTAAACCTTTTGCTATATGTTTGAACAAATTATTCAACATTTTTCTACGCTTGAACAAAGGCCGTTAGAAAGAATGGCTTTTTTAGTTGGAGGATTACTCTTTTTTTGGATACTAGAAGGCAGTATTCCATTAATAAACTTGCAGTACAAAAAGAACAAATTACGCCATGCAGGTGTAAACTTTTCTTTTACAGTTATTCACTTAATAATTCATACTTTTTTAGCTATACTGATAGTAAAACTGAGTGATTGGTGTAAAGCTGAACAAATTGGTTTAGTGCATTGGTTAAATGTTGGTGTAGTAGGTAGCATTATCATTTCTTTTTTAGTACTCGACTTTTTTGGTGGATGGCTGGTACATATTACAGAACATAAAATTCCTTTTTTATGGCGTTTTCATGTAATACACCATGCCGATAATAATGTAGATGTAACAACAGGGTTACGTCATCATCCTATAGAAAGTATTTTACGTGGTATTTTCTTTTTTATGGGTATTTTGGTAAGTGGTGCACCCATGTTTGCTGTGATGATTTTTCAAACCATTTTAATTATTGCTACGGCTTTTACCCATGCTAATATTAGCTTACCCAAATGGATCGATAAAGGAATAAGTTTTATAGTGGTTTCGCCAAATATGCATAAAGTACATCATCATTACAAACAACCTTTTACCGATAGTAATTATGGAGCAATTTTAAGCATTTGGGATAGACTACTAGGTACATTTATGCATTTAGAGCATCAACAAATTAAATATGGCTTAGATAGATATTATCCCAATGAACAAGACGAAAACTTTGTGCAATTGTTAAAAAGTCCGTTTAGTAAAATGAAATAATAAACAAACCAAAATTCAAGTAATTATTTGATTCAGTGCTTTAGAGTTTTAGTAGTAATTTACATAAAAAGAGGAGTTCAATATTGAACTCCTCTTTTTATAATATTCTTCTATTTTAATTTTCAATTAGTAAGACCACAAATCTTGCTCATAATTGAATAATTTTTCTTTGATGTTTTCACCTTCTAATAGTTGGTACAAAGGATCTTGAATTAATCTAGCTAAAGTTAAATCCTTTGGATTGTTCAAAGTAGATTTTGTAATATAACTACTAAAGAATCTACCTTCAAATACCTCTTCCCAAGTTAATCTGCCGCCCATATTTTTTGGGTTATAGGCAAAAGTTCTTGATAAAGTTGGTCTTAAATCAGGATAATAAATCCAAAAAATTGGATTGTATTTTGGTGGTCCAGCATTTTTTACCTTTGGACCAGAGATAGTAATATCTGGAGCCATTGGAGCAATGCCAATAATTCTTACAGTCATTCTACTTGCTTCCTTATCGAAAAACCACTGTTCTTTAATTCTAAATTTAAAAACTGAATCAGGTTTAGGGGCAATATCACTTTTCTTCCAAGTAATGAATGTATCCATTACATTTTCATCATCCACATTCTTTGCATATTGAGTATCTAAAATATTAGTTTCCGGTGAAGACAATGCTAAAACTTCATTCAACGAAAGCGGTGTAGTAAATCGATCATCCTCTGGTGAAAATGCCAATAAATCGCCCCCATTTTTATATGAGTCTTTTAAAGCTGTAATAAGTATCGAAAAGAAACGCTGATCTCCAGTTTCATCTTTAGCAGAATAAATAAAAGGTAAGTTTATTTTTTCTCTACCATCAATTTCTCTCCACACAAACTGACTATATGTTGCATCATCTTCTCTTACATGATCATAAGCCAAAGGTTTACGATCACTTAAAGATTCTTTAGTATATGCAAATGCGTTTCTTCTGCTAGCTTTTACTTCTGCACCATACTCTTTTCCACTAGACTCTTTATTAGCTCGAGCAGTGTCAATAGTTTTTTTGGGAGTAATAAAGGTTGTCTTAGGTTTTGATGTATCTCTGCCTCCACCAGTTGTAGGTGGTGCAGGGTTACCAGTAGTAGCCCCACCAGTAGTAGGTGGTGGAGTAGTTGTACCTCTGCCCCTTCCTCTACCTTGAGCATTTGCGTCATAAACCGTAGAGATTACAGTTACGAATGCGATAAATAAAAGAAAATAATTTTTCATATAAAATACTTTATTCCATTACAAAAGTAAGAGATTCTTCGAGTGGTCTTCTGTTACCAATAACATCAACTAATTTAATTTGGTCTATTACAACGGTTGTACCAGATTCACATTTTCCCATCCAACGTCTTGCTTCAGCATTAAATGCGTTTCCAGATACCTCTACTACTTTACTACCTTCTTCAAACCCAGGTCCAGTAAAATACATTCTAAAAGAAGAAACAGTCCATTTATAGTCCCCAAAAACAAAATCTTTCATCCTTGAAGCTAAACCACTAGCTCTTTTAAATTGCTCTGGAGAAATATCACCTCCTCTTTTTCCTTCAACTTGTGGAATTGGATCTGGTACAGGTTTAATAGGTATTGTAAGTGTTTGAGTAGCTTTAGACTTTAAGTCAGTCACTTTTACAATAGCAGTTCCAGGTTGAGTACATTTAACTATAAAAAATCCCTTCCCTCTGTCTTCTTTAGTTATTCCAGGGGAACCTTCAATACTTAATTGAATTTGCTCAGCACCACCAGAACCAGTAACACTTAATTCATTTTCTACAGAACCAGCATAAAATACCCTTGTTTTATCGGTAGATACAGTTAAACCTGCTTGCTGTCCCACAGTATATTTAATATCCTTATCAACCGTTGCAACAGTTCCATCAGGCTTAACAAAACTTACTTTAACCTTTTTAGTATATTCACCAGCAGCAGCTGGGGCATTGAATTTGTACTCATAGCTACCATCTGGTAGTGCTGTTGCACCAGCACCATCAATTGTTACAGTTGGTTTTGCTGCACTACTAAATGCACCAACACCGGCATTGATAATAATTTCATCACCGCCCATTACATAAGATGATGAAGCATTAGCAATGGCCTTAAATTGATCGTATTTAATTTTTACTTCACCTACTTTTTTGTGACACAATTCAACTACTTGAGATTCTGCATTTCGAATATCATTTTGGAATTTACTCAAAATGGTTAATGCTGCAATAGTGGGTGCCATTCTAAAATATGCTGCTTCCCAAGAACCAGCATTACCAGTAGATTGGGTTTTAGGTATTGTTAAATCAATAGGAATCGTAAGAGCCAATTCCTCGTTTACAGCAGTGTCTAATGCCAATAAACCTTTTCGAAAACTTTCTAACTTTTTAAATAAATCTTTACCTTTTGCTTTTCCAACAGGAGCTTCCTCAACAAATAATCTTGTTGCAGCTTCTAAATTATCTTCTTTAAAAATTGGATTTCTGCCTTTACTTGTATCTGTAGCTTTATCATAACCAGCTTCAACCATAAGCTCCATTTTTAAATCCTCAACATATTTGAAAGCATCATTAGACATTTTTTGAGCTTCCGTGGCTTTAGCAAACCAAATAGTAGCTAATTCCTTGGTTTTAGGATCGTCTACTTTATCCTTGAAAGATTCAAATAATTGTGCAGTTTTACTACTAGCCAATGTACTTGAACTTTCCAAACTACTTTTTACAGTTTTAAAGGCATGTAAAATTTCTGATGATACGTTTAATGCAAGTAGTGCTGTTAACACTAAATACATCAAGTTAATCATCTTCTGCCGTGGCTCCTTAGGTAGTGCCATGTGTATTTAATTTATTAATATAATTTACAAATAGGGTTTAGTACAAACAATAGCCTTTGAAGAATTATCTTCCAGCCATTGCACTTAACATATTGCCATAAACAGCGTTCAACTTTGTTAAGTTTCCTGCTAATGCAGCAATTTGTTGTTTAGCTTTTTCAGCATCTTCTGCAGTTCCATTCATAGCTGCACTTGCTTGTGCTAACTTACCATAAAACTGGTTTAAAGATTTTAAGTGATTGTTACTTTCTTGTAACTCTAATTCGTAAATAGTATTTAAAGAAGATAAATTCTTCGTTAACACTTGAACTTGACCATGGAATTGTTTGGTACTTTCAGAAGCTTCATTAAATGAACCTAAAGATTGGGTTGCTTGGTTTACAGCTACAGCTACAGAACCTAAAGCAGTTGCTGCCTCTTTAGTTTTTGCAGAAAAATCGCCAGTTGATTTTACAACATCACTAATTTCACCCATGTTAGATACAGTAGTTCCTAATTTTTGGAAACCAGAACTTAATTTACTTAAGTTAGTTGGAGTAATATCAGCTTCAGCCAACATTTTTTCCATCGTTTTTAAAGCTGGATTACCTTTTTCTGCTTCTAAACCTGGAACATGTACTTCATGTTCATCCATTGCAGGGTAAATCATATATAAAACACCATAACCTAAGAAGATAATGGCTTCTGAGTATAGACCAATTTGTAAGAATAAATCTGCTAGTTTAGTGTGCATTAATTTTTGAAGAGCCCCGAATAATACGATAGCCGCCGCTACAGAAACTAATACGTCAACGAATTTGCCTACTTTAGGAGGAATTTTTGCTGCCATTTTTTACAGTTTTAAGTGTTTTTTGAAGTTGATTTTTTAAATTAAAATATAGGAAAACATAGACACACCTCCTTACGTAAGCGAAAGGCGAAGTATATCAATAAGTTTCTTTAAAAATTTGTCGATAAGTGAGTTTACTAAATTATTTTTTACTTGCTCTTGGAGCTAAATCAATTACACAACGAAACCCGATGTACGATTTTGATGTATCTTGATACTCATAAGATCTAGTACCAGTTTGTAAATAATAGCCTACGTCTTTCCAGCTACCACCTCTTACAACTTTTCTTTTCATTCTTGGAGGATCTTCGTCTTTTGCATCGTAACGAACATCCGGATTCATATCATGAATAAGATTATAAGCCCCCTCATAGAAATATGATTCAGTCCACTCTGCTACGTTACCAGACATATTATATAAGCCATAATCATTTGGCCAATATGCGTCTGCTCTAACAGTGTAAAATCCACCATCTTCAGGATAGTTACCTCTGCCAGGTTTAAAGTTAGCTAATAAACAACCTTTTTTATTTCTTAAATAATAGTTACCCCACGGAAACATTGAATTTGTTCTTCCGCCACGAGCAGCATATTCCCATTCTGCTTCGCTTGGTAATCTAAAATCACTTTCAACAGCTCTTTTCTTTTTCTCTAAGAAACTATTTTGATAGTGTGTTCTCCAATGACAGAAAGCAACAGCTTGCTTCCAACTTATACCAACTACTGGATAGTTACCAAAAGATGGGTGAGAATAATATCTCTTAGCCATTGGATCATTATAAGAATAAGAGAAATCTCTCATCCAAACCAATGTATCAGGATAAATTTGTTGATCGAACTTTTTAATGAAAGTTTTACGCTTAGCGTCTTTATTTTCCAATTTAGCTGCTTCTCTCATATCAAAGTACTCGATATGATAAACAATTTTCTTAGGATCTACTTCTACTTTACCATACAATCTATCAGGTGCATCAATCATTAATTTATTACCTAATTTTTCTAAAGATGCCTGATCAAATTTTATATCTTTTCTCTTAGACCAATCAACTGCAACAGCAGAATCGCTTCCACCACCACCACTTGTAGTTTTTACAAAACCAAGTTCTTTTAGTGCAATAGAATCTCTAGTCCAATTTACAAATTGACGATATTCATTATTGGTGATTTCGGTAGCGTCCATCCAAAAACCATTGATAGAAACTTGTTTGTTTCTTGCTGTGTAGTTGAAGTTAACGTCTTCGTCACTAGGACCCATATGAAATGTCCCTGGAGGTACGTATACCATACCAAAAGGCCTACCGGCACTTGGTTTTGCAGCTGGAGCTTCGCCCATTAACTGACCATTATCAGGTGTTCCTTTCACCTTACTTTTTTTGTTACAAGCCACCATACTAATTAGTAATGCTGGTAACAGGAAAACACTAAATCTATTTCTCATTCTACTAAAATGATTGAAGGGTAGTGAACAAATATATAAAATTATGTTTTTGAAACAACTATTTTTTAAAAAATACCCACTTTTGGGTACTCATAAACGCTAGAGTTTCGCATTTATTGCCTAAAAAAACGTATTCATGTAAAGTTTAACCCATCTACCATTTAGTTTGAGCAGCCAAATTAAACATTTACATTGTTACATAATTGCTAAAAACGACTCTAAATTATTAGTAGGTTCTAAGCAGCTATAATTTTTGCACAAATAAAAGGTATTTTCTGCTTTTATTAACTTATTTGCCAATAAAGGAAAATTATTTTTTTCAAAATCGGTACTTTGGATGACTTTATTTGGTATATATGATTGATTTATAAGCGACAACGATTGCGTAAAATTTTTTCCTGTTATAACAATTTCTTTTAATCCAACTACTTTTTGTTGCAAAAAACTAGCCCAAACGCCAAATGAAGTTGGATATTTTGTTAGTGCATTATTTAATAAAATACAATTATTATCGGCTCTTTCTTGCCAATGTATATTATTAAATATCACCCCTAAATAAGCCAAATTAATAGCCATAACAGCATTTCCACTAGGTGTTGCACCATCGTACACTTCTTTTTTTCGAACAATAATATCGTTTTGATTTTGATGAGTATAATAAAAAAGTCCACCCTCATCGCTAAAATGTTCAATTACATAACTGGTTATTGTAGCTGCTTTTTCTAAATATACTTGATTACCCGTAATCTCTTGTAAATGAATATAGCATTGTATAGTGTACGCATAATCGTCTAAAAATGCTGGAATTTTAGCTTGATTATTTTTATAGGTATGGTACCAACTACCATCTAACTGTATAAATTTTTCTTCCAAAAATGCAATGTTAGCGATAGCAATTTGTTTATATTTTTCATTGGCCGTTGCTGCATAAGCTTTGCAATAAGCAGTAATCATTAATGCATTCCAACCCAATAAAATTTTATCGTCTAATGCTGGACGGATTCTTTTGTTTCTTTCTGCTAATAATTGATTGTTGCATTGTTCTAAAAAAATAGTCAATTCTTCTTCTGTTAAACTATTTTCCAATGCAAATTCTTGATATGATTTAGTTACCCAAAGTATATTGGTATGTTCCCAGTTGCCTTCTTTTGTAATTTCATAAAACTTTAAATATAGCTGTGCATTATCACCTAAAATTGCTTCAATTTCTTGTAAACTCCATGTATAAAATTTACCCTCAACGCCTTCACTATCGGCATCTAAAGCACTAAAAAATCCACCTAATTCATGCGTCATTTCTCTTTCAATAAAACCCAATGTTTGATGGATAATGGTTGCATAAGCTGTATTTTTTGTTAGTTGATATGCTTCGCTTAAAACACCTATTAATAAAGCATTGTCGTACAACATTTTTTCAAAATGAGGTGCAAGCCATTGAGCATCGGTACTATAACGTGCAAAGCCACCTCCAATTTGATCGTAAATGCCACCAGCAATCATTTTATCTAAACTCAATAAAGCTTGTTGCAACGATGGTTCATGTTTTGTAAAGTGATAATGCCTTAATAGATACTGAATAGAAAATGTTTGTGGAAATTTTGGAGCATTGCCAAAACCGCCCCAAGTAGTATCGGCCTGTTTTAAAATATTATCGGCAATAATTTGTGCAGTTTCTGCTGAAAACAGATGATGGCTTGCACCTGCTTTTACATTACCAAATAAGTTGGCATTGAGTAAATGATTGGTTAATTTATTAGCCTGTTCTTCAATTTCAGTATGCCTTTCGGTGAATGCTTTTGCAATATTTAAAAGCACTTCTGTCCAGCTATTTCTATTGTACGCTTTTACTGGCGGAAAATAAGTTCCACCAAAAAATGGTTTACAATCGGGTGTTAAAAATACATTCAATGGCCAACCACCACTTCCTGAAATTGCTTGAACAGCATCCATGTAAATATGATCTAAATCTGGGCGTTCTTCTCTATCAATTTTAATATTAATAAAATGTTCATTCATGATAGCAGCAGTTGCTTCATTTTCAAAACTTTCTTTTTCCATTACATGGCACCAATGGCAAGCTGCATAGCCAATGCTCACTAAAATAGGTTTATTTTCTGCTTTTGCTTTTGTTAATGCTTCTTCGCCCCATGGAAACCAATTTACTGGGTTGTGTGCATGTTGTAATAAATAGGGTGAGCTTTCGTTTATAAGTCGATTGGTATGCATATGATTGATTTAAGAAAAAAGCCTGCTAAAACCAAGGTTTTAACAGGCTTTTATAAAAGTAATTTGAAAATTATTTTTTTATTTTTTCGGCCAAAAATTTATCCAAAGCTGTAATCATACTGGGTGCCATTGGTGCTGGTGCTTTTATTTGTAATTGCAAGCCTGCTTCTTCAACAGCTTTTGAGGTATTACTGCCAAATGCACCTATAACTGTACCATTTTGTTTAAATTTTGGAAAATTATCGAACAAACTTTTTACGCCACTTGGAGTGAAAAAGCATATTACATCGTAATCTTTTTTAGTAAAAACCGAAGTAATATCGTTACTAATTGTTCTATACATAAACGCCAATGCATACTCACAATTATGATTTTTTAACCAACCACAAATTTCATTGTCTTGCTGATTTTCGCTACACACATACAAAAACTTTTCGTTTTCTTTATGTTTATTAATTACATCGAACATGCTTTTATTGGTTCCATCGGCACCATAAAAAACCTTACGTTTTCTGTACAAAATAAATTTTTGCAGATATAAAGCAACCGCTTCGGTAATACAGAAATATTTAGTGTCTTGATTAATACTCACCTTCATTTCTTCACAGGTTCTAAAGAAATGATCAATTGCATTTCGGCTAGTAAAAATTACAGCAGAAAAAGATGCAATATCAATTTTTTGTTTTCTGAATTCTTTAGCTGTAATACCATCTAATTTAATAAATGGAGTGAAAACAAGCTCTACTTGATATTTACGTTCAAGATCGAAGTAGGGCGACTTTTCACTCTCTGGGCGTGGCTGAGATATTAAAATTCTCATCGCTGATTTTGAATTAGCTGAAATATTAGCTCCGGATTTTGCCATGCTTTTGTTCTGTATTTAATCTAATTTTTGCTAATCTTTTATAAAATTGAAAAAAGCTTTATACATTAATAATAATGGTAAAACTTCAACGGCACAAAGGTAAAGAAAAAAATGTAAGGCATTTACTTTCAGTGATCTGCGAATTGTCCCCAAGCTTGCCACATATCTGTAAATCAATAATAAAATAATTACAATGGTGATAATTGTTAATGCAACAGTAACAATTTTGGGGGCCGAAAATGCTACAATTAATATAAAAGGTATACTAATTACCCCTAATACTTTATTCACTAAAAAAACAACAAACAAATAGGTGTTGGTTGCTGGCTCTACATTAAATACCCAGCCACTAAACAGTAAAAACAAATATTTTACCAAATAAATAGCTGCCAATAAACTACAACAATACATGTATAACCACCAAAAATCTATACTTACCCAATTGTATTTACTGGCTACAAGTGTAATAAACATACCAATGCTTAATACAAATAAAAAGTTCATTAATAATGAGGCTAAATTGTCTTGCGACAATTGTTCTTTGGTTTGTTTTTGCCGAAAAGAAGTTTGTGCAAAAAGTTGAAATAAACTTTGAAAATATTTTGGAAAACTCACTCGTATGAAAGCAATTATTACAACTAAACCTAATAAAGCATAGAATAAATAATTGTTTTGATTACTATTTCTGTACTGTGTTACCTTAAATAATTTTGTTGTATTATAGGGAATATAGGGATGATACATTATAGATGCATAGGTAGATGTATCTATTAATTTTTGAACTGGCTTTTGTAATGCAACAACTTTAGCCAATGAATCTTTTTGTAACGAATCTTGATAGGCTAATTGAACAGAATCTATAATTGGTAGAGAATCAGTGGATGTTGCAATGGTTGTATCTGCCGGTTTCACCACAATAGGTTTTGGCATTACAATTGGCTTTTGTGTTACAGGTGTAACAGTATCTTTTCTTGAAGAATCGGTTTGCGATTGCAACAAGTTAATACATACCAACAGAAAAAAGATAACAAACCTATACTTCAAATCATCAATTTATATGGTGCAAAAATAGTGTTTGATTGCACAGTTCATTATTTAATAAGCAGAAAATTTACTTCGCCCATTTAAACTGCCATACTACCACTTAAACATTTACAAGGGATGGTTTTTAAACTAAGTACACAGTGGCAGGTCAATGAATGTATAAAACAAAATAAAATTAAGCAACATGAAAAAATCAATCATCACAGCAATAGCCTTTGTTACTTTAGTAAGTACCGGTTATGCACAACATGGTAAAATGCAAGACAAACATCCAAAACAACAAGGCATTGAACCAAGAAAACACCCAAAAGGTAAAATGGCTCATGCAATAAACATGACCACAGAACAAAAAAAGCAAGCTCAAGAAATTCAAAAAAACTTTCATGAAAAATTATCGAAACTAAAAAGTAACGATAAAATAACGATGGGAGAGTTTAAAAAGCAATTGGCAAGTTTAGAAAAAGAACGTAAAACTAACATGCAAGCTTTACTTACTGTAGAACAAAAGCAAAAAATTGAATTAGCTAAAAAAAGAGCCGATGAAAACAGACAAGTAAAAAGCGTTGCAATGCTTGAAAGAATGAAAATAAGACTTGAACTAAAAGATGATCAAGTGGCAAAAATTAAAACTTTGCAAGAACAATTGCATAGTAAAGCAAAAGCCATAAAAGAGAATGAACACTTGAGTAGCATGGAGAGAAAAGATAAAATGCAGCAATTGGCTATTGAAAGAAAAAATAGCTTGCAAAGTATTCTTACCAGCGAACAACAAGAAAAAATGCAGCAGTTTAAACCGGGAAAAAGACAAGCAAAATAATTTATTGAAAGTTGTATTGAAGTGAGCAATACAACTTTCTTTTTTAATGCCTACCCTACAAATAGTTACATTTGCATTTCACCTGTTGTAAAAACAGCAAATTATAAAACTATGAGTAGTAAGAACTTTGATAAGTTTATTAATAAAGAACCCAAGGGTTCGGCTAAGAAAGAAGCCTTCCGTCAGGAAAAAAGAAGTGCTAAAGCAGCAGCAAGAGCAGCTGGCGAAGAAGCTAGAAGAAAAAAACAAGATAAAGCTCGAGGAATTGTACGTGAAGAAGATCTAAAAAAACCTTCTAAGTTTGATAAAAACAGGTACGATAGCAAACAAAAATCTACCAAGAAAATAGATGCTGCACACGAAGCAGAAGTAAAAGCTTTAAAAAGCTGGACACCCAATCAAAACAAATCGGTTACTAGTCGTGAAAAATCTCCAACAAAATTTGTAGTTACAAAAAACAATAAAGAAATAATTGGCAATGCAACGCCAAAAACAGTTTTGAATATTAAAAGCAATTCGGGCAACGAACAAATGCCTTTAAATAAATTCATTGCACATTGTGGCGTTTGTGGAAGAAGAGAAGCTGCTGAATTGGTTAAAAAAGGTTTAGTAGTAGTAAATGGAGAAAAAATATTAGAACCTAGCTTCAGAGTATTGGGTAACGAAGATGTAAAAGTGCAAGGCAAAAAAATATTTTTACAGCACAACCTTACTTACATTTTACTCAATAAACCGAAAGATTATATCACCACTTCTAAAGATCCAGAAGGAAGAAAAACAGTATTAGATTTAATTAAAGGAGCTACACAAGAAAGGGTTTATCCTGTAGGAAGATTAGATAGAAATACTACAGGTGTATTACTTTTAACCAATGATGGAGAATTGGCCCAACAGCTTACGCATCCATCATTTGAAATAAAGAAAATTTACGAAGTAAAATTAGATAAACCTGTTACCAAAAAAGATTTAGAAGCCATTGCCGAAGGAGTAACTTTAGATGATGGATTTGTACATGCCGATAGTGTTGCATATATAGACAATAGCGATAAAAGCTTGATTGGCATTGAAATTCACAGTGGCAGAAACAGAATTGTAAGAAGAATTTTTGAACACTTGGGTTACGATGTTAAAGGATTAGATAGAGTGATGTTTGCCAACCTTACCAAGAAAAATGTAGATAGAGGTCATTGGAGAATGTTGAACGAAAAAGAAATTCGTTTATTAAAATTCATGAACCAAAGCTTTATTAAAAAGCCCAAAGAAGACCACAAAAAAGAAGTTATTCTACAATCAAAAAGCACAGCCAAGCTTACTCATAAAAACAAATAAACTTCACTCTTTTTATTGATTTGAATTTTTCATACAATGAAGCTGGATATTATTTTTGAGAACGATTTTTTTATTGCACTTAACAAGCCAAGTGGCTTATTAAGTGTGCCTGATAGAATGCAAAGCGAACCATCGTTAAAAGATATTTTATTGCAGAAATATGGCAGTATTTATACTGTTCATCGTTTAGATAAAGGCACGAGTGGTATTATTGTTTTTGCTAAAGATGAAGCAACGCATAAACAATTATCTATTTTATTTGAAGAAAGAAGTGTACAAAAATTTTATGTGGGTTTGGTTAATGGAAACCCCATGAATGCAGAGGGAAGCATTGATGCTCCAATTATGATGCATCCTGGTGATAATGGAACCATGATTATAAACCCAAAAGGAAAACCATCTTTAACCGATTATAAAGTAGTAGAAAATTTTAAATTTTATAGTTGGATTCAATTTCAAATTCATACCGGACGTACACACCAAATTCGTGTGCACATGAAGCATATTGGGCATAGCATTGTTTGTGATGAATTGTATGGCGATGGAAAACCTGTATTACTTTCTTCTATAAAAAAGAAATTCAACTTATCTAAAAAAGAAGACGAAGAAAGACCAATGCTTGGCAGGTTAGCTCTTCACTCTTGGAAATTAATATTCACTTTTAACAATGAAGAATTTAGCTTAGAAGCCGAACCTCCAAAAGATTTAAGAGCTACTTTACAACAACTTAGAAAGCATAATTAAGGTTGCTTTATAACTTCTTTAGTCAGCGTAAATTTATTGGTAACTAATTTTAGTACATAACTACCAGCAGGTAAATTATCTAAAGAAATTTGTTTGTTATGTATACCTGGAGTTAACTGCTCATTCGAAATAATTTTTATCATTTGTCCTTGTTGATTAAACAACATTAGTTGAACCTTACTAGTTGCTTCAATTGAAAATTGAATATTAGTTAAACTCTTTACAGGATTGGGATACACAGACAAATCATCATTTTTTGTTTTACCTATTTTAATGGTAAGTACATTACTATACTTAACAGTTCCATCTAAATCAATTTGCTTTAACCTAAATAGATATACTTGATTATTCACTACATCTTTATCGTCAAAAGCATAACTTTTTACAGTATTATTTTCTTTGCTACCAGCAACAAAACCCATTTTTTGCCACACAAAAGGATTAGTACTATTAAGGTTTACTTTCTCAATTTCCCAACCTTTGTTATTTAATTCAGTCGCCGTTTTCCATTGTAAAACAACAATCTCATTTTTTATAATTGCTTCAAAAGAAAGCAAATTTACTGGCACAGTAGCTGCAGTTTCAAATGCTCCTAAATCGGGTGCAGCTCCATTAAAAGGTAGGCCAACATTTACACCCCCATCAATCATATTTGAGCCACTAGCTAGTTTTAAAAAATTAATATGAGGTAAAGATCCATTGGTGTTTCTTGGTGCTCTTAACCCAATTGAATCGACTGATAAAAAAGATGCTGCACTCAATGATGCTGAAAAAGGCGATTGCCAACTGTTTTTTTCTTGTACCGCTGCACTTGCAAATGAATTGGAACTAGATGTATTGCTAAATGAAATACAGTTTTTTAATATCATTACATTAGGGCTATAAGGGTTTAAATTACTCATGCCATAATTTGGTGCATTTCTATAACCAATACAATTATACAAAATCATAGAACCAGCATTATTATTTTGGTCAAAGCCCTTTACTCTATTAAATGCAGCTACACAACGTGTTAATGTTGCATGGTGTTCTTTTCTTGCACTTGATGTGCCTCCACCACCCATTTTAAAACCATTGCCATTACCTACACTTGCAACTCCACTTTTTAAATAGCCGTTCATAAAACACCAACAACTATCATAAGTAGTAGAAGGTTTACCAGTATAATCGCTACTCAATAACCCATCCCAACCATCATCACTATTTTGCCAAGCTCTACAACCTTTAAAACTGTTGCCTGTACCAACATCTAGCTTTACTGCAAAGCCATCAGCATCACCATCGGTTGCATCTTTATTAAAATACGAATCGCAATTAATAATTTGATTATTGGCTGCCCCATTTGAAAGTTGACAACCACTATCTGCATTTTCATAAAAAGAACAAAATTCTATAATATTATTATCACCCGAAATGTGTAAACCATTATCACCAGACTTAAAAATATCAAACCCATAAAAATGCCAATAATTACCACTCAATGAAATACCACGATTGGCATCGGAAACCGAAAGTGCCGAAAAATCTAACACTGGTCTTGCGTCACCAGGATAAGCTAATAACCTAGATCTATTGGTTGCTGTACCATTTTTAGAAATACTAATTCTAGCAGTTAATACATGTACACCACCTCTTAAATAAATAATATCACCTGCTACAGATGAACTAACTGCTTTGGTGATTGTTCTAAAAGGTAATGCTAATGACCCATTGTTATTATCATTCCCTGTTGGAGAAACATAATAAGTAGCTGAAAAAACAACAGTATGTACAAAGCAAAAAATGAGTGAGAATAAGCGTTTCATGGCAAAATTTAAACCACTAAAATAATCTTTACTTTAAGCCTTGAATGATTTGTTCTACGCAAACGTTTGCAACAAAGAATATTTACAACACTATATTTGCAGCAGTTTATGAACCTGAGTGAGTTGTTAGATAAGTATAAACACAACCCCCGCCTTTTACAATTGGCGGACAGGCTTCTTTTTGCCAGCCTCACCCCAACCCTCTCCAAAGGAGAGGGAGAAAAACCAAAAATTTATCTAAAAAATTTATTCGGCAGTAGTACAGAGTTTGTTGTCAGCAGCATTTTTACGCATGAAAAAACACAAAGTCTAAACCATTTAATTGTACTAAACGATAGTGAAGAAGCAGCCTACTTTCACAATACCATCGAAAATCTAACATCGGCATTAGATTTATTTTATTTTCCTTCTTCATTTAAAAATAGAAAGAATTTCAGGTTACTCAACTCTTCTCACATTATGCTGAGAACAGAAATGTTGACCAAACTTTCGCAAGGTGGTAATAAAAAAATTATCATTACTTATCCCGAAGCATTATTCGAAAAAGTAGTACTACCACAAACACTTAGCAGTAACATTATTAGTATTAAAGCCAATGACACCATTAATTTAGACGGATTGATGGAACTGTTTGTAATGTATGGTTTTGAAAGAACTGATTTTGTGTACGAACCCGGACAATTTGCTTTACGAGGAGGTATTTTAGATATTTATTCTTTTGGTAATGAAAAGCCTTACAGGGTTGAATTATTTGGCAACGAAGTAGATAGTATTAGAATCTTTGACCCAGAAACTCAATTGAGTGAACGCAAGCTTTTACAAGTTTCTATTATACCCAATGTGGAAACACAATTTGATAGTGGTGAGAAAGTTACCCTATTTGAATTTCTGCCAGAAAACACCATTGTTTGGCTGAAAGATTGGGATGTAATTAAAGAAAAAATTGAAGTACAGGAAGAAGATTTGGGGATGTTTCTTGAAAGGTTAAAGGTTAGAGGTGAAGGGCAAAAGGAGGAAGAAAATGAAGATGAGGACGATACCAAAATTCTCAAAGAAGTTAAGCTGGAGGATTTTGTACCTGCTGCTACTATTCAAAGACAAGTACAGCAAAGAACAATTGTAGAGTTTGGGTATAAGGCAATCCTGAGTGATGGTCAACAGACAACAGTCGACAGACAACAGAAAGAAATTGAAGATTCAGGTTCTACTGTAGACAATGGACCATCGACTATTGACTTTAGCACCAAAACCCAACCTTCCTTTAATCGTCAATTCGATTTGCTGATTAAAGATTTAAAAGCTCATGAAGAAAACGGTTTCAGCATTTACATATTTGCCGAGCAAGCCAAACAATTAGAACGCTTACATTCTATTTTTAAAGACCTCAATACAGAAATTAATTTCACCCCAATTGCAACTTCTATACATGAAGGTTTTATTGATGCCGATTTAAAAATTGTTTGCTACACCGATCATCAAATATTTCAGCGATATCATAAGTATCGTGTAAAACAAGCTTTTAATAAAAACAAGGCACTAACACTAAAAACTTTACGTGATTTACAACCAGGAGATTTTGTAACACATATTGATCATGGTGTTGGCCGTTACAGTGGTTTGCAAAAACTGGAAGTAAATGGTAAAATGCAAGAAGCTGTTAGAATCATTTATAAAGACAGTGATATACTGTATGTAAACATTAACTCACTACATAAAATTTCTAAGTTTACAGGTAAAGAAGGAACTGCACCTAAGATTAATAAATTGGGCAGCGATGTTTGGAATAAACTGAAAGAAAAAACCAAAATTAAGGTTAAAGAAATTGCTTTTGATTTAATTAAATTATACGCTCAACGTAAGGCACAGCAAGGGTTTGCACACAATCCAGATACTTATATGCAAACTGAATTAGAAGCTAGTTTCATGTATGAAGACACACCTGACCAAGCCAAAGCTGTTGAAGATGTAAAGAGAGATATGGAATCTCCTGCACCAATGGATAGATTGGTTTGTGGAGATGTGGGTTTTGGCAAAACAGAAGTAGCCATTCGTGCAGCTTTTAAAACTGTGGTTGACGGAAAGCAGGCTGCAATATTAGTGCCTACAACCATTTTGGCTTATCAGCATTATCAAACATTTAAAGAACGCTTTAAAGATTTTCCAGTAACTGTTGATTATATCAATCGTTTCAAATCATCCAAAGAAAAAAAGGAAACCTTACAAAAATTAGCAGAAGGCAAAGTAGATATAATTGTTGGTACACATGGGCTATTGGCAAAAGACACCAAGTTTAAAGATTTGGGTATTATGATTATTGATGAGGAACAAAAATTTGGTGTAGCTCATAAAGAAAAACTGAAATTGTTAAAAACCAATGTTGATAGTTTAACCTTAACTGCAACGCCTATTCCACGTACACTGCATTTTAGTTTAATGGGTGCAAGAGATTTAAGTATTATTAATACACCACCACCTAACAGGCAACCCATTCAAACAGAAGTGCATGTGTTTAATACCGATTTTATACGTGATGCCATTTATTATGAAACAGAACGTGGTGGTCAGGTTTTCTTTATTCATAATCGTGTACAAGGATTGAGTGAAATGGCTGGTATCATTCAATCTCAATGTCCTGATTTAAGTATTTCTTTTGCACATGGACAAATGGAAGGCGATCAATTAGAAGAACGTATTTTAGATTTTATTGATAAAAAATATGATGTTTTAGTTTGTACAAATATTGTTGAAAGTGGTGTAGATATTAGTAATGTAAATACCATCATCATTAACAATGCTCATCATTTTGGGTTGAGCGATTTGCACCAATTGAGAGGACGTGTTGGAAGAAGCAATAAAAAAGCATTCTGTTATTTATTGGCTCCACCAATGAGTACCTTACCTACAGATAGCAGAAAACGTTTACAAACCTTAGAACAATTCAGTGATTTAGGAAGTGGTTTTCAGATTGCTATGAGAGATTTAGATATACGTGGAGCAGGTAATTTACTGGGTGGTGAACAAAGTGGTTTTATGGCAGAGATTGGTTTTGAAATGTATCAGAAAATTTTAGAAGAGGCTGTACGTGAATTGAAGAGAACATCGTTTAAAGAATTGTTTAAAGATGAAATTAGTAAGCAAGATGATTTTGTAAGTGATTGTACGATTGATACGGATTTAGAAATTCTCATTCCTGATAGTTATGTAGAAAGTATTACAGAACGTTTATCATTATATACCAGATTAGATAATTGTGAAAAAGAAGAGGAGCTGGTTACGTTTCATACAGAAATGATCGATCGTTTTGGACCAATACCTAACGAAGTAGAAGATTTATTTACTACTGTTCGTAGCCGTTGGCTAGGTGTTCAATTAGGTTTTGAAAAAATGACGTTGAAAGAAAACATCATGCGTTGCTATTTCGTCAATAAAAATGATAGTCCTTATTTTGAAAGTGATACGTTCAAAAACATTTTAGACTACTTACAAAAAGGCACTAATAAAGCCAAGCTAAAACAAGTTGCTAAAAACTTTTTATTGGTGGTAGATGATGTTAAAGGGATGAAAGAAATGGAAAGGTTTTTACAGCAAATGCATAAAGCTGCGATTAGGGATGAAGCAGAAGTTTTAACTACTTAATAATTCAATGTTACTTTACCGAATCCTTTTCAATAATTAATCCTGCTTCAGGTTCACTTAATAAAATACTTTTTTCATTAATTAAAGGAATAAGTGCCTTGTTTGAAATTGAATCGAGCAACTCATTTTTTAAATAAAATGTTTTTACTGGCTTATTGGGTTGGTGCCAACGAACAATTTTGCACTGGCAACTGGCATTTTCTAATTCATTAATTACTTCTTCTAGTTGCCCACCTTTACCTAATTTAATATACACTTCTCTAATACCAATTATTTTATTGTTTTCGCCTACATCAAAACTCCAAGATGCAGAAATAGCTGGTTTTAAATTATTATTAGTATTTAAATTTAATAAAGAATGACGTGGAGATTCATTTTTACCAGTTATACTTTTCACTTTTGAAAATATAGAAACCACACCTGGCGATTCGTATTGCATATGTCCAATATGATCAAAACTTGCACCAAATCTGTTATACGTAAAATATCCTTTTTTGTAGGTTACTTCAACCAAGTTCGAAACTACTTTGTGATATCTATTAGCATCAGAAATTCTAGCTTGTGGAGAACCTGTATAACAAAGCCAAATACCTTCTAAACTATCTATTTCAGCTGTTGTTGGTTGGTATGTATATAAATTCATGTCTTTTTTTGTTGTAACCCAATCGTTCTTAGATTGAATGAACAAAAAAAGGAGTGTAGCAACTACAACTGCAAACAACACTAAAAGAGCAGAAAGCAACAAGACCTTTTGTTTGCTTTTTTTCTTTTGTTGCACCAATTCAGCTAACTCGGTTTTTAGGTTATTGTCGTCTTGATATTGAATGAATGCTTCTACTTTTTTTTCATCTTCCGACTTTTCAAGCAACTGTTCATCTACCGGATTGGTTTCAAAAGCTTTTCTACCCATTCCAAACAAATAAATATAACATGCATCTATTAAAAAAGGACGTGGGTGTGCAACTATACCACTCAAAGCATCTTTGATTTGTCCGCCTGTGATATCATATTTTCTGTAAGGATATTCTTTATCTTTTTGACTCAGTTCGGGTGCATACTGATCAGTTCCCCATTCTTCAAATCGGCTAGGTAGCTGATTACTAATTTCACTTAAGACAATTGCAACCGATTCATAATTTTTTCTGTTGGTATTTAATACAATTTCTTGTCCTGTTTCTAACTTGTATTTTTCAATTACTCGTGTTAGCAAATAAATAATTTCTTCCTTACCATTTTTTATTTTTTTCATAACACGTTGTAAACAAGTAAGTTAAAAAATTTCCGAAAAAATATTACCCTTTCGGAAACTAAGATAAGTATTTAGAATGAATTCTGAAAGCTAAGAATTAGCATCTAACAAACCTATGTAAATAAATTACACCCTACAACGATTACAATATTTAAACATTGCTAAATTATTTTGCGTATGAAAAAGTTTTTTACTTCTCGTTTTGTTAAGTTATGCTCAATAGCTATTTTTTTTGTATTGATAGCTCAAAAAATTTCGGCACAAACTTTTTATTATAAAGGTACAGGTGCACTAAATAGCACTACAAGTTGGGGTGCAAATACAGATGGAACTGGTGCAGAACCTGCCAACTTTACAACAGATGCTCAAACTTATATTATTCAAAATACCACCAATATTGTATTCAATAGTGGTACATGGCTTGTAAGTGGAGTTGGAACAAAAGTACATTTAGGTAATCCAACAACCGCAACACCAAATACACCTTCACCTGCTATTACACTTACTATTGCAGCAGGCAATACAATTAACACTTCTGGTCAATTGTTTGATGTTGCAATACCAAGTTCAGGCAATCATAAAATTATTTATCAAAATACAACACCTATTTCTGTAGGTACTATTAATGATGCCAACTTAGAGATTGTGTACGATGGTGCTGTTTTTGCAACAAGTACATCAAGGGTTTATGGTAATGTAAGTTTAATTAATGGTGCAACCATTGATATTTCAGGTGCAACCAACGGACCAACATTTAATAACTTAACTGTAGAAGCTGGTTGCACATTAACAGGCCCAGTTGGAGGATCAAACACTTGGATTGGTATTAAAGCTGGTGGCGTTGTAACTATAAATGGATTATTTAAAGTTGGAAGAGCAGGAGGATTATTCACAGCAGGTGTAGCATTTCCTGTGGTTAATAGCACAAGTAACGGCACATTACTTTTTAATAGTGCAACAGTAACACAAGGCAATAATTTAATTCTCGGCCCAAACTCAACGATTGATTATTACAGAGGTACTACAGGTCAAGTGGGTGCACAAACAGTACAAGCATTAAATTATGCTAATTTAATTTTCTCCAACTTGGCAGTTTCTAGCAACAAAACTTGGGGGGCTGGAACGAGTTCAGTTTCAGGTACATTTAGTGTAAACTTATTAGGTACAATTACAACTCCTGTTGCACAAAATATTACTTTAAAACCTGGAGCAAGATTGGTAATCAATAGTTCCACAGTTTTTCCGGCACCAACAGGTAGTGGAAAGTTTACTTTAGAATCAAACTCAACAGCAACAGCATCTATTGGCACTTTGGCAACAGGTGCATCTATTACTGGTAATGTTACAGTACAACAATTTATACCAGGCGGATTTAGAAAATATCGTTTTTTAAGTCACCCATTTACAACAGCTCAACCATTAAGCCAAATTACCGATAATATTGATATTACTGGTAACACAGCAGGTACAAGTGGTCAAGTTGGTCAAACAGTTGGTACTGGTTTTTCAGCTACTCCTACGAATAATCCAAGTGCCTTTTTCTTCAACACTGCTAATGCCAATGGCAATGGCACTAACGATGGAGGCTGGAGTGCATTTACAGATGCAACTACTAGTTCTTGGACTAGAGGTCAAGGTATAAGGATTTTAATAAGAGGTACAAAAGGACAAACCGGTACATTAGACGGTACCAATAATAATCCTGATGCAGTAACACTAGATATGGCTGGCGTATTAAATACTGGTGCTGTAAATGTAAACCTTGTAACTGGTGGTAGTGGCTCAACAAGTGGATTTAATTTTGTTGGCAATCCTTATGCATCGCCAGTAGATATTGGTGCTGTACTTACAGCAGCTGCTGCTAATTTAGGCTCAAGCTTTTACATACGTAATCCACAAACTGGTACCTATATTACAGTAAATCCTATACCTGCTAGTTATATTATACCAGCGTATACTAGTTTTTTTGTACAAGCAACATCGCCAACAAGTTTAAACTTTACCGAAGCCAATAAAAATGCTTGTAGCAGCTGCCCAACAGTATTTAGAACTGCTACCAATAAGCAATCTATTCAATTGAAAGTGTTGTACAATGGAGTTGAATATGACAGATATACTTTAAATGTAGATAAAAACTATACCAACAATTTTAACAGAAAAGATGATGCTATTAAATTAATGAATGATGGCTTAAACATATATTCATTAAGTACAGATATGGAAAAATTAGCAGCCGACTATCGCAACATAGAAAGCGATTCTATTATTCCTTTAGGAATTACTGTTCCTGCAAACTTTGGTAAGCTTACTTATACCATTCAAGTTGCTGAATTTTCTGTAAGTACAGGCACAAAAATTATTTTACACGATAAATGGAAAAATACGTTTACCGAATTAACAAAAGATCTTTCTGTTTCTTTAGAAGTTGATGCAACAAATTCAAATAGTGTGGGCAATAATAGATTGGCATTAATTTATAAGAAACCAACTGTAACTAGTGCAATCAATACTTTAACAGGTGTAACGATTGCTACTGCTAAAAATCAATTTGTAGTAAAGTACGAAAATGCATTAGCACAAAAAACATCTATTAAGATTGTAAATGTTGCAGGACAAGTAATGAAAAATTTTGATCTTGGCAATCAAACATCGGTACAAAAAAATATAACCAATACAGATTTAGCAGACGGACTTTATATAATTGAAGTAGCAATAGGGAATGAGAAAACCGTTAGAAAAATTATTAAATAATAAAGTTAAACTGCTTAGTATGAAAAAAATTAATCAACTACTTATTAAAACAAGTAAGGCAGTACTAATGCTAGTGTTCATTGTATTGTTTTCTTTAACAACAACTGCACAAGCTTTTATTGATGCAACCGAAGATGCAGTTTCACTTCCTGTAAGTTATATTCGTTTTACAGGAAATGAAATAAACAATACTGTTGTATTAAACTGGACAACAGCAAGAGAAATAAACAATAGCCATTTCAATATTCAGCGTTCTAGCAATGGAATTGAATTTGAAAATATTTCAAAAGTAAACGGTAAAGGAAATTCATCTGCAATAAATGAATATACTTTTTCAGATGCTACAATTCAAAATGGCAATTTATACTATCGTTTACAACAAGTAGATTTTGATGGCAAATCTTCATACTCTTCTATTGTTGTAATTAAAAGAAATAGAGATAGTAAAACAGAAATAATTGTGTATCCAAACCCATTAAGCAATTCTAGTAAAGCCTTTTTAGCAATCAAAGGAATACCAGAAGGCCATTACAATTATTCGGTAAGAAGTATTACAGGTCAAACTATTTGTACCAATACATTTAAACATGTTGGAAGTAGCAGTACTATACAAATTCAAACACCCAATAATATTAAAGCCGGTATTTACACATTGCTTGTACAAAATGCCAAGGGTGAAAAGATAGATTGTAAACAAATCATTATTCGTTAACTACAATCAACAATTGCTGTATGAAAAAAAATGTATTCATTTTTTCAATGCTATTTGCTGCACTTATAATACCAGCATTGCTAAATGCTCAACCTGTTTTTGATGATGATGTAAATGATGTACCAATTGATGGTGGATTAAGCCTTTTAATTGCAGCTGGTGCAGGATACGGTATTAAAAAAATTAAAGCCAAACAAAGCACTAAAAAATGAATAAGCTAATAATAATAATTGTTTTTTTATCATTCACTACTTTAGTAAATGCACAACCCAATAGTTCAACTGTTGGTAAGCAAATGTTTTACTTTAATAATGGAGGAAAACTAAAAAATGCCATTAAGGTTTTTTATTACAGTCCTAAAGCCAATGCTGACAGTTTACCAATCGTTATAATGCTGCATGGTGCTAAAAGAGATGCAGAGGCTTACTTAGACGATTTAGTAAAAGCAGCCAATTTATTCAACTGTAAAATCATAGCTCCAGAGTTCGATCAAGAAGATTATCCAGGTTTAGACATGTATAATTTAGGCAACGTATATAACCGAAAAACAAGAAAGTATAATTCACCAGAAGATTGGAGCTTCTCCATCATTGAGCCTTTATTTGATTCAGTAAAACAATATACAAAAAGCACTTGCAATGGTTATTATTTATATGGCCACTCTGGTGGAGCTCAATTTGTTCATCGTTTCTTAATGTTTGTACAACAACACAAAGTAATAAAAGCGGCCATTGCAAATGGTGGTTGGTATACAGCAACCAATGATGTTGAGTTTCCATTTGGATTAAAAAAATCACCCATAGAAAATAAACACCTGATTAACTTTTTCGCTACAAAAATGTATGTGCTATTAGGCACTGCCGATGTTGATAGAAGTAGCAAAGACTTTAATGTTACAGCCGAAGCTGATGCACAAGGATTGACCCGTTTTGAAAGAGGAAAATATTTTTTTAATACTGCAAAAAGTAAAGCTGCCGAGTTAAATACACCTTTTAATTGGACACAAATTTTTGTTCCAAAAGTGGCACACTCAAATGGTGAAATGGGAAAGTTTGCTTTCTCTGTATTCTTCATGGACATTCAATAACCTCTTAAAAATTATTCATGAAATTTTTACGTCAATTATATATTCAAGTACTTATTGGGGTTGTTTTAGGTGTACTAGTAGGTTACTATTTCCCATCACTCAATGGCATTGGAAAAGTAATTGGAGAAAGTTATATCAACTTAATTAAAATGTTGATTGCTCCATTAATTTTCTTTACCATAACTGCTGGTATTGCTGGCACTGGAGATTTAAAAAAAGCAGGAAGAATTGGTGGTAAAGCTTTAATCTATTTTGAAATTGTATCTACACTTGCTTTGATATTGGGTGTTGTGATTGCCAATATTGTACAACCGGGTGTTGGTATTGCTACAAACAATATCAAGACAGGTGCAATTACCTCTTTTGTTGAAGCTGGTAAAGAAGTAAAATGGGCCGACTTTTTTTTACATATGATTCCTAGTAATGTAGTAGATTCTTTTGCTAAAGGCGATATTCTTCAGGTATTGGTTTTTGCTGTACTCTTTGGCGTAGGCTTAAGTAAAATTGGACCTGTAGGCAAATCTATTAGTCATAGTTTCGAAAAAATAAATAAAGTATTGTTTGCCATTTTAAACATGATTACCAAATTAAGTCCTTTAGGTGCTTTTGGAGGTATGATGTACACTACAGGCAAATTTGGCTTTACTACTTTATTTGTATTAGGTAAACTCATGCTTACTTTTTATGCTACAGCAGCATTCTTCATTTTTATTATTTTGGGTTTAATATTGAAATATTACAAGTTGAATATTTTTAAATTACTAAAATACATTAAGGAAGAATTGCTCATTGTTTTAGGTTCAAGTAGCAGTGAATCGGTATTACCCAATATTATGATAAAGCTAGAAAATGCAGGTTGCTCTCCAACAGTTGTTGGGCTTGTAATACCAACAGGTTATAGCTTTAATTTAGATGGCACTTCTATTTATTTAAGCATGGCCATTATTTTTATTGCTCAGGTATTTAATGTACCACTTGATTTATGGCAACAACTCACCATTATTGGCATTTTACTAATTACTAGTAAAGGTGCAGGAGGCATTACAGGTAGTGGTTTTATTGTACTAACATCTAGCTTAGCAGCTATTAAAATTATTCCTTTAGAAGGCTTGGCTTTATTAATTGGCATAGATCGTTTTATGAGTGAAGCAAGATCTATTACCAATATGATTGGTAATACTGTTGCAGCAGTTGTAATTGCCAAAAATGAAAAATTAATTGATAATGATGTTTATTATAATGTTGTAGAAAATAAACCACTAGCAAAAGTTATCATTCAAAGTAGAATTGAAAAAGTAGTAGAAGGCACTCCAGTTTTACTTCAAAAAGAAATATAAATGAAATTGAATATGCAGAAAATAAAAAAGCTTATTGGCATTACTGCTTTTCTTTCTTTTCACTTGTTTGCTTTTGCACAAGATGAAGAAAGATATTATGCCGATTCGAATATTATCTCAAGCAGTAAAGGAGATGCAGTTCATTTAGTTAAACTAAAAAAAGCCTATAAAATTGGAGATGGATTAACACTCAGTTCTTCAAAAGGTACATTTAACATAACACAAACTTTACAAACTTTGTATGGTGTTAACTCTCAAAACAAAAACTTATCTGCACCAAATTCTGAGTTTAGTGTTAGGAGAGCTAGGTTAACGCTAATTAGCAATTTATTTGATAATAAGTTTAGTACTGTATTTAGAATAAATTATCCATCTAACTTTCAAAGTACAACAAGTGGCAATAGAAGTTTTAATACAACCTTACAAGAAGCTTATATCGAATATCGCCCTAACAGAATGCACACGTTGAACTTTGGGTTAAGAGCCGATTATATAGATTCTAGAGAAACAAGAATGCAAGGCGAAAACTTAGGCTTCATCAATAGAAGTGCTGTTTCAGAAGCGTTTGATGCCATCTTTGATTATGGTATTAGATACAAGGGCAACTTTAAATTAGGAGGTAAACATTTATTAAGACCATATGCTTCTATAACAACTGGTGATAGCAGATCGGCTTTGCAAAGAAATTTTGGAGGACTTAAATATGGTATTCGTTTAGACTATTTACCCTTTGATAAATTTTCAAGTGGTGGAGAGTTTTTTATGGATGATTTGGTTCGTGAAGAAAAACCAAAATTGGTAATTGGTGTAGTATATAGTTTTAACGATGGACAAAGCTCTGTTGATGGTAATAATGGCGGAAGATTTTTATATGGTGATTCTTTAAGAAATATTTTATTACCCTCTTTCTCAAAATTTGGAGTAGATTATTTATTTAAGTATAGAGGCTTTTACTCAATGGGTAGTTTTTTTACTACACAATCTAATGTTCCATCTAACATTAAAGGAGAGTATAGATTAAATGGTACTTTCCTAAGTTATGCTACTACGCAAACAGATGAACAAACTAAAAACTTGGTTCGTTCAAGACTTAACTTAGGTTCTGGTATAAATATACAGGCTGGATATCTTTTGCCATCTGACTTTGGATTTGGATTGCGATATACAAGTTTAAATGCAAATGCATCTTCAGCAAGCTTTGCTAATTTTAATAAACATTATACATTTATTTTAAATAAATATTTGTACAAACATGATTTTAAAGTTCAACTAGAAATTGGGTATGAAGAATTAACAGACGTATTAAAAACTGCCACTCAAAATGGCAATTACTACAGCCAATTAATGTTTACCATTCAATTATAATTTATAAATCTATACGATGAAGAAAAAAATATTTTTTTATAGTTGTGCATTGTTTTTACTAATCAATGAAATAAAAGCACAAAATTCAGAATCTTTAGAAGCCGATTCTACTTTAACGTATGTTAATGGCGAAGGTCTTTTTTTAAGGTTAGGCAAAGCCGAGGGTACAAAATTTAATTTGTTAACTACTGTGCAATCTGGTTTATCTTTTAATCAGTTTGATTCGGCAGGAAAAAAAACAAATAGCAATCGCTTATCCTTAAACTTAGTAAGGGTTGCTTTAAATGTAAGTGCATTAAAAGATCAACTCAGTGTTGGTATAGTAACAGATTTTACTAGCACCACTCCAATATTAGAAGGTTGGATTGGTTATAGTTTTATGAAACGTAGAGCTAAACTTATTGTTGGTCAAAGACAAACCCATACCAATAATAGATTGGCAATGGCCGATGAACGTTATGCACAAGTAATGGCACAAACGCTTGCAGGTAAATCGGTTGATGGCAATGCTATTGGCGGTTTAATGCAAAATTTTGTTGGTGCTACAAGAGAAGGTGGTGTGTATCTTGAAACCAACTTTAAAATAAACAAATGGAAAATTTATCCATCGGCTTCAATAACAACTGGCGAAGGTCAAAACTTCTTTACACCACAACCCAATGTTGGTTTTAAATATGGAGGAAGATTAGATGTTTTACCACTAGGCGATTTTATAAAGAACAATGCATTTATTGCCCACGATATATATAGAGAAACTAAACCCAAATTGGCCATTGGTGTTGCAGCAAGTTACAATTCAAAAGTAAGCAGCCCAATAGGTAGCGATAATGGTATCATCACTGGTATTTATGATAAAGCTGGCAAAGCTGATTTTGCCAACTACAGAAAACTAGTAGCCGATTTTATATACAAACACAATGGCTTTGCTTTAGTGGGTGAATATATTAATGGAACAGTAACAGGATCTGAATTGTACACCAACGTTGCAGGTACCAATAAATTAACAACAGAGTTAGCAGGCAACTATTACAATATTGGTAGTTCAATCAACATTCAATCATCTTATGTAACAAAAAATGGTTGGGCTGTAGATGCAAGATATACACAAGTAACACCTGAATTTAACAACGAAACTTCATTGTTACACCATCAAAAATGGTACACCATTGGAGTAAATAAATACATAAAAAACAATGCGATTAAAATTGGGGTGAATTCTACTATTGTAGATGAGAACACTCCTACTATTCAAACCAAAAGATGGTTGAGCAATATTGCAATTCAAATTTTATTATAAAATAAAACAATCATGAAAATATTTTTTGCTTATACATTATTCTTCTTTTTTACAATCATTGGTTGTACCTCAAAAATAGATTTTGAAGTTGTTCCTCCAGTTGTAGTTACACCTAATACAGATGTATTAATTTCAGAAATTTCTACTGCCATTAATACCGATCCTAATGCAGGTGGTGCAAGAAGCCATTATGTTGAATTGTATAATGGTACTGCTGCAAGTGTTAATTTGGCTGACTATGCAGTAGGTTATTTTGCAGTAACCGATTTAACTACTTTATCTAATTTCAACTTTTCTTCTGCAACAAATTTTTTATTACTTACTGGCAGTTTAGATAAAAACAAATGCTATGTAATTGCCTCTCCACAAGCCGATAGAGTTGTAGTAAAAAGAGATACATCTTGGGGTACCAATAGTACTTTATCTGCAAATGCAAGTTCTCCATTACAATTAAGTGGCAACAGTGGTATTGCTTTACTAAAAAAAGATATTGCTGGCACTTTCAATTTAGGTGGAACAAATTATAAAATAATTGATGTATTTGGCAGTCCTTTAGTAGCAAGAATAACTTCAACGGGTGCAACTAGTGCAAGAAATAATATTATTTGGAGTATTGCAGGTGAAGTAGCTGACACCAGAAATAGAACTTTTTGGAGAAAATCTACAGTGAAAGATCCTTCAACCAATTGGGATTTAACAAGAGGTACAACTGTAGAGAATGCTCAGTGGAGAATTTCAGGTGATAGGTTATGGGATTATACCAATATAGGATTACCAACACCTTAAGTACAAATACATGTAAAGATTTTCAACTCCCCTAGATACTTGAAAAACAAAAGAGCCTTCCGATGAAGGCTCTTTGTAATTATCTTAAAAAATAATTTAAATATTTAATCCGCCACAAGCACTCAACACCTGACCCGTAATATAACTACTCATATTACTTGCTAAGAATAAAGTAGTATCAGCAATTTCTTCTGCTTTACCAAAACGGCCTAATGGAATTTTCTTTAAAAATTCTGTGGCGGCTTCTCCATCTTTCAAATAATGAGTCATATCTGTTTCAATAAAACCTGGTGCAATAGCATTGCAACGAATATTTCTACTGCCCAATTCATGTGCCACACTTTTAGTAAAACCAATGATACCTGCTTTACTAGCTGCATAAGAACTTTGACCAGCATTACCTCGAACACCAATAATTGAACTCATATTAATAATTGAACCTTGCTTGGCTTTCATCATTGGACGAATGACTTGCTTGGTCATGTTAAACACACTTTTCAAATTAATATCCATTACTTCATCCCATTGTTCAGCAGTCATTCTTAATAATAAATTATCTTTACTAATACCTGCATTATTTACACAAACATCAATATTGCCAAATTCTTTCAATACATCGTTTACAAAAGTTTCGCATTGTGCAAAATCGCCTGCATTGCTTTTATATGCTTTTGCTTTTACACCCAATGCAATCAGTTGGGCTTCTAAAGCTGCTGCTTTTTCGGCACTGCTATCACTTACATAAGTAAATGCAATATTGCTGCCATGCTCGGCTAATTTAATTGCAATTGCAGCACCAATACCACGAGCTGCACCTGTTACAATAGAGGTTTTACCTTCTAATAATTTCATGACCTTGATTTTAAGGATTTAAAGATTTACTTGACTGTTGCAAAGAAAGGTTGCCAGAATTAATTTATCTACTAATTTTTATTTTATATACTTCAACATGCTTTATTCTTCTACCAAATAGATATCTTATAATTCAAAAGAGCCTTCTTCATTATCTTGATTTTAGGGATTTAAAAATTTACTTGATTATGGCAATTTGTTATTGTATAGCCTTTTAAACTGCAAAGAAATATTACCAAAATTAATTAGCAATCCTATTTTTATTTTGGCTGCTTCAAGATAGTTTAATCCTTATGCTAAATGCACATCTTCAAGTTGGCTAACAGCCTTTAATTCAACCATTACAGCATTCTCAATAAACAAATCCACATATCTTTTACCAATTGGTACACCACTATAAAAAATATCCATTTCTTGTTCACTACTAAAACTTAAACCAGCTTTTTCAAGCTCTATTTCCATTGCCCGATGATAAATTTTTTCTTGAAAACCAGATTTCAGCTCTCCATGAACTTTCATTGCACATCCAATTATTTTATGTGTCAACTCTTCATAAGCCATCATGATAATCTTTAAATTTTTTCAATCATGGTTTTTATCTCTTCTATATACGTTCTTTCATTACTTAGCCTTGGCACTTTATGTTGCCCTCCTAATTTGCCTTTACTGCGTAGCCAATTAGCAAAAACTGTTTTATCTACTGCATGTACAACTGGCATTCTTAAAGCAATGTCTTTGTGGCGTTTAGCTTCATAATCGCTGTTGATGTTTTTTAAAGCACAATCTAACTCATAAGCAAACTCGTCTATATTATTGGGTGCTTGTTCAAACTCAATTAACCATTCATGTGCTCCATTACTATTTTCACTAAAGTAAATAGGAGCTGCTGTATAATCGTTTACTACTACTTTACATTTTTCGCTAGCAATAGCAATGGCTTTATCGGTATTATCTACAATAATTTCTTCTCCAAATGCATTAATAAAATGTTTTAACCTGCCGGTTACTTTTATTTTAAATGGATACAACGAGGTAAATGCAATTGTATCGCCCACTAAATAACGCCATAAACCTCCATTGGTAGAAATAACCAATGCATAATTTTTATCTAACTCAACATCGGCTAAACCAATGGTTTTTGGATCATCTTTTCCATACTCTTCAATAGGCATAAATTCATAAAAAATACCATGATCTAAAAACAGCAGCATTCCGTCGTCTTCAGGATCATTTTGTGCAGCAAAAAAACCTTCACTTGCATTGTACACATTTAAAAAAGTAATATCGCCACCAATCAATTGTTTAAACTGTTCTTTATAAGGAGTGAAAGAAACGCCACCATGTAAGTACAATTCCAAATTGGGCCATACTTCTTTGAGTGTTTGCTTTCCAGTAATTTCTAAAATTCGTTTTATTAAAACCATTGTCCATGTTGGTACGCCTGACATAGAAGTTACGTCATCATGAATAGTCTGTTGTGCAATAGCTTCTATTTTAGCTTCCCATTCGTCCATTAATGCAATGGTTAAATCTGGTGTTCTAATCCAATTGGCCCAAACAGGTGTATTTTGAAAAAGTACTGCACTTAAATCGCCATATTGTGCTTCTTCATTGAGTTGATTAATTTGATGACTGCCTCCAATTAATAAACCTTTACCCGTTAATAAGTCGCTATCAGGTTTTAAATTATAGTAAGCACTCAACACATCTTTACTCCCTTGAAAGTGGCAATCGTTTAAGCTTTCTTCTGTTATGGGAATGAATTTGCTTTTATCGCTAGTGGTGCCACTACTTTTGGCAAACCAATAAACTGGCGTATTCCATAATAAATTTTGTTCGCCCAACATTAAACGTTCTATGTAGGGTTTTAAATCTTCGTAGCTATGAATTGGAATGGCTTTTTTAAAATCGCTTACTTTAGATAAATTGCTGAGACCATATTTTCTACCAATTTCAGTAAACTGACCATGCGTAGTTAAATCTTGTAAAACTTCACGTTGAGCTTCAATAGGATTATCAATCCATTGTTCAATACGCCAATAGCGAATTCGGGCAAGTCGAGATATGGCTGGACTAAACAGTTTCATTTGGAGGTTATTGCAGCAAAATAAGCAATGATTGGCAAACAGAAAAGCCATTTTGATTTTCTGTTGATAAACTGATGATTTGAGCTTGGGTTTGTTTACAATGAATTGAAAGAAATTGTGACAAAAAATACCTACAAAGGAGTATTGTTATGTTTTTAATCTGTGAATAATTTTGTTATCAATTTTTACATAATATCAATTGTAGCTAGAAAACAATACAATTGATGACCTACTAAATTTTTTACAGTATAAATAGCAAATTCAATGCATAAACATTTGATAATAAAAATAATTATTTTCTTTGTTTTTCAATCGATTATCTCCAAAGACTGTTTTAGCCAATCTACATCATTTGACCGTTTAAAAGATTTTTTTCAAGTTTCAATTGAAAAGAAGATTGAAAAACTGAATCAATTAATTGGACCAACTAAACGCATAACATACTTTAGCAATGGATCTTACAAAGAATGGACTGAGTATTGGTCGGCTAATGAAGAAGGACTTATTGTGAGCAGTTCAAATCAAAGAGGTTACTCAATTATTAAATGGAATGACATTGAAATGTTACGACCAACTTCTCAAAATCGTGTTTATCTGGGAAGAAATGTTAACTCAATAGATAATAAATATTGGTGGCCATTTATTACACCAGCAAATGGTAAACTTACCGGATGTGAAGATATTGCAACTTTGATAAGATGGATAATGAGCGACATGGAATTAGGGAAACCTAATTGGGTAGGTAGTATTATGGAAGACCAAGATGACATTGGCAAACCACAATATATTAAAGATGCAGAAAGGGCAGCAGCACGTGAAGCACAAAAACAACAACGCATTGCAAATGCAAATGCCAATATTAAAAAATATAGTGGCAAAGCTTTAGCAGGAGATAATGAAGCCCTTAGAATAGTAATTGATGCTTATAATGTAATTGGAAATGAATCTGAGAAAATTACTTTTTTACAAAAAGTTTTTAATAATACCAAAAACCAATTAGCGAAAGAAAGCCTCATAAATCATTATGAAAACAAGATGTCTTCTATGAAATATGAGTATAAAGAAAGCAGAAAAGGTTGGTGGCAAATAGCTGGTGGTTTAGCAATTATTACAGGCACATGGATTGGAGCAAATGCATTAGTAGATAGTGATGCTCTTGATCCTACCACAGGAGCACTTGTTGCTGTGGCAGGTATAGTTGGCGGTGGCTATACATCAATTATGGGTATTGCAAAACTATCAGATGCACCAAATTATAAATACAGTAAAAACTATTTACAATATCAGCGAAAAATTCAAATTCTTAAAAATAATGGAACACTTACATTTCAGCCTATTTGGAATATTTCACCCATAAATTCAGGACCTGGTTTAATTGTAGCTGTTCGTTTTTAAAAAAATATATTAAATACCCAATAATAAAAATGAAAAAAAACAACCCTATTTACTTATTCTTATTCATACTTCTGAGTGTAATAAGTACAACTGCCCACAGCCAATCGCCTACTAAAGAACAAACGATTGATTTTATTCAAAAATTTTTCAATAAAAATAAAGAAGCATATACATTTCATTTCAATGATGAATTTGAATGGAAAAGATCTTCAAAGATTAATAATTTTCAGATTATCAATTTTGTCACTTCGGCTAACTTTAAAATAGATTACGAAATTCACGAGACTATTGATTGATTTGGAGGAAATAGTCCTAAAAGAGGATTTCAACACAAAAGATTTGAGTTTAATATTTCAAAAGTGGAAGAAATTTCATGGGGGTTTTGGGAAGTTTACCCTGATAAAGAGGGTATTCTATTGATTCGTTTTAAATTTATTGACAATCATGAAGTATTTGAAAGGGTTGATGAAAAGAGTGTATATGGCGATGACCCTATGATTAACAGTTCAAAAATTGTAAAAGAAATTTATATTCCGATTGGAAGTGGGAAATTTGAAGATAAAAGAGAAATGATTTTAGTCAAATCTTAAAAGCCTTCAACCACCTTCGCAAACTCTGTGGTGCACCAGAACCCATTAAATTCTAAAAAATAAATTTCAATTACATATTTATTAAACTTAAAAATTAAATTATGAAAAAGGCAAATCTATTTTTAGTATTATTTACAATTCTATCTTCAAGTTTTATTGTCGATAAAAAAATTGAACCTATTACAATTGTCGAAAAATCAGAAATCAAGCAAGGAAAGGCTTATTGGTATGTTACGCATACATTATTTAGTGATAAAAAAATGTACATAAGTAAGGTATTCAATAACGACTGTAATCATTGTTACAACGAAATAAGAGATGCATTTAAAAAATTTTTAGTTATGAATGATTACGAAACATCGGTAAATACAAGTAACATGAGTACAATACACGATGTAAAAGAAAGTGATTTAGAGGAAAGAAGAACTAACGAAATTTACAATCGCAAACAAAAGGGGTTTCAGGTTATTACAGTTAATTTTTCTTATAATAAATAACCAAACTATTATTCATCTAAAAACATAAAAAATGAAATTACGTATTAAAAAATCCATGACAGAACTTACAGTTGTTATTCTTTTCTTAGTTTTTATGAGTAACACCAAAGCTATTTCGCAAGAATATTATATTATGGTTGGTAAAGTTTACAGTCAACAAAAATGTGGTTCAGCATCTTTTTCAAATGCACTTGCCTACGATGTTGAGAAAAAAATTGGCAATTTCAATTACAGTGAAGTAGAAAGTACATTAAAAAAACGAGCAGCTAGAATAAATTATGTATCTGAATCAGACGTATATATTGAAGGTGCTCGCAAACAATTTGCTTGCATTATTACTTACGATAAAGAACATGCTGGTTGGGGCTGTAGCACTAAGCAATATGCTGTTGGTTTTGGAAATAGTGAAACCGATGCCGAAGAAAATGCTGTACTTAAAATGAAAAATAATTACAAAAGAGTATCTTACTTTGTACAGAGAAGAATTGATGCAAGCATGTATTAATTTAAGAATATAGTACAATCGCTCTTTCTATCAGATTTTACAATAAAAGCTGCTTATTTTGTGTAAGCAGCTTTTTTCATGCCAAAGATTATGCTTCTTCAATCTCTATTTGGCTTTCATTTGGTGTTTCTTTCATCCCCATTTCAATAATCCAATCTTTTCTTTTCAATTCGAAATTGGTACCTAAATATAAACGTTTTACTTGTTCATCTTCTGCCAATTCTTCGGCAGTGCCATGTTTAAAAATTTTACCATCAATTAGTAAATAGGCTCTGTCGCAAATGCTCAAGGTTTCATTTACATTATGATCGGTAATTAAAATGCCAATGTTTTTATATTTTAATTTGGCAACTACACTTTGAATATCTTCTACAGCAATAGGATCTACGCCAGCAAAGGGTTCGTCTAACAATATAAACTTAGGATCGACAGCTAAAGCTCTAGCAATTTCTGTTCTTCTTCTTTCGCCACCACTTAAACTATCACCATTATTGGTACGAACATGGTGCAGGTTAAACTCATCTAACAAACTTTCTAGCTTTTTTTGTCGCTCGGCTTTAGACAATTTAGTCATTTCTAACACCGCCATAATATTATCTTCTACACTTAGTTTTCTAAACACACTAGCTTCTTGTGGTAAGTAACCAATACCCATTTGTGCACGTTTGTACATGGGTAAATTGGTAATATTAATGTCGTTTAAAAACACATCGCCTTCATCTGGTTTAATTAAGCCAACTACCATGTAAAAACTGGTGGTTTTACCAGCACCATTGGGGCCTAGTAAACCCACAATTTCTCCCTGTTGTACACTAACACTTACACGGTTTACAACCGTTCGGCTTTTATAGGTTTTAACTAAATCTTTGGTATGTATAGTAAGGTTCAATGTAAAATTGTTTTAACAAAAATATGAGCAAACAGCTATGATTGCTACTTTATCAAAGTTAATGTTGTAGTAATTATGTTTTTGCTTGCAAATAAATTTTTCCATTTGTTGCACAAACAAAAACTGAATCTTATATTTATCATTCACACAAAAAATTTACACATGAAACAAGTTATTCTATGGGTTTTGTTTTTTGTTGTGTGCCAATTAAACGCTCAGCAAAATAACAATACTGAATTACCTTCAGTATCTATAAATGATATTGAAAAAAATAGCACTTCATTAATTAACCCTTCTACAGTAAAAGCAAATACAATAAATATAGTTTCTTTTAAAGCTAGTTTATTAGATCTTATACAACAGGAATATTGCTTTTGGACCGATCCTAAAAACAGAATTGAAACCGACCATGATGCAGTTGAAAAAGTAAAAGCTTATTGGGCAGCAATTAATGTTTATCCTTCTACCAAAGAAATAAAAAAATATAGTTGGCAAGAAAAAAATCCTTGGAGTGCAGCATTTATATCGTGGTGTATGAAAAATGCAGGTATTGCCGAAAATTTTTTATATGCCCCTAACCATGCAAAATATATTGTATGGGCAAAAGAAAACCGATTACAAAGAAAATACGATAACCCTTTTTGGGCTTATACTACCAATGAAGAAGAAATTGCTTGGCCCGAACCTGGTGATTTATTTTGTAAAAACCGAAGTGGTAAAAAATACTCTTTATTTACTATACATGAAACGGCTATCTCTCATTGTGATATTGTGTTAGAAGTAGATAAACCCAATGGCATTGTTACTATGATTGGTGGTAATGTGTTAGATAAAGTAAATAAACGTTGGGTGTTTTTAGATAGCAATGGATATATTGATAGAAATGCTCATTGGCTTTGCTTTGATGCCAATGGTATAGCAACATTTGGCGACCAAAAAGATTTTTTCTCCATCATTAAAGTAAGGGGTACTCAGTAATTGAAATAAGAATGTTTTAATTGATCAGTTGATAAAGTTTAGTATCTAATTCTATTGGCTATTGTTTAGTTCAAAGCAATTATCTTTATCTATCAAATTAGATAAAAGAAGTATTATGAAGATCGCTTTGTTCTGCATTATTAGTTTTTGCTTTTGCTCAAAAATACAAGCCCAAAAGATTAAGTTTGATACTACCATGAAAATTGGTAAAGTTGGTTATAGGGTAATATGTAGCAATAAAAACAATGATAAAAACCCGCTCAAACTTTCATTAATTGGCTTTGAAGAAAATCGTGGCGATATTGATGTTGAAGTAAAAGGCAAAGTTTTATCGGCCGAAGTAGATGACGTAAACAACGATGGCTTCCCAGATTTACTAATGTACATTTATACCGAAGGAGATAAACGCAAAGGAACTGTTTTGGCTATAGCATCAGATAACAATAAAAGTGTACTGCCCATTATATTTCCAGATATTTTAGATGATGAAAAATTGAAAGTTGGTTACAATGGTGGAGATGAATTCAGATTATTAAATGGAAGATTATTAAGAAAATTTCCTGTGTACAATACCACCGATTCAAGTGCAAACTCAACAACTACTGGCGTTGTAAGACAAGTAATTTACCGAGTAATATATGGTGAAAAAGGTGCATTAAAATTTAAAGTAGATAGAAGTTTTGACACTAATAAACCCTAGTAAATATAGTATAATTGAATATACTATGAAATTATTTAGAATTTTACATTTTGACAATAAAGGCAATAGAAAATAATCGAGCTGTCAGGTTGAACCGATAGTTATCGGCTGCCAATGACAGATATTGTAAATCACTGAAAACCATTTGTAAACAAATGATTTTTTATTGCCACGGATGCACGGATTAGCACGGAGTTTATAACAATCAATATCAACGAATCCGTGATTTTCCGTGCATCCGTGTCAATTATGTCATTTTCAAAATGCTTTTCTGCGAAGCAGAAATTGTTTACTCAGGTTGACAGTTTTACTAACTAAAAATCTCTAAATTCTAAAGTCTAAACAACTTCTATATGAAAACAACCGTATACAAATATTTATCTCCCTTAATAGTATATGTATTTGCCATTATTGCATTTACACAAACTGATTGGCTATGTTGGTTAGCTGTTCTATATGCTTGGCTATTTATTCCATTAGCCGAATTATTTATACAGCCCAATGAAAAAAATTTAACTGCTACCGAAGAAGAATTGGCTAAACAAAATAAACTGTACGATTATATTTTGTATGCTATTGTTTTAATTCAAATACCTACATTATTCTTCTTTTTGCATCAAATGCAACAACCATTTTTAACTACTTACGATATTGTAGGTAGAGTATTAACTATGGGTTTATTATGTGGCACATTTGGTATTAATGTTGGGCACGAATTAGGACATAGAATTAATCAATTTGAACAGTGGTTGGCAAAAGCATCTTTACTTACTTCTTTATATACCCATTTTTTTATTGAACACAATAAAGGGCATCACAAACATGTTGCAACACAAAACGATCCAAGCAGTGCAAGAAAAGGTGAAATGATCTATTTATTTTATTGTAGAACTATAGTGTTCACCTATATCAATGCTTGGAAAATTGCCAATGAAGAAACCAGAAAAAAAGGTAAAAATGTATTTAGTTTATACAACGAAATGTTGCAACTACAATTAGTTCAAATAGGATTTATTGGCTTCATTTATTGGGCTTTTGGAGCACAAGGAACTCTATACTTTTTGTTGGCTGCATTCAATGGAATATTGTTACTAGAAACCGTAAACTATATTGAACATTATGGCTTAAGCCGAAAAGAAATTAGTAAAGGAAAATACGAAAGAGCTTTACCTACACATAGTTGGAACAGCAATCACATTATTGGAAGATTAATGCTGTTTGAGTTAAGCAGACACAGTGATCATCATTATTTAGCTTCTCGTAAATATCAAATTTTAAGACATCATGACGATGCTCCACAAATGCCAACAGGTTATCCTGGCATGATGTTATTAAGCTTATTTCCGCCAATATGGTTTTATGTAATGCACAAACAATTACAAAAATATTCTGTGTAAAAGGAGCTATTTAAAACCAACCTCTTTTTCTAAATATGATTACCATCACCAATGGAATAAATATCATGATGCCTACAGTAATATAAAAACCCCATGTTTGGTGTGCAATAGGTATTACATCGAAGTTCATTCCAAAAATACCGCCAATAACAGTTGCTGGTGCAAGTAAACAAGTAACTACAGCCATAACCTTCATTACTTCGTTCATTTTCAAGTTTACATTACTGAGATATAAATCTTGCAAGTTCATCATCATATCTCTATAAGTTTCTGCAAATTCATTGGCTTGTAAAATATGATCGTACACATCTTTAAAATATTTGGTAGTACGTATTTGCAATAAATCACTATCACTTTTCAAAAAACCATTTACAATATCTCTTACGGGTACTACATTCTTTTTTAATATAATTAGCTCTTTACGTAAATCATTTATTTCGGCTAAGGTTCTTGTGTTGCTATTTCTAATAATTTTTTCTTCTAATAATTCAATTCGTTCAGCTAGTTTTTCCATCACTAAAAAATAGTGATCTACAATCATATCTAATAAAGCATAACATAAATAATCGGCCCCACTTTGTCTTAATTTACTGTTATTAATTTTTAGTTTTTCTCTAATGCTATGAAATACATCTCTTGTTGGATCTTCTTGAAAAGACAGTACAAAGTTGTTGCCTAATAAAATACTAATTTGCTCTTGCTCAACATCTCCTGTTTTATCGTTGAAGTAAAGCATGTTTAACTGACAAAACAAATGATTCTCCATTTCATCCATTTTGGGTCGAGAACCAATACTTAAAATATCTT
Organism: Asaia bogorensis; assembly: GCA_943371535.1. Taxonomy (GTDB): domain Bacteria; phylum Bacteroidota; class Bacteroidia; order Chitinophagales; family Chitinophagaceae; genus UBA1930. The sequence continues at coordinate 105,229 of CALRVE020000001.1, read as the reverse complement.
CTACAATCAGCTGATGAATTTGAAAATGATTGGCTATTAACTCAATATCAGCTTTTCTAATTCCATCTATATTTATCCAAGTTGTTTTATCGTTTTTACCAAAATTATTGCAAGCAATAATATTATCAAATTGATGAAATGCCAATTGATCATTGGTGTATTCATATACATCAATTGCAATTACAATTGCGTCTATTCTATTTGGGTTAATGGTTTGTGTTACCTTTAAAATGTCTCTTGTTCTTTTAGTATCGAACAAAGAAAATAAATTAAAATATTTTAAATATTTGGTTGGCTGCATTGTATCAATTTACAATTAAAAAACTTTATTGCAGTACAATATCAGTAATATTTATTAAATAAAAAATCCCGTTAGCAAACGGGATTTTTCTCTCATGTGTATATAGCTAGTATTAATAGCAGTAGCCATTTGCTTCCAACATTTTGTTGCAAATTCTTCTTCTAGCTTCTTTGGTATTAAATGGTTCTACTTTAGTAAAACGTTTTAAACCAATATGCATCATGCGTAATTCATCTCCATCGGCAAAACTGTTCAATGCATCTTTACCAGCTTTGTTTATTTTATCTGCTGCATCATATAAATAAGTACGCATCATATCAATTTGCAAAGCAGTTGCAGCTTCACCTTGCTTTTCTACCAATTTCATTACACGTAGTAAAGCACTTTCGGCATGAAAAGTTTCAATGGCCATATCAGCAATATTCATTAATACTTCCTGCTCTTTATCTAAGCTCATCATTAATTTTTGAACAGCAGCTCCAGCTACCATTAAAATGGCTTTTTTAAAGTTGTTGATGTATTTCATTTCTTTAGCAAATGCACCTTCGTCTTCACTACCAAAATCAGGAATGCTCATTAATTCTTTTTGCACATTCATAGCAGGCGTCATTAAATCTAACTTGCCTTTCATGGCACGTTTCAATACCATATCTACTGTTAGCAAACGATTAATTTCGTTGGTGCCTTCATAAATTCTGTTGATACGAGAATCTCTGTAAGCTTTGCTAATTAAATATTCATCGCTAAAGCCATTACCGCCATGTACTTGTACACCTTCATCTACCACATAATCTAACACCTCGCTACCAAATACTTTTAACATGGCACACTCAATAGCAAACTCTTCTGCAGCACCTAATAAAGCTTCAGCAAAAGGTTTTCCTGCTTGTTGTAAATCGTGTTCTTTATCGGCAATCCATTTAGCTGTTCTGTATAAACCACTTTCGCCCACCCAAATACGAATCGCCATCTCTGCAAGCTTATGTTTTATTGCACCAAACTTTGCAATAGGCAATTTAAATTGCTCTCTTGTATTGGCATACTGAATACTAGTTGTTGCAGCACCTTTGCTACCACCCAATGTTGCAGCACCTAATTTTAAACGACCAATATTTAAAATGTTGAAAGCGATAATATGACCTTTACCAATTTCGCCCAAGAGGTTTTCTACAGGTACTTTACAATCTTGAAAATAAAGCTGTACAGTTGAAGAACCTTTGATGCCCATTTTATGTTCTTCTGGACCTTGTGTAAAACCTTCCATACCACGTTCTACAATAAATCCTGTGAATTTGTCACCATCAATTTTTGCAAAAACGGTATACACATCTGCAAAGCCACCATTGGTAATCCAGCATTTTTGTCCATTTAAAATATAGTGTTTACCATCTTCACTTAAAACAGCAGTTGTTTTTGCACTCAATGCATCGCTACCACTGTTGGGTTCTGTTAAACCATAAGCACCCTTCCACTCACCTGTAGCAAGTTTAGGTATGTACTTTTGCTTTTGTGCATCTGTACCAAAATATAAAATAGGTAAACTACCAATACCTGTATGTGCAGCAATGGCTACACTAAAACTATAACCACCACCTAGGCCTTCATTTACAATAGTAGAAGTAATAAAATCTTTACCCAAACCACCTAAATCTTCAGGAAAAGAAGTTGACAATAAACCTTGTTCACCAGCTTTTTCCATTAAGCTAGCCATTAGACCTTCTTCTTGTTTATCAATTCGTTCAATAATAGGATGAATTTCAGTTTCTAAAAACTGATGACACATATCCATGACCATTGTTTGTTCTTCATTAAAATCTTCGGGTGTAAAAGTTTCAAATGGATTACTTTCTTTAATAATCCATTCACCACCTTTTAATGCTGTGGTAGCCCCTGTTTCTTGCGTTGGAGCAAAAAAGAAATTCTGTAAGAATTGTAGTTTCATGGCAAAACGATTTGGTTTATTATTTAATTTTTTGATTGAAAGTCGGGAATCAAAAATCGCAAGATGGTAGATTAACTAGCGATTCACCTTCACTCACAACTCACGTTTCTTCTATTTCAAATTATCATATACTTTTTGCAATACATTTTTCACCGTTTCAATTTCATCTTTACTCACTCCAACCAAAGCCTCATCCATGGTTTGATTGGCAAGGGTGATGGTAATTTCTTGTAATTGCAAAGCAGCATCGGTTAAGTAAACAGAATTAATTCGTCTATCGGCTTTACTAGCTACACGTTTTACCAATTTTAGTTTTTCTAAATTGTCTAATAAACGTGTAATGCTAGGTTTATCTCTAAACGTTCGGTTACATAATTCTTGCTGACTTAGTCCATTTTCTTTCCATAAATGATATAAGATACTCCATTGTTCAATGGTAATATCTAAGCCTACGTTTCTAAAATGCTTTTGAAGCCTACGTGCAATTGCAGTAGCTGCCATAGCATTGATGACGCTGTATAATTCTCCTCTTTTAAATTGGTTGTTTGGCATATAGTTGTTTATGCAACTATTCAAAGGTAGGAGGTTTTTTTATTTGAACAAGAAAATATTCAGGAGAAATTTGGAAGGGATTCTCCAATTACTAAAACTGATAAAACATTGCGTTTTGAAGATGGCATTTAAATAAGCAAGTATCGGTATCGTTTGCGTAATAAACCAACACAAAAAATTTACATAAAACCTTTATGGCCTAATTTGTAACGCTTATACATGTGTATTCACTCAACTACTTTTTTTTAGTGAAGCATAGATTGAACGTTTAAAAATAGCCACATGAAAAAAATGTACTCATTGCTCTGTTTTTTATCAATTCTTATTTGTGCTATACAAAATATACATGCTCAACAAATTGCATTTCCTGGAGCAGAAGGTGCTGGAAAATTTACTAGTGGAGGAAGAGGTACAGCTAGTAGCATGACTACTGTTTTTGAAGTAACCAATTTAACAGATGTAAATAGTCCGGGCAGTTTACGTTTTGCTTGTAGCCAATCTACCTCCACCTTTCCTTTTAGAACCATAGTATTTAGGGTTTCGGGCACCATACGTTTAAATTCAAGACTCAATATTCCTAGAAATACCACTATCGCAGGTCAAACAGCTCCTGGCGATGGTATATGCATTGCCGATCATCCTGTTGTAATAAATGGCGATAATGTTATTGTACGTTATGTACGTTTTAGATTGGGCGATAAAAATCAGCTAAAAACAACACCTGCCAATTGTGGGTTACCAGTTGCACCATTTAGTGCAAGTTGTATGCCTTTAGATGGTAGTGGTGGCGATGATGCTTTTGGCAACTTAGGCAATAAAAATATTATTATTGATCATTGCAGTGTAAGTTGGAGTGCCGATGAAGCTTTAACCATTTACAGAGGCGATAGCGTTACTGTACAATGGAGTTTTATTACAGAACCTTTAAACTACAACTATCATTTTGAAGCTGGAGGAACCGATTTTCAACAACATGGCTATGGTGGAATTTGGGGCGGTATTAATGCATCATTTCATCATAACTTGATAGCTCATTGTCGTAATCGTACTCCAAGATTTAATGGTAATAGGTCTTATGCTACTGGGGTAATTGAAAAAGCAGATTTTAGAAATAACGTATTGTACAATTGGGGAATTAATAATATTTATGGGGGAGAAGGTGGTAATTATAATTTGGTAAACAACTATTATAAATTTGGACCAAACACTAGCAGTGGTGTACGTTTTAGAGTAGTGGGTGTAGATAGTGGACAAACTGAAGGTTATGCAAAATATTTTTTATCAGGAAATTATATTGATGGTTCTCCCGCCAATACCAATAATAATTGGTTGGGTGCAGGTTTGAATACTGGAAGATTAGCTGATACTGTAAAATCTAAAGTAAACACTCCTTTTTTAACCAATTTTATTCCTACCGTTACTCAAACAGCTATAGAAGCTTATGATACAGTTTTAAACAGTGCAGGTTGTAGCTTGCCTGCAAGAGATACTTTAGATACACGTATTGTAAGTAACGTAAGAAATAGAACTGGTAGAATTATTGATGTGCAAGGAGGCTATGCTCATGGAACACCATTTGCTCAAACTACCAATGCTTGGCCTTTTTTAGCCAATGCAGCTGCACCAACAGATACAGATAAAGATGGAATGCCAGATACATGGGAAACCAATAATGGACTAAACCCAAATAATGCCAACGATAGAGGATTATTTGCAGCCAATGGTTATACCAATTTAGAAAACTATTTAAATAATATACAAGCTGCTCCTGTAGTAAGTGTGCCAAGTAATCCTGCATCTGCAACATGGACTTTAGCTACCGATCAAACTGCAACAGTTGTAGGAAGCATCACTGCTGCTAATCAATCTTTAGGATCAGGATTAACAGGTATTCAATACAATAGCAGTTTTGGAACCATTGGTAGTTGGCAACGTACAGGTACCACTTCTTTTTTACCAATTGGCTTTAATTCAAATACATTTATTGATTATACAGTAACACCAGCCAATGGTAAGCATTTTACAGCAACAGCTATTGAACTTGGAGCATTAGGTGGAGGAACAGGAACAGCAAGAATGGCTGTGTATTATTCAATAGATAATTTTGCAACATCAACAGCCATTGGTAATTGTACATACAATGGTACTACTTACGATGCAACAATTAATGGCACTCCAGTGGCTTTATTAAATACAAGTACAACACCTTTAACTGGACAGCAGATTGCTGTTTTACCCACTTTTATTCCAGTAAATCCATCGCAAACATTAACCGTGAGAATTTATGTTTGGATAACAGGCACTGGCAATAGATATTTCGCCAGCCAAAATGTAAAAATTGAAGGTGTTACTTCTGATGTGAGCTTGCCTTTAGCTTTACGCAATTTTTCGGTTATACTACAAAAAGAGCAACCTAAATTAGTTTGGACTTCTAGCAATGAAATAAACATGAAAAAATTTGTAATTGAAAGAAGTATTGATGGAAGAAACTTTACAAACATTGGATTTGTTGCAGCTAAAAATGAAGTCAACAATCAGTACGAGTTTGTAGATGAAGCAACACTTACATCAATTGTTTACTACAAATTAAAAATGGAAAATACAGATGGTAGTTTTAAGTACAGTAATATTATTTCTATATCGTTAAAAGATAAAAATACAGTATTGGTTTACCCAAATCCTGCTGCAAATTCAATCACCATTCAACACCAAGCATCTACCAAAAATAAAATCTTACGCATTATAAATGTTGAAGGCAAACTCATGCAAACAATACCTATTGCACCTAATACAACTCATACATCAATGAATGTACAACAATTGCCCAAAGGGTTTTATGTGGTACAATTTATTGGAGGTAATCAACAAGAGTATGTGAAGTTTTGGAAGGAGTAAATTCCTAATACCCCCTCACATTCTTCCCCTCCATATAATTCAAAAAAGCTGTGTTGCAAACTCTGTTGCCACCGGGTGTTGGATAATTGCCTGTAAAGTACCAATCGCCTGTATTGGTTGGGCAACTATCGTGTAAATCTTCAATGGTTTGATAAATTACTTCAACAGGAATATCTACAGTTGAAGGTGTAATTAACTGAGCAATTTTTAATGAAATTTCTTCTGGTGTAAATGGTTTATAAATTTGTCGTACTACATTTTCGGTATGCAATGCATTGCGGCTTTGTAATTCTTTTATTTTTTCTACGGTTTCAGTTAAAATATTTTCAATACCTCTATCTTTCAACAAAGCGATAGCAGCTTTAAAGGCAATAAAATCACCCATTTTACTCATATCAATTCCATAACAATCTGGATAACGAATTTGTGGAGCAGATGAAACCACAATTATTTTCTTGGGCTTTAATCGAGCCAACATGGTAATAATACTTTGCTTTAAAGTGGTACCACGTACAATGCTATCATCAATTACTACTAAAGTATCTTCATGGTCTTTTACAGTGCCATAAGTAACATCATACACATGTTGCACCATTTCATCACGATTGGCATCTTCAGTAATAAATGTTCTCAGCTTTACATCTTTAATAGCAATTTTTTCCTGGCGAATTTTTCTATTAATCATTTCCTCCAACTTTTCAGCAGGCACTTTTTCCTTCCAACTTAAAATTCGTTCAACCTTAATTTTATTTAAGTACTGTTCCATACCTTTTATCAAACCATAAAAAGCAACTTCGGCAGTATTGGGTATATAAGAAAAAATCGTATTCTTTAAATCGTAGTTAATGCTTTCTAAAACCGTTTTACTAAGGTGGTGACCAAGTGCAATTCTTTCTCTATAAATTTTTTCATCGCTACCTCTACTAAAATAAATTCTTTCAAAACTACAAGCCCTTCTTTCTTTAGGTTCTAATACTTGTTGTATGGTATAATTGCCATTGTTATCTACAATTAAAGCCTTGCCTGGCAACAGTTCTAGCACTTCATTTTCACCTACATTAAAAGTAGTTCTTATAGCGGCACGTTCACTTGCAGCAACAATTACTTCATCGTTAATATAGTAATAAGCTGGGCGAATACCATGTGCATCTCTCATTACAAAACTGTGTCCATTGCCTGTTAAACCACCAACTGTAAAACCACCATCAAATAGTGGAGCAGCTTTTTTTAATGCACCGCCAATATCTGCATGGTTTGGATTTTTTTCATCTTCTTTACTAATAAAATGATGAATCACTTCCATCATAGCAGCCAAATCACTTTGCTTTTGAAAATCGCCGGGATGTATTTTTAAATAGTCATACAACTCATCGGTATTCACCAAATTAAAATTGCCAGCCAATGCTAAATTTTTACCTGTTTGTGTATGACGTTTAATAAAAGGATGACAAAATTCTACATTGTTTTTTCCTTGTGTTCCATAACGTAAATGCCCCAATAACAATTCGCCCAACATAGGTAAATTGCCTTTCATTAAACCAGGATGTTGTTTAATATCGGGCTGATATTTTTCAAGTTCTTTTAGCTCTTCTCCAATTTTTGCAAAAATGTCGGCAATAGGTTGTTGAGCATTGCTTCTCATTCTGCTTAAAAACGGATAACCAGGTTCTACATTTAATTTAACTGTAGCAACACCAGCACCATCTTGCCCACGATTGTGTTGTTTTTCCATTAATAAATACAGCTTATTTAAGCCATAAGTTACCGTTCCGTATTGTTGTAAATAGAAAGAGAAAGGTTTGCGTAAACGAATGAAAGCCAAGCCACATTCGTGTTTAATTGCATCGCTCATTGTTGTAAAATGTTTGCAGAAAATAGACTATTTTCTATGCTATCAAAGTGCAAATATGGAGTAATTTTTTTGAACACCAACTCTAGTTAAATAATGTACTGCAGTCCCGCTTTTCACTACAAGTCCTCAACCGCCGCCAAGGTTAAAAACCATTGGCGGGGTTTGTGGGCTTTCCGTTTCAATCGGGTGTATAATTTCGGCAGTCGTATCAATGGTCAACTTTTTTTGTAATTACAACTACATTTGCCACCTACATGGATATTAGTTTAAATAAATACATTAGCGAAACAGGATTTTGCTCAAGAAGAGAAGCCGATGAATACATTGCTCAATGCCGTGTAACTGTGAATGGAGAAGATGCTTTTAAAGGAACCAGAGTTACCGATAAAGATGTGGTATTAATAGATGGAGAACCTTTGAAAAAGAAGAAAGCTTCTGTTTACATTATGCTGAATAAGCCCAAAGGCGTTACTTGTACAACCGATACAAACGACAAAACCAATATCATTGATTTCATCAATTTTAAAACTCGAATTTTTCCTATTGGTCGTTTAGACAAACGCTCTGAAGGATTAATTTTTTTAACCAATGATGGCGATATCGTTAATAAAATTCTCAGAGCTGGTAACAACCACGAAAAAGAATACATTGTAAGTGTAGATAAACCCATTACGCCTGATTTTATTAATAGAATGCGTAGTGGTGTACGTATTTTAGGTACAGTTACACAAAATTGTTTTGTACAACAACAAGGACCTCGAACGTTTAAAATTATTCTTACACAAGGCTTAAATAGACAAATTCGACGTATGTGTGAAGCGTTAGATTATTATGTTACTTCACTAAAGCGTATTAGAATTATGCATATAAAATTAACAGGCTTGCAACCGGGTAGTTGGCGTTATTTTACTCCACAAGAATTATCTACTATTCAAGAATTGGTTGCCAACTCTAGTAAAACTGCTGATGGTGTTGATGGCATGGATGAGTAGTTTATGCTGATTAAATTACAATAGAAAAGTTAAAAATTGTACCCATAACAATTGCAATGAATGATTACTATATTTTGCTAATTATTTAGTTGTAAACCAACTTTTATGCAATATTTATTTGACGCATTGCAAATAAAACCAAAGAATATTTTTTTTATTGATGGTGTTGGTGCATTGGTTACTGCATTGATTATTTACTTTATCTTAAATCCATTCAATGAATATATTGGGGTGGCATCGGAAGTTTTGATACCTCTTTCGGTGATTGCATTTGTTTTTTGTATCTATTCAATCAGTTGCTTCTTTTTATTAAAACATCATTGGCAAGATTTTCTAAAAATCATTATTGCAGCTAATACAATATATTGTTTAACAACCTTTGGCGTTTTATTCTATTACCAAGAAACAGTAACCACTCTTGGACTATTCTATTTTATTGGAGAAATAATTGTAATAGGAACATTGGTATTTGTAGAGATGAAGTTGCTTAGGAAATAAATTGTTGTTTCTTTCTTTTACTTTAAAGGATTAATTGAGAAGTAGAGAATGAATTTGTTTAGACTTTTACTATTTTGATAATAAAAGCAATAGAAGGTAATCGAGCTATCAGGTTGAGTAAACAATTTCTGCTTCGCAGAAAAACATTTTGAAAATGACATTATTGCCACGGATGCACGGAAAATCACGGATTCGTTGATATTGATTATTATATACTCCGTGCTAATCCGTGCATACGTGGCAATAAAAAAATCATTTGTTTACAAATGTTTTTCAATGATTTACAATATCTGTCATTGGCAAATTGTCGAAACCGTTGAAAATGGGCAAGTTTCTCAACAATCGCCTTCGACAAGCCGATAGCTATCGGCTCAGGCTGACAGTTTTACTAATTGAAAAATTTATAGATTCAAAAGTCTAAACAACTTCAATTATTTATTCCCTTGTAAACTCTCTGCCAACCATAAAAACTCATTCACAAATGTGTTAACTGCTGGTCTAAAAGTTTCATCTAATAAATCCCCTTCTTGATTAAACTTTTTATCTATAAACGGGGTAATTAATAAATAAGGAGAGGCAATACCAAATAAAGCAGGTACCAATAATAAAGTTTGTTGGCTGCTTCTTGCACCACCTAAACCTCCTGTACTTGCTGTTGCAATAGCAAACGCCTTTCTGCTTTGTTTAGGGAAATGATCTAATAAATTTTGCAATGCAGGTGAATAGCTTCCATTGTATTCGGGTGTTACAATTACAAAAGCATCGGCTGCAAACATTCTTTCGGCCAAAGGCTTAAATTCTTGTGGCGTTTTTTCTACACTACTAAAAACGTTGTTCAGTAAGCCTAAATTCCAGTCTCTTACGTCTATCAATCCAATATTATGATTTGACTTTTTTTTCAATTCTTTTTCTAAAAATATCGCCAATCTGTTGGTAACACTAGCTGTTCTTGGGCTTCCACTAATTATTTCTATGTTCATTTTGTATATTTTAAAACGAAGTATTGGGTTGCTATTTTTATATATTAGCATTTCATACCTCTACTTATAACTCAGAGTAAAAAGAGAAACAAATTAATAAGTGTATTGTTTATGTTCCTATTAATTTGTTTCTTCTTTATTTGATTCTATGCTTGTTTAACCATTTGTACACCCAAGTGCAATTTCACTTCATCGCTTACTACAACACCACCAGCTTCAGTTACAGCACCCCAGCCTAAGCCAAATTCTTTACGATTGATTTTACCATTGATTTCAAAACCAGCTTTAACTTGTCCATAAGGATCAGTTACAGTTCCACCATATTCTACTGCTAATTCTACTTGTTTGGTTACATCACGAATGGTTAAATCGCCTACTAAAACATAAGCATCATCGCTTTTTTTAGTGAAAGAAGTTGATGTAAAACTTAGTGTTGGAAATTTTTCGGCTGCAAAAAAATCATCACTTTTTAAATGACCGTCTCTTTGTTCATTGTTGGTGCTAATACTGTTTACATCGGCAGAAAAAGAAATTGTTGCATCGCTGAAATCTGCTGCTGCAGCTTCTAAGGTTGCATCAAATTTTTGAAAACTACCCGTTACATTGGTAATCATTAAATGTTTTACTTTAAAAGTAATTTCACTGTGACTTGCGTCGATTTTGTAAGTTGCCATAATTGTTTTTTTGTTTCACGCAACGAAGCAAAGAATGCAACGAACGCAAAGGTTTATGAATGTTTAATTTTTACTTTTGTTTCACGCAACGAAGCAACGAGTGCAACGTACGCAAAGGTTTATGAATGTTTAATTTTTACTTTTGGTTCACGCAACGAAGCAAAGAATGCAACGTACGCAAAGGTTTATGAATGATTGTTTTGCTTTTTATTTACCACAGAGTAAAGGAGTTTAAGAGATTCACTGAGTATTTTCTTTGTGATACTTTGTGTTCTCCTTTGCTCTGTGGTAAAGTTTCTGCTTTAGGGGGTTAGGGGCTTTTATTCCTCAATCAACACACCCATTTTACCCATTTGATAATCTCTCACTGCTTCCATGATTTCAGTTTGTGTGTTCATTACAAAAGGACCATGTGCTGCAATAGGTTCTTGAATAATTTCTCCACTGCCTACAAATAACATAGCATCTTCTGTTGCATGAATGGTGAAAGATTCACCATCCTTATTCATTAATGCCAATTGTTTGGTAGTAACAGAATTGGTATTATTGATTGAAATAGTTCCTTTTAAAACATATACCAATGTGTTGTGTGTTGTATTAAAATTGAATGTAAAACTTCCACTAATTTTCATCTCTACCATAGCTGTAGTTACATTGGTAAATGTTGGAATAATGCCTTTTGTGCCATTTACATTTCCGGCTGGTACACGAACAATGGTTAAACCATCTTCAGTTTTTATAGTGGGTGTTTCTTCAGCAGTAGCTGGATAATAAGCTGGTTGATCCATTTTATGAGCAGCTGGTGTATTTACCCAAACCTGTAATAGTTCTTGTACTCCACCCCAATCAAAAATATCTTCAGGCACACGTTCACTGTGAATGATGCCCATTCCAGCACTCGTCCATTGTGTGCCACCTGCATAAACTTTATGGTTATTACCTCTGCTATCTCTATGATGTACACCACCACGATAAATAAAACTGATAGCACTAAAACCTCTATGGGGATGTGGACCAACACCTTGTTCTTCCAATGGAATTTGAGGATCTAATTTGGCTATTCCATGATGAAAAACCAAAAACGGACTAAAAAATTCGCCATTGTGTGGCAATAATTCTTGCACTTTAATGCTGCCAACATTTATGGGGCGACCACCAATTATTTTATTAACACCTCTCACTTTGCCCCCATCCCCTGAAGGGGTGTAAGTATTGTTCTCTATATTGTTCATTGTATTATTTTTTTCACACTTCGATATGCTCAGTGTGACATTCATTTTATATTATAATTTCATTGGTACTTCCATTAACAACAATTCAGCATCGCTATCGGCAGTAATATTTAGTGTTTCAATTTCTGTAATGCCCAATCCGTCACGTTCGTTTAATGCAATACCATTTATGCTAACATCGCCTTTAAGCACAAAAGCATACACACCGCTTTCTTTTTTATGGAAATGATAATTGGTTTCAACTCCTTTTTCCAAATTACCTAAGCTAAACCATGCATTTTGGTTAATCCAAACTGCTTCTACATCATCAGGAGCAACAACGGTTTGTAATTTGTTTTTTCTATCGGCAGGTAAAAAGGATTTCTGTTCGTATCGAGGTTCAATATTTCTTTTAGCAGGCATTACCCATATTTGTAAAAACTTAACTTCTTGGTGGTGGTTGGCATTTTTTTCACTATGTTGAATACCGCTGCCAGCACTCATTATTTGTACATCGCCTTGTTTAATAATTTCATGTCTTCCGGTAGTATCGTTGTGTTCTAAATCTCCACTTAATGGTATAGATACAATTTCCATATTATCGTGTGGATGTTTGCCAAAGCCCATTCCACCTGCAACTGTATCATCGTTTAAAACTCGTAAGGTGCCAAAATTCATTCGGCTTGGTTCATAATAACCAGCAAAACTGAATGTGTGGTAACTGTTCAACCAACCATGATTTGCATGGCCTCTTGTATTTGCTTTATGTAAGATCGTTTTCATAAAAACTCCTTTTTTTAATATTGAGCGTTGTTTAAATATGTTACGGGTTGCTGTACGTTGATTTTGCTTTACTACAATTTCATTCTTAGCGAGGTCGAAGGGCAACTTTTCACCCAGCCCAAAAATCATTTTTCACCCCTTAAGTTATCGTTTGCCCCTCTAAGGAGGGGACGAGCATTAAATACATGTATATACACGTATTTGTTCAAAAAAAATCTACTTTTCTACGGTAGTAATTTTTTCTAATAATTCATTTAATGCTTTTGCTTCTGTTTCACTTAATGGCATTACTCCATTCCACATAGCATCTAATTGTTTGGTAGATGTTTCTAAAATTTGCAAACCTGCATCGGTTAAACTCATTACGGTTTGTCGTGCATCTTCACAACCTTGAGAACGTTTTACCCATTCTTTATCCTCCAAACGGTCAATGATTCTAGGCACATTCGAGTTTTTCTCTATCATTCTACTAGCAATATCTTTTACACACATTTGCTCGGGATGCTTGCCCTTTAAAATTCTTAAAACATTGTATTGTTCATGTGTTAAACCAAATTCTTTTAACTCTTTATAACCCAATGTTTTTAGCCACCAAGCAGTGTACATGATGTTTAAACCTGCTTTATGCATTTCATTTTTAAATTTTTTGCTTTGTATGGCTTCTTCTAATTTCATATTGACAGAGCAAATATACATGTATGTACATGCAATTTCCAAATTTATTTATTGACTAAAAAATCCCGATTGTAAAATCGGGATTTAAGAAGTTGATTATTAGCGATTTACAGCATATTTCCACCAATCGCCAAGGCTATTACAATCGGCAAATTCTTTATCAATGGTAATGTAATATTTGGGTAAATGGTCTTTAAACCATTTTTCTAGTGTGGTTTGACGTTTTTCGTCTAAAGCTCTATCGGCAACTTTATTATAATCTTCACGCAAATTTTCCTGATGAGGTTCTGTTCTAGTTTTTAGGTAAACAATTCTTACTTTTTTTACACCTCTATCATCAAAAATGAGTGGTTTGGAGTATTCACCCACTTTTAAATCTTTAATAGCTACTACTAAATCTTTATCCAATTCATCAATGGTAATATAGGTTGATCCATCTCTTCCTGTTAAAGCACCACCATTAAATTTGCTGCCCTCATCATCGCTGTATTTGTTTACAGCTTCTCCAAAACTTATTTTTCCAGCTACAATACTTTTTCTTACAGTATCTAGCTTTTGCTTAGAAATAGCAATTTCATCGTCTGTAATGGGTGGAATTCTTAAAATATGTCTAATTACTGCATCATCTCCTGCACGGCTTACCATTTGAATAATATGATACCCAAATTTGGTTTTAATAACTGGAGAAATTTGACCCTCTTTTAATCTAAAGCAACCTGCTAAAAAATCTTTATCCCAAAACTTTTCCGATCTATTGATATTGTACATACCACCATTGTCTTTACTTCCTGGATCTTCTGAGAATTGCTTGGCCAATGCATCAAACTTTTTAACCCCATTTTCTACCTGACGTTTGTATTCGTACATCTGCTTAATCACATATTCATCTACGTCTTTATTCGATTTTGGAATACTTACAATTTGGCTTACTTCAATTTCACTTTCATAATAAGGTAAACTGTCTTTCGGAATTTTAGTGAAATAGGCTTTTACTTCATTAGGTGTAATTTTTACAACATCTACAATTTTACTACGCATTTGATCGGCCATTTTCTTTTCACGAAACGGACCTCTAAAATCGTCTTTCAATTGATAAATGGTTCTGCCAGAAATTTCTTCTAGCATTTCTTTGCTACCATAAGCTTGAATAAAACCACGAATTTGATTGTCTAATGCAGCTTCAATTTCTTCATCGCTTACTACCAAGCTATCTTTTTCGGCTTGCAATACCAATGCTTTTTGTATTAGCTGACCTTCTAAAAATGCACATTCTGGGTTTGGAGGCAGTTGAGCATCTTGACCCTGACGTTTATAATCGGCAATGGCATTCATTACATCTGAACGAAGAATAATTTTATCGCCCACCTGACCAATAATTTTATCGGCTACTACTTTTTTGGGTTGTGCAAAAGATTGTAAAAAGGTAAAAGCACCGATTATAAAAAACAATAAATATTTCATGCAAAAAAACTTAGGGCGTAAAAATAACTATTGATGCCTTGCCAAACATGGATAATTGTTGTTTTAACAAAAAAATGAGTTGTTTTTGGGGAAACAACTCATTTTTTCGCCTTCATTAGTAATTCTTCATGAAGAACGATTATTTTTTCGGTTGGTGAGGACACCAACCGATAGATAAAAATTACTTATCCGATAACTTATACAATTTCTTAAATACTCTTCTTGTATCTCTTGGTATAGGTTTCCAACGTTTTTTATTTTCAGGATGGTTTGCATTTCTTTTTCTTAGAATAGTTGTTTCTTGAGATAATTCTCCATTTTTTACAAGAAAAAAATCATAGACAAAACTTATTTCGTAAACACACCCTACTTGGTAACCTTGTACACATCCGTATTCTCTTATAATTGTAACTATAAGATGTAACCCATCCTCCTTATTAGTAAAATCACTAGTTTTCATTTGATCAAAGTGGAAACCATAAGTAAACCTAAGGTCTTCTAACAAGGGTTTGAATAAACTATCATTTACAATATTTGCTTCGTTTTTAAATTTAATATTATATGTACTTTGTAATGCCTTAATGCCTTCAACTATTTCATTAAAATAATCTAGAGTGTCGTTTACTTTAATTATTGCTCTATTAAATTTACCATAAGGCCAGTCACGGCTCAATCTATCTAAAACGGATATACTTTCAATTACTAAGGGAGTTCCTTTTGAGATAAGAAAAACTTTTGAAGTTAAATCTGTTTTAACAATTCTTGTTTTATTGCCATAAATTAAATTACAGCTCGTAAAACACAAGAATATAGAAACAATAAAAACAATTTTTTTTATAGTTTTCATTTTAAGGCTCATTAAAAAGTAAAAAAGTTAGATAATTACACTTAGTGATTAGTGTCTTCACCTACCACTTTCTAAAAATTTAATCCCCTTGAATAATTATCTACTTTTCGGTTGGTGATGACACCAACCGATAGAAGCTAGTAGATAAACAAATTATTCCCAAGCCTTATATTACACTTAGTGGTTAGTGTCTTCACCAACCACTTTCTAAAAATTTAATCCCCTTGAATAATTATCTACTTTTTGGTTGCTGATGACTGCAACCGATAGAAGCTAGTAGATAAACAACTTACTCCCAAGCTTTATATTCTTTAAATAATTTAACAGGGCTAGTTTCTACTAGTTGTTGATATTTTTTCCAAGTAATCGTAAAAAATTGATTGGCTTTTTGTACCAATGAAGCAACTTGTTGTTCAGCTTCTTCAATCAACCTTTCTTCTTGTTGCCCAGGTACAATATTTTTTGAAGTAATATTACTTCTTGCCTCTTGTAAAGTACCTACAACAGTTACTTGTGGCACTTGACCATACCCTTGTTTTTCTTGTGGTTGCCCTAATAGTAAAGCTCTTAAACTTTTAATACTATCTGCCATTTGTTTTGCAATAGTTTTAATGCTGTCGGCATTTTTCTTATCCATACTTGCATAGTTGGCTTCTACTTTTTTCATTACTTCTTCAGCCTCTTGTAATCTATCGGCAATTTCTACAAGTTTTAATGAGCTTTTATTCAGTCTTTCTATTTGTAGTCGTTTGGCATTTCTTACTTCCATACTAATAGGTGCATTGGGATCATCTTTTACTTCAACCAATGTACTATCGGTATTTTTTCCTACTGCAATTACTACTTTGTAGTTGCCAGGATTTACCAATAAACCAGCAGGTTCATTTTCTGTTGTAGTGTTTCTATTTCTTCTGCTATTTATTTGTCTTACCCCTTTACCTTCCATACCCCAATAAAAACGGTTAAAACCAGTATCGGCTTTCACCCTTAACATTCTTACTTGCTCATTATTGGCATTGTATATTTTTATAATTGCAGTATCAGCTAATTTATTTTTACCTGTATCTGCAGCAGATTTCTGTACAAAAAAACTAATGGCAGCTCCTTCATTTCTATTCTCACCTTCATAAGTACCCCATTTGCTATACTCTATACCAACCGGTTTTTTACCATTTGCTTGATAAGCAATTGGTGCAGCAAATGCAGTTAATTTATTGGTGAATAATTGACCTTTCTTGGCTGCAATTTTTCTTAATGGACGAATATCATCTAACACATACAAGGCTCTACCAAATGTAGCAATTACTAAATCTGCTTCTCTTTCTTGAATGGCTAAATCGTAAGTAGATACAGATGGATAGCCATTTTTAAATTGTTGAAAATTATTACCATTGTCAAAGCTTATCCATAACCCTTGCTCTGTGCCTACAAAAATTAAATTGGGTTCTGTAGGGTCTTGTATTATGCACAAGGCATAGCCATTTACTTTTTTCTCGTCTACCAATCTCGTCCATGTTTTTCCAAAATCTGTAGTTCTAAAAATATAGGGTTTAAAATCGGCTCTTCTGTAATCATTGCATACTACAAATGCCTCAGCAGCATTGTGTTTGCTAGCTCTTATTTGGGGTACCCAAGCACCCATTGGCATACCTGGAATTTTACCACGAAAATTTGTCCAAGTAATACCACCATCTTTTGATAATTGTACATTACCATCATCTGTTCCAACCCATAAAACATCTTTTTGTTTAGGCGATGGCTCTATACAAAGAATGGTGCAATGATTTTCGGCTCCAGTAATATCAATACTTAAACCACCATTATTGGTTTGGTCTATTTTGGCACTATCGGCAGTGGTTAAATCTGGTGAAATTTGCTGCCAACTTGCACCACTATTGATACTTTTATTTACAAATTGACTACCATAGTAAATGGTATTTTTATCGTATGGGTCTTGAGCAATACCAGCATTCCAATTAAATCTGTGACGAATTTTTGCTGAGGGATTGGGTGGTTTGATATACCAATTTTCGCCAGTAGCAATATTGTATCTTCCTAGCGAACCTCCTTGACTCATGGAATACAACCAATTTTCATCTGTTGGGTGTGGCATTACATCAAATCCATCGCCACCACCAACGTTTTGCCAATAACTGTTTTTTATTCCTCCATCAATCCAAGTGTAAGATGGACCATGCCAACTACCATTGTCTTGTAAGCCACCCATAATATTGTAAGGAATTTTATTATCTACATTGATATGGTAAAACTGACCTAGAGGTAATTTCTCATCGAACACCCAATTTTTACCTCTATCTCTGCTAATACCAATGCCACCATCATTACCATCAATAATAAAAGATGGATCGAGGGGATTGATATAAAATGCATGATGATCTGGATGGATGCCACTATAGGGAATAATGGTTTTAAAGTTTTTACCTCCATCTTCACTGAGGCTAATCATTTGATAAATAAGATATACTCTATTTTCATTTTGAGGATCACAAGCAATATCTTGAAAATAAAAAGGTCTGTTGTTTACAACATCAGGACTACTATTTACCAATTCCCATTTCATGCCACCATCATCTGATTTGTATAATCCATTTTTGGTAGCTTCTACTAAAGCATATACACGGTTGGGTTCGCTTCTGCTAATGGTAATTCCAATTCTTCCATAATTGCCAGCAGGAAGTCCTTCTTCTTTACCTAATTTTTTAAAGCTTTTACCTCCATCATAGGTTACAAACAAACCACTGCCACTACCACCACTTGTAAAACTCCAAGGTGTACGTGCATGTTGCCACATGTTTACAAACAATTTGTTTGGATTGGTAGGATCCATCACCATATCTCCCACTCCACTGCTGTCATTGGTATGTAATATTAATTTCCATGTTTCGCCACCATCTGTTGTTTTATAAACACCACGTTCTGCATGAATACCATAAGGATTGCCAATAGCACCCACATACACAATATCAGGATTGGTAGGGTCGATAATGATACGATGTATGTTTCTTGTTTTCTCTAAACCCATACATTTCCATGTTTTGCCACCATCTAATGTTTTGTAAATGCCTTCGCCAATATTGATGGAGTTTCTAGGATTACCTTCACCAGTACCAACCCAAACAATAGATGGATTACTTTGTGTAATAGCTACTGCACCAATGTTTTGAATAGGCTGTTCATCAAAAATGGGCGTCCATTTTGCACCACCATTTTCAGTTTTCCAAACGCCACCACTTGCTGTACCTAAATAAATAATATCTGTATTGGTATGTACTGCATCTATACTAGTAACCCTACCACTCATGCCAGCAGGCCCTATACTACGTGGTTTTAAATTTTTAAACTGTTGTGCTAAGTTTATTTGTTGTGCTTGTGTTACCAATTGGAATACACAAATAGCAATCAAAAAAAGAAATTTTCTCATGGAGTTGTATTTAAAATGGAAATATCTATGAATAACCGTAAAATACAAAATGTGTTTGATGAAGGTTTGTTGAACAATAAATTAGATGCGTTATGGGTATATCGCATTTTCTTCTTCATCGCAATGTACTCTATAAAGAAAGTTGTAATGTATGAAGTTAATAGAATGGATTTACCTAGTGGTTGGTGTCTCACCAACCATTTACTAAGCTTATTGGTATTCTTTTTCAAGAACGATTTGTTTTTCAGTTGGTGAAGATACCAACCGATAGAGATTGAAATAAAAAAGCCAATCATTTTATTGATTGACCTTTGTATAAGTATTAATAAACGTTTAGTTCTAATTTATTGGTTGGTGAGGACACCAACCAATAGAGAAACGCTTAATGTTATAATGTTCTTTTTACTTCTTCTTCTTCGTATGCTACTACTGTATCGCCTACCTGAATATCAGTAAAACCTTTTACGGTTAAACCACATTCGTAGTTATTGTTTACTTCTTTCACATCATCTTTAAAGCGTTTTAAGCTGCCCAATTCGGCATAGCCACCTTCTTGTCGTGGATACACCAAAATACCATCTCTAAATACTTTAATCTTATGGTCACGTTTGATTTTTCCTTCTGTAACATAAGAACCTGCAACAGTTGCTTTATCAAATTTGTACACTTCTCTAATTTCTACAGTAGCTACTTCTTTCTCTTCAACTTTAGGTTCTAACATACCTTCCATTGCACCTTTGATTTCTTCAATGGCGTTGTAAATAATAGAGTATTGTTTAATTTGTACACCTTCATTTTCGGCCAATTTATTGGCTTGTGAAGAAGGACGAACATTAAAGCCAATTAAGATTGCATCTGATGCTGCAGCCAACAATACATCACTTTCAGAAATTTGTCCTACCGCTTTTAATACTACTCTAATAGCTACTTCGCTGGTAGATAATTTTTGTAAACTATCGCTCAATGCTTCAACCGATCCATCCACATCACCTTTAATAATAATGTTCAATTCTTTAAAGTTACCCAATGCCAAACGACGTCCAATTTCATCTAACGTAATATGTTTTCTAGCTCTTAAACCTTGTTCTCTAGAAATTTGGGCACGTTTAGTAGCAACTTCTTTAGCATCGGCTTCATCGTAGTATACTTTAAACTTTTCACCTGCTTGTGGTGCACCACTTAACCCTAAAATAACTACAGGTGTACTTGGTGGAGCTTCGGTAACACGTTGATTACGCTCATTGAACATGGCTTTTACTCTACCATAATATTGTCCTGAAACAATAATATCGCCTTGTTTTAATGTTCCATTTTGTACTAAAATAGTTGCAACATAACCACGACCTTTATCTAATGAAGCTTCAATAATGGTTCCTGAACCAGCTTTTTTAGGATTGGCTTTAAGGTCTAATAATTCGGCTTCTAATAATATTTTTTCTAATAATAAATCTACATTCAATCCTTGCTTGGCACTCAATTCTTGGCTTTGGTATTTACCGCCCCAAGATTCTACCAACAAATTCATTTGCGATAATTGTTCATAGATTTTTTGTGGATTGGCTCCGTCTTTGTCTATTTTATTCACCGCAAAAATCATTGGTACATTTGCTGCTTGTGCATGGCTGATGGCTTCTTTGGTTTGAGGCATTACAGCATCATCGGCAGCTACTACAATTACAGCAATATCGGTTACTTTAGCACCTCTTGCCCTCATGGCTGTAAATGCTTCGTGACCAGGTGTATCTAAGAAACTAATTTTTTTACCATCATTCACTTCTACTTCGTAAGCACCAATATGTTGTGTAATACCACCTGCTTCACCTGCTACTACTTTAGAACTTCTGATATAATCGAGTAATGATGTTTTACCATGATCTACGTGACCCATAATGGTTACAATTGGTGCACGACCAGTTAAATCATCTGGATTTTCTTCTTCTTCTTCTTCCTCTACATCTACATCTTCTACACTGGTAAATTCTACTTCAAAATTAAATTCACTTGCTACCAATTCAATTACTTCTGCATCTAAACGTTGGTTAATAGATACCATTAAACCAAGGTTCATACACTTGCTAATTACATCGGTAAAGCTTACATCCATTAAATTTGCCAACTCACTTACCGTTACAAATTCTGTAACATGTAGTTTGTTATCATCGCCCATCATTCCATCAGCTGCATCAGCTGCTTCCTGACGTTTTTCTCTACGATATTTAGCTTTTAAGCTTTTGCCTCTACCACCACCACCAGCAAGTTTTGCTTGTGTTTCTTTAATCTTATCTTGAATTTCTTTTGCGTCTATTTCTTTATCTTCTCTACGAGCATCTCTACCTCTATCGTTTCTATTACCACCTCTGTTTGGTCCACCACCTCTATTTTGACCTCCTGGTCCACCACCTCTGTTTGGTGCACCACCAGGTCCAGCTTTTTGAATGCCTAATCTTGGCTGTTGAGTTCCACCACCTGTTTTATCGTCTTTTCTAAAGTCAACATGTTGAATATTTCCACTTGTTTTCTTATCAACGATAATACGTTTGCGTTTACGATGTTCATCTTTTGCACCAGGTTTTGGTCGGGTATCATTATCTACAGGTAAAGAAATTTTACCTAATATTTTTGGTCCGGTTAATTTTTCTACTTCAATATTTTCAATTACTGGAGGAGCTTCTTCAACTGGTGTAACTGGCTCTACAACTTGAATAGTTGGTGCTTGCTGAACAGGTTCTACAGTTTTCTTCACTCCTACTTTAGGGGCTATCGGCTTTGCAGGCTCAACAGTTTTCTTTGCTCCTTTTTTAGGTCTAGTAGAAGAGTCGATTGCACTTAAATCTATTTTATCTAAAACCTTAGGACCTTCAATTGAAGGAGCATCCAATTTAGTAACAGTTTCTTCTTGAGCTTTGGCTTCAACAATTGGTTGAGGGTGAGGAGCTTCAACTTCAACCGGTGAAACAGGCTCAGAAGTTGCTTCTATAGCTGGAGTTAGTTGTTCAACCACCACTTCTTGAACAGGCTCAGGAGTTGGAACAACTACTTCTGCTGGTTTTGGTTCTTCTTTTGGTGCAATAACTTTTTTCTCTTCTTTTTTGAAAGAAAGGTCTTCTTCTTCTTTTTTCTTTCTTGCTTCGGCACCAATAGATTTAGGTATTTCTACCTGATCGGCTTTGTTCTTGGCAACTTTATCGCCTTGAAACTCGGTTTGTAAGGCAAGATATTGCTGTTCTGTAAGCTTAGCGGTAGGCTTCAGATCATCTTTATTAAATCCTTTTTTTGCCAAAAAATCAACTAAGGTATCTTGCCCTATGTTAAATTCTTTAGCTGCAGCTAATAATCTTGGTAATTTCAGTTCTGACATTCAGTTTTATTTAATCGAGGCTTGCTTCTTTTTGTTGAGCTAAGCCATTTAATTTTTTCTAAAAGTAATGCTTTACTGCATTATTCATACAATTCTATGCTTCTGGCGTTTCTTCTGCTTCTTCTTTATCAAATTCGGCTTGTAAAATACGCTTCACATCGGCAATTGTTTCTTTTTCTAAATCGGTTCTTCTCTCTAACTCAGATTCAGACAATTTCAAAACGCTATTGGCTGTATCGCAGCCTACACGTTTAAATTCATCAATAATCCATTGTTCAATTTCATCGCTAAATTCGTCTAAATCAATATCAAATTCATCAACTTGTTCTTCATCTTCTCTAAATACATCAATTTCATAACCTGTTAGTTCACAAGCTAATTTAATGTTTACGCCTCTTCTACCAATAGCTAAAGAAACTTGATCGGCTTTTAAGTAAACATCGGCCTGCATTTTATCGTTATCCAAGTTCATAAAGCTAATTTTAGCTGGTGTTAATGAACGTTGAATTAATAATTGAATGTTAGCAGTATAATTAATAACATCAATATTTTCATTTTTCAATTCACGTACAATACCGTGAATACGACTACCTTTCATACCCACACAAGCACCTACAGGATCAATTCTATCGTCAAAGCTTTCTACCGCAACTTTGGCTCTTTCTCCTGGTTCTCTTACTATTTTTTTGATAGAGATTAAACCATCAAAAATTTCTGGCACTTCAATTTCTAATAATTTAGCTAAGAACAATGGGCTGGTACGTGATAAAACAATTACTGGTGAATTATTTTTCATGTCTACTCTAGCCACCACTGCACGGGTATTTTCGCCTTTTTTAAAATAATCTTGTGGTATTTGTTCAGATTTTGGAAGAATCAATTCATTACCTTCTTCATCTAATAATAAAACCTCTTTTTTCCAAACCTGATAAACTTCGGCACTAATAATGTCGCCAATTCTATCGGCATATTTTTTAACCAATACATTTTTCTTAAGATCACCAATACGGCTAGCTAAAGTTTGTTTAGCAGCTAAAATGGCTCTTCTACCAAAATCAACCATGTTCACTTCTTGGTATAATTCTTCACCTACTTCAAAATCGGGTTCAATTTTTACAGCATCGCTATAAGCAATTTCGGCAAGTGGATCAATTACTTCACCATCTTCTACAATCATACGACGACGAATAATTTCTAAGTCGCCTTTTTCGGCATTTACAATTACGTCGAAGTTATCATCGGCACCATATTTTTTACGTAATAAGGTTTTGAATACATCTTCTACCACTTTCATAAGCGTAGGACGATCTAGATTTTCTGCATCTTTAAAATCCTGAAATGCATCGATTAAATTTATACTTGCCATACTTGAAAAATTTAAAATTCCAAATTTTCAATTTCTACTGTTGGGTAGAATAGTTTTTTAAAATTTGATTTGAACGGTTGTTGATTTTATATTAGTGAATGGGATAACCAATTGTTGTGTTACTGCTTTTTTACCTTTGCCTTCAATGGTTTCAATTAAAATATCGGCTTCGGTAACAGTGAGTAATTGCCCCTCTTTTTTTGTATCATCGTTTAAAATTACTTCTACAAAACGATTGATATTTTTACTGTATTGGCGATGTTGTTTTAAAGGCTCACCAACGCCTGGGCTAGACATTTCTAAACTGTATTCACCTTCTGGATAAATACCATTTTCTTCAATTGCATTTCTTAATTTACGATTGAAGTAAATACACTTTTCTATTGTGATGCCATTATCGCCATCTAAAAAAACCTTTACATTATCAGTTGGTTTTATGCGTAAACTCACCAAAAAATATTCGGGTTGTTCGGCTAAAAAACCATTGAGTAAGGTTTCTATTTGTTGTAATTTATTTTCTACTGACATAGGTACAAAAGAGAAGGGAACGATTCCGTTCCCTTCTACTGTTTCTTTATTCTAGTGCAAATGTAAGGAAGTTGTGGGTTATGTTCCAAATTTTGATTTTGAATAAGGTAAGAATTGTTTTTTAGAAATGTCCTAGTTGTAGCGTAATTACAAAGTGAAACACTCAATGCTCAAGCCGCAAGGCTTCGTAAGCTCAACAGCACTCCATTTGCTTCTTTGAAAAAATATCCTTCGGATTTTTTCAATCCCTACATAAATATAGGGACCGAACCAAATGATGTGCCTTATGAGCTTACTGGTGATAAGGTGTAGAAATTAAGCTAAGCTTATATGATTTTAACACTACTGTTAATGGAATAGTAAAATTTTTGAACGAATGAATCGTCTTTTCATTTAAGTTTTTTACAACTATTATCTTTACCGCCTTATGCAATTATTAAAAATACTCTTGTGGGCTATTGTTATTTATTACATCTACAAATTTGTATTTAATGTTGTGGTGCCTGTTAGTAAGGCTGCAAAACAAATGAAGCAAACAGTACAAAAAATGCAAGATGCTCAACAACAACAACAAAATCAGCAGCAACAGCAAACTACCCATGTTCATACAACAACAAAGCCTAGCACTAATATTACTGTAGATGCAGATTATATTGAGTTTGAAGAAATTAAAGAGCCCAAGTAATTTGGCATTATACGATTATTTGTTTAGTTCGTACCTATTTACTAAATCATCTTTTGGGCCTTGTATGGACGCCAAAGGCATCAAATATTAATAGACAAAATTTTGATTCTGAATGTTCGACCCCGCTGGGGTCGTATATAAAATCAATCTTCATTATCTATTCACATTCCACTCCTTTGGAGTGAAAAAAACAACATTAAGTATTTGGCAACTAATTACTAAATCCCAAGGCTTAAATAACTTTCTTCCATTTTAACCGAATACTGTTAATAGCTAAAACCACATCGCTTAAACCCATAATTAATGCACCAATTGTTGGGCTTAAAAAACCAGCTGCTGCAACAGGTATTGCAACAATATTGTAGGAAAATGCCCAAAATAAATTTTCTTTAATGGTAATGTATGTGTGTTTACCTAAGCCCAATGCCATTGGTAAATTTTTGAGTCCATGATTCATTAATACTACTTGAGCACTCTGCATAGCCACTTGGCTTGCATCACTTAATGAAATGCCCACTGTTGCTTTGGCTAAAGCTGGACCATCATTAATTCCATCGCCAACCATTGCTGTTGGTTGTTGTGCAGTAAGTTGAGCAATGTATTGTAGTTTTTGTTCTGGCGTTTGTTCGGCTACTACTTCATCTAAACCCAATTGTTGTTTTACTTGTTCACATTTTTCTACTTTATCGCCACTTAATAAAATGGTTTTAATGCCATTTTTTTGTAGGGTTTGAATAGTAGTTAAAGCTTCAGGACGTAACTCGTCTGCCACATCAATCCAACCAATTAGTTGTTTGTTTTTCAGAATGTACACATTGTGGTTGTGTTCATTGGTTAAGTCTTTTGCAGCTTTATAAGAACTAGCTAAATATTCGTTACCTTCTTTATCGGTAGCTTTCATACCTAAACCTTTTATTTCTTCAATATTTTCCCAACGAAAACTATTAGTGATTTTCCAAGTTGATGCAATACAATTGCCAATAGGATGATTGGAATATTTTTCTAATGAAAATGCTATCCGTTTAAATTCATTTTCTTCAATAGTGGTGTTGAATTGTGCAATTGTGAATTTGCCTGTAGTTAATGTGCCTGTTTTATCGAACACAACTTGTTTAATAGATTTAAAAATTTCTAAGCTTTTTGCATTTTTAAATAAGATGCCATTTTTAGCACCACGCCCCAAACCTACTGCAACTGCAGCAGGTGTTGCTAATCCCATTGCACATGGGCAACTAATAACCAACACTGCAATGCTGCGTAATAAGCTTTGGCCAAAACTTAAATCAACAAAAAAATAATTTACCACTACCGTTAATACAGCAATGCTTACCACTACTGGAACAAAAATGGCACTTATTTTATCGGCTAATAGTTGTACTGGTGGTTTTTCGGTTTCGGCATTTTTTATCAGCTTAAGAATATTAGCTAAAACAGTATCTTCTCCAACTGCTGTAATTTGTGCTTTTACTGTTCCGTTTTGTATAATGCTGCCACCAATTAGCTTGTCTTTCATTGTTTTTTTAAGCGGAAGACTTTCACCTGTAATAATTGCTTCATTTACATCGGCTTCGCCCCAAAGAATTTTGGCATCCATTGGTACATATTCGCCATTTTTAATTAAAACCAAATCGCCAACATGTAAATCTTTACTTTCTACTTGAAAAATTTGCTCTTGATGTTTGTCGTCAAAAGCAATCATATTAGCCATTGTTTTTTGTGTAACTGCTAGTTTTTTTAAAGCATCTTGTGTTTGTTCAACACTTTTATCTTCCATGTAGTTGCCTAAAAAAACCAATGTAATAGTGGTAGCTGCGGTTTCAAAAAATAAAAACTCATTGGCTTTTCCAATTAACAAACCATATAAGCTATAACCCAACGCTGCTGTGCTTCCTAAGGCAATGAGTACATTCATATTGGGTATGCCTTTGAATAAACTTCGTAATGCACTTCTGCCAAAAAAATCCATTCCAACTAAATAAACAGGTATAGTTAATGCTAGTTGAACATAGGGATTCATTAAAAAATGAATATGCACAAAAGGCAACATGTGCAGCATAAGTGGTGCTGTAAAAATGATGCAAAACCAAAAACGTTGTAAATGACTTTTAAAGGGGAAAATACCGTAGTAAGTACTTTTTTGAGGTCCTTCTTTTTGTACAGTATAACCCAATTTTGAAATGCCTTTTTCTATTTGTTCTAGGTTAATGTTTGCCTGTTTTTGAAAACTTACATCGCCTCCAATAAAATTTACTTTAACCTCTTCTAAACCTTGTTCTTTTAAATATTTATCTATAGTTAAGGCACAGTTGGTACAACTCATGCCATTTACTTTTATTGCTACCTTTTCCATTTTTCTTCAATTAAAGTACAAAGCTAGTTATAATTTAAGGGTTTGATTTTCGGTGAATGGAATATTCTAATAACTAAAAATGGGTTGCAAATATTTACAACCCATTTTATCAATCCTACAACCATCAATCATTTATTGTTTAATAAATTTTGAAGTATAAGTGGTAGTTTTTGTAATCACTTTTACTACATAATTGCCATTTGGATAACTACTTATAGCAATTGGAATAGTGTTACCACCTGCAATAGTTGCATGTGCTTTATTGTACATTAATACACTGTTCATATTGAATATTTGCACTTGAATATTTTCAATTTCATTAGATTTATACATCACATTGATAGTATTATTGGCAGGATTAGGACCAACAGTACAACCAAAATTGTTAGTGTTATATACTGCAGTAAGTACTTTATCACTTTTATTAACTGCTAAATCAAAGCTGTAAATAGAAGTAAAGCCAGATAAAAATACTTTGTTATCAGCAGCAGTAAATTCGTAAGGGAAAGTTCCATTATTTTCGTTAATAACACCCTCTACTTTAGTAACATCATTATCATTGCCAGGTAATACATTATTAGTGGTGGTTAATGGCATGTAAATTAATTTATACCCTGCAAGACCAGGTAATTCGTATGCTGCTACAATATATTTATTGTTATTGCTACTTACTAACCCCATTGCTTTAAAATACATACCTTGCAGGGTTAACATTTTCTCAATATTTGTAGGATTATTATAATTGTTGATTCTATAAATGAAATTATCGCTACGGAAATACAAGGTATTGTTTACCACTTCAATATCTCTCACATAGTTTAACATAAAGCCATTGAACAATAAATTTTGTGGTGTACCAACTAAATTACCATTTACGTCTAATATAAATAATTTAGAAGACCCTTGGTTGGGCATTTCTCTCTTAACGCCAATCAAAATAATTTTTTGGTTTACTTGATCAATAGACAAGCTACTAAACATATAGTCTTTAAATTCTGCTTCATAATACACATTTTTAAAGGTGTTATTGGCTGAGTTGATAATTGAAACAGTTATTTCATCATTATAGTAGGGGGGATTATTTCTACCTCTATTTCCACCTGCAACTATTAATTGTGCAGTATTTAATTTTTTTATACTTGCAATACTCAAAATACCAGGTACATTATTGGTACTATTTTCAGGTTTTTGTACCTGATATTTAATTGCAGGATTAGCAGCACTAGTTGTAAAAACAGGAGCAGTAGGACTAGTAAAAATATTCCAATCATTTCCAGAATTAAACTCTTGTATTGTACCGTTAGCATAACCACCTATTAATACTTTGGTATTATCAAAATTTGTAGTTGCAGCATAAATACTTAAAGTTGGGTTAGCCCCTAACTTGGTAATAGTATTATTATTTTCGTATGCTATACTAGCAGCAGTAGAATATTTACTTCCATGAACAAAAAGTTCATTGGTTTTTTTACCTAAGTTAAAGTATGGAGTGATAGCACCAGTAGGACGAGTAACTTTTTGTACAGCATTATTTAAATCTACAAAATCGATGATACTGTCTTTTTGATAGTATAATTTGAAATCTGTTGCATTCCACATGGTAGAAATTTGACCATAGTTATAGATTAATTTTTTCCAAACTAAATCGGCACGTTTTCTTAAATAAACATTAGGGGCTTGGTTATCTAAAACTTGTCCGTTATGCAGTTTCCAATAATATGCGGTGTTGGTTAAAGAAATTCTAGCATATACATAATCACCCACATAAGTTTCAATTTCAAAAGCTGTTGAAGGATTTAAAGGAGCTCCATTGTATTGTAAAACAATTTCAGATTTTGTTTTAGTTAATTTATTAATGGCGTATAATTTATAATCGGCATCTTCGGCTCTTACATAGGTGTAAGTATCATCACTACCAATCATTTTTACTCTATGTCTATTTGCATCAATAGGTAAAGAATCTACATCAGTAAATCTTCCAAAATAATCGTATTTAAAACTATATGCTCCTGTACCAGGTTGGTTTATTTTATTTATTATGCCATATAAACTAAAGTCAGTTCCAAAACCTAAAGTTGTAATGTTGGGTATGCTATTAAAATAAGTTGGATTAGGGTTACCTAAATCGGTTACAGTTCTGCTTTTATAATCAATTCTAATTAAATGACCTCCACCTTGTGTACCAACATAAATATTTCCATCGGCACCAAACTGAGTTGTAAAAACATCTCCAACAGTTTCGGTTACCTCAGCACCTTGCAAGTTTTTCAATGTTACTACTTCATATTGTTTTGAAAATAAATCCACAAAAATTACTTTGAACGGAAAAAGAGCTAAAGCATTGTTGTTTGGATTCAAAGGACCTTTATCAATAATGATAGCAGTATAATCGGTAGGATTTTTACTAGATGGTACTATATAACCATTTAATTCTGAAATATTGGCTTGAATGAGTGGTTTCCCCAAATCAACAATCTGATTGGTTTGAGCTAATACAACTACTCCAAAAAGTAAAAGTTGTAAAGTGGTTAAAAGGGTGATTAGTTTTTTCATGGCTTTGGATTTGATACCACAAAGGTAATATTACGCCAAGCAGTTTTACAAGTAAAAAGCTCCTTTATACCCGATTTGGGTTTATGTTTATCTAATACAGACACTGAACCGATATGGGCATTCGCCAAATTCATGAAAATAGCAATGGAGAAATTAGATTCTTAAAAAATACTCAATTAATTGATTTACACCTATTTAGAATTTAAAATTAATAGCTTCAATTTCGATAATATTTATTTAACTATCAATAGCTTACAAACAATGATTGAAAAAGTTAATTTTTTATTCGAATTAGACTAAAATAATAACCCGAAAAGACAAACCACATAAGCAACTGAAAACTCATCTATCCAATCATTTTTTACAGAAAAACAGTAGTTTAAAAAAAATGATTACAAAGTATTCAGTTTATCTTATTTCAAACAACAATAGCTTTGCTCAAAGTTTAAAAATACTTGCATTTCTACTATGAGCGATTTTTTTTATACACTTTCTCATTTACCCCAGGTAACAAAAGCAATTTGGAAAACCCACAAAAACAAAAAAATATGGGCATTTCATGCTCCGATGGGTGCCGGAAAAACCACTTTTATTAATTACTTATGTACCAATGTTTTAGATATAAATAATGCAGTTAGTAGCCCAACTTTTTCAATTATTAATGAATATAAAAGCCCAATTGCTAACACTGTGCTTCATATGGACTGGTATAGATTAAAAGATGAAACCGAAGCCATAGAGGCGGGTATTGAAGATGCTATTTTAAGTGGAAATTTATGTTTAATAGAATGGCCCGAAAAAGCAGAAGCTTTACTACCCAATGAAACTTTGCATTTGCATATTGAAATAATTGATGAAGTAACTAGACGAATTTATGTACCTCAATTAAATGAAGAAGAAGACTAATATAAGGTAAATAGTTTTTTTACTTACAAATTAAAACCCTCATTCTATTAATAAACAATTGCATTCACTAACTTTAATGTTCAAAACAAACCCTAGATAGTTCATGGCAACTTCAAAACCTGTAATTTCTACTTCTTTTAGTTACGAAACCTTAGAAGAAACCTTAGATGTAAAACCTCAAGGTACAAAGTTAGAAATTGGGATTCCTAAAGAAATTGCTTTTCAAGAAAATCGAATTGCTTTAACGCCCGATGCTGTTGGTGTACTTGTAAGTAATGGGCATAATGTTGTGGTTGAACATAATGCAGGTGAAGGAAGTCATTATAAAGACAAAGATTATAGTGAAGCTGGAGCTCAAATTTTATATAGCCGAGCCGATGTTTTTAAAGCTCCTATTTTAGTAAAAAGTGCCCCTGTGGTTGAAGAAGATTTGCCTTTATTGCAACTCAATCAAACCATTATTTCTCCTATTCATTATTCGGCACTAAAGAGTGAAATCATTCAGAAAATGATGGAACGAAAAATCACCGGACTTAGTTTTGAAAATTTAAAAGACGATAGTGGCACCTACCCCATTGTAAGAAGTATGAGTGAAATTGCTGGTGGTGCATTAATGCTGATTGCTGGGCAATATTTAAGCAGTTTTAATAACGGCAAAGGAGTTTTATTGGGCAGTATCAGTGGTATTCCTCCCACAAAAGTAGTAATTGTAGGTGCAGGAATTGTAGGTGAAGTTGCTACAAGAAATGCTTTGGCATTAGGTGCCAGCGTTAAAGTATTTGATAATAATGTATATAGATTAAAGCAATTGCAAAACAATTTAGGTCAGCGTGTATGGACCAGTGTTTTAGAACCCAAAATTTTAGCCAAGCAATTGAAAACTTGTGAAGTAGCCATTGGTGCGTTGAGTAATGAATATGGTAGAGCTCCTGTTGTTGTTACAGAACAAATGGTTGCAGCTATGCGACCAGGAAGTATAATTATAGATGTGGCTATTGATAGAGGTGGCTGTTTTGAAACCAGTGAATTAACCAGCCATGAAAATCCTACTTTTTTAAAACACGATGTAATACATTATTGTGTACCCAATATTCCAAGTGGATTTGCACGTACAGCAAGTCAGGCTATTAGCAATGTTTTAATGCCCTTGTTATTACAGATTAGCGATGAAGGTGGTATGGATGAAATTGTATGGCACAACATTAATATGAGAGAAGGTATTTATTTATTTAAGGGAGCACTAACCGATTTTTATATTAGCCAAAAATTTGATTTAAAATTCACTGATTTAAGTTTATTGATTGCTAGTAGAAGATAGAAACTACAAATCAATATCTAGCACAGTCTGTGGTGCAATTAAGTGTAACGTTTGTAAACCAGCTTCGGCTGCCCCCTCAATGTTTTTTATGGTATCGTCTATAAACAAGGTTTCTGTGGCAGCTAAATTTTGTTCATGTAAAATGGCTGTATAGCTTGCTGCATATGGCTTTCGTAGCCCTAATTCATGAGAGTAGTAGGCTTTAATAAAGTAATCATTAAAATGTTTTTCGCCCATTACCTTTTTAGCAATGGTAAGAAAAGCTTGATAATGTATTTTATTGGTATTAGAGTATAAATAAACATTGTAGCGTTGGCGGATAACTTCCAGCCAAATTAATCTTTCGGTAGGTAAGTCTAATAACATGGCATTCCAAGCAGTATAAATTTGCTCATTGGTTAATGGTATCGTTGAAATGGTTCTTAACGCATCACAAAAATCTTCGGGCGTAATTTTACCTGTTTCTAAATCTTCAAATAAAGTAGAAGCATTATGCTGCGTATAAAAATCTGCAAAATTGGTTACACCCAATTCTATAAATGCTTTTTCGGTTAGTGAATAATCTATGTTCAAAAAAATTCCACCTAAATCGAAAATAATATTTTTTATATGTGTTGAATTCATGTGACTGTATTAAACTTGCTTTCTCTTACTTTTTTGATACTTACTGTAAATAATTTCACTCATAGGTTTATGATACACTTTACTCTCTACCCATGAAATAATATCCAAGTAAGCAAATGCCCTGGTTTCAAACCTGTTTTTTTCTAAGTGTTTAATTTCTTGCAAGAACTTCTCTAATTCGGGCTTCATTAATTTGGGCGAAACTTTGAACGACTGTCGTAAAAACTTAAACATAATTTCTTCTACCACCGTTAAGTTTTTCATTTTTGCCATAAAGCGATACACCGATTTAATGAGTGAATCCATAATTTCAAAATTGCCCATTTCAAAATGAGCCATCATGTGTAATAATCTGGCATAAGATTGTAAATCAACTCTTAGCTCAACTGGTCCATTAATTATTTTATGCAAATAGTCAATTGATTTTTCATAATCACCATTGCCAAAATGTAGCATGGCAAATTTGTAGTTGAACACTAAAATTCTATGTACATCAACAAACAATGCATGTTCTTCTAAACGTTCTTCAATAGTTGGAATTAACAGTACTCCTTGTTTAAAAGTGCCACTCATTAAGTGCCAATTTATTTTAGAAGTATTGATGTATATAGAAGTATGGGTTCTAAAATTATCGTATTGTTGAGCAATATCTGTTTGTTCAAACTCCTCAAAGTTTTTCAATACATCTTCAAATGCAGCAAAATTTCTAAGGTCGAAATGTGCATTCAATAATGTATGCATGCCTTTTACATAGTGACCAGTTTCAACAGAAATCATGTTGGGTTGCTCGGTAAATAAATCAACCCATTTTTGACTGTAACGATAGTACATTAAAAAATCTTGCCTAATAAAAGCATACCAACAATAGCTTTGGTACAAGTACAACTTTTCATAAAAACCATTTACCGCTTTTATATCTTCGGGCAATTGTTCTTTAAAGAAAATTTTAATATCTTTTTCATCTTCTTCATTACGGGCATGCCCGTTAATTACATACCAACGATACAGCAACAACGCTAAATTAGAGAGTTTGGTTACTCTGTAAATATGACTGCTTATTTCCATGGCTTCAGTAGCCATTTGTTCGGTTTTATCAGTTCCCGTTCTAGTTATGTGTAAGGTTTCAATCTTTTTTTCCAATGAAATAGCTTGAACCAAAAAATTAAACTTTTGATTTTGCCTAGCCATTTCTTTAGCTCTGTCTAAGATTCTTAGTGCTTGAAGCTTTAATCCTTTATTGTATAGTAAACGAGCATTGTCTAACTGTTCACTCAGTTGCAAATCAATATTGTCGGTAGTTTTTAGTAAGCGTAAACTAGCTAAAACCTGTTTGTATAAATGTGTTTTTAAATTGGCCAATTGAGGTTTGGTAATGCCCTTCATTTTTTTAAGCAGCAAAACCTCATCGTATTCATGCATTTTATCTAATGCATCAAATAAATGAACAATTTTTAGGTCTTCGTTAGCCGAACTTCTTTTGATATAAAGCTTAAAATGACGTTTTTCAGCCTTTTCTAAGGATTTTATGAGTTGAAATAATATATCAGAAAAACGGTTGGACATAACTACATTTTTTTCTTACAATTCAATGCAGTATTGAGTTATAAGATTATTTATGCTTTTTGAGATGATAAAAACTACTGCAATTTGTATTAAATCATCCAAATATCAAGGCTATTTTTACATTAGTAAATAAGCCGAGAGATTTTCAACAGGCAGCAATCGTTAGAAATAGCAATTTGGCAATCGAGAGAGGCTTAAACGAAAAGCGGTTAACAACCGCCACAAAATTTACAGAACTATTTTTTCATATGGCAAGCAATCGTTAGAGGCTGCCCTGTTTCTACAGGGGAGCCCTTTTTTTATTGGGCAATGCAATTTAGTGAGTTTTAGTTTATTTTAACAAATCTTCTCATAATCTTTTTTTCTACAGTATAGCTAAGAGTCGCCATTTCATTTTTTTATTTCTTCAAGTGCAACAATTCTTCTCAAATAAATTTACTTTTATTGCTCATAAATAAGTAAAAATGGCATCAACAGAACAGTTTATTGAAGCAGTAAAAACAGGTTATAGTTTTAAAGGCGAACATGTGAAAATTGGGGTAGGCATGTTAAATGGAGAAGTAATTAGTGGAGCCGATGTAACATTGCCTTTTAAAACGATGAACCGTCATGGATTAATTGCAGGTGCAACCGGAACTGGTAAAACTAAAACGCTACAAATGCTGAGTGAGTGTTTAAGTGATAACAGCGTACCTGTTTTAGTAATGGATATTAAAGGAGATTTTAGTGGCATTGCACAAGCAGGAACTGTAAATGAAAAATTGACTGAACGTTGTGCTAAACTAAACGTAACCTTTAACCCTACTGCATTTCCTGTTGAGTTGCTTACATTAAGCAACGAAAAAGGTGTTCGACTAAGAGCTACAGTGAGTGAATTTGGCCCTATTTTATTAAGTAAAATTTTAGGGTTGAATGATACTCAGGCAGGATTGGTAGCTATGATTTTTAAGTACTGCGATGATCATACAATGCCTTTATTAGATTTAAAAGATTTTATTAAAGTGTTGCAATTTGTTGGCGATGAAGGCAAAGCCGAAATAGAAAAAAATTATGGCAAAATTTCTACCACTAGTACTGGAACTATTTTAAGAAAAGTAATAGAATTACAACAACAAGGTGCCGATGTTTTTTTTGGTGAAAGAAGTTTTGAAGTAGAAGATTTAATGAGAATAGACCAAGAAGGAAGAGGCGTTGTGAATATTTTACGAGTAATGGATATGCAAAACAGGCCTAAACTATTCAGCACTTTTATGTTACAATTATTGGCCGAGTTATATGCTGTTTGCCCAGAAGAAGGCGATTTAGATAAACCCAAATTAATTTTGTTTATTGATGAAGCTCATTTGGTTTTTCAAGAAGCTAGCGATGCTTTAATGCAGCAAATTGAAACTGTTATTAAGTTAATTCGTAGTAAAGGAATTGGTATTTTCTTTTGTACGCAAAACCCACAAGACATTCCTGCAAGCATATTATCGCAATTGGGTTTAAAAGTGCAACATGCTTTAAGAGCATTTACTGCTGCTGATAGAAAAGTAATAAAAACAGCAGCTGAGAATTTTCCGGAAACTTCATTTTATGCAACCGATGAATTGCTTACTCAAATGGGTATTGGCGAAGCATTTGTAACCTTACTAAATGAAAAAGGCATACCAACACCATTAGTACATACCATGCTTTGTGCACCAAGAAGCAGAATGGATGTTTTAAATGAAACAGAAATAGATGATGTATTGAAAAAAAGTAAACTAATTAATAAGTACAATGAAGCCGTTGATAGCCATAGTGCTTATGAAATTTTAACTGCTAAATTGGAAGAAGCTGCAAAAAAAACAGCCGAAGAAACTACTAAAAAAGTGGAGGAAAAAGCTGCCAAAGAAGAACCAGGTTTTTTTGATAATCCTGTTGTAAAACAAGTTGGTAGAACTGCTGCCAACATTATTACTAGAAGTTTATTAGGAGCATTAGGTTTGGGCGGAAGAAGTTCAAAAAGAAAGAGTTTGTTTTAAAGTACTTTATGTAAGAATCCAAAGTCATCTAGGCGAAGATATTTTTCATTCAACAAAAACTCCAACACATTTTGGAGTTTTTGCTTTTTTACACCATTCAATTGTTGAAATAAATCTTGCGTTTTAATTCCATCATGGGTAATTGCCGCCATTATTTTATCTTGAATGAGTATAAATTCTTCTTTGGATAATTCATTAGATTTTTTTGCTAAACAATTATCGCAAACGCCACAAGGCTTTACCAAAGCATCACCAAAATAAGCCGATATATGTTGGCTTCTACATGCATCAGTCAACTGTATATAGTTTACCATTGCTTGTACCTTTTCTTCGTACAGTTTTTTACGTTGAAAATATATTTCGGCATTTAGTTGCAAATGTTGTGCAGGTGCTCTATTGGTTAACAAATAAATTTGTGGTGTTTCTTTTTGTGGCAAATATTCTATAATACCATAACCATGTAAAATTTTTAAATCGGCATAAATTTTATCATAAGGTAATTTGGCAACTTTTGCTAATAGCTTCTCATTTATAGAAACTCGATGCTCAAAAATACCTTCATAAGTACGCAATAACGCTTTCATGGTTGTATCTAAATGAGGATATACTTTTTCTACACTATTAATGGTGTATTTATCGGTTGTAAATTCTACTTGCGATGGTAAAAATATATTTTCAGAAAAAGCCAAATGACCTTGTTGCTCTAATATCTTTAATACATTTATCACTAAATGAAAGTCAAGTTTAAAGTTGGTACAAAACTCAATCAAATTAAAATCGTAATATTTTCCCTCTCCAATACCAACTGGTATTTGCAAATAATCGGCAAGTGCTTGGTACACTTGTTTAATTATATCAAACGAAGGAAATTTTGTTTGTGGCAATAGTTGTAAAGTGGCAATATCCGTTGGTTCGTGTAGCAAAACAGCATATGCTTTTTTGCCATCTCTTCCTGCTCTTCCTGCTTCTTGATAATAGTTTTCTATACAATCGGGTAAGCTTAAATGAATGACTGTTCTTACATCTGGCTTATCAATGCCCATTCCAAATGCATTGGTACAAACAATAACTCTTGTTTGGTTTTCAATCCATGCCTTTTGCTTTGCAGAGCGTTCGGCCTGTGTTAATCCTGCATGATAAAAATCGGCACTAAAACTATGTTGTTGCAACAATAAAGCAATACGTTTAGTTTCTTTTCTATTGCTACAATACACAATACTGCTGCCCGCAACATTTTTTAATACTTGAATAGCTTTATTGATACTACTATCTACTTTAAAAACAGAATAAGACAAATTAGGCTTTTCAAAAGATTGCTGAAAAATATTGGGTTCTTTAAGTTGCAATTTTTCAACAATATCTTTTTGCACCAAAGGCGTTGCCGATGCTGTTAAAGCTACAAAAGTAGTGTTGGGCAATGCTGCTCTTAATGCTGCAATTTTTAAATATGCTGGGCGAAAATCATAACCCCATTGACTGATGCAATGTGCCTCATCGATAGCTATCATACTCACATTTATTTGTGGCAAATAGTCTTTAAACAAAGTAGATTCAAGCCTTTCAGGCGATAAGTATAAAAATTTATATTCTTCTTGAACAACTTTTTTAAGGGCTTTTGTTAAATCGTAATAACTCATTCCACTTACCAAAGCAATGGCAGGAATATTTCGTTTTTGTAAATTTTCTACCTGATCTTTCATTAAAGCAATGAGTGGAGAAACTACTAAACAAACACCTTCTTGCATTAATGCTGGCACTTGAAAACAAATAGATTTTCCACCGCCTGTTGGTAATAAGGCAACAGTATCTTTCTGGCTGAGAATAGATTCTACAATGGCCGCTTGTTCTCCTTTAAAAGAAGCATAACCCCAATATTGCTCTAATATTTGTTCTTTAGTTGGCATTAATCATTCAAATATATTTCTGTTTGTCATTGGTTTGATATAAATAAAAACAAGCCAATTTTTTTGAGCCAACATTTGCTCATTTCAATAACAATTATTGTACTATTGCCCTCTTGCTAAAAAAGTAGAAAGAATTTATAGTTTATGTCAGCTGGCAATAAAAATAAAGTAGCTCTAGTATTACAACCCTACGAATTAATGCATTCGTTTTTATTAATACAATCTATTCATATTATTAAAAAAGAAAACTTAATTGAAACTAGTACTTATGATTTAGATAGAAAAGAATTGGCTAATTATTTTGCTACATTACCACAACCTACAAAAGATATATTGTTGTTATTTAGTGAAAAAGCTATCATCACTGAGTGGCAAAGTATTCAACAAAAATATACCAAACAACGAGCCGGTAAAAGCTTAGAAACATTTACACAAAATGCAATGTTGCGATACTTGCACGAATGTTTAAACAGTTTAAAACCTTATTTTCCTGCAATTACATTTTATCAGAAAACATTATCAGAAAATAAGAAAAACTATCGCACATCATTGTGCAGTTTCAGTAGTTTTAAACCCACTTTATCTTTTGAAATTATTAAACATCAGCAAACATTTAGTGTACTAATTAATGTTGAAATAAATGGTGCTGCTTATTTATTATCTGAGTTTAAGAGAACTCAATTTTTATTAGAAAGCAGAAGTGAATATTTTTTATTATCGTTTAAAGATTATCAAACACTAGATTGGTTGAATGAAAATATTCATTTATATCAAAATGATACTACCTTATTTGCTGAACATGTTTTAACTAAGCTAGAAGCCGATTATAACGTAAAAAGAAATGAACATTTTGCAGCTAATGAAGTTGAAGCATTACCTATTAATAGAGTTTTTTTAAGTGAATTGAACAACGCTTTTTTAATGCTTACACCGCAATGGTTGTACGATGGTTTTATAGTTGAAGGCAGCTTCACCCCTACTTTTGAAACCAAACAAAATGGGCAATTGTATGCTATAAAACGTAATGAAACAGTTGAAAAAGAATTTATACAATTAATTGAAAATTTACATCCCAATTTTCCTAAACAAAAAAATGGTTATTACTATGTAAGCTTTGCCGATGCTCAAAAGAAACAATGGTTTTTAAAAGTGTACCATCAATTATTAAGTAATAATATTGAGTTGATAGGTATGGATATGCTGAAACATTTTAAGTACTCGGCATTTGCAATTAGCACCACCAATATTATACTTGAACAAACAGATGCCAAAGTAGTATTACAATTAAAAATAAATTTTGGAAAAGAAGAAGTTGCTCTCAAAGAATTGCAGAAAATTTTATTTGCAGGACAAAAAGCTGTATTGTTAAAAGATGGTTGTTTAGGCATTTTAGATGATAGTTGGATGCAACAATATGCTGCAATTATTAAGCATGGAAAAATTGAAGGCAATACTATTGAAGTGGCACGTTGGATGGCTATTGCAGAAGATAGCACCAATAATCAATCAACAGTTTTGCAAGCCACTATTCAAAAAGATTGGTGGCAAAAATGGATGAATTGGCAAACACAAGAAAAACCTGTTTACACAGTTCCTTCAGTAGTTCAAGCAACATTAAGAGCTTACCAACAAAAAGGGTTTGAATGGTTGGCTTTATTAGCCGATGTTGGAGCCGGTGCTTGCCTAGCCGATGATATGGGTTTGGGCAAAACACTACAAACCATTTGTTTTTTGGCACACTATATTTTGCACAATCCGAACAGAAAAAATATCATTATTTGTCCTTCTTCTTTAATGTACAATTGGCAAAAAGAACTAGAAAAATTTACGCCCAATTTTAATGCAGTGGTGCATCATGGAGCCAATAGAAAAGAGGCAGATTTGTTGAATGATGATATACAAATCATCATCACGAGTTATGGAACTGTAAGAGCCGATACAGGTTTATTATTCTCTACCCAATATGGTGTTGCTGTGGTAGATGAAAGTCACAATATTAAAAATCCATCGGCACAAATAACCAAAGCCATTGGTGCATTAAAAGCCAATATTAATATTGCACTTAGTGGTACGCCTGTTGTAAACAATACGTTTGACTTATATGCTCAATTAAATTTTGCATTGCCAGGCATGTTTGGCAGTAGAGATTTTTTTAAAAAAGAATATGCCGATGCAATTGATAAATATAGAGATGAAGACAAAATAAAGCAACTACAAAGAATAACAGCTCCTTTTATTTTGCGTAGAACAAAAGAACAAGTAGCTAAAGATTTACCCGAAAAAACAGAAAGCATTTTATGGTGTACCATGCATGCACAACAAAGAATGGTGTACAATGATATTAGTGAACAAATCAAAGGCAATATACTATCTGACATAAAAGACAAAGGACTTAATAAAAGTAAATTGGCAGTGCTTCAAGGAATTATGAAGTTGCGTCAAGTATGTAATACACCTTTATTATTGCCTGAAGAAGAACAACAAAATTGTAGTGAAAGTATTAAAACAGAAATGCTGCTAAATGAGCTACAAAATATTTTAGGCAATCATAAAGCTATTGTATTTTCTCAGTTTAGTTCTATGCTACATTTATTGGCAGCTGAATGCGATAAAAAAGGAATACCTTATTTTCATTTTGATGGACAAACACCACCAGCAAAACGTGCAGAAATGGTAGCAGCTTTTCAAGAAGCTGATTGCAATACGCATTTATTTTTAATTAGTTTAAAAGCTGGAAATACAGGTTTAACGCTAACTGCAGCCGACTATGTTTTTCTCTTTGACCCTTGGTGGAACACAGCTATTGAGCAACAAGCAATTGACCGTACCCATAGAATTGGACAAACCAAAAATGTATTTGCTTATAAACTAATTTGTAAAGACACTATTGAAGAAAAAATCATTTTACTACAACAACGTAAAAAACAATTAGCCGATGAGTTGGTAACAGAAGAGGATGGCTTTGTAAAATCTTTAACTGAAGAGGATATTGCTTACTTGTTTAGCTAACAATTAAGCAAACTTTACTTGTTGCTATCTAAAGTAAAACCTATAGTAGTACCAATATCTATTTTACTTCTTACATGCACGGTTTGGGCATGAGCTTCAATAATATGTTTGCAAATAGCTAAACCTAAACCAGTGCCACCTTTGTCTCTACTTCTACCTCTATCGGTTCTGTAAAAACGTTCAAAAATTCTATCTAAATGTTCTTCGGCTATGCCAATACCATCGTCACTAAATTCAATTAAATTTTTTGTACCATCTATTTTATAAATTCCTGCTACAATTGTACCATCTTGTTTACCATATTTGGTAGCATTACTCACAATATTAATTACTACTTGCCTTATTTTTTCTTTATCGGCAAACACCCAAACTGGGTTTTCACAGCCTTTTTTTATACTTGTTTTAATATTGCGTTTTGCAGTTTTAATAGATAGCGATTCGTACACTTCTTTAATCAAATCTTGTATAACAAATTGTTCTTTATATAGAGGTTGCTCACCACTTTCTAAACGAGAAATTTCATCTAAATCGTTTACCAAACCTACCATTCTATCTACATTTTTGGCAGCATTTTCTAAGAATTTTTTATTTACTGCTGGATTTTCTAATGCTCCATCTAATAAAGTATCTACATACCCTTGAATGGCAAAAATGGGTGTTTTAAATTCGTGTGCTAGGTTTTGTAAAAACTCTTTTCGGTAAGCTTCATTTTGTTGCAATATTTCTATTTCGGCTCTTCGCTGTTCGGCCCATTTTTCTACATCTTCTTTTACCTCATCAATACTTTTTTTAGGTAAAATATACTTATAATAGGTTTCTTCTCTTTTACTAGCTTTTATTTGATGAATAAACTTGTAAATGAGCTTTATTTTTCTATAAATAAACCATTCTAGCACAAAGCTTATAAGAAAGTAGCTACCAATAAACATTGTAATAAGAGCCACTAAACCTATCCAAGCCAATTGTTCTACTACAAAAAAAGCTAGTCCTACTGGTATAGAAACAATAAGTGCAGTTAACGCCGATAATTGTTTGGGTGAAAGATTTTTAGTTTTAAACATAAGCCCTTGTTATCCCAATTTGTAGGAATTGTTATTGCTAAGATAAACATATCTAAGGTGCTTAAACAGGTATTACTATAATTCAAATTTATAGCCCACTCCTTTTACTGTGGTAATACAATCTAACCCAAGCTTCTGGCGAATTTTTCTTATGTGTACATCAATGGTTCTATCGCCAACAATTACATCTGTTCCCCAAACTTGTGTAAGAATTTCGTTGCGTAAAAAAACTCTTCCTGGTTTTGATGCTAATAAATACAATAATTCAAATTCTTTTTTGGCTAAAACAACATCTACGCCATCTACAGTTACCATAAACTTTACTGGATCTATTTCTATATTTCCAATTTTTAAAGTTTTACCATCCTCTTTATTGACTCTTCTAAAC
Source organism: Asaia bogorensis (assembly GCA_943371535.1). GTDB lineage: Bacteria > Bacteroidota > Bacteroidia > Chitinophagales > Chitinophagaceae > UBA1930. The sequence goes on along the minus strand of CALRVE020000001.1, from coordinate 62,505 downwards.
AAAGCATTTACACGACTTACTAAAATTTTAGGACTAATAGGTTTACTCACATAATCATCGGCACCGGTTTCTAAGCCTTTAATATGTGAGGTTTCATCGCTTAATGCTGTTAAAAAAATAATGAGTGTGTTTTGAAAAAGTGGTTGTGTTCTTAAAATACTACAAACTTCAATGCCTGTTTTTTTAGGCATCATAATATCTAAAATTATTAAATCGGGGTTTAATAGTTTAGCTCTATCTAAAGCTTCATCTCCATTATTGGCAGTATATACTTCGTATCCATTTTGAGATAGATTATAGCTAATAATTTCTAAAATATCAGCCTCATCGTCGGCAATTAAAATACGTTTAGGTTTGGATTCCATGTGTTAACCTTAAGTTTACACAAAAATAATCTTCCTAAGTTGCAAATGGGTTTGTTGAGGTTATGTAATTGTTAACTGTATTAACACATTGAGCAGCAAATTGGAATTATTTTTGCTCAATACCGTTATTATGATGAAAAAATGTTTCTTACTTGTATTATTGAATAGTATGCTTTTGTGGGCTTTTACACAACCTATTGTTACTACTCCAATTGCAATGCCTAAAGTACCTGCAATGCGTTTATTAAACCACGATTACATTGATAATAACCAAAAACTCATTACTAAGTTAGATGGTAAGGATGATGGTTATTTTAAAGCTAGTAATAACGATTCATTTAACAATGTTACCAATGATGCATTAACTACAATAGTAGATAATATGCAAGCAAAAATTGAATTGAATAAAAATATTGATGATAACAATAAATACAAGTGGTTACGTGGTGTAAATGATATGCTTACTGCATTTATTTCGGGCTATAAAATAAAATTGATTAAAGGACATTTATTAGTAGATGTTATTAAAGGTTACGATGAAGCCATGGAATTAGAATGGCAAAACGTATCGTTTAAATCGGTAGTGGAAAAATACGATTTTGAAGTTGGGGAATTAATTATTCAAAATTTTGGTTTAAAAAATAATATTGGAGTTGCGTCATGTGCCGATGTTTTATTGCTGAAACGTATTTATAGGTATCCTAACAAAGCAATGAATTTGTTGAACCAAAATCCGCAAGCAAGCTTTGCCGATAGCATTATTACAAGCTTAGCATTTAAAGATCCAGAACAATTATACAATTATGCTGCTGCTCCTAATGCATTGGGTAATAGAATTCAAGCATCTAAGCATCCTTTAGTAAATAAAATTGGTATGTTGGCTTTAATGAAAACTGGTAGAATGTATTTTCCTTTCTTGGATAATTTATACCACAATAAAATATCCATGGATTCTATTGGAAAATTATTGAACGATAGTACCGGTTATTTTAAATTATTGGTAAAAACACAAATAGATTATGCCGATAGAGCTAAGCAAGGTGATACGCCTTTAGTAATGAAAACATTAACCGATAAGCTAAAAAGTAAAGCAGTTGAATTATACATTACCGAAATAAATGCCTTACATGATGAAAAACTTGAGAGTACAAGATTCAAATGTCTAACGCCTTTATCGCCACAAGATTTATATTATGTAGCAGTTTTAGGTGAAGAAGAAATTTATACTAGTAGTTACTTAGGTGTATATAAACGGATGTTTGAAAAAATGAAAACTCCAAGTGCCGATACACTTTTGAATTGGATGAAATTTGATTACTACAAAAAGTTTATAAAAATTGCTGCCAACTACAATACCCTCGACGATTTTTTGAAACGAATGGATAAAGGTAGTGCTGAGAAATTAATGAGAAATTTTGTGAGTGGATTAGAAAACACAAAAACATTAGAAGATGCTGTTGATGTTGCCAACTCTTATGCAAGCATTTATAATGCTGCAATAAAAAAATTAATTCTTAACCAAATTGATTTAAACCTACAACAAAGTGAAATCAATGGCAATCAAAGAGGACAAACGATTTACAACTTGTTAAGCATTATTTTTTTATCGATGGACTCAACTAAAAAAGTAGATGTTGCAGCAAGGTTAGGCATTAATGGAATTTACAATATGCCTATAGAAGAATTAAAAGATACTACAGGAAGAATTATTATTCAACAGTTTTTCTATGGCGATAAAGATGGGAAAGGTGTTTTTAATTCTTTCTTCAGACATTATCCAAGTAATTTATGGAAGAAAACCGATGCAGAAGATTGGGTTGAATTAAGCAGCAAATCTGGCGTACCAATTACAATTTATTGTAACAAACCTTTTGATAACGAACAAGATTTAGACTATAAAGCACAACAAGCTTTAGGCAGATATTTAGAAGATAATGATATACAACCAACAGTAGTAATTCATAGAGGACATAGTTATTTTGTAGGTTCTACTATAGAGCAATTACCATCATCGGCAAAAGTGGTTTTATTAGGTAGTTGTGGTGGTTATCAACGTTTAAGTGAAGTATTAGAAACTTGTCCTGCAGCCCACATTATCTCATCTAAGCAAACTGGAACTGGCACTGTAAACATTGCATTAATTACCTCTATTACCAATGCTTTAAGAGCCAACAAAAATTTAGATTGGCCAATCATTTGGAAAAATTTACAACCTCAATTTAAAGGCACAAGCAAAGAACGTTTTGACGATTATGTACCACCACATAAAAATTTAGGAGCCATTTTTATTATGGCATATACTATTGCTATGAATACAGCAGAAGAGTAATTTAGGGTACAGGGTCGTAACCACTACTTCCTCCAGGATGGCATTTACTAATACGTTTAATGGCCAACCAAAAGCCTTTCAATAATCCATGTTTTTGTAAAGCTTCAGCAGCATATTGAGAACAAGTTGGGGTAAACCTACACTTAGGACCAATTATTGGAGAAATGCCATACTGATAAATTTTTATCAGCAATAACAAGGGATAACTTAATATAATGAGTAATTTTTTCAACTCAACTGTTTCATTAGTTTATCTAATACCAAGGGCATTTTTTGTTGCACTATATTGTCTTGAGGTAAAGCTTTATCAATATACAAAAAAAATACCGCTACTTTTTTTTGCTGAGTAGTTAAAAACTCATGCAATGGCAACTTGTTTAAACGATAGGCTTCTCTAATCAGTCGTTTAATTCTATTTCTATCAGCAGCATGCTTAAAGTTTCTACTACTAGTACCAACCCCTGCTTGCACTAAAGATACAGTTGCACCATCAGTTATAGGTAAGTAAAATACTTTTATAGGAAATACTAAAAACGATTTTCCGTTAGCAAATAATTGTTCAAGCAATTTTCTGCTTTTTAACTTTTCTGCTCTGTTATATGAAAATGTTTTAGCCATAGCAAGGATATAAAACTAAAAAAGTTCTGCCAATTAAGGCAGAACTTGTATAAATGAATTGCACCTCTATTGAGGAAATTATTTTGTAATTATTTTAATCCACGTTCGTCAGAAACTGTAAGCTTCTTACGACCTTTTGCACGGCGGCTTGCCAATACTTTTCTTCCGTTTGCAGTTTCCATACGCTTACGAAATCCATGTACACTTTTTCTGCGACGTTTGTGTGGTTGAAATGTTTGTTTCATCTTTATTTTTTTTACTTACCAACAATTTTGTTTCAGTTCAAAAGCGGCCACCATACCACTATTTTTGTGAAAGGACGGCGAAGATAAGGGTGAATCTTTATTTCACAAGGGTTACAAGCAATATTTTTATAAAATAAGCTCTACAAATCAACCTTTCAACTACATTTTACCGTAATGAACCTTAAAATGGGTACTATTTTTGGTTTAAATGGGCAGCACTAGCAGTTAAAGCCTCATAAAATTCTTCTCCATATTTTCTAATAAGTGCTTCTTTTAAAAAAATATACACTGGCATTTTTAAGTGTTTTCCAAAACTACAAGCTGCACTACACAAATCTTCTCTTGGTTCATAGTTTACATATTCTAAATCTGGATCTTCTTCGCTTTTACTAATTTTTATTGGAAACAAATGACAGCTTAATGGTTTTTTCCAGCCTATTTTTCCATCGTTATAAGCTTGTTCAAATCCACATTGAATAACACCATATTTATCTTTTTTGCCATAGGCACAAATACCTCCATTAATAGTAGGTGTAACCCAGCCAAATTCTCTATCGAAAGTAAATAAACCTTGCCTTTCTACTTCTTGAATACCTTCTGGGGTTAAATAAGGTTTCACGGTTTCGTAGTATTTTTCTACTTCTTTTTTCTCCCAGAGTTCTAATGGTGCACCAGCATCACCATCTTCGCAACAACCACCTTTGCATGCGGTTAAATCGCAAACAAATTGTTCTTCTAAAACTTCATCGCTGATTAATTTATTATCAATTGCAATCATAAAAAGGTATCTGCTGAAAAAAGCAGAAAGCAAATATACTTGTAATTACAAGTTACCATTTACTCTAAATACACCTATTTAAAATTATATCTTATACCTGCAAATACTCTTAAGCCTTGTAAAGGTGCATATACATAATTGGGGTCAAAGCTTAATGCAAACGGATTATTGGAAGTTGCCATAATTTGTCCATTAACATCGTATTGTACTTGCTTATCAAAAGGATCATTGGTTCTTGCAATAACAAATGGATTGTTGGTTTTAAATGGAGTCCAATTAAATAAATTTTTTACGCCTCCATACAATTCAAATTGCTTGAACTTTTTATAGGTGAACTGAATATTTTGAATACTCCAAGTAGGTGAGTAAGGCTCTCTTGGATCTAATGAACCTAACAATGGTAAACGCATTGGACCATATAAGTTACCTGTATAATCAATAGATAAATTCAATGGTTGAATAGTATAACTAATTGCCCAAGTGCCTGTAAATTGTTCGGTTAAAATTTGTTGTGTTCTTATTTTATTTTCTACAATATCTACATTCATTAATGTTGCTCCAGCAATTATTTTTAACCCATTGGTAAAACTAACATCTGTGTTTACAGATAATCCTTTACTCTCGGCAAAGCCATTTAAGTTGGTATAAATTATTTTATTGACATCTGTTTCATAGTCGGCTACAATTCTATTGGTAAAATAAGTGTACCAAGAGGTAAAGTCTATGTTAATGATTGTTCCCTTTTGTGTAACTATTTTTTTGGTGAAGTTTATATTGGCATTATAACTTTTTTCGGGTTGTAATTGCTCTTTAATTTCAACTGTTCTTGCACCTGTTAAAGCAGCGTGATCTTCGGTAAATAAGTTTACCACTCTAAAGCCTGTACCTGCATTAAAACGAAAAATATTGTTATTATTTAAAGAATATTTATACGCAATTCTTGGTGTATAAATATTGCCATGATTTTTATTGTAATCGTACCTAAAACCCAATAATAGCTTGTGTTTGGCAGCTATGGCTATTTCGTCTTGTACAAAAATTCCGGGCAACAAAATTTTGTCTGGCCGATTGGTTAAATGAACTGAATTTTGTGTTGCAGGTGTATTATCATCGTAGTAAGTATGTCTTATTGCAACACCTGCCAATAAATCGTGTTGCTGAATTTTTTTATCCCATGTTAACTGTGCAAATGCAATGTTTTGTTGTGCATTGTAAATGGTAGTGCCATAACGGCTATCTTGTGCATGTTGATTGTATGAAAAAGACAACATCAACTTTTCTTTAAAGGGTAATTGATAATTACCCAATAACTCCCAACGATTGGTGTAAATACTTTCGCCATAAATACTATCACCACCTCTAAAGGTTTTATTCCAACGAATATCGCCTCCCCAACGTTCTTCAGTAAAATATCGAGCAGCAAGGTTAAAAGTTCGATTTTGTTTTCTAGTAAAATTCCATTTTTGAAAAATAGACAACCGTTGTTGCAAGGTTACATCGGTAAAATTGTCTTTATTATTATCTACAATATGGTTGTAGTAAAAAGTATTGATGCCTGTTAATACTTGAGCTTTTTTGCCAACAGATTGTTTAAAGCCTAAGTCAATATTATATTCATTGTACGATGTTGCCATAACATCGGCACTGAGTTTTGGTGCATTGGTAGCACTTTTTGTAATAATGTTAATCAATCCACCAATTGCTTCACTACCATATAAAGATGAGGCAGGTCCTTTTACAATTTCAATTCTCTCTACCAAACTATTGGGTATTCCACTTAAACCATAAACAGTGGATAAACTACTAACAATAGGCATTCCATCTATTAAAACCATGGTATAAGGGCCTTCTAAACCATTAATATGAATATCGCCTGTATTACAAATATTACAGTTGAGCTGTGGTCTAACTCCATTGATGTTTTGTAAAGCATCAAACACACAAGTAGTTGGATTTTTTTTGAAAAAAGTAGGTGTAAAAATTTCAACAGGCACAGGACTTTCACTTTTCCTTACTTCTTTTAATGTTCCACTCACCACCACTTCTTCTAAAGCACTCATGATGGGTTGTAATTGAAAAATTGCCGAATCAATTGTTATGATAGAAGTTTTAAAAGATACATATCCAATGCTATTGATGGTGATTGATTGCTTTGTTGTACTGGTTTGCAAAACAAAAGCACCAACACTATCAGTAATTATTTTTTTGTTATTGGCTTGTACAGCTGCAAATGCAATAGGCTGTTGAGTGGTTTTATCAACTACTTTTCCCTTAAAGGTTTGCGTAATACCCATTAAATAATTGAGCAGAAAAAACAATATAATTATAAGGCGATTCAAAATTTATTTTTAGACAAATCTAAAATTTATTTTAGTACAAACAAATAATTTTAATTGTATATTGGAAATGAATCTTTAAATGATACACCTTTTTGCATTTGTTCAACTTCTTCAGCATTGCATAAACAGGCTTCTAACTCTAGCATAATGCTGTTTTTATTGATTTCTTGTCCGATAATGACCAATTCATTCAATCTATCGCCAAAGCGTTTATCCCATTTAGCTTCTATTTCTTTTTGATTTTCAACAAACGATGCATAGCTAATTCTATCTTTATAAGGCATACTACACCACCAAACGCCTGCTTTTTCAGCACGTAGGCTTCCACCAGCTTGGCTCCAGTTTAAAGCCTCATCTGGCCTAGATGCTAACCAAAATAAGCCCTTGCTTCTAATTACATTAGCTGGCCAATCGTTATTCAAATAATTCCAAAATCTTTCAGGGTGAAAAGGACGTTTACTTCTGAAAAAAAAAGAGCTAATACCATACTCTTCAGTTTCGGGTTTATGGTATGGTTTATTCAACTCTTCAATCCAACCAGCACTTTGGCTAGTTTTATCAAAATCGAACAAACCAGTATTTAAAATTGCATGTAAATCTATTTTACCAAAACTGCTTTCAACTATAGTAGCCTGGCTATTTAGTTTACCAATAATTGCTTTTAACATGCCTAGATCGTGTGGACTAACCAAATCTGTTTTGTTTAAAACAATTACATTAGCAAATTCTATTTGATCGGTAAGTAGATTTACAATTGTTCTGTAATCGTCTTGCATTTCAGTAGCATTTCTATCTTTCAAGGTTTCAATGCTACCAAAGTCTTTTATAAAATTATAGCAATCTACTACGGTTACTAAAGTATCTAAACGACTAATCTTGCTTAAGTCTATTCCTTTTTCATCATCTTGATAGGTAAATGTTTGAGCAACTGGTAGGGGCTCACTAATGCCAGAACTTTCAATTAACAAATAATCAAATCTGTTTTCTTTAGCTAGTTTTTCAACTTCAATTAATAAGTCTTCTCTTAAAGTACAACAAATACAACCGTTGCTCATTTCAACCAATCTTTCTTCAGTTCGGTTTAATGTATTTTCATTTTTAACTAACTGAGCATCTACATTTACTTCGCTCATATCGTTTACAATAACGGCAACTTTTAAACCAAGCTTATTGTGTAAAACATGGTTAAGTAAAGTTGTTTTGCCTGCACCTAAAAAGCCACTTAAAACAGTTACGGGTAATTTGTTAATTGCTGAATACATAAATTTTCAATTCAATAAAAATGAAACAATGTTGCAAAAATATATAAAATGAAACAATGTTGCAATAAATTATTTATGTACAGTTCTAAAAGATAAGAAAATGAGTAAGGAGAATTGTGCCATTAATGATTACAATCATCACTATGAGCATGATTGTGTACCCTGCAACTTTTGTAGTTGGTTACATGGGCAACAACAATTAATAACACAGCAGGTATTAAAAACCACAATTGTTGTTGATGCCAAATTTGTTTTGCTGCTAATAATAAAATACCAATAGTAAACAATGCAAATGGCTTAAAACTGTGGTGGTGTTTTTTGTAGCCATGATAAAAAGAATAGCTACCAATTACAAATGCTAAAAAAATCATGAAGTATTCAAACCAAGCATTATCAATGATATTTACCCCAAACAAAGGCAAACTACTTAACACTAAAGGCAATACAGCACAATGTATAGCACATGCTATAGAAGTTGTAATACCAATTGCATCCCAGTTTATTTTAAAATTCATGAAGTGTGCAAAGATAATAATTGCAATTTTGTTGCAAAAATATTTCTTTACATAGTTTTAGCAACCAAAGCAGCTGTATTTTTGTTGTATGTTTATGAATAAGAAATTATTATTTTACGTAGGATTTTTTGCAGTTTTAGTAGTGTTGTTTTGGGCAGGCTTAGCAGCATTTACAGATACTTTTAACCAAAGTAAATTACAGAAAAGAGCCAATGTGCAAGCTTTTTCTTTTTTAAAAGAAGATGGTAGCGTTTTCACCAATGCCGATGTAAAAGGAAAAGTATATGTAACAGAATACTTTTTTACAACATGCCCAAGCATTTGCCCAAAAATGAACAATAACATGCGTAAAATTTATGAGGCATTTAAAGATGAAAATAATTTCATGATTTTATCGCATACTTGTGATCCTAAAAGAGATTCAGTTGCACAAATGAAACGTTTTGCCGACTCTATGAAGGTTGATACCAGAAAATGGGTTTTTTTAACTGGCAGAAAAGATAGTTTATACAATATTGCCAGATTTAGTTATGGTATTGATGATCCTAAAAATATTGTGAATAATATTGAAGACGATTTTATGCATTCGCAATTTTTTGCACTAGTAGATAAAAATGGTGCAGTGAGAGGGCAAGTGTACGATGGATTGAAAGAAGATGAATTAGAAAAACTAAAAAAAGATATTCAAGATTTATTGAAAGAAAAACCAATTGGTAAAAACTTTACCAACGGTATGTTTAATTAAAAGTTTATGTCAACTCCATTATTAGAAATATTAAAACGCCATCAACTAAGTGTAACTGATAGCAGAAAAAAAATTCTGGAACTTTTTCAGCATAGTAATGGAGCATTGGCACATGCAGATATTGAAAAAAAAACAGGAGAATTATTTGATAGAGTTACAATTTATAGAACCCTACAAACATTTGTAGATAAGGGTATTATTCATACAATTCCAACAGCCGATAATTCTGTTTTATATGCTTTGTGTAAAGATGAATGTACACAAGGTCATCACCACGATAATCATGTACATTTTATTTGCGACAGTTGCAATATGACTTATTGTTTAGACCATGTATCTTCACCACAAGTTATTTTGCCCAATGGTTTTCAAGAAAAAAGAACCGATGTTGTAGTAAGTGGCATTTGTAATCATTGCAATTAAATCATTTATTTATTTCGTCGCAAAACCCCCAACATGATATTAGTTACAGGTTCTACTGGTTTAGTTGGTGCTCATTTAATTCAACAACTCATTGCTCAAAAGCAAGCTGTAAGGGCTTTGTATAGAAGTACAATTCCATTTGAACATGAATTCATTCATTGGGTTAGAGCCGATATTTTAGATATCGTTGCTCTAGAAGAAGCCATGCAGGGCATACAACATGTGTATCATTGTGCTGCCATTGTTTCTTTTGATCCAAAACAAAAACATGCATTACATAAAACCAATATCGAAGGCACCGCCAATATTGTAAATGCTTGTTTAAATGCAGGAGTACAGAAATTATTATTTGTAAGTTCAGTAGCAGCATTGGGAAGAATTAGAGAAGATAAACCCATTGACGAAAGCATGAACTGGACCGAAGAAACTAGCAATAGTGAATACGGAAAAAGTAAGTTTTTGGCCGAAATGGAAGTTTGGCGTGGCATTGGCGAAGGCTTAAATGCTGTTATTGTAAACCCTACCATTATCTTAGGAAGTGGTAATTGGAACAAAGGTTCATCAAGTGTATTTAAATCGGCTTACAACGAATTTCCTTGGTATACAGAAGGCACAACAGGTTTTGTAGATGTGTTAGATGTTGTAAAAGCGATGATTGAATTAATGAACAGCAATATTGCAGCACAAAGGTTTATTTTAAGTGCTGAAACCACTACCTATAGAAATTTGTTTATCCTTATTGCCAAAGCATTTGGCAAAAAACCACCCAGCCGTAGCGTAACTCCATTGATTGCTGCCATTGTATGGCGTTTAGAAGCTTTAAAAGCCATGTTTACAGGTAAACAACCCTTACTTACCAAAGAAACGGCCAAAACTGCTCAAGCAAAAGTGAGTTTTGATAATAGTAAATTGCTAACTCACTTACCCAGCTTTACCTACAAGCCATTATCAACTTCAATAGAAAGAATTTGTGCCGAATTGAAGCAATTACATGGATTGTAGTTTATATTAGCATCTATAATCATTAATCCACTGCTTGAAAAAGTTAACAGCTATAGTAATTTGTTGCATTTTATATGCCCCAACATATGTTGGATTATTACTGTACACCAATTGCGAAATTCAAGCAATGATTGAAGTAAAAGAAGATTGTGGTTGTACTTTAACCACAACACCTCCTAACCCAAATCCATTAAACGAGGCTTCAACACATGCTGAAATTGTGGTAAAAACCAGTTGGAAATATCTAGTAAAAAATCAGTTAATATTGTTGCCAAACACAACTGAATGTTTCTCAAAAAAGTATACAGGTTATTCATCGCCTTATCATTCTTTTCAAACTATTCACAGCATTTTTCATCCTCCATCTTTGGTGTAATAAAATACTATTCTTTAAGCTAATAAGTTTTATGCATTGCATACAACTTATTCATGCTTGTATCAAATCACATAACACTGCAAATAGTGTTACTTTTTCGTGTAGGTATAACAGTTTACACTGTTAATACTGCATTATAATGTATTGTTTTATTCTATTTAAAACAATGCAATTAACTCATTTTACCATAAAAAATTACAGTATGAAACAACTATTATATATAGCTGCAATAGCATTATTTACTTCATGCAGCAACCGTATTACACCATCAACAACACCCATTGTAAATACAGAAGTGCTCAACAATCAAAATCAACCAATTCTGTTAGGTCATTGTTCTTTAGATGCATTACAACAAAAAACATATGTCGATTGGTATAATAAAAATTATACATCCTATCAGTTTGATAGTTCAGTTATTCTACAGTTACAAACTAAAATGAATAATTATACCATCGAAATATTTTTAGGTACTTGGTGTGGCGATAGTAAAAGAGAAGTTCCCAGAATGATGAAAGTTTTACAAGCTGCCCAAATAGATACTGGCAACATTCGTCTCATTTTTGTAAGCAATAACAGCAATGCTTATAAACAAAGTCCACAACAAGAACAACTCAATAAGTTTATTCATCGTGTACCAACTTTTATAGTGTATAAAAACAATAAAGAAGTAAACAGAATAGTTGAATTACCTGTAGAAACTTTAGAAAAAGATTTGCTACAAATTGTTAACCAACAACCTTACTCATCTAATTATAAGGCGGCGAAACAATGGTATAGTTTTAATCAAAAAAATAAAATATTATCTGATACTACATTAAAATTATGGGCAAACAAGCATAAACATTTATGCAAAAATGCTGCAGAGTTAAATGCACTTGGATATGTTTTACTTGCAGAAAAAAAGTTTACACAAGCCCTAAATGTTTTTACAGTCAATTCATTTATTTACCCTCAAAATGCCAATGTATATGATAGTTTAGCAGAAGCTTATGAACTTATTGGTAATAAAGTAAAAGCTATAGAAAACTATAAAAAAGTGTTAGCGATAACTCCAAATAATGAGGCAGTAAAAAATAAAATTAACCAGCTGCAACAATAATTATTTTATAAAAAAGCCGGTGCAAATTATTTGCATCGGCTTTTAATTTTGCTTCAAAAAAACACAACTAAAACTCTGTTCTTAATTCTAAATATTTCAAAAATTCATTCTTCTTATTTTCCTCTTTAAATGCACCTCCATAAAATGCAGTAATGGTACTGCTTGTATCATCTTCAACACCCCTACTTGCTACACATAAATGTTTTGCATCAATAACAATTGCCACATCTTCAGTTCCTAAAATATTTTGTAAATCTTTACCAATTTGCATAGTTAAACGTTCTTGTACTTGCGGACGTTTAGCAAAGTATTCAACCAAACGATTTAACTTACTTAAACCAATTACTTTGCCATTGCTAATGTAAGCTACATGAGCTTTACCAATAATTGGTACAAAATGATGCTCACAATTACTGTAAAAAGAAATGTTTTTTTCTACCAACATTTCATTGTACTTGTATTTGTTTTCAAATAAAGCCATCGATGGTTTGTTAGCAGGATTTAATCCACTAAAAATTTCTTTAATATACATTTTAGCCACACGTTTAGGTGTGCCTTTTAAACTATCGTCATTTAGGTCTAAACCCATAATGTTCATAATGCTACTAAAATGCTCTTCAATTTGTTGCATTTTTTCTGCATCTGTTAATACAAAAGCATCGGCTTTCATAGGTGTATCAACACTTGTACTTACATGATTATCGCCCATTTCATCAATTAAAATATCACTCAATTCAATTTTGTTATCGCTGTTAAGCTGGATATTCAACAAAGTTTCGTTCTGTTTCATATAGTTTTATTTGTAGTTCTAAATCCTTATCTAGCTTAGCTCTTAGTAAATTGTAAATTACAATTGCAATATTTTCAGCCGATGGATTTAGGTTTTTAAATTCTTGTGTATCTAAGTTCAAATTTTTATGATCAAAGCGATCTAATACTTCAGTTTTAATTAAATCACTTAATAATTTAGTATCTAACACATAACCTGTTTCTTGGTTCGGCACACCCACTACTTTCACAATTAAATCATAATTATGTCCATGATAATTGACATTGTTGCATTTACCAAAAACAGCTTCGTTTTTTTCGTTACTCCAAGCAGCATTGTGTAGCCTGTGAGCAGCATTAAAATGTTCTTTTCTATAAACTGCAACTTTGTTCATTACCTTGTAGGTATTATTTTTTGGTTACCAACAGAAGTACATTATTCATCGTTCTGTTGCGTCGCACACTTCAACTGATAATCTTATCCAATCAATTTAAATACATTCAGATGTAGTTATTAACTGCCTGCACTGTGGCAAAAGTGTGTTGCTCAAGTACGCCAGGCAATAGAAGCCAGTATTAATAACCTTTCTAAATAGCTGCTATAGTTATACAAAATGACAGCGTATATATAAACGAAATAAAAATAATTTAGTTCACTTTGTTTTAAAAATTAACCAAAATATTCAACATAAATTCTGGCCGTTTCGTACAATTTTATGCAATGTAGTTGAACAGTATTGGGTAAATGTGGTTGTAAACGTTGCCAAATAGCAATGGCTAAATTTTCGGTACTGCACATTTTATCTTTCATAAAATCTACATCCAAATTTAAATTTTTATGATCTAGCTTATCTACCACTTCTTCTTTAATAAGCTTACTCAATTTTTTTACATCGTATAAAAAACCAGTTTCGGGATCGGGTTCTCCTTTAATAGTTACAAACAAGTCGTAATTATGTCCATGCCAATTTTCATTGGCACAAACACCAAACATTTGTTCATTCTTTTCTTTGCTCCAATTAGGATTATACAATTTATGTGCAGCATTAAAATGTTCTTGTCTTGTTAAATAAACCATTGTTTTAAAAAATATAAGAGAACAAAGGTAAGGAAGCCTGCAAAAATGAATAATTGAAGCCTATTTTTTATCTTAAAACGTAAAATTGGTGTTACAATTTCTTAACGTTCTCTTGTAAAAAAAATCTTGTTGTTTTTATAAACAACTGTACATTTACGCTTCAAATGAAAAAAGCAACACATAATATACTCCCGTGTTTCGTCCCCACACCACAACGACGTGGTTGCTGATAGGACGAGCAGTTGGCAATTGCCCCTATCAGTGAATTTCTCCCAGAACATTCAACGCAGTGCCATAATTCTCATTTTAATTCTTTTATAAGTTGGAAAATAATAACATTATCATTCGTGTGGCAACACACATTGATACGCATTACGCAAAACGTATTACAGACGAAATGGAATCGTCTGCAAAAGCTAGAGGAACAGGAATAGCTAAACGTACACCTGAATATATTGCAGCAAAAATTTTGGAAGAAAAAGCAGTCATTGCTGTAACTACAACTGGCCAATGGGTTGGATTTTGTTACATTGAAGCATGGCAACATGGTGAGTTTGTAGCAAACAGTGGTTTAATTGTTGCACCAGAATTTAGAAAAAGTGGTGTAGCTAAGTTAATTAAAAAAAGAGTATTTGAATTGAGTAGAGAAAAATATCCCAACTCAAAAATATTTGGTTTAACAACTGGCTTGGCTGTGATGAAAATTAATAGTGAATTGGGTTATGAACCTGTTACTTACAGTGAATTAACCAACGATGAAGAATTTTGGGCTGGCTGTAAAAGCTGTGTGAATTACGATATTTTAATGAGTAAAGAAAGAAAAAATTGCATGTGTACTGCCATGCTGTTCGATCCAATTGATCATTATGAACCAAAAGAAACCAAAGAATATTTTGAGCAAAATAGTAAGGTTTTTGAACGTTTACAACGTTTAAAAGAAAGTAAACTACTAAGAAGATTTCTAAAAAAAGATGAAGGCAAAGGTGGTGGTGGAACAAAATCTTTATTGAGGTATTTTTTTAATTTTTAATCTCACCACAAAAACACAAAGAACACGAAGTCTTTTTGGTAGTTCTTGCTTGTGCACTTAGTGCCTTGGTGATAAAATAATATACTTAGCAGTTTAATAAAAATAAAATTATGAGTAAAAAAATTGTACTAGGCTTTTCTGGTGGATTAGATACCAGCTTTTGTGTAAAATACTTTACCGAAGAATTTGATTACGAAGTACACAGCATTATTGTAAATACTGGTGGTTTTAGTAATGAAGAGTTAAAACAAATTGAGGCTCATGCTTACAAATTGGGTGTTAAAACACACACTACAATTGATGCTGTAAAGAGTTATTACGATTCCATCATTAAGTATTTAGTGTTTGGGAATGTGTTGAAAAATAATACCTATCCATTAAGCGTAAGTGCTGAAAGATTGGTACAAGCTTTACATATTGCCGATCATGTAAAAGAACTTGACGCAGATGCTGTTGCACATGGAAGTACTGGTGCTGGCAACGATCAAGTACGGTTTGATATGGTTTTTCATATTGAAATTCCTGGAGTTGAAATTATTACACCAATCAGAGATTTGAATTTGAGCAGAGAAGCAGAGATTGAATACTTAACATCGAAAGGTGTTGAAATGAATTTTGCAAAAGCTGCCTACTCAATTAATAAAGGATTATGGGGCACCAGTGTTGGTGGCAGAGAAACTTTAAACAGCAAAGGTTTATTACCAGAAAGTGCTTGGCCAACACAAGTAACCAAACATGAAGCAGAAGATGTTGAATTACATTTTGAAAATGGTGAACTCATTGGCATAAATCATAAAACATTTGAACATCCAAGTGAAGCCATTCAATATTTACAAACATTGGCTGGTCCGTTTGGTATTGGTAGAGATGTACATGTTGGCGATACCATTATTGGCATTAAAGGACGTGTTGGTTTTGAAGCTGCTGCGCCAATGGTTATTTTAAAAGCACATCATGCGTTAGAAAAACATGTATTAACCAAATGGCAATTGCAATGGAAAGATACATTGGCTCAATTTTATGGTAACTGGTTGCATGAGGGACAAATTTTAGACCCTGTAATGAGAGATATTGAAGCATACTTAGAAAAAAGTCAGCGTACGGTTATAGGTAAAGTTTTTGTACAATTATTGCCTTACCGTTTTCAAATAATTGGTATAGAAAGTAAGTACGATTTAATGAATAGTGCATTTGGTAAATATGGCGAAATGAACACAGGTTTTACAGGTGAGGATGTTCGTGGATTTAGTAAAATCTTTGGTAACCAAACATCTATTTATCACAAAGTAAATGCTGCTGCACATGAAGAAAGTTAATGTGGGCATCATTGGTGGTGCAGGTTATACAGGTGGTGAGTTGATACGATTATTAATCAATCATCCAAACGCAAACATTACTTATGTTCAAAGCAAAAGCAATGCTGGTAATTTAATATCATCGGTTCATGGAGATTTGATTGGAGAAACAGAGTTGACTTTTTCTGCTGAACACCATTTTGATATTGATGTTGTTTTTTTGTGTGCAGGACATGGCGAAGGAAAAAAGTTTGTAGCTGACAATGAAGTTCCGTCAAGCGTAAAAATTATTGATATAGGTAACGACTTTCGTTTAAAAGCAGATGCCAATTTTAAAGGCAGAAATTTTATTTACGGCTTGCCCGAATTAAATAAAACTGCCATACAACAAGCCAATAGCATTGCCAATCCTGGTTGTTTTGCAACAGCTATACAATTAGGTTTATTGCCTTTGGCAAAAGCAGGATTATTAACTGATGTTTATACAACAGGCATTACAGGCAGTACAGGTGCAGGACAAAGTTTAAGTGCCACTTCTCATTTTAGCTGGAGAGCCAATAATATTCAGGCTTACAAAACATTAACCCATCAGCATTTAGGAGAAATAATGGAAAGTTTAGATGCCATTAGTCTTCGCTTTAATCATCCCCCTTTAGGGGATAGGGGCGATTTGAACTTTGTTCCTTGGCGTGGCGATTTTACCAGAGGCATTTTTGTAAGCTCTACACTTGCCTGTAATTTATCCATTCAAGAACTAACCCTGCTGTTTAATGATTTTTATAAAAACGCAGCCTTTACAACAGTTAGTGAAACAGCTATACATTTAAAGCAAGTAGTCAATACCAATAAGGCAGTGATTCAATTAGAAAAAGTAGGCAGCAAATTAGTTGTTCATTCTGTTATAGATAATTTATTAAAAGGTGCTTCAGGACAAGCAGTACAGAATATGAATTTGATGTTTGGTTTAGATGAGAGAGAAGGATTGAATTTAAAAGCAAATTATTTCTGAGGCTAAAGGCGTGAGGTAGAAGGTGAAAGGCGAAAGCAGAAAGGTGAGGCGAAAAACAAATACAAATTGGAATTATTTTTATTTTATTAATCTACCTTTAACCTTATACCCTTTACCTTAAACCTTTCGAAATGCGTGATTATAAAAAATTAGATGTTTGGAAAAAATCTCACGAAATGTACATGTTCGTTAAAAAAAACATTGCTCCTAAATTCCCAAAAGAAGAACGATATGAATTAACATCACAATTGCTTAGAGCTGCTTTATCTGTTCCATTAAATATTGTGGAAGGGTGTGGCAGATTTACAGATAAAGATTTTGCTAAATTTTTAGATACCTCACTAGGTTCTACCAACGAAACTGATTATTGCTGTTTTGCAGCTTTAGAACTTAATTACATAACTGCTAATGATTATGAAATTATAAACAAACTAATTAATGAAGTAAGAGCAATGCTGATAGCTTTTCTAAAACACCTAAGATCTAAAGAATAACATTTATCAAACCATATACCTTTTACCCTCTACCTTAAATCTTCCACCTCATGCCTTTATTCGACGTTTACCCACTCAACAATATCACTATCACAAG
The DNA here is from genome assembly GCA_943371535.1 of Asaia bogorensis. Lineage (GTDB taxonomy): Bacteria > Bacteroidota > Bacteroidia > Chitinophagales > Chitinophagaceae > UBA1930. The sequence goes on along the minus strand of CALRVE020000001.1, from coordinate 44,635 downwards.
AGCCCATGGCTCTTATGTTTGGGACGATACCAATACCAGATATTTAGACATGTATGGTGGTCATGCAGTAATTAGCATTGGTCATACACACCCTTATTGGGTAGAAGCTATTAAAGAACAAATGGATAAAATATCTTTTTATTCAAACTCAGTCATAATGCCTATTCAACAGCAATTGGCTGAAAAATTAGGTAAGGTTTCTGGCAAAGAAGATTATCAATTGTTTTTATGTAATAGTGGTGCCGAGGCCAATGAAAACGCCATTAAACTAGCCAGTTTTCACAACGGAAGAAGAAAAGTAATTGCATTTAGTAAGTCGTTTCATGGACGTACTTCATTAGCAGTTGCAGCAACCGATAATAAAAATATTGTTGCACCAGTGAATGAAACGGATAATATTATTTTTCTTCCATTTAATGATGAAGCAGCTTTACAACAATGCTTTGATGAACAAGGCAACGATATCTCATCAGTAATTATCGAAGGCATTCAAGGTGTTGGCGGAATTAATGTTGCCAATAATTCTTTCTTACAACTCATCAGAAATTTATGTGATCAATACAATGCAATTTATATTGCTGATAGTGTGCAATGTGGTTATGGACGAAGTGGTAAATTCTTTGCACATGATTATGCAGATGTAAATGCCGATATTTATTCAATGGCAAAAGGTATGGGTAATGGCTTTCCAATTGGTGGTATTTTAATTGCCCCAAAATTGCATGCCAAACATGGTATGTTGGGTACAACTTTTGGTGGTAATCCATTGGCGTGTGCAGCAGCTATTGCAGTGTTAGATGTGTTAGAAGATGATAACTTAATTACACAAGCCAATGAATTAGGTGATTATTTGATGGATGAATTGAAAAAAATTGAAGGTATTATCAACGTTCGTGGTCGTGGTTTAATAATAGGTTTTGAAATGACAGAAGCATTAAAAGATTTGAAAAAACAATTATTGTTCGACAGAAAAATATTTACAGGAGAAGCTAAACCCAATGTGATTCGATTACTTCCGTCTTTAGCAATTACTAAAGATCAAGTAGATGTATTTTTACAAAATGTACAAGAGTTGGCTGCAGTTGCTAATTCATAATGTATATTGTAATAAATCTCCTCCTATTGATGGGCTAGGGGTGGTTAAAATGTTCAATAGCGATATAACCCTTGAAGGGTGCGACGCAACAGGTGCTCAATAGTTATTGAGGTGCCGGTAACAAAATAAAAAAAATATGATTCAATACAATCGTTTTACACTTTTAAATGGACTAAAAGTTTTGGTACATGAAGACAGCAGCACACCAATGGCTGTGGTAAATATTATGTACAATGTAGGTGCAAGAGATGAAAATCCCAACCAAACTGGATTTGCACATTTGTTTGAACATCTAATGTTTGGTGGTAGCATCAATATTCCAGATTATGATGAGCCCTTGCAACGTGCAGGTGGAGAAAACAATGCTTACACCACCAACGATTTAACCAATTATTACTGTACTTTACCAGCTGAAAATATTGAAACTGCTTTTTGGTTAGAAAGTGACCGTATGTTGAGTTTAGCCTTTAGTGAAAAGAGTTTAGAAGTGCAACGTAAAGTAGTTTGTGAAGAGTTTAAAGAACACTACATTAATAAACCTTACGGCGATGTATGGAATAAAATGCGAAACTTAGCTTACGATGTGCACCCTTATAAATGGATGACTATTGGTAAAGAATTAAGTCATGTTGAAAATGCAACCATTGAAGATGTGAAAGCATTTTTCTTTAAGTTTTATCGCCCAAGCAATGCAATATTGGTAGTCGCTGGAAATGTACAAACAGCTGACGTAAATCGATTGGCAGAAAAATGGTTTGGCGATATACCAAGTGGAGAAAAATACGAAAGAAACTTGCCACAAGAACCCAAGCAACAGCAAGCCAAGTTTTTAGAAGTAAGAGCCGATGTTCCTTTAGATGCGTTAATTAAAACCTGGCATATAGATGCACGTTTAACCAAAGGTTATTATGTAGCCGATTTAATTACTGAGGTTTTAGGTGGTGGTGGTTCCTCTCGTTTATATCAAGCATTGGTAAAAGAAAAACAGTTGTTCAGCAATTTAGATTGTTATCATTTTGGTAGTGTAGAAGCCGGTTTATTGGCTATTGAAGGAAAATTGGTGAAAGGTGTAAAAATGGAAGATGCTGAAAAAGCGGTGCAGGAAGAATTAGAAAAAATAAAGACCACTTTAATTACCGATGCTGAATTACAAAAAGTAATTAACCGCACCGAGAGTGTTATTACGTTTGAAGATATGGGTGTTATGAGCAGAGCCAACAGTTTAGCCATGTATGAATTATTAGGTGATGCAGAGTTGATGAATACAGAGTTTTCTAAGTATCAGGAAGTTACTACACAAGATATTCAGCAGTATGCTCAAAAAATATTTGATGATAGTAATAGCAGTACGATTCATTACTATAGTAAAAATTAATTTGTAGATTTGAAAAAAGAATAGGTTATGTCAATTACAAAAACACAAATCATAGAAGCAATACAGGCAATGCCAAAAGATGAGTTTACAGATATTGACGAAGTATTGGAAGAAATTGTGTTATTGAATAAAATTGAAGAGGGTTTAGAAGCAATGAAAAAGGGAGAAGTTGTATCGGAAGAGGATGCTCATAAAATAATGGATGCATGGCAATAGTAAAATATACTAAACCTGCTTTACAGGATTTGAAGAATATTCATGATTACATTGCGAATGATTCTGCTGTAAATGCAAAACGCTTTATTCAAGCTATCAAAGACCATGTTACTATACTCAATAAATATCCTGAAATAGGCAGTCAGATTTTTACAAATCGATATAATAATCTCAGACAGTTACTTCACAAATCTTATCGTATTATTTATTATTATGAAAATGATATTGTAACTATTATAACAATTCATCATCAATCTAGATTAATTGAAAACATAAAAGTTGTAAAAGACTTTACTAAATAAAAAATGACAAACAGAACACAAGCCCCCAATATATTAGATGCAGTTGAGTTAGACTTGCAACTAAAACCTGTACAACAATTTACGCTAGATAATCAAGTGCCTGTATATGCCTTTGATGGTGGAGCACAAGATGTATTATTGGTTGAATTTGTTTTTTATGCTGGCAACTGGTACGAGGATAAAAATATTGTTGCCGGTACAACCAATTTTATGTTGAAGAATGGCACGAAAAATAAATCGGCTTTCGCCATTAACGATCATTTTGAATTTCATGGTGCATTCTTAAATAGAAATTGTTACAATGAAACTGCAACTGTTACATTGCATACACTCAATAAACATTTACCTAAGTTACTGCCTGTAGTTGCTGAACTTTTTACAGATAGTATTTTTCCAGAAGAAGAATTGGCTATTTATAAAAAGAATCAAAAACAACGTTTAGAAGTAAGTTTAAAAAAATGCGACTTCGTTGCCAATCGTTTAATTGATGAATATGTTTATGGACTGCATCATCCTTATGGAAAATATACTTCTACTGTAGATTATGATGCTTTGCAAAGAGAAGAATTGGTGAAGTTTTATCAAGAGTTTTATACACATGGCAAGTGCATGATTTTTGTGGCAGGAAAATTACCTACCGATATTCAAGAACAACTGAATAACAACTTTGGTCAATTACCTTTTAATCCTCAAAAAAACAGTGAAAGAGCTTACAATATTGCACCTGCATTGGAGAAAAAACAGCTGATTATTAACGATGAAAATGGAGTACAAGGTGCAATTCGTTTGGCACGTCCTTTCCCCAATAGACACCATCCAGACTTTATGAAAGTGCAAATACTCAATAATATTTTTGGTGGTTTTTTTGGCAGCCGTTTAATGAGTAATATTAGAGAAGATAAAGGTTACACCTATGGTATACATTCTTATGTACAAAACCATATTCATGAAACTGCATGGATGATTAGTACAGAAGCTGGCCGTGCTGTTTGTGAAGCAACCATTGAAGAAACCTATAAAGAAATGGCAATTCTAAGAGATGAATTGGTAGATGAAGAAGAACTAAACTTGGTAAGAAACTTTATGATGGGCAGTTTATTGGGCGATTTAGATGGACCATTTCAAATTATTGGTCGTTGGAAAAATTATATATTGAATAATCTTACCGAACAATATTTTTATAATTCTATCGAAACCATAAAAACAATCAGTGCAGAAGAATTACAATCATTAGCAAAGAAATATTTGAATCCTGAAGATTTTTATGAACTGACGGTAGTGTAAAAACAACTTTATGCAACAATTTATTACCAAAACTTTAGTTACGGCAGCTGCTTCATTAGTTGCTTCATGGATGTTGAGTGGAGTTCATATAGATACTACATTAACAGCTATTATGGTGGCTATTGTATTAGGATTATTGAATACGTTTGTAAAACCTATTTTAATTGTACTCACTATTCCTATTACTGTTTTTACATTGGGATTGTTCTTGCTTGTAATTAATATCCTCATCATAAAATGGGTAGCAACATTGGTACCTGGTTTTACTGTAGATAATTGGTGGGCTGCTTTATGGTTTAGTATAATTGTATCTATTTTTTCAACCATTATTCAAAGCCTAACGAAAAATCCAAATCAAACCAAACAAAATACTGATGAGTACTAACCAATAACGTTGATAGCATTATACACTTCAATTAATTTCTCTACTGCTTTATGTCCTTCGTTTCCTAAATTAATAGAGTAATTATTTACATATAAATCTATATGTTGCTTCATAACTGCCTCACTCATTTCTTGTGCATGTTCTTTTACATAAGAAGTAATGAATGGATAATTTTTAAAAGCAAATTCAACGCTTTCCTTAATTAAACTATCTATTGTAATTATTACATGCTGTTCTAAATTTTTATTGGCAACAATACCCCCTAATGGTATAGGCACTTGCAATTGTTGTTCCCAATATTCACCTAAATCAATCAACTTATGTAAGCCTTTTTGTGCATACGTAAATCTATTTTCATGAATAATAACTCCAGCATCAACCACTTCATCTATAACAGCTTGTTCAATTTCATGAAATACCATAAACTTTTTTATGGTACAATTGGGATATGCTAATGAAAACAATAAGTGTGCTGTAGTATTCTTTCCAGGAATGGCAATTGTTGCATTGGCTAAATCATGTGCACTTAGCGGTTTTTTACTAATTAATAATGGACCAACTCCTTTACCCAATGCTCCTCCACTATTTAATAAATGATACTTATTTAACAACAATGGATAAACGCCATAACTGATTTTAGTTATATTCAGCCTTTCTTCTAATGCCCATTGATTAAGGGTTTGAACATCTTCTAAGACTACATCAAAAGTATATCCTTGGGTGTCAATTTTATGATTGACCAATGCGTCGAAAATAAATGTATCGTTTGGACAAGGCGAAAAACCAAGTGATAAATGCATAATTCTATAGTTTATAAATAGAACATTTCTATTTAGTAAAGTGTTTTAAGTATTTTAAAACCACCCTATTCAATTGTTGAATACTTTTTTGCAATTGCCATTGGGATTTATCTCTTTCACCAACATAATTACTTATTGATCTTATTTGTACAAACGGAACCTTGGCATCTAAACAAACATAATGCAATGCTGCTCCTTCCATGCTTTCAATGGTAGGTTGATATTTTTTTTTCAGTTCTTCTATTCTAAAAGCATTGGTAGTAATTTCATTTACTGTAATGGCTGTTACAACGGGCAATTCCAATGAATTCAATTGTGTAATATTCTTATTGGTGAGTAACTTTTTTTTAAATGGAAATTGATTGGCTTGTTGAAATTTTAAATTGAATAAATCCTTCCATTGTCCATTTTCTTCAACCCCTAAATCGCCAATAATTTCATGTTCAACTAAAACAACTGTTCCTAGTTGAATACTTGCATCAAAGCTTCCTGCAATACCAGCTTGAATAACTAAATCGGGATTTTCCTTAGCAATTAACTTCATTAGTTGAACAGTTGTAGCCAACATGCCTACACCTGCGAAGTGAAATTGAATGTCGAACTCTTTCTTAGCAAAACTTTTATTGCTGCTACAATAATTGTAAGCAGGTAAAACTTCTTGAGGTGTTGCAGATAGAACAATAATTTTCATGCTTTGCAAAGTTCAATGTTTTTGTTGGAAGAGTGTAAACCTAATTTTTCCGAAATAAGAAATTATCCAAATAAATAGTTGGTATTTAATTTAAATATTAACGAACAAAATACTATCTTCAATGCATAATTATTTATAAATATGTTACAAAAAATAGCATCGTATTATAATAATTTTATACACTTAATCTATCCACACTATTGTGAAGGCTGTGGCAATGATGCTATTGAAAAAAATCATTTATTGTGTGCCTCTTGTTTGGCTGAATTACCTGAAACTGGCTTTACCTTAATGCCAGAAAATACTATTGAAAAAATGTTTTACGGTCGTTTGCCAATTACCAATGCTACAGCAGCATTTTACTTTACCAAAGATTCATTAATACAACATTTATTACATCAATTAAAATACAAAAACAATCAAGAAGTAGGCATATACTTAGGTAAGTTATTGGGTACTCAAATACAACAGTCTAATCGGTACAATGAAGTAGATGTAATCATTCCACTACCACTCAATCCTAAACGCCAGTTTAAAAGAGGCTATAATCAAGCAGCCCTTATTGCCGAAGGAATTGCATTGGTTTTAAATAAACCCATTGTACAAGATGCAGTTATAAGAAATGTATTTACCCAAACTCAAACCATTAATAATAGAGTACATCGTTTGGCCAATATAGATGGTGCATTTGCAATAAACAGTACCCATGCTATAACCAATAAACAAGTTTTACTAGTAGATGATATTATTACCACAGGTGCAACTTTAGAAGCTTGTGGTGCAATAATACTTGAACAAAATTGCAAGGCATTAAGCATTGCTGCTGTTGCATATACTGCTTAAAAAAATTTAACCTTTATGGTATGTAAAATTGGTTTTACATTTGAAGCAATATGATTAAAAGGCTTATTATATTTTCTTTTTGCAGTTGTATTATTTTTTCAATAGTTGGTTGTAAAAAAGATGGTTTTATTACCAGCAGCGATGCTTTATTAAGAACATCGGTTGATACACTTCATTTTGATACCGTTTTTACTACAGTGGGTTCAATTACTCAATCTTTTAAAATATTTAATCCTAACGATAGAAAATTAAAACTCAGTTCCATTCAACTAATGGGCGGTAACACTTCTTTTTTTAAAATGAATGTTGATGGTATTGCTGGTACTAGTTTTACGAACATAGAAATTAATGCTAATGACAGTGTGTATGTTTTTGCAATGGTTACTATAAACCCCAATGCTAACAATTTACCTTTTGTGGTGCAAGACAGTATTAAAATAGATTACAATGGCAATACACGTTTTGTGCAGTTAGATGCTTTTGGACAAAATGCTAATTTTTTAAGAGATAAACGTGTTACCACTGATACTACTTGGAACAATAATTTACCCTTTGTAGTTCTAGGAAGTTTAATAGTAGATGCCGGAAAAACATTGAATATTCAAAAAGGAACAAAAGTATATTTTCATGCCGATGCACCTATGGTTGTTAGAGGCACTTTAAGAGCAGTTGGTGAAAAATTTGATAGCACGAGAATTCAATTTGCAGGCGATAGATTGGATAATTTTTACAGAGAGTTTCCAGGAAGTTGGCCAGGTATTTATTTTACCGAAACAAGTACCAATAACTTTTTACAATACTGCATTATAAAAAATGCGTATCAAGGTACAATTGTACAAAATCCTGCTACCAATAGTAATCCAAAACTTATAATGCAAGAATGTATACTGGATAATATTTATGATGTTGCCGTTGGTGGAAGCAACACTAGCATGAATATTAGCAACTGTTTAATTAGCAATTGTGGATACAATATTTTCTTTACAGCAGGGGGTAATTACAATGTTAATCATTGTACAGTAGCAAGTTATGGCAACAATTATTTGCAACATAAAAACGCTGTACTTACCATTAGTAATATTGTAAATGCAACTACTACCAATATTGTTAATGCAACCATTAGTAACAGTATTTTTTATGGTGAAGGCGGTTTAGTAGACAATGAAATTGTGTTGAACAAACAAGGCACTACAGCATTTAATGTAAACTTTAATAATGTGTTGTATAAAATGAAAAGCAACGATCCTGCTAGTGCAAGTTTTACAGGTAATAAATTAAAAAATGTTGCTCCTAATTTTGATAGTATTAATACAGGGTTAAGATATTTTAATTTTAGACTTCGCCCAACAGCCGAAGCAATTAATAAAGGAAGCAATACAGGCTTGTTGATTGATTTGGATGGAAAAAACCGAGTAGTTACCCTGCCCGATTTAGGCTGTTTTGAAAATCAGTAAGTTCAACTTTTTTCAGCATTTATTGTATATACAAAAACCAATTTACATGAAACAGTTATTCATTTTAACCTTATTTGCCATGGTTAGTTCTTTTACAGCAGTTGCCCCAATTACAATTCATAATTTTAAAGTAAAAAGTATTGATGGTGGAACCATTGATTTTGCTAAGTACAAGGGCAAAAAAATATTGATTGTAAATACAGCATCGGCTTGTGGTTATACTAAACAATACGATGCACTACAAAAAGTGTACGAACAATACAAAAACAAGTTGGTAATCATTGGTTTTCCTTGTAACCAGTTTGGAGGACAAGAAAGTGGATCTGCAACCGAAATACAAGAATTTTGTAAGAAAAATTATGGTGTTACATTTCCTTTAGCAGAAAAAATAGAAGTAAAAGGCGAAAACGCAGCTGCTATTTATAAATGGTTGTGCAATAAAAATGAAAATGGAGTTCTAGATGCAACCATAACTTGGAACTTTAATAAGTTTTTAATTGACGAAAATGGTAAATTATTGGCTTACTTTCCAAGTAAAATAACCCCAGATAGTGATGAAATTTTGAAATACTTGAAATAGATATTTCTTTTCAACAAACATTGAAGGGCATAAACTTATTGTTTATGCCCTTTCTTTTTTTAATATATTTACCCAGTAAATTTTTAGGGTATGCAAAAAAATAAATTATTTTTTTTGGTCATGGCGTTTTTAGTAATGGTATCGTTTACCATTTCAAAGCCAAAAACCATACACAGTTTTAAAGTACCTTCAATTGAAGGAGATGTAATTGACTTCTCAAAATTCAAGGGAAAAAAAATTATGGTAGTGAATACTGCCTCTAAGTGTGAGTACACTTATCAATTTACGAATTTACAAAACGTTTATAGTGCTTATAAAGATAAGTTGGTAATTGTGGCATTTCCATCGGATCAGTTTCATGAAGAATCGGCTAGTGGAGATGATATTAATAAGTTTTGTAAAGTACGTTATGGTGTTACTTTTCCAGTGGCAGAAAAAACACCTATTTTAGGCGATAGTGCATCGCCTGTTTACAAATGGTTATGCAATAAAAGTGAAAATGGTGTAATGGATGTAAAAATTAAATGGAGCTTTAATAAGTTTTTGTTAGATGAAAAAGGTAAACTAATAGCTCATTTTCAAAGCAACGTAAAACCCGATAGCGAAGAAATTTTAAAGCATTTAAAATAAAATGTTTATCAATAAAAAATGGCTCCTTTAAAAAAGAGCCATTTTTTATTTATCTTAATAATCCTGCAGCCCAATCTACAGCATATACGGCTTTAAAATATTTCACCCTTAATTCAACTTGTTTTTGCAGTGTTTCAATGAGTTTATTTTCTCGTGTATTTACTACAAACAAACTACTTTCTCCATTATTAAATTTCAATACTTCGGTTTTTAATAATGTATTGTAATTGTTGTAGGCACTTTGTATAGTAACCAACTGTTGTTGCAATAAATTGGCTTCGGTAAAATAATTACGTACTTTATTTTCAACCTCCCAACGCTTGGCATTTAGCTGAAGATTGGTTTCAGTAATTTTTATTTTTGCTTGTTTATATTGGCCACGACCCTCTCGTAAAAATAAAGGCAACTTAAAATCTACTCCCCATTTATAGTTGTTTTCTAACAATACTCCATTAAAGCCCTTTAATGCATAATAATCTTTATTTAATACATTGGCTTTTACATTAAAAACGGGTAGAAGGTTTTGAAATTTCAATTTACGTTCTACTTCTAATGCATCTAATTTATAATTATACGATCGAATAGTAGGGTTTTCGGTTGAAGCTCTTTGAACAATATCGTTCAATGAAGCACTGTATTTATTAATAGCAAATGCAACTGTATCGGGTACAAATTGTGGTGGTAAAATAAAAGCACTATCATCTCGTAGCCATAAATAATTGCTTAAATCGTATATGGCCATATTTAATTTAACAGCAGCATCGGCTTGTAGAATTTCAAAATTTTGTACTTGTGTATAAGCTTCTACACTATCTGCCCAGGCTCTATCGCCATTTTGATAAGCAATTTTCACTAAACGTAATCGATCGTTTGAAATAGATAAAAACCTGCTATATACACTGTATAGTTGATAAGCTCCAGCCCATTGCCAATAGCTAACATATGCATCAAACAACAAATCGTTGAGTATTCTTAATCGTTCTTGCTCACTTTGGCTTCTAAAAATTTTAGCTTGTTGTAACGCTGCTCTTCTTTTGTCGATTAATAAACCTTTGGCTAATGCTACTTCTAAGCCAGCATAACTAGATCTGCCACTTGTGAGCTCAGACGATAAATTGTTACCTCCATTACTTTCAACACCGGTTTTAAAATCTACACCAATTGGAGTGGGTACTTTTATTTCGGGGTTGGTATGAAAATAATAGTTCTTGCCATCAAAAGTTTTTCTATCGGCATCTACAGCAAGTGCTGGGTCAAAACCACCTTTTGCAGCTAACAATTCGGCTTCGGCCATTTTTATTTGTAAGTTGGCTTGCTTTGCAACAGGGTGATTTTGCTTAATTATTTGAATAAATTCTTCTACAGTAAATAGTTTTTTATCTTGACTATACAGTAAGCCAAAACCATTTAAAAAGAATAATGCTATGGTAATATATAATTTCATTTTAGTGAATTCTCCTCTTGTTGGAAATAGTTATTTTTTAGCTGAAGCTTTATCTTTTTCAAAGCTTGCTCTATAATATTCCGGCGGAAAGCCATTAATGTTTCGCCATAATTCGTAATAAATAGGTACATCTTTTAACAATGCAATGCCATTGGCACCACCACCCATTCTTAATAGTCTTGGCCAAGGTTTATCTTTTGGATCTTCGGCTACCAATACTCTAAATTTTCCATTTACACTAACACTAGTTTCTACAGCAGTAACTAATCCACCAAAAGTTCCATAACTAGTATTAGGCCAACCACTAAATACAATTGCTGGAAAACCATCAAAAATGAAACGTACTTTTTGTCCTTTATCTATCAATGGTAAATCCATTGGCTCAACAAACATCTCTATGGCGTATTGAATATTATTAGGCACAATTTCAACAATCATATCGCCTTCTTTCACAAACTCACCAATACCAGCTTTTTTGGCTTTGGTAATTTGACCGCCTTGGGGTGCAGTTATATAATACAATTTATTTCTTATATCATAACTAGTATAAATGTTTTGCAGTTTGGCAATTTCAGCAGCACCAGTTGCTGCATTAGAAATTGAAGAAAACTTATCACCCTCGGCTTTAGAAATTTTATCGATATACTCTTGTACGGTGCTGTTTTTTTCTATGCGTAAATTGGTTAGCTCTTGTTTGCCTTGTAAGTATTTATTTTCGGCACTAATCTTTTTTGCTGTTGCATTTTGGTAACTTACTTTTCTTCTTTCAAAATCTACTAAGCTAATTGCACCACTATCTAACATTAATTTAGCTGCATCAATTTGTCGTTTAGAAACATTTAACTCGTTGGTTACTGCAATAACATCGGTACTATCGCTAGTAACTTTTAATTGTTGTTGTTGTATTTTATTGTCTAAAGATTGTAGCTTTAGTTTTTGTCCTTCAAATAAAGCTGTCATTTGCACTTCGGCTGTACCGGCTTTACTTTCGTAGCCTTTTACCGCTGCCGCTTTACCAGCTATTTGCTGTTGTGTACGTTCTAATAACTGAGGGTCAAAATAATCTACTTTAACCTCGCCCAATTGTAAAATAGTGTCTCCTGCTTTTACTACATCTCCTTCGTTAACATACCATTTTACTACTCGTCCTGCAAGTATGGTATTCATTTCTTGTGGTCTATCTACCTGACGTAAAGTGGTTACCAAGCCTTTGGCTCTAATGTTTTGAGTCCATGGTAAAAAAAGCACTACCAATAACACACACAATAAACCAAATGCCCATTTTCTTACACTATTTTTTTTGTGTACACGATAAATATTTTTGAAAGATTGAAGTCCGATATTTTTTTGCAATTGTTCTTCAATACTTGCATCTATGTAAGATTGATTATTCATGATTATGCAATATTTTTTTAAGATTAAAACAAATGAATTAAATGAGTATACCATCATGTAAACGAATCAATACATCGCAATCATTAATCATTTCTTCTTTTTCAGAGGTGATAATGATGGTAGATGATTTGTCTTTACGTAAATAGTTCATTACACCAATTCTTTGTTTTTCATCTAAATGATCAAATGGTTCTTCTAATAGAAGTAATCTATGTTTACCAAGTAATGCTCTAAGCAACAAAATATCTTGCCTAATTTTTCTAGACAGCTTTTTACCTAATGGGTCTAATATGGTATCGTATCCTTCTTTATTTTGTTGTACATATTCACTTAAACCAATTTCATCGGCCAATAGCGTTACCTCACTTAAAAGCACATTAGGATTACCTAAGGTTATATTCTCTAATAATGTGCCATGAAAAATATCTTGCTGACTTAAGAGAATACCCGTTTGAGAACGTAAGCTTGTAAGATTATAATTGGTAATGGGTACATTGTCTACCAAAATTACACCTTCAAAATTTTTGAATGCACCTGTAAGTAATCTTAAAACAGAAGATTTTCCAGAGCCCGATGTACCTGCAATACAAACAAACTGACCGGGCAATACTTCAAATGAAATATTACTAATTACAGGATTTCCATCATTGTAACCAAAAGTTACATTGTTGAAGTTAATAGCCATACCATAATTGGGTTCTCCAAGAATTGCAGTTCCACTTACTTCAATTTCACTATCCAGTACATTACTTACTTTTTGAATAGAAGTTAAAGCATCGTACACTTTATCTAACGAAAGAATTAGTTTTTCAACCGAATTAATAATGGCAATAATTACAATATCGGCAGCAACAAATTGGCCCACATTTATTTGTTGATTGACCAATAATACCGAACCCATAATTAACATGGCGGCGGTAATTAAAATTTTAAATACAATAAAACTCCAGTATTGAGTTAATAAAATTTTAAAATGATTGGTTCTAGACTTTAGGTAATGTGTTACCAATTCATCGGTTTTTTGTATGTGTAAAGCGGTGCCTTTACTATACTTAAACGACTTAATAACTCTAGCCATTTCTTCTATCCATGCAGCAATACCATATTTATAATCGCTAGCTTTTAATGCAGTTGCCAACCCTTGAGGAGATGTAAAACGAATAATAATTAATACAATTACAATTAACAAAGCACCAAAAGCAATAAATACCGGATGATAAAAAGACAGCAAAATAAGCCCGAATAAAACCTGAATTACTGCTGCTGGAATATCGAGCATTATTTTTTCGATTCCTTTTGTTAAAGCTGGGGTATCGAAAAAGCGATTCACCAATTCGGGCAAATAATACTTATCTAATTTTTCAATATTTAATTTAGGTAGCCTGCTAGCAAACTCAAGAGAATAACGAGTAAATATTTTTTGTTCTACACGTTCAATTACTTGTCTTTGTCTTACTTGTATTAAGCCTCCTAAAAACACTGCTACTACAACAATTACGATGAGTACTACTACCGAAGCACTTATTTCGTTGGTTTGTACAAAGGTTACAATGGTTTGTATACCTAGAGGTAAACTCAACGATATAAAGCCCGATAAAATAGCAAATACATAAATTGCCGAAATGTCTTTTTTATCTAAACGCAATAAACTAAACAACCTTCCTAGAGCTTGTACTAAAGAGGTTGTTGCAGCCTTTTCATTTTCCATAGTTAAATTTCCATTTTATTGTAAAGTTGTTTGTTTGTTTGTTGATAGTTTAAAATGGGATAAATATGGCAAGTAATCGTTTTTTATAAATCGTCAAATTCGTATAAAGCATCGATATGTGTATTGGCATGCATTTCAAAAACAGGTTTAATAATGCCATCATGCAAATCGTACACCCAACCATGTAAATGTGGTCTTTGTTCTTCTTTCCAAGCTTTTTGTACAATAGATGTTTTTGCCAAATTCATCACTTGCTCTTGTACATTAAATTCAATCAGCTTATTTGTTTTTTCATTTTCGTTAGTTAATGCATCAATTTCTGCTTGATGAATTCTATATACATCTTTAATGTTACGCAACCATTTATTAATAATACCAAAGTTATGATTAGTCATTGCTGCTTTTACTCCACCACAACCATAATGACCACACACAATAATATGCTTTACTTTTAAATGATGTACGGCATATTCTAAAACAGATAACAAATTTAAATCGGTATGTACTACCATATTGGCAATATTACGGTGTACAAAAATTTCGCCGGGTTGAGTACCAGTAATTTCATTGGCTGGCACTCTACTATCGCTACAGCCAATCCATAAAAATTCGGGTGATTGAATATGTTCTAAACGAGAAAAATATTCTGGGTCATCAACCAATTTTTCACCTGCCCAAGCTCTATTTTCTAGCAGTAATCGTTCGTACGCTTTCATTGGAATCATTTTATTAGTTTGTTTTCAATAATTGTACTTACTGAAAAGATGAATTAAACATACAAATTATTACATTGGTTCGTTTATCAACGTATGCATTTGTTTGTATTTGCTTTTTTTAATTTCTACTTTAATGTTTTTTAAATGAGCATGACAAAGAAAATCGTTAATGGCTTCTATGATATCTTTATCAATAAAATCTGATCTTGTTGCATCAATAATTAGAAAAGAATTTTCAGGTATTTCTTCCAACTTAGCAATAATGATAGGTTTGTTTAAAAACGATACATCTTTTCTAAGTCTTATTAAATAATTGTTGTTATCGTGCACCACAAAAACACTGCTTTTAAAATTGCTACGCAACATAAAGAACAAGCCTACTAAAATTCCCACTACAATACCCATTAATAAATCGGTAGCTAAAATAGCTACAATGGTTATTACAAAAGGCATAAACTGATCCCAACCTCGTTTATAATAATCTTTAAATAAACTTACTTTAGCCAGTTTGTATCCTGTAAAAATTAATATAGCAGCTAATGCACTTAATGGAATTTTATTGAGTATAGTTGGAAAGAATACTACCGATGATAACAACAAAACACCATGAAAAATAGTACTCATTTTAGTTTGTGCACCTGCAGTAACATTTGCCGAGCTTCTTACCACTACCGATGTAAGTGGCAAGCCACCCAATAATCCTGATACCATATTACCAACTCCTTGTGCTTTTAACTCACGGTTAGAAGGTGAAATTCTTTTTAACGGATCTAATTTATCTACTGCTTCTATCCCTAATAAAGTTTCTAAACTAGCTACCAATGCCAACGTAAATGCTGCGGTGTATACTTTGTAATTACCAAACTGACTAAAATCAGGGAACACAAAAGCCCCAACCAATGCTTCTTTTGTTGCAGGAAGACTTACTAAATGTTTAGATTCTAATACAAAACTTGGATAATATAATTTATACATTTCGTTAATGATTGTTCCTACTAAAACAACAATTAATGCACTTGGAATAAGCTGTAAACTTTTTTTTGATTTAAAGAATTGTGTTTCCCAAATAATCATAATGGCAACACCCACAAAACCAATAATTACCGCCGATGGGGTGAAATACTTTAAAGCATAATACACCGATGTAAACGTGTTTCGTTTATTGCCTTGCGAAAAGCTTTCATCACCTTCGGGTATTGAATCTTCACCCAATAAATGTGGTATTTGCTTGAGTATTAGAATTAATCCAATAGCTGCAAGCATACCTTTAATTACCGAGTTGGGTATATAATCGCCAATAACGCCCAACTTTACAAAACCCATTATTATTTGTAAAACACCACTTAATACTACTGCCAATAAAAATACTTGATAGGCATTTTGCGTACCACCTAAAGTAACAATTGCTGCACCTACAATAGCTGTTAAACCTGCTGCAGGACCGCTTACACTTAGTTGAGATCCACTTACTAAACCAATTACAATACCACCTACAACGCCTGCAATAATGCCACCTAATAATGGCACAATGCTTTGACCCGCAGGATTACTTGCTTGAGCAACACCCAAACATAGGGGTAATGCTACTAAGAAAACAACTATAGACGCAGGTATATCTGCACCTAAGTTTTGAAAATATTTTTTCATGTTAAGGTTGAAACTAGAATGTTATAGAAAAGGAAAAACGGGAAACAGGAAACGGGAAACGAAATAGAAAAACTATTAACAATTGGGCGGAGGAACTAGAATTTCGAATGCGTGATTTACAGGAATGTTTACGCTAACAGCAGGTTTTAAAGCAATGATGTTTACTACAAACTGATGAGCAATAGTTGAAGTCCAATCTATAAAATCACTTTTACCTAGTTGCTTTTTTGCATAATCTATTGTAGATGTATCGAGTGAGTGAGGAATTTCTTCGGTAAATTGATTATTCATTAACGCAGCTCCCATTTGCTGAACTGGCAAAATTTGAATTGCAAGAACGAGTATAAGAAATATGTTAACTAACTTTTTAATCATTTTCGCAAATGTATTGTACAATGGTTAAACGTGCAACCTTAATTCATTTTTAACAAAATCGTAAAATAGTACTACTGAATACCTTCTGAAATATAATTGGTGGTTTGTAATAAAGCCAAAATGGCTCCGTACAACTTGTTGTTTTCTTCTTTTTTATGTTTGATGGTTTGTTGTAAATCGAGTAAATACATAATTACTTCGGTTCTATTAATTTCACAATCGTTTAAATGATTAGGTTTTCTTATTTCAAAATCATCTCTCAATAAATCCATTACCGGAACATCTAATGTTACAGAAATTGCTTTTAAATGGTTTACGGTTACCTGTGTAATGTTGTTTTCTATTTTACTATAGGCATTTTGAGAAATACCCATTTTTTTGGCTACATATTCTTGTGAGTAATTTCTAAGCTCTCTATATTGTTTAATTACGTGTCCGGGCATTGTGAAGTTGTTTAATTTATGTTACAATTGAAAATATTATAAGTTATAATTACATATTGTTTGTTTTAGCGGCTGCTTTTTCAAGCTTTTCATTCACTGCAATTCCTATGCCTATATTGGGCATTGGCTCTACTAAAATAATATCTAACTGAAGATCATCCATAATATGCAATGCTGCATAAATATTTTTTGCAGCCTCTTTAGGTTGTGCCTTTTTACTTAATACAATGGTATGATGTACTTTTAAAAATGAATAATCGTTAGAAAAACTAACAATGCCAATTTTCTTCTTTTTAAATTGTTGAACTGCATTAACCACTGATTGGGTTACCAGTAATGGTGTATTGGGACTGTAATGATGTTTAATCATTCCAGGGCTTATTGGTGCAATATTGTTCACTTCGTTTTTTAGTAAACATTTACCTGTTACTGCTTCTATTGCTTCTTTACTGATTGCTCCCAAACGATAAATTATAGGAACATTTTTTTCAAACCCTACTACTGTACTTTCAATTCCACTTTTACAAACACCTCCATCTAAAATGTAAGGAATGGTTTGATTCAACTGCTTAAATACATGCCGAGGCTGTGTTGGGCTGATATAACCAAATAAATTGGCACTTGGTGCTGCTAAAGGAAACGATAATTGCTGCAATAACTTTAATGTAAGTGTATGATTGGGTATACGTACTGCAACATGTGGTAAACCAGCTGTTGCTATATTGGGCACAATAGCTTTTTTGGGTAACAATAAAGTTAACGGACCAGGACTAAATGCTTCAAATAATTTATATGCGTTGCTAGGAATATTTTTTACAATAGTTGGTAAATAATCAATACTAGCAATATGTACTATTAATGGATTGTATAATGGTCTTTTTTTTACTGTATAAATCTGTTGTATTGCAGTTTCGCTAAAAGCATTGCCAGCTAAGCCATATACCGTTTCGGTTGGTATGGCTACCAATTGTTGCTGATTTAAAAAATAAGCTGCTTGCTTAATTGATTTACCAATCACTGTTTCCATGAAATGCTCTAGTAATTAATATTTCAAAGATAACAGCATTATAAAGATGAATGGGTATAATGTATATTTAAGATGCTATAACTAAAAAGAGAGACCTTTTACAGTCTCTCTTTTTGCATTGATTTAGCTATAAATTCTATCAATAGCATCTTTATATTTTTCTAAAATAATTTTTCGTTTTAAACTCATTTTAGGCGTCATTTCACCACTTTCTATACTCCATTCTTGGGGTAGTAATTCAAATTTTTTCACTTGTTCTACCTGATTAAAAAACTTATTAAAACTTTCTACCAACTCTCTATACAGTTCTAATACTTTAGGATGATGAATTACATCTTCATTGGTGGTGTAATTAATTCCTTTTTCTCTACACCATTCTTTTAATGTAAGGAATGATGGAACAATAAGAGCACCAACAAACTTTTTATCGGCACCAACCACTACTACTTGTTCAACAAACGGACTTTCTTTTAATCTGTTTTCAATAGGTTGTGGTGCAACATATTTTCCTCCACTTGTTTTAAAGAGTTCCTTTTTTCTATCGGTAATTTTCAAATATTTATTATCTACCCAAATACCAATATCGCCTGTGTGTAACCAACCATCAATTAATACTTCAGCAGTTAAATCGGGGCGTTTATAATAGCCTTGCATAACGGTTGGTCCTTTTACCAAAATTTCACCATCCTCAGCAATTTTCACTTCAATGCCTTCAATTTTGGGTCCTACTGTTCCGTATTTGCTACCTCCGGCTTCTTTTCTATTTACAGTAATTACAGGGCTATTTTCTGTTGGTCCATATCCTTCATAAATAGGTATTCCGGCAGCATTAAAAATTCTCATTAATTTTTCTTGGCAAGCAGCACCGCCTGTAACAACGTAATGAATATGTCCGCCAAGGGCTTCTCTCCATTTACTAAAAACTAATTTTCTGGCAATGGCTAGTTTTGCATTGTAGATTATACCACCATCAACTAGGTTGTCATATTTTTCGGCAAGTTCTACACTCCAATAAAATAATTTTCTTTTTATACCAGTAAGTTCATTGCCTTTGGCCATAATTTTTTCGTATACTTTTTCTAGTAAACGAGGTACAGTTGTAAAACCATCGGGCTGTACTTCTTTTAAATTATCGCCAATAGTTTCAAGGCTTTCGGCATAATAAATACTAATGCCACTAAACATATAAATGTAGCTTACGGCTTTTTCAAAAATATGATTGAGTGGTAAAAAGCTCAATACTTTGGTTTGTGGGGCATCTTCAAAAGGAAAACTCATTTTAGATAAGAAAACACAACTCACTAAATTTTCGTGGCTTAACATTACACCCTTTGGTGTACCAGTTGTACCAGATGTATAAATAATAGTGGCAGTATGGCTAATTGGAATTCCTTTTTTAAGTTCTTCCACTTTTTGTAAATGCTCTGCATCGGCCAATGCCAACACTTGTGAATAGTGATCTACACCTTCAATTTCGTTGAACGAATAAATGTTTTGTATAGATGGAACTGTAGCTGCAACGTTTTTAGTTTTTTCGTACAGTTCTTTATCGCTTACAAATACATATTTTACGGCTGCATCGTTTAATATAAATTGTAGTTCTAAAGGATTGGTGGTTGGATAAATAGGTACTAAAATTGCACCTATTTGCTGTACGGCAAAATCGGCAAATAGCCATTCGGGTCTGTTATTACTTATAATGGCAATTTTGTCGCTGCTCTCGGCAGTACAATCATTGCACTTTACACCCAATTTTAATAATCCTGCTGAAAACTTGTTTACAGTTTCAATTACTTCGGCAGTACTATGATGTTTCCAAATGCCATTTATTTTGGCATTAAGCATATCGCTTTTTGGAAATTTATTTTGTTGATACGAGAGTGCATCAAACAATCTGTAGTTAGGGTATTGCATATGGCTTCGTTATTTGTACAGCAATGCTGTAAATGATTGGTTTG
This sequence comes from Asaia bogorensis, assembly GCA_943371535.1. Lineage (GTDB taxonomy): Bacteria > Bacteroidota > Bacteroidia > Chitinophagales > Chitinophagaceae > UBA1930. The sequence continues at coordinate 24,266 of CALRVE020000001.1, read as the reverse complement.
CTAAAATAATACTTTGATGGCTAAGTTAAAAAGTGAAAAGTAAAAAAGTATTGTTTCCTATTGTTCGTTTTTTAATTTTTTATACTCTTTCTCTGTTAAAGTTTCTTTATCGCCATTATAAGCTTTAAAATATTGAAATACTAAACCAATACCCCAACCTAACATTACCCAAATTGGCCATGGATAACCACTATAACCTTCGTTTTTACCAATAGTAAACCACCATATACCCCATAAAAAAGTAACAATTACAAGATAACTAAAAAAGCTTTTTTTAAACTCGGCTCTTTGTTGAGCAATTTTCCAAAGACGCTGATCTTTTTGTTCTTCAGTCATAACTGTTGGTTTAGGGAAAACAAAATACGTATTTATTGTAACAAAAAAAAGCTAGGTTAAAACTAGCTAGGCTTGCAGAAGTGGGGGAATGATTTTTCATATGACTCGAACAACTAAAACCAAATGAATAATCTTTAGCAATTCATGAAACAATACAGTAGCATAACTGCTGAAAACTATTTCTATGTTTTCAAAACTCATGTTTATTATTGAGGTTCCCGATGGTTTATAATTACTTAATAAATATTGTAAACAAAATTGTAATTAAAATTACAAGAAACGAGTACAGGTTAAGCGATTTAAAATTGAGTTTGTCTTTAATCCAAAATATGATAGATCCTATTAATAAAATAGGGGTCAATGCCAAAACGGGCAGCCACATTAGTTCAAATATTGCTCCAATAATTGCCAACTGATAAATATTTATTGTTTTACCAAGAACCCAAATTATAGATACTAGTAAACTAAGCAGAAATATAATTTTACTTCTTTTTGAATTTTTAAATGGTGAAATCTCTTTTGTCATAAAGTTTTTTATACTAACGTGGTTTCTAACTTTGCAGCATACTGCTCTGTTTAAGTGTATAATATTAAAACGGATATTGCTTTTGCAGTTGAGCAAAAAGATGAGCAGTTTTAGCAATGCGTTTTTTATTAAAACAAAGTTGACTTTTACCTTTTGCCGATAAACCATTGATGCCTGCTAAACCTTGTATTACCCATTTATAGTTTTGTTTATTGCGTTTATGCCAATTGTGTGGTTCAATTTTTTTATTGTGAAAAATATAATACTCAGGCAATTTTATAAAGTGATAACTATGTGCATAGGCTGTAATATTTGTTGCCCAACTAACCAAAGTTTGTAATTGATGATGGGTTGATGGATCAATTACTAAATGTTCAACAACACCATTAGCATTTTGCACTTGCAACATTACTGCTACATGATAGTTCCAGTTTTGCTTTAATCCACCAATATGACTTTTTAAAAATGCTCCGCTAAAAACCCAAGCTTTATAATGAGGAATATTCCAATGGGTGAATAGGATGGATAATGCATCGGCTCTTGCTTCACAATTGTTATGTATATCGTACCAATTGAATAAAGTACAGTTTTTACTAAAGTTAAATATTTGACTGGCTAATTGTGCTGTAACGATTTGATGCGTTTCAAGAGCATCGGATAATTGGTAATCGAACAATGTTGGTTGAAGTATGAATGCCATTGGGTTGAAGATACAACTATTGAATGAGCTGCTGAAAACTTACCAATTTACCTTCTTCATTCATGCCTTGAATATCTACTCTTAGCTTCTTACTAATATCATTATTAAAGAAGGTAATTTGAATAGTTCTATTCTTCTTATCGCTCAATACAAATGGATTCCAATACACTGTTGTACGAATATCTTTATCGTATTTTAAATCTGGATTTGTTTCATAATTTGGAGCATAAAACTCTTTAATTAAAGTATAGCCCGCTAATTTTTTATTATCTAATCCTTTGCCCGAAACACTTTTTGTGTCGGCTCCTCGTCTTGTATAAACAGCAATTGCACCACCTGCCCCACCACCAGAAGCTCCAATAAAAGGCGGACGAATAACTTTTACATAAGCAATATCGGCCACTTGAATATCTCTTAAAACCGATGCATCTACAGGCGTTTCATTTAAAAATAAACTAGTAGGGCTACCTCTCCAAGTTGCAGTTGTTTGTGCACCTGTGTTATTAATTAAAAGCCCTGCAACTCTTCCTGCCAAATAAGTAAAAATGTCCATAGAGCTTTGGGCAGTTAAATCATTTACAAAATCAAACTGATACCCATCGCCGCCTCTAAACATTCCACTTGCATATTTATTTTCAAGTTCATCTGCCGCATTACGTTTTTTGGCTTTTACTGTTACACCTTCTAAGGTGGTTGTTTGTAATAATTTATCTAAATTTTGTTGATTTTGCCACAATTGCTTTTTACGAAACCATCCACTTGTATCTATACCTGTTGCATTTTTAAAATAAGTATCAATTGCAATTTGAATATTCGGCAATAACAATAAATTATTAAAATTTACAGCTACAGCATTTACCAAATCTTTCTTTTTATTGAACTGATAATACACGGTTACTGTATCAAAAAAAGTATTGTTTTTAGCTACAAAGCTTCCATCGTTTTTTAAAGGAACCGATAAAATTTTTGTAGATGAATCTTTAGATCTAATAATTAAATTAATATCGCCAACATCTTGTATTTGCGATGTTTTGGCTCCAAACAATTTTCCTGCAATAGATAAGAAACTAGAATCTCTTGGATATTTTATTTCAGGTAATTTATTAGCAGCAACATCATCCCATTTAATTCTTCTCCAACCATTGGTTAACATTACTAAATCTAAGTTGTTATTGGTGCTATCTAAATCGTTGATAAAATATGCCGATGGATGATGAACATATCCTTTTAAATCGCTGGTTAAAAATAAGGTTGAAATAATATTGTCTTTACTAACTGTATTACTTTCGGCATCTGTAATTGCTACAGAAAGATTAGCACTAATTTCATCGGGAATATTTATTTCTAACGTATTTTTGGCTTTTGCTGTAAGATTGGGTTTAAACACTCTTGCATCGGCTAAAAGTTCATGGTCTTGGTTTTTAATAAAGCAAATCCTTTCGGCAAATGGCATCCAATTCATATCAAAAATAGTTACTTGCAATACACCTGCTGGTAAATTGGTTATTGGAATTTCGCCTGTAAAGCTTACATTATTTGTTAGCCTTACATTGCTTCTATACACTAAGTTTTTGTGCATTGTTGCTACAATACGTACAAGTTTAAAATTATCTTTTGAGGTTGTTGGTCGGTTAAGATTGATGAATAATTTTTGATCTGCTTGACTAAGGTGTACAACCAAACCATCTTCTTTTGCGGCAGGGAGAATTGTGGATTGTTTGGTTAACCATTCGTCTGTCCATTTCAAAGTGTAGGTTTCTCCTTTTTGTGGAGTTAAGTAAAAAAAGCCCATTCCGTTATGAGTAGGTTTAACCGAATCTACAAGTTTACCCAATTTGTTATATAAAGCACCTTTAAATGAAATTGGATAACCAAAAGAATTGGTTGCTTTAAACGCAACTTTACTTTTTACATCATTCACTAAATAACCACCTTCAGGAAATAATTGAAGAGTAGTAACAGGCTGAACAAATTTACTTGGCTTGGCACTTGGTTGAATAATAGGAATTGATTTTTTATACAAAAATGCACTATCAAAATTGAGCATCCAAGATGTGTAAGCCCTTATGTACAAGGTATTTTCTTTAAAATTATCGGGTACTTTGTACATGCCTTTAGCCGATGAAAGTACTATGGGTGCGGTAAAATATTGAACAACATTTCCTGAAGCATCGGCAAACTCAACATAAAAGTTTTTACTAATATTGGATGCTTCTACCCCTTGCATAAAATAGGCTTTAAACCAAATGGTTTCGCCGGGTAAATAGGCTGTTTTGTCAAAATGTATAAAAATGCGTTCTTCTTGATATTGAGCAGCATAAATATTTAACACAGAATCGGGCTGAGCTGTACTACAAAAAGGAATGCTTGCAACAATAAAGTATAGTATGTTGAATATTCTTTTCAATGTAAAAACTATTTATAATACTGACCTTGTGGAATTTTATAAATACGTGCCGTTTGAAACTTTTTAAACGCATCGGCATCTTTAGCATTGGTTTTTACCCAAAGATCGTAAGCAGCAGGGTTAGCCACCGAACCATATAACCATTGATTGTAAGCATCAAAAATACCTTCTTTTAACATGTGCTGATAATGTTCAAATAATCTAAATGGATATTTTGTATGATGCCCTTCAAACCAATCTAACACAAACCTTGTTTTAATTGCCATTAAATTATCGGCATTAATACCATCTTGTGCAATAGAAGTGCTTTTATTTAAAGTTTCTAAAACATCTTTTTGAAAATTTGATACAGTTTTATTTTTTATAGCACTGGTTAAATCGGTGGTGGCGTACATTTTTTTATAGGCTTCTAACACAATTTTTTTAACTTCAGTAGTACGTGCTGTATAGCTTTCTAAGTTAACAAAATTTTCTCCGTGTAAGGCAATCCAAAACAAATCGGGTTGCTGATTTTTTGAATAATATTTTACAGCATTATAATAATTGCTGCTATAATTAGCATCTACCTCAATACCTTTTTCCCATTGTACAATAGCATTGTTTAGTTCGTTATCCATGGCCAATAATTCGCCATAATCATTATAAATAACGCCACTGTTCGGAAATTTAAGTAATGCCTTTTTATACAGTTTTCTACATTCTTTATACTCGGCAATTGCTTTATATGTTAAACCTAAAATTTGAAATGTAGGCACATCGGCATCAGGGCGTTCAATTAATGGCTTACCCACTTCCATTGCCAAACCATATTCTCTTTTTAAAAAGTGAAGAAAAGCAAGATCTTTCAACATGTCTAAGTTGTTGGGATCTTTTTCTAATGCTCTTTTAATTACTAAAATAGCATTATCGTAATCGCCTTGACGCATAAAGGTTTTGGCGGTTTCGTACAATTCTTTAGCCGATTGTTCTGGCTGTGCAATTGCAGTTATAGCAACGTTACACAAGAGTAAAAAAAGTATTAAAAATTTTTTCATTGAATATTTTTATCACACAATACTACAGTCTATTCGTAAATAAGATGTGTTAATAATCCATCTCTTAATTTGGGTTCAAACCAAGTGCTTTTAGGCGGCATAACATTACCACTATCGGCAATATCAAATAATTGATCGATGGTTACTGGATACAAACTAAATGCCACTTTCATATCTCCACTATCTACCCTTTTTTCTAATTCGCTCAAACCTCTAATTCCACCTACAAAATCAATTCTTTTATCGGTACGCTGATCTTTTATGTTCAAAATTTCATCTAAAATTAAATTAGATAAAATGGTTACATCTAAAACACCAATTGGGTCGTTGCTATAAGTACCTTCTTTAGCAGTTAATTTATACCAATTGCCATCTATATACATACCAAATGTATGCAATGCATCGGGCCTAACAATTTGTTTGCCTACTAATTCAATGGTAAAGTTTGTAGCAAGTTTAGCAAAAAATGTTTCATTATCGAGTTCGTTCAAATCTTTTACTACCCGATTATAATCCATAATGTATAATTGATTTGAAGGAAACAAAGTAGTTAAAAAGTAATTGCTTTCTTCAGTTGCATTTACACCCAGTGTTTTTCTAACTTTTGCTGCAGATGCTGCTCTATGATGTCCATCGGCAATATAGGTACAAGGAATTTTTGTATTGAACAATTCAGTTATTTGTTCTATAACAGTATCATCGTTTACAATCCAAATAGTATGTTGTATTTCATCTTCGGCAGTAAAATTATAAACTGGACTTTTCACTGTTTTCCAGTTTTCAATTAAAGTATCAACTTCGTTATTATTTCTATAAGCTAAAAAAACATTACCGGTTTGAGCTCCTGTTGTTTTAATATGGTTAATACGATCTTGTTCTTTTTCTGGTCTGGTAAATTCATGCTTTTTAATAATGTCATTTTCATAGTCGTTTACACTACTTGCAGCCACTAAACCAGTTTGGCTTCTGCCATTCATGATTAATTCGTAAATGTAATAACAAGCTTTATTATCTCTAAACAACACATCTCTTTGTATAAATGCATCTAAGTTTTGCTTGGCTTTATCGTATACTTCTTGAGAGTGAATATCTACTGTATCATCTAAACTAATCTCACTCTTGGTAATGTATAAAAATGAATGATTATTACCTTGTGCTTCAACTTTTGCTTCGGCACTGTTCAAAACATCGTACGGACGGCTAGCCACTTGTTTTGCAAATTGAGGTTGCGGACGAAGGGCTTTAAAGGGATTAATGTTACTCATAAGTGGTGCAATATAATAAACTACGGATTAATGAATATTGAATTTTTATGCTATATTTCTAATGCTAAGAATTTTATGATGCATATTTATTAGAGAAATCTTGCATTAAGTTGGTAAATGCTACTACGCTTTCCATAGGCAAAGCATTGTACATACTTACACGAATTCCACCAACTGTTCTATAACCTTTTACGCCTACCATTCCATTGGCTTTACATTCGTCTAAAAATTTATTTTGCAACTCTTCGTTCTCAATAAAAAATACTGCATTCATTTTGCTTCTATCGTCAACAGCAATTGGGCAATTGAATAATGGAAGTGTATCGATGGTATTGTACAATAAAGCAGATTTTTCATTGGCTCTTTTTTCCATTTCTGTTAAACCACCTTCGGCTACAATCCATCGTAACGTTAGCATGGCAACATACACTGCAAAAACAGGTGGTGTATTTAATAAACTGCCAGCGTTTATATGATTTCGATAATCCATTATTGCAGGAATTTTTCTTTCCATTTTGCCTAAAATATCTTTACGTACTACTACTAAATTTACACCTGCTGCTCCCATATTTTTCTGAGCTCCTGCATAAATTAATGCAAATTGATTAAAGTTAAGTTGCCTACTAAAAATATCGCTACTCATATCGGCAATTAACGGAATGTTGGTTGTTGGAAAACTATGCCATTGTGTACCTTCTACTGTGTTATTAGAGGTAACATGCAAATAAGCTGCATGGGTTGGTAAGTTGAATTCTTTTTGAATGTAGGTATATTTTTTATCGGCCGATGTAGCAACGGTTGCAACATTTCCAAATAATTCAGCTTCTTTTATGGCTTTACTACCCCAAATGCCATTATTGCAATAAGCTGCTGTTGCACTATTATCTAGCAAATTCATAGGAATTTGCATAAACTGTGTAGTGGCACCTCCATGTAAAAACAACACTTCATAGTCATCATTCAATTGCATAAGTTGTTTTACTAAAGTTTTGGCTTCTTCAATAATTTCAACAAAATGGGTGGTTCTGTGACCAATTTCTAGTAACGATAATCCCAAATTATTGTATTCTATTACAGCTTGTGCTGCTTGTTGTAATACTACTTGTGGTAAAATAGATGGACCAGAATTAAAATTGTGTTGCTTCATATTTATTGCTCAATTGCAGCAAAGTAAAGTAATTGTTGGTATAAGAAAACATTAAAAAATACCCCAAAATAGGTATTGTGTACACAAACTAATTGATTGAATATTGTATTACGAAAAGCAATTTTCTCTAGTTCTCATTTTTGGGGCTATTAAGCAATTCACCCGTCATTTCTATGATGGGTTTTTTTCTGTAAAAACTTATTTTATTTATAAATAAAAAGCTGCTTCAAATTGGTGAAACAGCCTTTAAAAAATTGAAATAGTATGTAGTAGGTTTTTAAACAACAATATCTTCTTTCAATATTTTTTTAGAAGTTTCTACCTGATACATGGTCATATCATTTAATTTGGTTTTACCTCTATTAGAACGAGCCATTCTAGAGAAAACCGATAATTCTTTATCGAACAAAAATCTAAACAACAATCCTACATAAGAAGTATGATGATGTAAAGTGTTATAGTAAGCTCCTCCAAATTCTTTTATTTTAGGTAATTTATTCCATGGAACAGATGGAAAATCGTGATGTTCGTTATGATAACCCACATTTAAGTTTACCGTATTTAAAGGGCCATAATAACTTTTAGTTTCTTGGTTGCCATGTGTAAGAAAATGTTCTTGTACCCAACGAGCCCCCAAAGGATGTAAACCCACCGAAAAAAAGAAACTAACCAATAAAAAAACAAACGCTTTAATACCTAAAAAGTAAAATAGAAATCCCATAAAAGTTACTTCTACAACAATGTTTACAATTGTCCACCCATCTATTAAATCAATTTCTTTTAGCCTTGCTGGACGTAACATTTGAAACAATGGATAAAACAGTAACCATATTGCTTTGCCTAGGGCAGAATTATTGATTAATCGAGCTTCCCAATGATAAGGCATATCTCCATCTAACTCTTCTACACCTTGAAAAGAGTGGTGTTTTAAATGATATTTTTGAAAAGAAACTGCACTTGGTAAAACCATTGGTAAATTGGCAAAAATGCCAGCAAGTGTATTTAAATATCGTTTTTTGAAAACCAAGTTATGGGCACATTCGTGAATGCAAACAAATAAAGTATGACTTGCAAAAGCACCTACAAAATAAGCAAGGCCTATTACCAACCACCAACTTTTATCTTGTAAAAAATAAGCTAGTGCAATTTGCAACGCAACGCAAAAAAGTATAATTAAAAAAGTGTATGGATTACGACCAATTAAGCCCCTGATTTCTGGGTGATTGGTAATAATTTCTTTGGTTCTAAGTTTATGAGGTTCGCAAGAATCGCTCCAAGTAAAATTGTCTTTCTTCATCATGGCTACAGTTTAGTTTAGAAATAGCAGTGTAACATAAATCAAAATTAGCATTCGCAATAATTTATGTTCAATTATTCAGCTTGAATTATTGAGTTTATTTGTACTGAATGTAGTATATATTCAGCAATAAAATATTTCAATCAACAAATATGCTTATTAGTAGTAAACGCTATGCTATTATTAAACTTCCATCTTTATAAATGGGTAGTATGTTTGCTGTATTTGGTGTAACACAATATTCTAAATCTTTTTCTAAGCCATATTGGCTTAATCTGTGCCAGTGTGTAGTTAAACGAGCAAAACTGAACATATCATTTTTATGTTGCAAATACATTTGTTGAGCCATTAAACTACTATCGCAATGAATGGTAAAATAATTTTGCACTTCATTAATTACAGCACCAGCAAAAAGTGTATCTTCTAGGTTAAATCTATCTTTCCATGCACTACAACCTAAAAACACATTTTTGTTTTGTTGCTTCAAAAAATTACATACTGCACCTAAGTTTGGAAACGAGCCAGTTATTACTTCGCTAGCTCCATTTTTTAATGCCATGTGTAATAGTTTGGTGCCATTGGTAGTGGTTAGTACTAAGGTTTTACCTTCTATAAAACTTCTAGGATATTCGGCCGGGCTATTGCCATATTGCAAACCTTCAATTACTTTTCCATCTCTTTCGCCTGCTGTAATACTATTGGGTGTTGCATTACCAATAGCTATGCATTTATCAACTGCATCAACAGGAATAATTTTAGTAGCTCCATTATACAATGCTGTAGCTATAGTACTAGTAGCTCTAAAAACATCGATGATTACCACTATACTATTATTAATATCGTATATATCTAATAACTTAGGAGAAAGTACAGTATGTAAAAATGGTTTGCTCATGCTGCAAATATAGTTTTTTGATAAGAAGGTTTGTTTGAACAAAAAAACAAGAACTTATTTTTTGGCTTTCTTTTTCTTATACTGAATTTTCACTTTTACAACCCCCGATTGTAGCATACCAATTTCTTTTGCGGCAGCTTTGCTTAAATCTATAATTCTACCAGCTACAAAAGGACCTCTATCGTTAACACGAACTGTAACAGTTTTGCCATTTGATAAATTGGTTACTTTAACCGTTGTGCCAAAGGGCAATTTTTTGTGAGCAGCTGTGTAAGCAGCGGGTGAATATTTTTCGCCATTGGCAGTTTTTCTTCCACTTAAATTATCTGAATAATATGATGCTTTACCCGATTGTGTGATGTTTTTACTGCAAGAACATAATAGGAATAACAATAGACAAAATACTATGCTTGTTTTCATTCAATAAAAATAGAATAGTAAATAAAATGACTAAAAGAGTTATTGCTAACAATTGTATTGAAACTGTTGAAAAGCAAAATGTAATCCATAAAAAAAGTGAGCTACTAATAAGTAACTCACTTGTAAATGTTGTTCAAAAAAACTTGAAGATTAACCTAACAAATCATCGGTAAACTTAACTACTTCAGCTAAACGAGGGTAATTTACGCTGTAGTAAATAAACTTTCCATCACGAGTTGTAGCAACAATACCTGCACGACGTAAAATTGCTAAGTGCTGAGAAGCAACTGATTGCTCCAATCTTAACTTAACATAAATTTCGGTTACAGTAATCTTTTGCTTGTCATCAATTAACTTAATCATTTGCTGACGAAGCTTGTGATTTACAGCTCTCAAAATTAAAGCTGCTTTCTTGGTGCGTAGGTAATCTACCTTCAAAGAATTTTTGCCATTTTGCAAAACAATGCTAGTTTGACTCATCGTATACTTTTTTTGGGGGTTAAATAATAATGCAAATGTATACAACAAATCTGTTATTAAATATGAATATTATCAACTTTTTTTTTATTATATTATTTTTTTGAAGGCGGGGTATAGAACTCTTTACCATAAAAAGGTTCGCTATAAGCTAAGCTGGCAAAGGATTGTAGCTGATAATATTGCTCTGAAATTGCTACCATAGAGGTGGCAGAATACACCACATCTATAAAGTAAGCGTTGCTATTTTTTAATATGTTTTTAAGTTTAGTACTGCCATTTCCTGAAAAAAATACTTGATGAGCAGTTAATTCAGTAATAAAACTATCTTCTTGCAATATCATTGCAGTGGTGGCTAATTGCATTTGAAGTTGCTGATTAAAAGTGGCTACAAAAACCTCCATACGTCTAGCATCTATCATTGGGCAAAACAATATAGGAGTTTGATTATCAGTAAATAATGCAGGCTCTATACTTTGTTTAGCTGCCCAAGCCATTACTTCTAAAGTATTTAGAGTTATAAGCGGTTTATGTAATGCATAACAAATGCCTTTAGCCGATGCTAGTCCAACCCTTAAACCTGTATAACTACCTGGTCCAAATGTTACTGCAATTGCATCTAAACTATTGATACTGATTGAACTTTGTTGTATAATTTTTTGAATAGCAGGCTGCAAAAAAGAAGCATGATTTTTTTGTTCAACACTTTCTTCAAAAGCAATTACTTTACCATTTTGCGATAAGCATATACTTGCATTTTCAGTAGCAGTATCAATATTTAAAATTAGAGCCAAAGTATTATGATTTAAGGTTTTGTACAGTTTGTTGCAACAATAAAGATGGTGTATATCTTGAATCTTGTTTGCTTAATACAACTAACAATTGATAAATTTTATCCAAACCAATTTTTTCGCTCCATTCAAACGGACCCCAAGGATAGTTTGTTCCAAGCTTCATGGCAATATCAATTTCATCTTTGGTACTAATACCATCTTCCAAACCAAAATAAGCTTCATTTACAATCATGGCAATAATTCTTGGTGCAATCATACCTAATTCATCGAGTACTAATTGATAATTCCATCCAAATGCTTTCATAGTTTTATCTACATACTGTTGATGTGTAGTTGTAGCAATTTCAATAGTTGTTCTTTCAATAAAACCATTCCATGCATTGATTCTAATACAATTTTCTGGTAATTGAGCACAGGTTGTACTAACTGCATTCACAAAAACTAACTGATTACTTTTGTAAAAAGTTGGATTAATTTCATCAAACAACAAATTGAAAAAAACATCTCCAGTAGAAGTTTCAAATTCATTGGCAGATGAAGTAAAAATAAATTGTAAACCATCAGCAGTTTGCTTTTTCAATATTTCATCTTGTTGATTTGCCGTACATAAAACCACTGCTGTCATGATTACTTGTTTTAGGCAAAAGTAAGTTGGTTGGTTACTAAAAATACAGTTACTTGCTTTCCTAAAATAAAATCTATGCCTAAACAAATTATTAAAACAGATAAAGCACCTGCACCAATTGGCCCTTACAACCAAGCTGTAAAAGCTGGAGATTTATTATTTGTCAGTGGACAAATTGCTATTAATCCTGCTACCAACGAATTAGTTGAGGGAAGTATTCAAGATGAAGCACATCAGGTAATGCATAACCTACAAGCCATTTTAACCGAAGCTCATATTACCTTTGAACATATAGTTAAAACCACTATTTTTCTAAGCGATATGAGTTTGTTTGCTGAAGTAAATACAGTATATGGCAGTTATTTTAATGGCGATTTTCCTGCAAGAGAAACCGTTGCCGTTAAAGGTTTACCCAAAGGTGTAAATGTTGAAATAAGTGTAATTGCAACAATGAGTTTATAATCAAAAGCCCCATATAAGGGGCTTTTTTTATTTTATATTTTGCACAGCATATGTTGTTGTGAAACTATATTTTTTATTGGGTTCTAACAATAATAAACCCATTCTATTATTAAATGCATCTGGTGCAGCACTTAAATTTTCTATGGCAATACTTTTTCTGTGAGGTGGTGTGTATACTTGTAAAAAAGGATAAGTTGCATCAGGTGAAATGGTTAATTGTAGAGCATCATTTTTCAAAATACAAACCGATAACCCTGGCTTAAAAAGTTTAAAACAATTATCTAACGAAATATCTTTTAGTAAAGAGCCATTCACAAAACGATTGTCTACAATAATATTATCAGTAGGAATTAACGTTGCATCAAACTCAACTTGTTCATTGCTATCAAATTGAAGTGTGCAATCATCAACTGTTTCTCCCAATGTAAAATATGGATGCCAGCCATCTGCAAAAGGAATAGCAAATGTATTGTAATGCTCTGCAGTTGTGGTTACAGATAATTCAAAATTACTTTTCAATTTCCAGCAAACAGTAGTTGTATAATTAAATGGAAAGCCTGTATCATTTCCTGTATAATGATATTGTAAAATCACTTCAGCATATGTATCATTTGCAGTAGAAGCAACTATTTCAAATGCAGCATCATAAATAATTCCATGAATAGCATGTGGTTGTAAATAAAACTTCTCTATGGTGTAATTATTGCTATTAAATGAATATTTTCCTTCCTTCATTCTGCATACAAACGGACTCAACTTAGCACTCTTGAAGTCGTTGGTTATGTTTGTACCAGCATCTTCAACACTAGTAAATCCATCAATAATATTGATAAAGCCGTTGGATGTTGGAATATGAAAGGCATTCAACAATGCACCCAATGCATAAACTTCTGCAAAGCAACCCGTTTCATTGTCTTTCAAAATAATAGAGGGATATGAACTTTCCTGATTAATTTCAACTGTAAATGCCATATGTTTTTTTATAATGGCGTAAATATAAATTGATAAATCAGCTACAAAAAATCTTATAAACTAACAACCGTTAACCGTTAGCTGTAATCACTTAATTTTGTTGCTTTCAATACAAATACTATGTTATTTAAACTTACCAATAAAGTTAGAATTGTTACTGCTGCCAGTTTGTTCGATGGTCATGATGCTGCTATAAACATTATGCGTAGAATTATGCAAAGCAAAGGAGCCGAAATTATTCATTTAGGTCATAACAGAAGCGTTCTTGAAATTGTAGAATGTGCTATTGAAGAAGATGCTCAAGGTATTGCCATTACTTCATACCAAGGTGGGCACCTAGAATTCTTTAAGTACATGAAGGATTTGCTAGATGAAAATGGTTGTAGCCATATTAAAATTTTTGGTGGTGGAGGTGGAACAATTTTGCCAGATGAAATGAGAGAACTAGAAAATTATGGTATAACCAAAATTTATAGTCCTGATGATGGTAGAAAAATGGGACTTGAAGGCATGATTGAAGATGTGGTAAAGCAATGTAGCCCCCAAGCCCCCAAAGGGGGAATTATGGAGGTTCCAAAATGGGGAACTTCATTGCCTTTAGGTGAAGTAAAAGATGTAAGAAGAATCGCTAGAGCTATTACACATGCAGAAAATGGAATAAACTATAATAACTTATTAGATGAAATAAAGCAACTTAATACAAGCGAAAATCAGAACCCTCCTTTGGAGGGCAGGGAGGCTCCAGTATTAGGTATAACAGGTACAGGAGGTGCAGGAAAAAGCTCAGTAACCGATGAAATTGTACGACGTTATTTAACCACATTTACCAATAAAACCATTGCTGTAATTAGCGTTGACCCGAGTAAGAAAAAAACAGGTGGTGCATTGTTGGGCGATAGAATAAGAATGAACGCTATCTCTCATCCAAGAGCTTATATGCGTAGTTTGGCAACAAGAGATGACAACACTGCATTGAGTGCTTATGTGCAAGAAGCCATTGATGTTTGCAAAGCAGCTGGCTACGATTTTATTATTTTAGAAAGTGCAGGTGTTGGGCAAAGTGATGCTAGTATTTTAGATTATTGTGATGTGAGTTTATATGTTATGACTCCTGAATATGGTGCAGCGTCTCAGTTAGAGAAAATTAATATGTTAGATTATGCTGATGTAATTTGTATTAACAAATTTGATAAAGCTGGAGCATTAGATGCTTTGCATGATGTACGCAAACAATACAAACGCAACCACAATTTATTTACTGCTAAAGATGAAGATTTGCCAATAGTAGGCAGCATTGCAGCACAGTTTAATGATGCTGGTATTAATGCATTGTTTATTAAGTTGATGGATAAAATCAATGAAAAACTAACTATTGAGTTTGGCGATTTAACTGCATTAAGAAGTATTACAACTGAATTATCTTCTAAACCATCTATCATTCCTCCCAAAAGAGTTCGTTACTTAAGTGAAATTGCTGATGTAATACGCAACTATGATGCATGGGTAAAAGATCAAACCACAATTGCTAGTAAAATGTATCAGCTAAAAGGAACAATAGATATGTTGGAGAACGAGAAGTAAATGCATAGCAAAAAAAAATATAGCCAATGGTTGATTGAATTAAAAAAGAATATTCAACAATCTAAACTGCAAACAGCTTTGCAGGTAAACAGCAATATGCTTGTACTATATTGGTATTTAGGTAATGAGCTAAATACAAAAATTGAAAAGGAAGATTGGGGTAGTAATATTGTTCAAAACCTTTCTGCAGATTTACAAAAATCATTTCCCGATATCAAAGGGTTTTCTACTAGAAGCATGATTTACATGCAGCAATTTGCCAAAGCATATCCTAATTTACTAATTACGCAACAAGCTGTTGCGTTAATTAAAAAAACAAAAAAAACAATTACGCAACAAGCTGTTGCGTTAATTGGAAACGAAACCTATTTTCTCTCAAATTCAGTTATAGTAAGCATTCCATGGGGTCATCACACTCTACTCTTAGATAAAATAGAAGACGAAAAAGAAAGAGTTTGGTACATAGAGCAAACCATTGAAAATAATTGGAGCCGTAATATTTTGTTGTATCAAGTAGAAACCGATTTATATACACGTCAGCACAAAAAAAGAAAAGCGTCCAACTTTCATTTAACCCTACCAAAACCACAAAGTGATTTAGCCAATCAAATTTTAAAAGATCCATACAAGTTCGATTTTTTACAATTAGGTAGTCAGTTTACCGAAAGAGAAATGGAGCAAGAATTGATTAATCATATTCAAAAATTTTTAATTGAACTTGGTGCTGGGTTTGCATTTGTGGGAAGGCAGTTTAAATTAAAAATTGGTAGAAAAGAACATTACCTCGATTTACTTTTTTATCACTTACATCTACGCAGCTATATTGTTATTGAATTAAAAATGGAAGAGTTTGAATTAGCTCATACAGGGCAAATGAATGGCTATTTGAATATAGTAAATGAACAACTAAAACATCCAACTGACAACCCATCAATAGGTATTATTTTATGCAGTTCAAAAGATACAGTAGAAGTAGATTTTGCCTTACGTAACATTCATCATCCTATTGGTGTAAGTGATTATGAATTTAGCAAGTCGTTACCCAAAAGCTTAAAAAATAAATTTCCTTCAGCTAAACAATTACAAACTGAAGTAAAAAAATTCTTAAAAAAGAACCAATCAAAAAAAGTATAATTATTGAACAATATGGCTACTGAAATATTACAATCCAAATACGAACAATTGAGTAATCAACTCCAACCCGAAGTAAAAAAATTACTCGATAACTGGAAAGCATTGCAAGAAAAATATTCCAATGAATTTTTTGAATATCAAGTTCGTGATAAAGTAATTAAACAACCACTTACCTCACTTTCTTTAA
Organism: Asaia bogorensis; assembly: GCA_943371535.1. Taxonomy (GTDB): domain Bacteria; phylum Bacteroidota; class Bacteroidia; order Chitinophagales; family Chitinophagaceae; genus UBA1930. The sequence goes on along the minus strand of CALRVE020000001.1, from coordinate 8,007 downwards.
GTGGTACAAAAGTGCCAAAAGTGGTGTTGCCAAAGTACAAAGATTGGGGCGATATTTTACAATGGCAATTACAAGAAAACATTCCTGGTGAGTTTCCTTTTACATCGGGCGTATTTCCTTTAAAACGAGAAGGCGAAGACCCAACCAGAATGTTTGCAGGAGAAGGTGGCCCAGAACGTACCAACAAACGTTTTCATTATGTATCATTGGGTCAGCCAGCAAAACGTTTAAGTACAGCATTTGATAGTGTTACTTTATATGGAGAAGACCCAGCTATTCGTCCTGATATTTATGGAAAAGTAGGCAACAGTGGGGTAAGTATAGCAACAGTAGATGATGCCAAAAAATTATACAGTGGCTTCGATTTATGTGCTGCTAACACCAGCGTAAGCATGACTATCAACGGCCCTGCAGCCATGCTTTTAGCTTTCTTTATGAATGCTGCTATAGACCAACAATGTGAAAAGAAAATAGAAGAATTAGGATTGTGGGATGAAGTTAAAAAAATCAGCGAAGCAAAATTTAAAGCAGTTGTAAAACCCATTTATTACAATCCTTCTTCACCAGAGCGTTTGCCAGAAGGTAATAATGGTTTGGGCTTAAAACTATTGGGTTTAAGTGGCGATGAAGTGTTGCCAAAAGACATCTATGAACAATGCAAGCAAACTGCTTTACAAAATGTTAGAGGAACAGTACAGGCTGATATTTTAAAAGAAGACCAAGCTCAAAACACTTGTATTTTCTCAACAGAATTTGCCTTGAAACTAATGGGCGATGTACAACAATATTTTATTGAACAAAAAGTAAGAAATTTTTATAGTGTAAGTATCAGTGGTTATCATATTGCAGAAGCTGGTGCTAATCCAATTACACAATTGGCATTTACATTAGCCAATGGATTTACTTATGTAGAATATTATTTAAGCAGAGGAATGAACATTGATGATTTTGCTCCAAACTTATCTTTCTTCTTCAGTAATGGAATGGATCCTGAGTACAGTGTGATTGGTCGTGTAGCTCGTAGAATTTGGGCAAAAGCCATGAAGTACAAATACAAAGGCAACGATCGTTCTCAAAAATTAAAATACCATATTCAAACATCTGGTCGTTCGTTGCATGCTCAAGAAATTGACTTCAACGATATTCGTACTTCGTTGCAAGCATTGTATGCCATTTATGATAACTGTAATTCTTTACACACAAATGCATACGATGAAGCCATTACTACACCAACAGAAGAAAGTGTTCGCCGTGCAATGGCTATTCAGCTAATTATTAATCGTGAATTAGGTTCTGCTAAAACTGAAAATTTCATCCAAGGCAGTTTTGCTATTGAAGAGATGACCAATTTGGTAGAAGAAGCGGTATTAATGGAGTTTGATAGAATTACCGAACGTGGTGGTGTTTTAGGAGCAATGGAAAGAATGTATCAACGTAATAAAATACAAGAAGAAAGTATGCATTACGAAATGCAAAAGCATACAGGCGAATTGCCATTGATTGGTGTAAATACTTTCTTAAATAAAAATGGTAGTCCAACCATTTTACCAACAGAAGTTATACGTAGTACCAAAGAAGAAAAAGAACTGCAAATAACCAACTTACAAGCATTTTGGAAACGCAATGAACAAAAAAGTGCCGAAATGTTACAACGCTTAAAACAAGTTGCCATTAACAATGGTAACCTATTTGAGGAGTTGATGGAAACTGTAAAATATTGCAGCTTAGGACAAATTACCAATGCATTGTATGAAGTAGGTGGACAGTACAGACGAAATATGTAACTCAATAATATTTCTATTTTAAAACCTCTTTTTAAGAGGTTTTAATTTTTTAGACCCTTACGCAAACGATTGTTGTAGAACTTACTTCAATAATTTTAGCCTTTTTGTTAGTTTATTGTACAAATTATAATTTGCATTACTAAGTTTGCACCAATTTAAAAATAACATGAAAGTTACCGAACATATAGCACAAGCGAAAGACACATTAATTTCCTTTGAAGTTTTGCCGCCTTTAAAAGGCAAAACCATTTCATTGGTGTACGAACATTTGAATCCATTAATGGAGTTTAAACCTAGTTGGATTAATGTTACCTATCATAGAAGTGAAACTGCATTTAAAAAGAAGGCCGATGGCACTTTTGATAAAGTAGAAGTTCGTAAACGTCCTGGTACTGTTGGTATTTGTGCTGCCATTATGAACCACTATCAAATAGATACGGTACCACATTTTATTTGCGGTGGCTTTAATAAACGTGAAAGTGAAGATGCCTTAATTGATTTAAATTTTTTAGGTATTGATAACGTACTAGTATTACGTGGCGATGCTGCTAAAAATGAAGCTAGCTTTGAACCAGAAAAAGATGGGCATGGTTATGCCATTGATTTGCAAAAACAAGTGGTTAATTTAAACAACGGTTTATATTTAGATGAAGACATTCAAAATGGAGGTAAAACCAATTTTTGTATTGGTACAGCTGGTTATCCTGAAAAGCATTTTGAAGCACCCAATTTAGAAATTGATTTACAACGTTTAAAAGACAAAGTAGATGCAGGTGCCGATTATATTATGACTCAAATGTTCTTCGATAATCAAAAGTTTTTTGATTATGTGAAAACTTGTAGAGATATGGGTATTACTGTACCTATTATTCCAGGTTTAAAACCATTAACTACCAAAAAACAATTAACCATTTTACCAAGAATTTTTCATGTAGATATTCCTACCGAATTATCTAATGAAGTAATGAAATGTAAAACCGATGCCGATGTTGAAATTGTTGGTACCGAATGGTTATTACAACAAAGTAAAGAGTTAAAAGAATTTGGTGTACCTGTATTACATTACTACACTTTAGGTAAACCAAAAGTTATTTATAATGTGGTGAAAGAATTGGTGTAATAGTTTAAAATTTTATTTATAAAAAAAGGATTTCAATAATTGTTGAAATCCTTTTTTTATGCCCTTAATCATTCAAGCTATAAAGCCTCCATTTGAGTATTTACAAAATCCATTAAGGTTTTAATATGCGTAGGACTTAAATCAAATTTTAATCCTGCTGCTGCATACAATTCAGGTAAAGTTTTTGTTCCGCCTAAACTTAAAGCATTAATATAATTGGTAATTGCTTGTTCAGGATCTTGTTTGTACTGCATCCATAAACCAATAGCACCCAATTGTGCAATGCCATATTCAATATAATAAAATGGCACTTCAAACAAATGTAATTGTCGCTGCCAGCCAATTGCACGGTAAGCTTCCAATCCACTAAAGTCAATGGCGTTGGTACTAAACTCTTGTAAAATTTCCATCCATTTGGCTGTTCTTTCTTCAACAGTATGTGTTGGGTTTTCATATACCCAATGTTGAAATTTATCTATGGTTGCAATCCAAGGAAAAATAGTAATCGTTCTTTCTAACTGATGTTCTTTGGCACGTTTTAAATCTGCATCATTATCAAAGAAACTCTCCCAATGATTCATGCTGAACAATTCCATTGCCATACTAGCAACTTCAGCAATTTCCATAGGATATTCTTTAAAAGCACTCAACTCTAAGTTGTGACTTAAAAAAGAATGTACTGCATGTCCACCTTCATGTACCATTGTTGTAACATCGCTCATAGTACCTGCTGCATTCATAAAAATAAATGGAGCACCGCTTTCCGTCAAGGGGCAATTATAACCACCTGGAGCTTTGCCTTTTCTACTCTCTAAATCAAAATGTTTCAGCTCATGCATCTTCTTTAAACAATCAGCAAAAAATGGATTCAGCTTTTCAAAACAAGCCACCGATTTTTCATACAATTCATTGCCACCATTAAATGGTTTTAAAGGTTGTATGCCAGCAGGTTCAGCTTCTGTATCCCAGGGTCTTAAAGTATCTAAGCCTAATTTTTCTTTTTTCTTAGCATAAATTTTTTCTATCAAAGGCAATACATGCAACTTCACAGCTTCATGAAAATTGTAGCAATCTTCTTTGCTATAATCAAACCTGCCCAATTCTACAAATTTGTAATCACGGTAATTGGCAAAGCCTGTGTTTTTTGCAATGGCATCACGTTTTTCAATCAGTTGCGTATATAAAGTTTGCATAGCATCTTTATCCTGCAATCTTCTGTCTTGTATTTTTCTATACACTTCTTCACGTAAACTTCTATCATGACTTTCTAAAAATTTACTAGCTTGTTGCAGTGTATATTCCTGACCATTTACTTCAACTGTCATTTTTCCTGCAATGGCACCATACTGTTGTTGCATCACACTCAACTCGGCTTGTATAGGAATATTTTCTTCTCTAAATAATTCAATATTCTTTTTTACACTACGTAAATACGTAAAGAATCTTTGTTCATCTAATTCTTTCGTGAAAAGTGAGTTTACAAACTTTTTATTCAACGCATCTGCATAAGGTTGCAGTTTAGGTTGAATTTCCATACAGAAATAAGCAAATGCTTCTTCTAAGGTTTTATCAGTCGTATCGCAAGTCATTTTAATTTGTCGCCAACAAGCATCTTCACTTACTACAGCTTCAAGCTCACTCATGTTTTTAAGCCATTGTTCTAAATCGGCTTTACTATTCAATTCTTGCTCTAATAAAGTTTTAAAAAAAGGCTCTAAACTCTCCCAATTGGTAACGGTAAAATTGGCTGGTAAAAAATGGCGTTCTAATTTTTTAATATCTGCACTCAATGCATTCATACAAGTAATTTTTAGGAAGGGCAAAAGTACAAGATTGAATGGCTAAAAATTTGCGAATAAAGAAGAACCATTTGGGGCTGTAAACATTAGTACAAAATGGAACAACCGTTCATTGCCCGTCTGCAATGTTTTTTGTATAGTTCAAATTTCCCCTCCCATGGAGGGGCTAGGGGTGGTTTTAGCATTATACGCATCTACCTTAAATACAACAACACAAAAAACGATTTCCGCCTAAGCAATGCAGCCATTGTGGCGATAGAATAGAGATGAACAAGGTTGCCAAAGGCAACAAAATAAACTTGCAAAACTACAAGTTTCGAAGAGCTGGGTTTGTGGTTCTGGTTTTTGGTAGAAAAACGAACTATAACTGAAATTATCAACTAATTGAAAAACATACCAGATTTTTCCATATCGGAAATTGTATCTTGAATTACTCTGTATAAAATGAATACACGAAATTGCCCAACAACATTATCTTTCAATTTTAAAGGAACTAAAGATATTAAAAGCACTATAAATATTTTTTTCATCCCCTCATATTATTTGCCCAAAATAAACTTTGCAGTTTGTAACCTATTTACAATTTTGATTTATACTTTAAAATATTTTTATTGATAAATTAAGAAGATGCATAGAATATTTGATATCTTTCATTTATAGCTTGCCCAACTAGAATAATAAACAGTAAAATATATTATGCCAGTTAATAAAAATGCCTACGAACGTTATAGAATAATTGATAAAACAATTCGCAGCAATCGTTTTGTAGCAAGCCGACAAAGAATTTTAGAACAATTAAATGATGAATTACTTACCATTACGGCAGACCAACTTTCTAAAGACATTGCTTATATGCAAACGCATAAGCAAGCACCTATAATATTTAATAGAAAAATTGGTGGTTATATTTATACTGACACTAACTATTCTTTTGAACACAATGCAATAACCGATGATGATAAATGGGTGTTAGATTTTGCCAACGCTACTATGAATGCCTATGGCAACAGCAACTTAGTAATACATTTTGATGGTTTGGTAAACAAATTAATTACAGGCAGCTCAAAACAAAAAAGCAATCTTGCTCAAGGTTCTGATTTTATTGCAGTAGAAAAAAATACCAATACTGAAGGATACCAGTATTTATACACGTTATACCAAAGTATTATAGAACAAAAAGTTGTGATGATACAATATCATCCTTTTGGCAGAGATATTAAAGAACATACACTAAGCCCCTATTTATTAAAGCAATATAGAAATCGTTGGTATGTGATTGGCTATGCACATAAAAAAAAACTGACTTTGGTGTTTGCCTTAGATAGAATCAAAGAACTCAATAATTCTAAAGCAAAATATTTTATTGATACAAACTTTAGTGCCGAGCAATATTTTAAATACAGTTTTGGCGTTACACACAACTACAATTTATTACCAGAGAAAGTAAGACTATGGTTTAATGCTATAAATAAAGATTATATTCTTTCTCAACCATTACACCATAGCCAGGAAATAATTGAAAACACCAATGAATATGCCATTGTAGAAATAAACGTAATTATTACATGGGAATTGAAAGCCATGATTATGGGATATAGTAATGGTATTAAAGTTTTGTCTCCAATAAGTTTACAACAAAGCATTGCAACAGAACTACAGGCAGCAGCAAATTTGTATAAATAAACGAGATGTCAGGTTGAGCCTGTCGAAACCGCCTTCGACAAGCTCAGGCTGACATCCTTCTTACAAATTGAATGTCATGTCAACGAATGAGACATCTGCTCAACACCTAAACAACATTTAACTAATTCGACTTTTAAAAGAAATAGTTATTTGCAGTTACTATTATAAGAATTTTGTGTAAGTGTACCATTGCCCAAACACATCCTGCAATTTCTGGTGATATTCAAAAGTGTTACTTTACCTGTACCAAAACAATTACAACAACTGTATGTATCGTACAATAATCTACCTCCACTAATAGGTTTCTTATCATCTTTAAAAATGATAGCCAATGCAACTAAAATAGCTATGCCAATTAACCACCACTTTTTTTTGTTTTGTTCTTGTAAGTTCATAATTGAGAATTTTAAAACTCAAAAATGATGGTGCAAATTGTAGTGTATTAGCAATAATAAATTAATTTGAAAAATATTGAAATCGGTTTTGTACTCTTTGCTCTACACCTAAAAACCATTGTATAAACGCAGGACTCAAATTTGTATAAATGGGTTCACGTTTGGGTGCTTTGCGATTATCTAACATTATGATTCGCCAATGCAATACCTCTCTTTCAAAAATGAGTATATCATTTAAAGTAAACACCGATAATTTGTCTAAAAAAATACTCAAGATATTTCTGCAATCCTGCTCTGCTATGGTTGTTTCTTCTGGCGTAGCAATTCTTGCAATATGCGATTGCCTGTTGAAGATTAATTGTAAGTTATTGGGTAATTGTATGCTGAAGAATGGCTGCATGATGTATTAATTTGTATTAAATTTAATGTACATTCAAATTATATATCTCATCAAAATCATTACCCTTAAACCAAGAGAAAACATCTTTTAAAAATTTCCTAGTTGCATGGATATCTATGACTCCAGCATTATGAAGTAAAGTCCAACGAATAAATATTCGATTTCTTCTAGACATACCCCTATCAACAGCAGCTGGGCTTAGAGGCGTAAATACATAGAACTCTCTTGATTGATAGTTTCCATCGGTACAACAACTTTTCAAAAATATTTTATTTGTTTTTTCTGTAGTAGTTAATCGGAGTTCAAATGCAATCTTATTTTTGAAATTTTGGTTTATAAAAACTGCATTAATTGCATTTAATTCAGTCCATGGAATAATTGGTGTTGGTCCATGATTAATTCTGAATTCAACTTTTAATCCTAATTCTTGACAACCTCTGATAAATAAGTCAAATGAATTAGCGTCATTATTTACATTTACTTGTCCCCTTAAACCAAAATCATTTCTATTTATATGCACTAACGCACTACGACCAAAAGTTTGACTGGTATTAAACATTAAATATTTAGCATTCGGATTAGATAAAATGTGACAAATTAAATCGCTATTAATACAGATGTTGTGTAATTGATTATCACCCGATGTATAATTTCCATTGTCTAAAATTCTTTGTGTTGATTTAATGATATCACTATAAATTATTTCATTTTTATTAAGCCAATTAATTAAGTATTCTTTTATCGATTCTCTATTTGGCAATGCCTCTATATAAGCAATTTCAGCTTGAGTTAAAATAAACATCCAGAGCAAACCTAAGTTGCCATG